>NZ_WTSX01000010.1 GCF_009828745.1 Erysipelothrix anatis
TTCATTTTTATCTCATAACTATGCATAATCCGTGTTCCCATAAGAAAACCTCCCGTATTGAATCATTTTACAATAATTCGTTTACAAGAGGTTTTTTCTTGAGTCCCAAGGAACTAGGTCAGTTCCTAGTAAGTTGGTGCTTTTGTTTGTTATTCAAGAACAAGAGTTACTGGGTTTTTTCCAACGACGGATGTTCGAATAGATTGTGTGGTTGTACCGTTGACGGTATAACCAATAATGCGTTTCTTGTCTTGACCGGATGCATTCACAATGTTCAAATACTGAGAATTTGGATCATTGAGCAATGTCTCTACGGTAATGCCGGACTCGAATTGATTATCGCTAACATCAACTTTTAAGGTCAATGCCGCAAGTTCTTTCGAAGTATACTGTTTACCTGCAACATTTGGTGAGACGCTTATTACTTCACCATATGCCATATCGTTTCGTACGACAAAGTTTGGTTGCAGTGTTACTCCTTTTGGTTCAGCCCAACCACGCATGATGCCATAAGACTGGCCAACAAAGTTCGGGAAGGCTTCGCTAGGAATTTGAGAAGCGTCTACCGGCTTACAGATTTGATTTGATTTCCGTGATGTTGCTTTTTCAAATGTGTAGTATGAGCAAACTTCAAGTTGTTTTGTTCCTGGTGGAACAGAAGCAGCAACGGTGAAGGTGTTTGATTCACTCATTTGCTCTGCAATAGGATTTCCGTCTGCTCGGATTTCTGTTTTGTATCTGACTGCACCATAAATCCAGGATTCATCGAAGACACGTTTTCCAGTAACACTACCACCGTGTGGGTGAGGCATTACTAAGCTTGCATCCGCTTCTTTGAGTTTTGAAGCATCAGGGTAAGCTGTCATATCAATATTGAATGTGAATTGCTGTCCAATAGATGTTGCCGTAAATGTAGCGTCTGAAAGTGGACTTAGATCCTGAGGTTTTGCTTCAGCAAGTTTTGCGAAGTCTTTCAGAATGTATCCAGTTGAAATTAGGTCTTTATTCATATCAGGTAATGGTGACTGATATGGGAAAGGTCCTTTAATATGTGTAATCTGAGTTACATCAGAAGGCATTGAGACATCTGTTGGAACACCGAATGAATCTTCAAGTAAGGACAGAATGTAACTGTTTAGTTTACCAGGTACATTACGCTCTTGCTCTGATGGTGAGAAATAAGGTTGACTAATCTGTCCGCGATCAGCAGATGGGAATCCAACCCACGTTGAGATTGAGAAATCCCCGGTAGCGGTCATCATGAGACGGGACTCTTGTGCCGCTTTAGGGTAACCAAGTTCATCCGCCATAATCGGGTCATACTGGTTAGTTCCTGTTTTACCGTAAACTGGGTAGTTTCTGCGTGTTACGTTTGTATAGTCTGTACTTCCGCTGTCGATAACATATTTCATGTTTCGGGTTGCCATGTATGCAGCTCCAGGTTGGATAACCTGTGTTGGAGTGTATTCTGGTACGTATGGAGCACTACCATCTTCAAATTCGATGCGAACGACAGTATGTGGTTTGATATATTTTCCATCATTGTAAAGCATAGCATTTGCAGCGGCCATTTCAGCAGGTGTTGCATAGAGTGGGTCATTACCCATCGCAACTCCCCAGCCAAAGCCGTTGTTAGTTTCATCAATTGTTAATCCGATATTTGTGAAGTATTGACGGTATGCATCGTACCCGATTTTGTCTGCGACGGTCATAAACGTTTTTACAGCCGGCACGTTTCGTGAATCGGAGATAGCACGGTCTAACGTGATTTCACCTTCGTAGCGGTTATCGTAGTTTGTAACAACAAATCCACCACCCGTATCGTATGGATCATCGGTAATGATGTGGTCCGTTGACCAACCTAAGTAGTTGTATGCTGGCGCATAACTGACGACAGGTTTCAATGTAGAAGCAGGACGAACACGAGCGTACTTAGTATTCGTTGCACGGTTTGTGATTCGTTGTCCGTTATAATCATAACCACCAACAGTTCCGACAATCTCACCAGTTTTGTTATTGACGACTGCGGATCCAACTTGGATGCCGGAATCTTCATCAAATGTTAGTTCTTCAATTTCACGAGCTTGAACGCGGTCAAGGCCAGCTTGAACATCTAAGTCAAGTGCTGTATAAACCTTCATTGGCACTTTTCCAGGATCTTTTCCTGTTAATTCAATAACCTCTTCGACTACAGCGTCAGCGTAGGATTGATAAGGGTGTGCATTTCCTTGTTGCGCTTTACGTTCGACCAATAAGTCCTCAACACGGACAGCAGATGCAATTGCATGCTCTTCGTCGCTAATATAACCATGTTGAAGCATTAAGTCGAGAACTTGTTGTGTTCGTTCGTTCGCTTTTTGAATATTCATATATGGCGAATAAGCATATGGAGCATTGATAACACCAGCCATCATTGCGGCTTCAACCGTGTTAAGCTCACTTGCTGATTTTCCAAAATAGGCCTTGGAACTGTTTTCGATACCAACGGTATTGTTTCCAACTCCAAAATCAATTTGGTTGAGATACAGTTCTAAGATAAGTTTCTTACTTAGAACACCACCACCATCAATTTTTTGTGAAAGGTAGATTTCCTGAATTTTTCGGCTGATTCCAGAGCTTCCGACATCAGGACCTTTGACATCTTCACCATCTGACCCATCAGACATAAATTCTGTTTGTTTAATTAATTGCATCGTGAAGGTTGATCCACCTTCAGAGAAGTCTAACCTCCCACTCGTTACAGTTTTCTTTAAGTTATTGAGTGCTGCACGTGTGAAACGTGGAACATCAAACCCGTTGTGGGTAAAGAAACGAGAATCTTCGATTGCAATAAAGGCATCAATGACAGAATTGGATAGGTCATCATAACCAATGTTGTCTCGCAATTTGTATCCTGTTTCAAAGAAGGATTGGTCATTGGATGCGTAGAATGTTGAACTCGATGTTGGGATGAAATCCTCATGAGCCAGTGGTGTTGTTTTATTAATCTGAATTCCGGCATATATACCGACAGTTGCAACACCGAGAACACCAAGTGATGTTAAAACGATTAATACCCAAGCGGTAATGCGTTGTGCTTTAAGTTTACCGGCCACGGGTTCTTTTCTTTTTTTCTTTTTCATTGGACCTTTTGATTGTTTCTTTTTTGAATTATCAGTTGAAGGCGCTGTGTTTCCATCTGAAACACGTCGGAATTCAACTGTTTTCTCATTGTTATCACTCATAAGATACTCCTTTTTGGTAGACCTCTGCGATTACAGGGATGTAATTGCAAGGTATTTGGTAGGACGCGGTCACACTATGACCGTGTTGTTTGATCCATTTATATGGAATTGAACGTTGCGTTGTATCCTTTATAAATGGCAGTAAGTCTTTGGCAAAGATCAGGTAAGTTTCGTCATACTCGCTAAAACGTATAATTAAGAAGGCGATTGCCCCTTGTCGATGAACCGCAGTCAAATGGTCAATTTGATGCTGGTGCAGCGCTGCAAGTGGAAAAACAGTTTTGTTCCGTGTTTCTTTAGCCTCGAAATCTAAAGCATAGCTGTTCCAAACCCCTTGGTAATCAGTGGTCGAAGCCTGTCTAAAATATGCTTCGGTTATTTTAGCTTTATTTCGCGAAGGATAGTCAACATTAACAATCTGGATCGGAGTCGGCTTTTTATGGACCACCGCAATCTCTCGAATGAGATACTGTTCATTGGTTCTGTTGAGGTCTTCTTCTAAACTCATACCACGCCGGCTAGTAACACCAGAAGTGGTTGTTCTTTGGTAGACTTTTTTGCTACCAGGATAATTTATCATAGAATCACCATAGTTATTATACTATAATTCCATATTTTTACATACTTTTGAAATGTGGGAAGTTACGGAAGGGGGAAGTACGCCTGTAAAATATGAAAGATTTGTGTATTTTCATGAAATTGCGGTAAAGAAAACTGCGGGAAACGAAATGCACGCAATCGTGCTTGAAGTCATAGACCCTTTTTGAGATAATACTTGTGAGGTGAATACGATGACACAGAAACTAACACAAGATATGATTTTAAACAAAGAATTCCATGTCGATTTCAAAGGATACAGTGCGCTTGAAGTTGATCAATTTTTAGATGATGTTTTAAATGATTATGCAATGTTTGAAACACTTCTTAAAGAACAACACGAGCGTTTAATGAAATATGAAGAATCATTAGCGCAGCAACGTAAGATGTTACTAGAGTATGAAGGCAAATCACGCGCACAAGGCGACATAACTCCAAACCAATACAGTCACGTTGATGTTCTAAAAAGAATTTCAAAATTAGAGGCTGCAGTCTTCGAAAACCAAGATAAATAGTGTATAATACTCACGTACATGAAAGATAATCGCTGCATTCGTTAGAATGTAGAGGAAAGTCCATGCTCGCACAGTCTGCGATGACTGTAGTGTTTGTGTCTGATGAAACCATAAGTCAGAGCATAGAGGCATCTATGACGGCAGATCAATATCCTAAGGCTTCGGCTATGGATGGCGACTTGAAAGTGCCACAGTGACGGAGTCTATTGTGAAAACAGTAGAGTGGAACGCGGTAAACCCCATAAGCGAGAAACCCAAAATTGGTAGGGGAACTCTAACATACAAATTGAAGTATCACGGAGACGTCTTAGGACGTAGATAAATGATTATCGTAACAGAACATGGCTTAATGATTGTATATGCATTAAAGGAGCGTAAGCTCCTTTTTTTATCCATGTGAACGCATTGTAAAAGTTTGTTTAGATTGTTATAATCGGTATGTATGAAAACAAATAAGTAAATATATAAGGAAGGTGGGTTAAAGTTGGACAGAATCGGATCCATTTTAAAAGAAAAACGAATTGAAAAAGGATTGTCACTTGAAGATATGAGTAAAACGACAAAACTTTCGACAATTCAATTGGAAGCGATTGAAGAGGGAAACATTCAGTTTTTTAAAGAAGACCTCTCATACCTCAGCTATTTTGTTCGTTATTATGCAAATGCCTTAGGGGTTAGCTATGATGAACTGCGTGGTGAATTGGATGATACCATTCATGCGTATACTGATTCCATTACGGTATCACAAATACAAAAACAAGATGAAATTACAACGAATATAAGAAATAAAGTGAACCCGAATGCAAACGTTAAAGTGCACCGGGCTAAAAAATCACGACGATTTGATTTTGGTACGGTCGGTCTTGTTGTACTTGGGGTTGCAATTGTAACCTTGTTTGGTTATTTAGCAATCACATATGTTGTACCGATGTTCGGAAGTTCCGATCCCATCGAAAAACCTGTAATTACTGTTCCTAAAGTCGAAGAGGAAGAGAAACCTGCAGAAGGCAGTGGTAATACTGGAACTGAAACAACTCCGGAAACCAAGCCAAATACAACGGTGACAGTCAATCGTACATCCCCAACAGAATATACAATTGCGGGCTGGGAACAAGGGAAAGATGTCACCCTTGATTTCACATTCAACGCAACGTCTTGGATGCAGTTTGAAGAAGATGGCAAGATTATGACAAGCCCAGCAAGTGGAACATACCCACAAGGCCAGACGGCAAAAGTTACCGTTAAACCAAGTAAGAACAAAAAAATTGAAGTCCAATACGGAGCATTCAAAGGAAATACAATCAAGGTTAATGGCGTAGATTTGGAAATTGATCCAAGCATCGCGCCTGCAGATGTCGTGTTGTTAACCTTTACGTTTATTGAAGGAGCAACGCAATCATGAATTTAGCAAATAAATTGACTGTTTTTAGAATTATTTTAATACCGATTATTTTACTCATTGAACTTTTCCCATATAGCCAATTTGGAATTAGTATTCCATACTATACAATTGATCATGTTTCAATTTCACTCAAAAGTATCATAGTCCTCATTGTCTTTATTGTAGCGTCACTTACCGATTTTGTAGACGGTTATTTAGCGCGAAGCCGTAACATGGTGACAACATTTGGAAAATTCTTAGACCCAATTGCAGACAAGTTATTGGTGAATACATTGTTTGTTCTATTTGCATACCAAGGGGTTGTTCCTGTTGTTGCAGTTATTGTAATGATTTGGCGTGATACTATCGTGGATGCAGTCCGGATGTTATTATCTCAAAAAGGTATGGTAATGGCAGCTGGGTATTTAGGTAAAGTAAAAACTGTAGCGCAGATGCTTGCAATTATTTTTGTTTTACTCAACAACTTACCATTTGAATTGTTTGGAGTACCGTTCTCATCCATACTTGTATGGTTTGCAACAATCATGTCACTACTCAGTGGTGCATCCTATGTAATTCAAGCACGTTCATATTTAACAGAATCAATGTAGGATTTCAAAGTAAACTCGTGTATTTAAACTAGAGGAGATCACCATGGAAAATGATAAAAGAGATAAAATTTTAGACGAAACACTGAAACAAATTGAAAAACAATTTGGTAAAGGATCCATCATGAAACTCGGCGAACGTAGTGCCGTTGATATTGATGCAATCAGTTCGGGTTCCTTAGCATTAGATGCTGCACTCGGAATTGGTGGTTATCCGAAAGGCCGTATTATTGAAATTTACGGTCCTGAATCAAGTGGTAAGACAACGCTGGCACTTCATGCAATTGCAGAAGTCCAGAAGACCGGTGGGAAAGCTGCATTTATTGATGCTGAGAATGCCATTGATCCTGTTTATGCACAAAATTTAGGCGTAAATATTGATGAGTTAATCCTATCTCAACCGGATTCGGGTGAGCAAGGGTTAGAAATCGTGGATGTGTTAGTACGTAGTGGTGCCGTTGATCTTATTGTTGTGGATAGTGTTGCTGCTCTAGTTCCTCAAGCTGAGCTTGATGGTGAAATGTCAGATGCACATGTTGGTTTACAAGCACGGATGATGTCAAAAGCGATGCGTAAACTTGCAGGTGGTATGAACCGTGGAAACTGTACAGCGATTTTCATTAACCAATTACGTGAAAAAGTGGGAGTTATGTTTGGAAGTCCCGAAACAACACCAGGTGGTCGCGCGCTTAAGTTTTACTCATCGGTCCGCTTAGATATTCGTCGATCTGAACAAATTAAGCAAGGTACAGATATCGTTGGGAATAAAGCGAACATTAAAGTTGTAAAAAACAAGGTAGCACCGCCATTTAAAGCGGTACAAGTTGAAATCATTTATGGTAAGGGTATTAGTTATACTGGTGAAGTTATTGATTTAGGTGTTGAACACAACATTATCAATAAAAGCGGATCATGGTATTCTTATAATGACCAAAAAATTGGACAAGGTCGTGAAGCAGTACGTACATACCTTGACGATAATCCAGAAATTAAAAAAGAGGTTGGAGCCTTGGTTCGCGATAAAGTGTTGCCACCAAAAGAACAATCTACTGAAAAAGAGTCATAGACTCTTTTTTTTTGTTTCATTGTAAGCAAGATTATAGAGAGTGTACCTTCGGAGTTTAAATTTCGGACCCATAAGTGAATTCATGTTGAACGTAAAAAGCGGAAAATGATACGGTTTTCATTGTGGTGAAGATGGAAACTGTAAAAGACGAGGCAATTCAGTATGGGTGGTTTGATTTCTAGTTGTGAAACGCTCCAAAATAAAGTATTATATATATGTTAGTTATCTAACAATTTAATTATTTTAAAGAAGGTAGGGGCAAATAATGGACAATGTAACATTATTCTCCATCATTACCGGTTTGATTGTATTTGTTGTTATGGGGATTGCGATGGTCGTCATCAACAAATTAGGAATTAGTCGCTCTAAAAAAGAAGCGAATTCAATTATCAATGACGCAAAAGAAAGAGCAGAAACATTAACTCGTCAAGCACATTTAGAAGCGAAGACGAATGCCTATGAAGTTAAATTAAATGCTGAACGAGAAGCGCAAAAATTACGACAAGAATTACAAGAATTTGAAAGTCGTCTCGAACGCCGTGACGAAAATTTAAATATGCGCGACAAGAATATTGTCACTCGTGATAATGAGCTACTTGATATGAAACGCGATTTAGAATCTAAATCTGCCAAATTGGACAAGATGGAAGAAGCATTAAATGAACGTACGGAAGTACAACTTAGAGAGCTTGAGCGCGTCGCATCGATGCCTGCTTCAGAAGCTAAAACAGAATTATTTGAAATTGTAGAAAAACAAATGGAACATGAAGTATTGTCATATATCCGTGATCAAGAGGAGGAAGCTCGTTCACGAGCTGATGACATCGCACGTAATATTATATCTCTTGCTATTTCACGCTATGCACAAGAAGAAACAACACAACGTACTTCTACAACAATTACATTACCAAACGAAGAAATGAAAGGCCGTATTATAGGTCGTGAAGGTCGAAATATTCGTGCCTTTGAAAACGCTACAGGTGTTGATTTATTGATTGATGATACACCGGAAGTTATTACATTATCATGTTTTGATCCAATTCGCCGTGAAGTTGCGCGAATGGCTCTTGAAACATTACTCAGTGATGGTCGTATTCAACCAGGACGCATTGAAGAAGCGGTTGATAAAGCACGAAAAGAACTGAATACAATTATTTCAAAAACAGGTCAAGATACACTCTTTGAACTTGGTATTAGTAAAATGGATAAAGAAATTGTGAATGTCTTAGGACGTCTCAAATACCGTTATTCATATGGTCAAAACGCACTTGCACATAGTATTGAGGTTGCTAATTTAGCCGGCATGATGGCGGCGGAGTTAGGGCTTAACCAAAAACTTGCGAAACGTGCTGGATTACTCCATGACATCGGGAAAGGTCTCGATTTTGAAATGGAAGGATCCCACGTTGAGCTTGGTGTAAGACTTGCGAAGAAATATAACGAACACCCAATCGTTGTGAATGCAATTGCATCTCACCACGGTGATGTTGATGCAACGAGCGCAATCTCTGTTCTTGTAGCAGCTGCTGACACATTAAGTGCAGCACGACCAGGAGCACGATTCGAATCATTTGAAAGTTATATTCAACGACTCGAAGATCTTGAAGCAATTGCTTCAACGCATGAAGGTGTGCAACGTTCGTTCGCAATTCAAGCAGGTCGTGAACTTCGTGTACTTGTAGTACCAGAAGAAGTTGATGATCTGGGAACAGTTAAGATGGCACGCGAAATTCGCGAGTCAATCGAAGAGAATCTAACATACCCAGGACAAATTAAAGTAACGGTTATTCGCGAACTCCGTGCCTTGGAGCTTGCAAAATAATGCGTATCTTGTTTGTTGGAGATATTGTAGGAGCAAGTGGTCGACAAATTGTTGTTGACCACTTACCTATGTTAAAACAGCAATACGACATTGATTTCACAATCGCGAATGGTGAAAACAGTGCACATGGTAAGGGGATTACAAAGAAAATTTATAATCAACTCATCAATGCAGGTATTGAATGTATTACAATGGGAAATCATACGTTTGCGAAACGTGAAATTTTTGATGATTATGAGTCCTGTCCAGAACTGCTGGTTCCTGCGAATATAGATCCGGTTGATTTTGGAAACTACTACAAAGTATATACAGTAAAAGAAAAACGCATTTGTGTTGTTAATCTCTATGGAGAAGCATTCATGAATCGCGTTGGTGGAAGTCCGTATCCTTTTATGGACGATGTTCTTGAAAATGTTAAAGCTGATTATTATTTTGTTGATTTTCATGCAGAGTCAACAAGTGAAAAGATGCTTTTTGCAAATGTATATAGTGAAGACATCAACGCTTGTGTTGGGACTCACACGCATGTTCAAACTGCCGATGAACGTTTAATTGGCCGTGTGGCATATATAACCGACGTCGGTATGTGTGGCGCTCGTGATAGCATTATTGGTCGTGATGTTGAAGAACTCTACCACAATGTTATCTTGGGTGAAAAAACCCGTTATACTGTCGCAAGCGGCGATTCATTCTTGAATGCGGTGGTCATTGATATCGACGATACCACCATGGAATCAAAATCAATTCAACGCATTGCCATTTAAGCATCTTCGGATGCTTTTTTTATTGGTGTTCGATGATAAATTACGTATAATAAGAAAAACGGAGGAATACTCATGCAATATAATCAACGATTCACACTAAATCCTGGAGACACCATTGGATTCTTCTCACCATCTTCGCCAATCACAGCAACCGTTCCAACACGTTATGAGACTGCAAAGCAGTATTTGGGTTCTAAGGGGTTTAAAATCAAAGAAGGTAAATTGACAGGAAAACAGGATTTCTACCGCTCTGGAACGATACAAGAGCGTGTAGCTGAATTTAATGCGCTTTTAAGAGATCCAGAAGTTCGCTGTATAATGTCAACGATTGGCGGTTTTAATTCCAACGCCATGCTTCCATATATTGACTACGATGCCTTTCGCGCTGATCCGAAGATAATTATTGGGTATTCCGATGTCACTGCCGTACTATTTGCATTATATGCGCAAACGGGAATTCCTACATTTTACGGTCCGGCAGTTGTTCCCTCTTTTGGCGAGGTAGAGCCATTTAAGGGACTAACATATCATTATTTTGAGCAGGTGTTGATGCATAGTGAATTACCCATTGCGTTGGTTAAACCTGAAGTGTGGACCGATGAGCGAAAGCCCTGGCATCTTCCTTATAATCAAAAAACAGAAAACAGTAATGCATGGACGATTATTAATCCAGGGAGTGCCCGTGGACGTCTTATAGCTGGAAATCTGAATACGATGCAAGGGATTTTTGGAACTCAATATATGCCAGAGATTAAACATGGTGATATATTGTTGATTGAGGATTCTATGAAAGATGCCATGACCGTAGAACGTTCATTCGCGTTATTGAAAAATGCTGGTGTATTTGAGCGTATTGGTGGTTTAATGTACGGAAAACATGAACTTTTCGATGATCAAGGAACGGGACGGAAGCCAATTGATATCCTTTGTGAAGTCATCGGAGACATTCCCAATATTCCGATAATTGATGGTGTTGACTGTAGTCATACGCATCCCATGTTTACACTCCCGATTGGTGCTGTAGTAGAAATTGATACTGAAAAAGAAATCCTTGAAATCATATCTTATTAAGATAAAAAAAATAAAATACCCGTTCATGTCGGGTATTTTTTAATGAACTTAAGCCGTTAGTAGTGTATAATAGAAATAACGAATTCACACTTAATACATAAGAATGTTTAAAAAGGAGATTTTTTTTATGGACAAAATTAAATTCCTCGCACTAGGAGGACTTGACGAAGAAGGAAAAAACCTAAATATCGTTGAGATAAATGACGACATGTATATTGTCGACGCAGGATTGAAATATCCAAAAAGTGATCAATTAGGAGTCGAAGAAGTAATTCCTGATTTATCCTATATCAAAAAGAATAAGAACCGTGTTCGTGCTATTTTCATTACGCACGGTCATGATGATGTGGTCGGTGCATTACCATACTTACTAAAAGAAGTGAAAGCACCAGTATATACAACCCCATTGGTTGCGAATATCATTGAAGACGATTTACGCGCACGTAAAGTTAAAAACGTAAAGATTTTCAGAATTAAACGTGATAGCAAATTTAAAGTTGGAAGCCGTCAAATGATTTCATTTGGTGTTACCCATTCAATTCCAGATTCATTTGGATTAGCCATTGCTTCTGATCAAGGGTATATTGTGTTTGCAAGTGAATTCATTATCGACTTCAATATTCAAAATAAAGGATTTACAACTGAGCTTGCGAATATCTCAGATATTGGGAAAAAAGGCGTTTTCTTACTTGCTGCCGAATCTGGATATGCAAAACATGAAGGATTTACATCCCCACATCACCGTACGAGCCGACGTTTAGAACGAGTATTTGAAAATACCGATAACCGTATCATTGTAACGTTGTATGAACAAAATATTTTCCGTTTCATTGAAACAATTGAAATGGCTCAAAAATTTGGCCGTAAAGTGTTTATTTACGGAGATGCGCAAAGACGCTTGATTACACATATCGAAAAACTAAATTACTATAAAATGCCAGAAAATATTGAAATTGATGCTAAAGAATTCGACAATACTGACGAAAATGTTGTGATTATCGTGTCAGATGTCGGCCCAAATGTATTCCGTAAAATGGCGAAAATCGCGATGGGCGAAGATTTAAAAATTGAAGTCCGTGATACAGACAGTGTCATTGTTGCGTCACCAGAAATTCCTGGAACCGAACAAGAAGCAGGGTTGATGATTAATGAACTCTACAAAGATGGCGTTCAAGTCACAACAATGAGTTACAAAGAAGTTCTTGCGATGCATGCATCTGTTGAAGATATCAAAATGATGATTTCATTATTGAAACCGAAATATTTTGTACCTGTAAAAGGGGAATATCAGCACTTAGTTGCGAACGCAAGTATTGCGGTAGAAATGGGCATCAGCGCTGGAAACATTGTGATTCTTGATAATGGTCAAGTAGCTACTTTCGAAGAAGGTCGATTAAAATCAACTAAAGAAGTAATCAAACTTGAAGATGTTCTCATTGATGGTAAAGACCATTTAGATACATCAGGACTTGTTCTTCGCGATCGTCAAATTCTTGCGACCGATGGAACAATCATTGTAGGTGTTGTCATCAACAATAAAACAAAAGAAGTTCTTGGAGGTCCAGACATTCAATCACGCGGTGTTATCTACCTTAAAGATGCAGACAATGTGATGAGTGAAGTTGGAACAATTCTTGAAAATACCATTGCCAAATTTAAAGAGGAACGACGTTATACCAATGTCGATGCTCGTAACGAAGCGCGTGATTTAATCGCAAAGTATATCTTTAAGCAAACTGGAAAACGACCAATGATTCTTCCAGTTATTATTGAAATCAACGTTTAAAAAGGAGGACCATTGTGGCGGCTAAGAAAAAAAGAAAAACAAAAGCAAGTATAGCGAGACAAAATGAATTGATTCGCTTTCTCGTATCAATCGCGACAATCGGATTCTCGGTTATCGGATATTTCCGATATGGAATAGTTGGTGAAATCATCGATAACACGATGCGCGTCGTCGTAGGACAATATACGTTCCCATACTACATTCTCATTACTGGAATTGCATTCGTTGCGATGGTGAAACCAAAACAGTTTTCCCGATCCATAAGCTTTTGGTTAGGGATTAGTTTACTAATGGTATCTTTGATATTAACCGTATCATTATCCTTCAATCAAGATTTGGTTGGCTGGCCAATAATCGTGGACTACTTTACGAGTGTTCCGAAGATTTTTATGAATTATAATCAACCTGCATATGGTGGGATTATTGGTGCTATCTTATATGGTGGTTTGTCATTTCTTGTTGCGCGGGAAGGTGTTATTGTAATTATCTTTGTCTTTTCAATCTCTGCGTTAGCGTTACTCTTTTCACCGCAACAAATTGTGGATACGGCAAGCAAAGGGACAGAAAAAACAAGTTCATTCTTTGGACGTCGTAAAGAAAAACGAGAAGCGAAGCAACTTGAAAAAGAAGCTGAAAAAGCCGCAACCGTTGAAGATATGATCGCGAAGAATTATGATGAACCAGATGTTCGAGCTGGTTTCATGTCGTTAGAAGATGCTTCAAGCCAACAACCGAGTCAACATACTGGAAGTTCATTGTTTGTAACGTTAGATGATGACATGCAACACGAACCGATAGGTAATGAAGATTCTGTAAAGGTATTAGATACGCCTACTTCAGAGACACGTGAAATTGTCGATTCTGTAACATTACCGTCTTCTGATGCAACCACGTTACGTGAAAATGTCAAAAATGATAGCGATCAAAGACCCTTAAGCTATGATAATTATCGAGTACCGCCGGTCACGTTGCTTGAAACGGCGAAAGCGAACAATCGCTCTAACGCAAATGCAACTAGCGCTAAGAATAAAGCTGACCGCTTAATCAATGTTCTGAAACAGTTTGGCATTGAAGCGACGCTTATCGATATTCATATCGGACCCGCAGTTACAAAATTTGAACTCAAACCAGACAGCAACGTAAAAATATCGAAGATTTCATCAATCCAAGATAATTTGATGATGGAACTCGCGGTCAAAACCTTACGCATTGAAGCGCCAATCCCTGGAAAAAGTGCAGTTGGAATTGAAATTCCAAATGTTGAAATGATTCCAGTGAAAATGAAGGAAGTTATTAACCAATCGCCTAATTTTGCGGATAAAGACAACATCAACGTCGCACTCGGAAAAGATTTAATGGGGAAACCGATTACTGTTGCCTTGAATAAAATGCCGCACCTTTTGGTTGCTGGAGCAACGGGGAGTGGTAAGTCAGTATGTATGAATTCCATTATTACTTCAATAATTCTTAATAAAAAACCTGACGAACTTAAGTTGTTGTTAGTGGATCCTAAAAAAGTAGAATTTACACCCTACATGGATATCCCACATTTAATTGGTCCGGTTATATCAGACCCAATGCAAGCATCGATGGCTTTAAAGGTTATCGTTGATGAAATGGAAGAGCGTTATGATACATTCTCTAAAGTGGGTGTCCGGAATATTGGATCTTACAACGAAAAGGTAAAATTACACCCCGAAGAAAATCGACCATTCATGCCTTGGATTGTTGTTATTATCGATGAGTTAGCAGATTTAATGGCAGTTGCTGGAAAAGATGTTGAAACAAGTATTCAACGAATTACGCAACTTGCGCGTGCTGCGGGTATACATCTCATTGTTGCAACACAAAGACCATCAGTGGATGTTGTAACGGGTGTTATTAAAGCAAATATTCCGTCACGCATTGCCTTTGCGGTTTCAAGTTCGATTGATTCAAGAACTATTCTTGATACAGTCGGTGCTGAGAAACTATTGGGTTATGGGGATATGCTATACATTCCTATGGGCGAACCTAATCCAGTACGAGTTCAGGGTGTATATGTAAGCGATGATGAAGTACGTCGAATCGCTGAGAAAGCAAGCATGCAAGCAAAACCACAATATGACGATGCATTTATCCGTCTTGATGGTGTTGAAGGAAATAATGGATTTGTTCAATCAAATGAAGATCCATTGTATGAAGAAGCTTATGAATTTGTTGTTAAAGAACAACGGGCTTCGACATCCTTGCTACAGCGTCGCTTTAAAGTGGGTTATAACCGTGCAGCAAACCTTATTGATGCCCTTGAACAAAATGGTATCATTGGCCCTGCAAATGGAAGTAAGCCACGCGATGTTTACAAACAAGCGTCTATAGAAACAGAATAACTCACCAAATAGGTGAGTTATTTTTTGTATATGTAAAAAAACTGACCGTAGTCAGTTTGATTTTATTTTAAGAATGATTGAATTGTAGTGAGAACTTCGTCACGATCAAGTTTAATCGCTTCGTCTTTATTACGCTCTTTAAATTCAACTTGATTGTTTTCAACATCACGACCAATCGTAATTCGTAATGGGATACCAATTAATTCCATGTCATTAAATTTGACACCAGGACGTTGGTTGCGATCATCAAGAAGAACCTCAATTCCTGCTTGTGTTAACTCGTTGTAAAGGTCAGTTGCATAAGCCATATGTTCATCACTCTTGCTATTGATGACAACAATTGAGACATGATATGGTGCTAAATTGATTGGCCAAATGATTCCGTTATCGTCATGACTTTGTTCAACGATAGCTGCTAAAGTACGACCCAGTCCGATTCCATATGAACCCATATATACGTCTTGAAGTTTATTGTTTTGATCAAGATATTCTAGATTCATTGCTTTTGAGTACTTAGTTCCTAATTTAAAAGTATTTCCAACTTCAATTCCTTTTGAAAAGGTAAGAACACCAGTACCATCAGGGTTTGGATCGCCTTCTTTAACATTAGATACGTCAACAATATGTGTTGCTTCGAAATCTGAGTGATTAGCATTGATGAAGTGGAAGTCATTTTCGTTAGCTCCGACAGTGAAGTTACGTAAGCCTTCAATTTCTTTATCAACAATAATATCAATATCGAGACCGATAGGACCTGCAAATCCAACATTAGCATTTGTAATACGTTGGACATTTTCAAAATCAGCAAGTTCAACTTCAGTTGCACCATAGATTTTGGAGAGCTTTGTTTCGTTTACATCACGGTCCCCTAAAACGCAAACAGCGACGAATTTATCGTCAAGACGGTAAATAAGTGTTTTAACGAATGTTTTGACATCTTGATTTAAAAATGCTGATACTTCTTCGATTGTTTTTGCATTGGGTGTGTGCACTTTTTCAAGAGATTTTAAATCATCGGTACTGACGATGCGTGATACGTTCTCAGCAACTTCTAAGTTGCTTGCAAATCCTGTATCTTCACCAAGGACTAGGATATCTTCTCCAATTTCAGTAACTGCTTGGAACTCTTCTGAGAGAAGACCGCCCATAATTCCAGTATCCGCACGTACAATACGATAATCTAAGCCAATACGATCAAAAATACGTTTGTAAGCTTCAAACATTGCATCGTAAGAATCGTTTGCGTCTTCCAATGTTGCATCGAATGTATAGGCATCTTTCATCACAAATTCACGAACACGAATGAGTCCAAAACGAGGACGGGCTTCATCACGGAATTTAGTTTGGAATTGGTATAAACTAAAAGGCATATCTTTGTATGATTTAATTTTCATCTGTGCTGCTTGAGCAAAGAGTTCTTCATGTGTTGGTCCTAAAACGAACGGTTTTTGGTAGCGATCTTTCAATGTAAACATGCTTGAACCAATGATATCACGACGTCCTGAAGCAATATAGACATCTTCCGGGATAAGGGTTGGCATGGTCATTTCCATGGCATCAATGCCATTCATTTCTTCACGAATGATAGTTTCAATTTTATCTTTTACACGAAGTCCTAGCGGCATATACATATACACACCTGATGAGCTTTTTTTGATAAAGCCGGCACGTACAAGTAGGTTACCACTTGTTGAATCTTCGTCTTTTACATCCTCGCGTAGGGTGTAAAAGAAACTTTTACTTAATTTCATAGTTCACCTCGAATTGTTTCTTTTATAGTATAGCATGAAACGTATTCCTATCCTATATTAAAAGTGCTATTTAAGTGCGTTTAGGCCGATAATAATGTGTATTGTACACAACAATTAGTAGTAGGATATCAGGTGGATAGCGGTTACAAATCTTGTGGTTTGGTCAAATTGTGATATAATATAAATGCCTAGAAGGAACTAATATTTTTCCGACACTTTGATATAAGGGAGTTCGGATGTACTTGCGGCAGCGTGAAAACTAGCTACGTGTTAGAATCCCAAACCAAGAGACAGAACACCCACCTGTAAGAAACAGGGGACAATATCAACCTTCTGGGTTTTTTTGTGTTTAAGAGGGAGTCTGGGGTTGTTTTTACCCACTAAACAGTATAGAATATAGATATAAATTAGTTTAATAAGGATGGTGAAACCATGTTAAGTATTCTTGAAGCGAACACAACTCTCATCAGTATTGGATGGGTGTTACTTGGAGCAGTTATTGGAGGAATCGCAACTTTCTTCATAACAAAACATATGTTTGAAAAACAAATTAAAGAAAATCCACCAATCAACGAAAAAATGATTCGTGCAATGTATATGCAGATGGGGCGTAAGCCTTCAGAAGCGCAGATTCGTCAAATTATGAAATCGATGGGTCAATAGAAAACACAGGCGACTGTGTTTTTTCATTAAAATGAAGAAGAAAATACTCAAAGGTTTATTGGTGGTTGCCCTCGCTGTCTTAGCAGTTACGGGATGGATTGTATACCAAGGTTACGAAGAATATACGCGAGCGATAGCGGAGCGTCCTGTTACGCAAATGTTTGCGGATGAAATGGCAGAGGATGATTTTGTCTATGCCGATCAATTACCTGAAATGTTAAAGGCGAGTGTTATCGCAACTGAGGATGCCCGCTTCATGACACGCTGGACAACGTTGGATTATATCGCACTCTCGCGAGCAACGTTACGAAATATCCAGAATCTTAGTTATGTTGAAGGTGGCAGTACAATCCCACAACAAATCGCAAAGAATTTTTATTTTGGCGATGAAATGACGCTTCGACGCAAAGTGGCCGAATATTTTGTTGCGCGTGATATGCTAAAAACATTTAGTAAAGAAGAAATTCTAGCGATTTACATTAATATGAATTACTATGGCGATGGTTATGATGGTCTGGAAGCAGCAACACATGGCTATTTTGGTGTCGATCCGATTGATTTAACGGATGCCCAGGCAACAATACTTGCAGGTATCCCGCAAGCGCCGTCGCATTATCAACTGAGTACAAATTATGAAGGTGCGAAAGCACGACAGCGACACGTACTTAATCGACTTGTTAAAACGAAAGTCATTACTGAAGCACGTGCTCAAGAAATTTACGATACCGATATTTACGGAGGTTAACATGAAAAAAAGAATGATTAGTGGAATTAAACCCACTGGACAATTAACGTTAGGAAACTACATTGGCGCTTTGAGACCTTTTGTCCAATCTCAGGAAGAGTACGATGTGAATGTGTTTATTGCAAACTTGCATTGTATTACAATGCCGATTGATCCCCAAGAACTTGAGACAAACCTCAAGGACGCCTTGTTGTTTTATTTAGCAAGTGGATTGGATCCTGAGAAATGTACCATCTTTTTACAAAGTGATGTGAAAGAGATTGCTCAATTAGGTTTTATTATGTCTTGTGTAACGCCAATGGGTGAGTTAAATCGAATGACTCAATATAAAGACAAAAAAGATACAGGGATGTCACTCAGTGGTGGCTTCTATACATATCCGACACTAATGACCGCTGATATTGTTATTCATCAAGCTGATTTAGTACCAGTAGGTGAGGACCAAAAACAACATGTAGAGCTTGCACGTAATACTGCAGAACGATTCAACAATCGCTTTGGTGATACTTTTGTGATTCCAGAACCTGTCATTGCGAAAGTTGGAAGCAAAATAATGTCACTTCAAGATCCAACGAAAAAAATGAGCAAGTCAGACACTGAGGGCGAAAAAGGCGTTATTTATCTTCGTGATGATCTTAAATCAGCACGTAAAAAAATTATGTCTGCAGTAACCGATTCACTTGGTGTTGTGAAGTATGATGTTGAGAATCAACCTGGAGTGTCTAATTTGCTTACCATTTATGCAGCACTAGAGAATATATCAATTCCTGAAGCAGAAGCGCAGTTTAAAGACTCACAATATGGAGGATTCAAAAAAGCGGTTGCCGATCGGGTTGTTGCAGAGTTGGAAATGCTTCAAACAGGCTATGAGAAATTTAACCAAGGAGAATACCTTGCTGAAGTCCTTGAGAAGGGTGCAGAAGCAATGCGTCCAACAGCGAAAAAGACGCTTGAAGACGTCCAACGTAAAATGGGTTTAGATTGGTTGTAACATAATATCACACACCAATCTAACGCAAAAAACACTATGAAATAAAGGCTTTACACGTTATAATGATAAGTAAAAGAGGAGGTCTCTTATGATTGTACTATACTCATCTCCCGGATGTGCGTCGTGCCGCAAAGTGCGACAATGGCTAAAAGAACGTAATCTCAAGTTCATTGAGAAAAACATTTTCACATCTATGTTGAGTGAAAAAGAAATTAAACATCTTTTGATGCGTAGCGAAAATGGAACTGAGGATATTATTTCCAAGCGCTCAAAAGTTATGCAAGAATCACAAATCGATCTTGATGCATTATCAATTAATGAATTAATCGTTTTCATACAAAGACATCCTTCAATTCTTAAAAGACCAATCGTTATGAATGAAAAAACTTTCTTGGTAGGTTATGATGAAGAGGAAATTGATGCATTTTTGCCGTCTGAAATGAGACAGTCGCATCGTATTTCTATGGAAACAGCATCTGAATTATAAGCAATAGAAAGTTGGTATTATGAAAGTATTAGTAGGTTTATCAGGGGGCGTCGATAGCGCAGTCGCTGCTCACTTATTGAAGTCGCAAGGACATGATGTTACTTGCGCTTTTATGCGTAACTGGGATTCGTTTGCCAATAATGATATTATGGGTAACCCAACAATTATGGACGACATGTGTACACAGGAAGTCGACTATGCAGATGCGAAACGAGTTGCTGACCACTTAGGTCTTCCATTGCTTCGTGTCGATTATGTCAAAGAATACTGGGACAATGTCTTTTCCTTCTTTCTAGCAGAAACAGAACGAGGACATACCCCTAATCCAGATATTCTTTGTAACCGATATGTAAAATTTGATTCATTCTATGATTTTATGGATAAAAATGGCTTTGATATGCTTGCTACAGGGCATTATGCAGTGACTAAAGATGGTAAAATGTTTAGAGCAGAAGATCAAAACAAAGATCAAACATATTTCTTGAGCCGTGTGAAACCAGAAGTTTTACCACGTGTTATGTTTCCATTAGGGGAACTTAATAAAGAAGAAGTTCGTAAAATTGCCTTAGAATTAGATTTACCAGTTGCTACCAAAAAGGATTCAACTGGAATCTGTTTTATTGGTGAACGTGAATACCGTGATTTCTTAAAAAACTACCTCAAAGATTCTGAAGGATCAATTGTTGAAGTTGATTCAGGGAAGGAAATTGGACGTCATCAAGGCGTCATGTTTTATACCATTGGACAACGACACGGATTGAATATTAATACATCAGTTGGACCATTCTTCGTAGTTGGGAAAGACCTTTCAACGAACACGATTTATGTTGGTAAAGGATCAGACCATCCAATGCTCTTTGCCTCAAAAGCAGAGATTGCTGAGATGAACTGGTTCTCAGACAGACCTAAAGCAACAATGGATGCAACGGCGAAGTTCCGTTACCGCCAAAAAGACTTAAAAGTTCGTATTACATGGTTTGATGACACGCGCATTGAAGTTACAATGTTAGAAGATGTAAAGTCAGTAACATTAGGACAAGAAGCAGTCTTTTATCTTGGAGATGAAGTGCTCGGTGGTGGTCGCATTGATCGAGTATTTGATATTCATGGTAAAGAAGTTAAGTATGACTCACGTCTCGCTTAATCAATCAAATAAGAATGCTATATTTACGCTCAAGGAGACTTTAGGTGTATTGGCACATTACTTTGTGGGTATGCAATTTGCATATCCACTTTTAGGAATGTGGGTATCCCTGGACATACTTAAAATCAAGACATCGTATTCAGGAATAATGGTCGTTTCGCTAGGTGTAGGATTCTTTGGAATGCTTTATATCGTTCGAAAGACATTGCGCTTATTAATTCGAGATTTAAAAAAACGATGGCGATATTTATGCAAGCAAATGGTGATAGGAGCAGTAATTCTCGGCATCGTAAATTTATTCATGAATTGGATAATTCTGTTGATATGGGGTAATGGTGCGATAGCGGCAAATCAAGAACTCGTATATATGAAGATTTTGAATAGTCCAATCAGTGCATTTTTTTCGATCGTATGTGTAACGCCATTTGTCGAAGAAATTGTGTTTCGGGGTGTTTTGTATCAAAAATTTGGTTTTGAGAGTTCACAACGTATTGGAGTCATTATCTCTTCATTACTATTTGGAATGTTTCATGCCTGGCCCGGCGATAGCATGGGTATTTCGTTGCTTTTACCGATATATTTATTTCAATATACTGTTATGGGATTTTTACTCGCAAAATATGTTGCGAAAACAGAGACAATTTTCACCTCAATCGGTATACATTTTTTGAATAACTTGATAGGCTATATAGGAATAATACTAATGATAGGATGAGGGTAAGTATGGAACAAACTGTTAAAGGCGTCGTAGATTCAGCGATATTTGTAAATGAGCAATCTGGATTTGGTATCTTTAGAATTGTTCTTTTTAATACCAATCAAAAACCCTTAACGATCAAAGGACCTATCAGTGCTTTGGAGCTTGAGTCATTCTATGAATTCACAGGTACTTATCGAGAGGATCCTCGCTTTGGGATGCAGTTTGCCGTAAGTGCATACCAGAAAATGATGCCACAAGATCGTGATTTCATCATTCGTTATTTAAGTGGTCCAAATTTTCCAGGAGTTGGTCAAAAATCTGCAGAAGCACTTGTAGATAAATATGGGGCAACAATTTTAGATGATATAAGAAATAATCCTGACTTTATAATTGAATGCAAAGGCATTACACAAGGTAAAGCTGAGTTGATTATGGAAAAAGTTCGCTACCAAGATCCAATTGAAGATGCTGTAGCTTTTTTGATAGCGAATGGACTGGGTAATAAGCAAATCATTAAAATTACTAAGGCGTATGGCGAGGAATCTGTACCGTTGATAAAAAGTAATCCGTACCGTCTGGTTTATGATATTGATGGCATTGGATTTAAAACAGCAGATAAAGTAGCGATGTCATTAGGTTACGACATGGATGACCCAAATAGAATTGAAGCACTCATGCTTGATCGCTATAAAACGCTAGCATTTGGGCAAGGTGACAGTTACATTTTCCGAGAACAACTTATAGAGAGTATACGTCCATCGGAGTTGGAACGTGCAGAAATCGCGATTGACGCATTAATAGAACATGGTGAACTTGTTGAAGATGAAGACCGTCTCTATCATTATACCCAATATGAAAGTGAGACATATGTCTCAGATTTCTTAAAAGAATTCAATTATCCAGCGGATGAGTTTTTACTTGATGATATTGATGAAAAAATTGATGCTGTGGCGCAAGATTTGCGAATTGATTTTGATGATGTCCAACTACATGCTATTAAAGAATTTATGGCATCAAATATGATGATTTTAACAGGGGGACCAGGTACTGGTAAAAGTACGTTATTATCCGGGATAGTCACTTTACTTCAAAAAAATATGCCGTGGCTTCAGATAACGTTGTGTGCTCCAACAGGACGAGCCGCAAAACGTATGGAAGCATTAACAAATGTACAGGCGTCTACAGTTCACTCGGCACTTCGTTGGGATTTGGAGTCAAATCAATTTGGTATGCATGAGGATAATCCTCTTGAGGCAGACATCTTAATTGTTGACGAGTTTTCGATGGTTGACATTTGGTTGTTTGCGAACCTATTAAAAGCAAGTGGTCGTGTTAAAAAGTTTCTGTTTGTAGGTGATCAAAATCAGTTGCCTTCGGTAGGAAGTGGATTTGTACTGGGTGACTTGATTGCATCCAAAGCTATTTCAACCATTGAATTGGAACGTAATTATCGTCAAGAATCAGGCTCTGAAGTCATTGACCTTGCGGTGAATATGAATCAAGGGATTTTTGAAGTGGCATCGTATCATCGTGATGTGAAGTTCTTTGATGCTCGCTATGGTAGCGTTAAGGATATCGTCCTTAAACTGGTGGATCAAGCCTTATCCAAAGGGTATAGCTTGCAGGATATCCAAGTGCTGGCTCCAATGTATGACGGTATTGCTGGGATTGATAACTTAAACCATTTTCTTCAAAAAATGTGTAACCCAGAGAGTATTTCTAAACCGCAACATATGGTGGGAACTCGAATATTCAGAGAAGGAGACAAAATTCTTCAACTCAAAAATCAACCAGACGACTTTGTTTTTAATGGTGACATAGGGACCTTAGTCGAAGTAGACTCCAAGTATATGGTCGTTGATTTTGATGGCAATTTTGTTGAGTATGAGCCTTCGAATTTTATAAACATTACGCATGCTTATGCAATGAGTGTTCATAAAGCACAGGGGAGTGAGTACCCAATTGTAATCCTAGTTGCAGTTTCAGATTTTTATCGAATGTTGTCGCGTCGTTTGTATTATACTGGTGCAACACGTTCATCGAAATCACTAATTTTAGTGGGGGAATATGATGCATTCAGAAGAGCTGTTGATAATCATCATGAATCCAAACGGCAGACTTATCTTGAAGAACGCATGCGATCCAAATAAAAAGAGTTACACAATGGTGCAACTCTTTTTTACTATTTTTTTGATTTTAACTCTTCAAGAATACCTTGGAGAAGTATGACTTCCTCGCTTGGTGCTGCTGGTGCTTCTTCAACAACTTCAGCTTCTTGTTTTTTCGAGAACTTATTGATTGCCTTAATTGCAACAAAGATACTCATGGCGATGATTAAGAAATCTATCGTAGTCTGAATGAATGACCCGTAGTTTAATGTCAGTGGGTTCGTTTCATCAGGTCTTAAAAGGATGTTCAATGAATCAAACGATCCACCACCTGTTACGACACCAACTAATGGCATAATAATATCATTAACTAAAGAGGTAACAATTTTCCCGAATGCGCCCCCAATAACAACCCCAATTGCCATGTCGAGAACATTTCCCTTCATCGCAAACTCTTTAAATTCTGCTAGAAATTTTTTCATGTAATCCTCCTCCTTATAATTACTTGAAATTTCAAATACTAACTTAATACTAACAAATATAGAGGCGATACACAAAGGATATGAAATAAAAATTAAATGCGATTCAGAGTCCAAATATATGATATGATAATCACATTAGAAAGAAGGATATTACAATGAATGAATCAACAATTATGAACTACTTTAAAGCGATAAGCGCTATTCCTCGTGCTTCTTTCAACGAAAAAGGCATGCATGATTATCTCGTAAATTTTGCCAATGAACGTGGCCTCAAAGTTATTTCTGACGCAATGTGGAACGTTATTATTTTTAAACCGGCATCAACAGGTTACGAAAACGCACCATCCGTCATGCTTCAAGGTCATACTGATATGGTCGCAGAAAAAGACAGCAGCAGTGATCACAACTTTGATACTGATGGATTAGAGCTTTATGAAGAAGATGGGTTTCTCAAAGCGAAAGGCACAACATTAGGAGCTGATAATGGTGTTGCTGTTGCCTATATGTTGGCACTTCTTGATGATAAAAATGCGAAACATCCTGCATTGGAATGTGTATTTACAGTCCAAGAAGAGACAGGATTAACAGGTGCTGAGAAAATCGATGTGTCGATGCTCGAATCACGTTTAGTGATTGGTCTTGACTCATCTGGTGAATCGGAGATTTATGTATCTTCATGTGGTGGTGCACGTGCAGTTTTAAATCGTGATGTTACATTTGAAAATAAGACAATGAAAACAGTAACAGTAGCAATCACGGGACTCTTTGGTGGGCACTCTGGTGGTGAAATTGATAAAGAACGTGGAAATGCTAATAAAATTGCAGGGATACTCATGTATCGTGCTGCGCAATTGATGGATGTTCGTGTTGTAGCTTTTGCAGGTGGAGATAAAATGAATGCCATCACACGAGAAGCGACATTTACACTTGCCGTGGAAGATATCCAAGCATTTAAGGATTTCTATGAGACTGCAACAAATGAATTTAAACTTCAGTATGCTGCAAGTGATGCTGGCTTAGCATTTTCTTTAACAGAAGGTGAAACAGAAAAAGTACTAGATATCGATGCTTCTCGCGCAGTTATTACATCATTATTCATGCTACCATATGGTGTCATCCAAATGAGTAAAGATATCGAAGGACTCGTTATTACATCAAGCAATATTGGTAAAGTAACCCTAACTGACACAACTTATGAAGTCCAAATGTCAATTCGTGCAACACAAGCATTTGTGAAGGACACTGTCCTAGCTCAAGTTGATTGGATTGGTCGACAATGTGGCATGCAATCGGAATTTTCTGCGAAGTATCCCGGATGGATGTACGATCCACAATCAAAATTCCGTGAACATACTGAGAGAGCTTACCGTGAACTCCGTGGCGAAGCAATGAAACACGAAGCAACGCATGGTGGTATGGAACTCGGGATTTGGAGTGACAAACTTCCGGGATCAGATATTGTTAGCTTTGGTCCAATTATGTATGATATTCATACACCTTTGGAAAGACTTGATATTGGCTCATTTGAGCGCACATATGAGTTTTTAGTCGTTCTGTTAGAAGGACTCAATAATTATTAATCACAAAGCCCCCAGAGTTGTCTGAGGGCTTTTCAGTATCAATATACCGAACTTGTAGAATGTGGTATTATAAGTAATATGGAGGAAGAATCATGACCAGTAAATTAAAGTTTAATTCATTTGGAAGTGGTACTATTTTGGGATTGGAAGACGTGCCAGATGAAGTGTTTGCAAATCAAATCATGGGTGAGGGCTACGCTATCGATCTTACTTTGGGAGAAATCTATGCACCCATTGATGGTGAGGTAAATATGCTTTTTCCTACAGGACATGCCATTGGTTTCATTTGTGATGATGGTTCTGAATTTATTATTCACTTGGGAATTGATACCGTTTCATTGAATGGTAAGGGATTTGAAACACTTGTTGATATTGGTGATTATGTTAAGCAGGGTCAGTTGATTTCGAAATTGGATTTGAATTTCATCAATGAAAAAGGGTATAGCACAATTAGCCCAATAGTTTTTACGACAGGCCAGAAAATTAAGCTAATTGCAGAGGGAAAACACGTTAAATACGGAGAATCAGATATATTTAAATTTGTCTAATCGTATTTTTCTCTACCAATAGAAAATTGTGCTAATTTTATTAACTTTAATCCTAAATTCTATTGATTTATCGGGCTAATTGGATTATTATAGTTAAGCAATGCCCGAGTGGTGAAATCGGTAGACGCACTGGACTCAAAATCCAGCGAGGTAAAACTCATGACGGTTCGAGTCCGTCCTCGGGCACCATAAGATGAATAATAACTCTGAATTTTAACTAATTCAGAGTTTTTTGTATTTACTGAAAGAAGATAAAACGAATAGATGGCCACTGAAAACGTTGGTTTCTAAACATATAAAAAATGAGTTTAACAATTCAGGATTAACAGTTAGAGTGTTTGCAAAAAAAGTGCTTGCACCGACAATTTTTCAGATACTGCCATATGCTGCATATGGTAGCACATTATCTCATATCATTGACGCTATGTTACAGTAAATTATTGTATCTCTTGCAGATATGATAAATAAAAATGTTGAATTTTTTGATCCTGATAAAACAATCGAAGATAATGAATAAGCCCAAAAAAACATAAGGCCTATGAACTTTTAGACGGTTCAATTTTGCAATCTTACAAGGCGTACCACAACCAAGTAAAATCCACTCAATACATTGATGACTTCTTTGAAACACATAAATGATTGGGTTCTAAAATATTGAATTTTGGTTAAGAAAACTAATACATCGTCATCATTAGTATGTTACGAAGGTTTGGATGCAGGTTTAACAGTATATATAGGAGGTAAAAGCATAAATTTTAAGAGTATGTAAACTCGTCCAAGGCTAATTGATATGACATTTTCAATAAAAAGACGAACCTGAGTTTAATCATCATGATAGAGAGCAAAATACATTCTTATTAATCTTCAGAATATCGAGTTTATTTGTTTGAGATAAATAGGTTCCCTTTCATTTCGTATTGTTTATGATTTTTCCTATTTACTGCCTATATTTACAGTATATTACCAGTGCTTGAAGTAAGAAATGCTGTCGACTCATAATTTGCTATAATTATTGTAGAAATTAGATGCAGTTCTGAATAGGTATAGTTTAAGAAGAGAGAATTCTATCATTTGATTATGTAAGCAACCGCAAGTTGCGTTACGAATTCTATAAACAAGGATATACTTCTGGTATACGGAGGATTACAAAATGAAAATAAATGAATTACTACGACTTCATCGAGAAAAGATTGGCTTTACACAAGAACAGCTCGCTGAGACAATTTATGTCACAAGGCAAGCAGTCTCTAAATGGGAAAGGGGAGAATCATTACCTGATCTGGAGAATATAATTATTCTTAGTGATTTGTATGATATATCAATAGATGAACTTTTGCGAGGAGCAAAATTTTTGGTGAAACCATTCCAAATTGGAGAGCACTCTTTCAGAAGAAATTTGCTCATTGGTATAATAATTTCATTATTGTTTTCTTTCATAGTATATGGAGGAAATAATCTTGTTGTGTTTAGTTTCGTGCTAATTTTTCTCGTGTTAATAACGGTAACTTCTATTAAGGAAGGCAAGATAATCATTACAAAGCAAGGGATTAAAGTTGTTGACTATAAAAATACAATTCAAAAAATTCGATCAGTTTTTTCTAAAGACCGTAATGTGCTAAATTATTCGTTCAATGAAATAAACAGTTTTTCGATAAATTATGTGAAACGTCTAAGAATGAGTCCATTTGATTTTCATCCAGATATATTTCAGGTAGTGTTTAGAACAAGTGATGGAAAAGTTCATACTCAAACATCGACACCTCAAGTGACAAAAAGTTTACCAATAATATGTGATTACCTAATGAAAAAGGGAGTCACGGTTTATGATGATAATGAAATCATAGAAATCATTATCAAGGGAGAGAATATATACGAAGTGCTGCATCGAGATAACTAGAAATTGTTAATGTTCAAGGTGTTTTTTTTTTTTTTTTTTTTATACTGTACGAAGGTTGAGCTTTGTAGCATTGTATTTTTCATAATTTATGTTATAACATACTTAAATTAAAGGTAACCGTCCACTGAGAAGCTCAATAGACGGTAAGTAGGTAAGGAGCGACATAATCATATAGGTGTGATGTAATCATGAGAATGATTTAGGGCAATGTCCTGGTAGGCATCAAAAAAACATTCAAACAAAGAGGACACTCATTACGAGTGTCTTTTATTACAAAAAGAAAACCTCTGATACTGTTTAATACAGAACTGTATGTTCGTAATTACAGTAGTAGAGGTTTTAAAATTGTAAAAAGTATTAAATGATTGCTTGATTGAAATTCGTGATTACTTTGAGCTATTAATGTTGTGAAGCGAATACAACGAATGGTGTAATATCAGACATTCGTTTTTCTCGTATTAAATAATCTAAAATCATATCAATCGTTTCAGTATCCACAAATGGTGCGAGAGGAATCAAGCCTTCAACACGCGCATTCGGCATAGACAGAGTAAGTTCAACGTGTTTGCGTAGTACAGCATCTTCTACAAACGGATATAGGCCTTCAATACCTTCCATGTCACTTTTCTCGTGAGCATAAGTGAATAAATTATTAATAGTCTCTGCATCCATAAATGGAGCAAAAGGTACGATGTCTGAGAGTTTGAAATCTTCTCGTAGTTTTAATTTTCGGATGATCATATTTAGATCTTCTTCATCTATAAACGCAACCAATGGCACAATGTCCTGAATTTTATAACGATCAATGTTTTCAAGAATCCAGGCATTAATTTGACTTGTTTCCATAAAAGGAGCAATTGCAATCAGTGATTCGACCGTGAAATCTTCAGGGTCAACTTTACTAAATACTTTTTCGAAAAGATCGGGCTTTGTAATTGGAGCAATATCAATAATTTCTTTCTCGTTTAATGGTTCATCATTTTCTATCTTTCGAACAGATTCTGCCATCCTTACATTTCCAAGTAGTTCATCAATTGAAATTGAAAAAATTTGTGAGAGTTCTGATAATTTTCCAATATCGGGACTTGTTAATCCATTTTCCCAAGATGATACTGCTTGATGGCTTACACCAAGTGTTTCTGCTAGTTCTCCTTGAGTAAGGTTTCGTTGTTTCCGTTGTGCGGCAATTACCTTACCAAGGCGATCCATATTAAATGTACTGACATTGTGAGTGATTTTCATAATCATACCTCGCTTTCTAACTAAATCTTACAATCTGAGTGTCACATTATAAAGCAAGCGCTCCTTGAATTATAGATTCAAGTAACGCTTGAATTAGTGTTTACTTATTGTTTTCATAATAATACGGTAATAATCTTCTGTCAATGAGATGTCATGATAGCGATCTTTTGGGAACTAATCAATCCTAGAAATTCACTTAAAATATTCTACATCTTACGCTGGGAATTATTAATTGTTATAAAAGTGTTTAAGGTTAGCGATAAGTATCGTAGTAGAAAAGAGCTATTTTGATAATGGAATACCAACTCGACTTTAAACTGTCGAATGACTTAGCCTTGACTCTTGCAAAGCATCAGTCTGTTTAAAACTACCAAATAAGTGCAAATAACGACGACTTGGACAGATATACTGTAAAATGAAAATTTTGTTTGGTAGTATTTTACTATAAGTCTTAAGATTAATGTATCGAAATTATCATGTGTATCCTGTGATGATGAGAGGAATAGTAAATGAAGAAAACAATTAACATGATCTTATTAAGTGTTTTTACTTTTACGTTACTAATGTCAATTTTCCAAGTAGATAGGTTTTCTGAGTCAATAACTATCGAAAACTATGATAACGAAGAAGTTGAATCCTATTACATGGTTTTTGATAGTGATTCAGCAGATAGCAACAATAAAAATCGACTGTTGAATGAACTTGATATCTTATTCAGTCAGTTAGAGTTTAATATATATATTATAGATGTGAGTAAAGTGCGCGAAGACCGTTTAAGTATTATAGCAAAAACGAACGATAGATCGTACATTAATAATCTACCGATTCGGAACGCTAAATTGATTGAAATAGGTAATTTCTCAAGCATAAATAACGGATTCACCAATTTATTTCAAGTTTTCTCTAAAAGCGTACTTAGCTTAGACTTGGTGGATACTTTACCCACGAGTCTGCAGTTAGAAAATTTTAAAATTAATGTGACAATACCTCTAAATATTGAAAATAAGCAAATAGTATCTTTACTTAGCTCAATTGCAAGCAATTATAATGCACAAATTGTTAAATCAGAAGTGTATGTGCAAGATTCCTTCATATTAAGAATATTTAATATGAACACATATCTTTACTTTTCTTTTTTGTGTATCCAGGTACTAGTTGTTTTTAATGCAATTTTATCAAACTCTAAAGAAATAATCATAAGAAAAATTGAGGGATATAGTTCTCTCAATATTTGGAAAAGTCTCACAATTAATAAACTTTCACTGTGGCCATTCTTTATAATTGCACCGATACAGTTAGGATTAATTCTTTATGTTTATCCGTACAGGAGTATCACAAAATATCTTATCAAAATCGAATTGATTTATTTGATGTTTTCAATCATTGTGTTGCTTATAGCCGCTTGGCTCATGATTTGGATCATTTGTAAGCACAAAGAAAGTGAACTAATTAAAGGAAGATTACCTTTAAGAAGAATCCAATATCTCGTTATGTTTCTTAAAATAGCTACTGTATTCATGCTCTTAACCACAGTTCCTGCAGTGGTTGATGATGTTATGAGGTACACTTCGATGCGTTCTAATTCACGAGAATACTTTGAGAAGTATGATGGATATTATGCAATAGACGGAAGCAATAATGATTCTAGAATGATGACAGAAGAAATGTCTCGAGATTTGTATGAAAGCATCGACTTGGAAAAATTTGTCTACAGTGCATATGAAAATGATAATGGGCAAATAATCGTAAGCGTAAATGAGGATTATTTTGAAAGAGCGAAAATTTCAGTGATGGATTATGAAATATATTTTTATGCTCCATCCGATAAAACATTTTTACCGAGTATGTTAGCGGACTACTTCCCTAACAGCTTTAATGAATTTGTGTTTAATGAACTTGAGAAACCATTAGGAGATTATGCTCTCAAAAATAGATTGATGATTGTTGATGGCGATGATAGGTTAATAATATATATACCTACTGAGAACACAATCTATCATTCAATCATAAAGTTTGATGGAAGTGAGAGCGATTTTCAAAACTACATTAATTCTCTGACTTTAAGTAAAAACTTGGGAACTCCTTTGATATCAATTAGCTTAAATGAAGCATATGTTGAAGTACAACATATATTTGCGAAGACTGCGCTAAGAGCGATTTGTGTTTTGATTGTGACACTAAGTGTTTTGCTATTGTGCAATTTTAGTAATGTCGCAATATCTAGAAAGAACTATGTAAGCGTAGATAGAATATATATATATCAGAAGGGTATGCTTTAAAAAAATCAACGAGAGATTATCTCGTAAACAATATGTTTATGTACTTACTTGTGTCAATACTTGGAAGTGTGATTCTGAAAATAAGTCCAATGAATTATATACTACCGTTGATATTAATATTATTATGTGATCTGCTGGCTATTGTAGGAGGCAACAAATGAAAATTCAAGCTGAAAATATCGTAAAGAAATATGGTCAAAGAGTGGTTCTAAACAACTTCAACATTTTGATTGAATCTGGAGAATTTATGGCTTTAATGGGTGAAAGTGGTTGTGGTAAAACCACATTGGTTAATATACTTGGGCTCATTGATTCTGAATTTGAAGGTGTAGTTAAATATGATGGAAAAATAATTTCAAGATCGAGTGATAAAAGACAGATTTTGAAAAATGACATTTCTTTTATCTTTCAAAATTACGGGCTTATTGATAATAAAACCGTAGAATACAACTTATCTTTACTTCTAAACGTCAAAAAAATGAGCAAAGTGGAAAGGCAGGAAGCAATTAATTTAGCATTGAGTAAAGTAGGTTTAATTGATATTTTAGATAAAAAAGTTTACGAGCTGTCAGGAGGAGAACAACAAAGAGTCGCATTATCAAAAGTCTTCCTTAAGAAATCTAAGCTAATTATTGCTGATGAGCCAACAGCATCGTTAGATAGTGAAAATGAAAAAGAAGTGATGCAATATTTTAATGAGATAAATCAGGAAGGCTGCACAATTGTTGTCGTAACACATAGTGCAACTGTTGCGAGTTATGCAAAGAGAACCGTGAAAATTGAGTAATCACCAGAGTGAGGGTTAATGGATCGTGTATCTAATAGTATATCTTTAGATAGTGTTCCACAATATCACTTTCGACCATCAAACTATGCCATGACACTGAATTTTCCAATAATTGATGATGCAGGTATGCAATGATTATATGTATTGAGTGCTACTTATGTTAGGTTGATACATAGCACTTTTCAATGAAGCTACGTCAAAACCTTGGAAATAAGACAAAATATCAAGTATTTCGAAGGAACGAACACTAGTAATTGCGGTAGGAATATTTTAAACAATAGACTTAGTTCAATTTGAATTCTTATTGCTCTACAAGCGCTTCATCATCGATCGTATCAGGAATAAGTGTGAAATAGAGGAGGGTGATAATATGAAAAGAGTAACTGTAATCAGTATACTGCTATTACTTGTAGTAGGGTGTGCTTCAAATAATGATTCGTTAAGAACTGTTACAGTATGTAAGAGTAATTATTCTTTTTCAAACTACAGTTCATTCACGCATACAATAATTGCCCAGGGTGATGAAATACAAAAAATGGATGCTGTTGGAATACTAAACTTTGATTCTATGGAAGATAGAGATTCGGCTTTTAAAATGTACAAAGAAAGTGAATCAGAGTTTAATGAAAATAATGGAATAAGAGTATCAAATGAAATCTATGAAGATACATCAATAGTACAGAACTATGAGTATGATTTGGAATTAGTGTGAGGCGAAAATCTGATCATGAGAAATATAAGTCCAAATAAAAACATAAATCGAGGGACCTATTTATCTCGCGATATGATGATTAAACAAATAGAGTCTACAGATTTCACTTGTAATACAGAATAGGGTCTTTCCGCATCAATAGAACCTAGAAGCGTTTTGTAGCATTTCTTGACTTTAATCTCCTAAAGTGATTACAAGGATATGCGATTTTTTCATGTAATTGTATGTTAAGAAAACATAGTGTATTGATAAAAGTCTAGGTACTATTCAATACTTTAGTGAGGATATACAAGGAAGCAGTTTATTCTATTTGTCTTCAAAGTTAAATTTAATTGATTTGAGAAAACTAAATGCTAAATAGAAAGGAAAGTAGAGCATACCTTGTATGCTTAGTAACTTAAAGGAAAACTATTATGGACACACTCTACTCATTAATTGTTAGCAATATGAAGGATAAGATTCTTGATTTACAACGTTACACAGACGAGCTTTATGGCCATTCATCAGATTTACCAGCGTATCGTGTTATTATGCGAAAACTTTATGTTGATTATAGAGATAGTAATGGAAATATCGTGAAAAATGTATTACTTGAATGTCCAAAATCACCTCTTGAAAGAGACAGGTATAAAAGTCTGATTGAGTTAAGAATATATACGGGACTTCTATATTTACCACTGCAATTGGATGACTTAATGGTGGAGGAGTTTGGCAGGGATTTGTGTGTGATCATTGATGGTATGTATGATAACGAATATGATTTTGTTGCTTTCAGACTTGTCGTGGAGAAATCTATGATTGAAGAAATGTACGAGCAAATTGCCCATGTATTTGAAATAGTGTAGGTTCATACCGAGTAAAAGTGCCTACGTTAGGTTCAAAATAAAGGAAAATTCTCAATTCGGGGGTTTTCTTTTTTTCTGATTATCTGCACATTTTTTGAAAAGTACAGATGAAATATCTCGAATGATAAGATACGTGAAGTTAATGATACCTAGTACGATTCCTAAATAAATGTACAATTACATTCATTTCTTTTAGAACTAATCTGCGTTGACGCAAATGCTATGATACCCTTTTTATTCGTGCATATTTGATAATTTCGGGATTTCTTAGATTAATTACCAATGCTATGACTTATAAAAATATTTTAAAAATTCGCATAAATCACATTCTGGTGCTATTATATTAGTGTAGCGTCAAATCACTACGTGGGGGGAAATATGAAAAAAGGAAAAATCTGTTCGACTTTAGTCGCACTGACACTCTTACTTATGAGTGTTGCGCCAATGGTCGAACCAGTTTTAGCTCATCAAGTTACGATGGGTGGAGCAATACAAGGTGGCGAAACATACGGGGAATTCAATAGTATTCTCGTATATCCGAATTCTGAATCGTCAATTCTTACAAGAACCAATATGTTCAATATGAGACGATTCGATAATTGGGATACATCACATGCATGGTCAAAAAGCTATGCGCCCTTAGACGGAATTCAAAGTATTGCACCAGGTATGGAAGTAAGTCTTCTACTATTGGAAGAACCAAGTAAAATTGAAGATTTCTTGACGAAAGACTTAGAATTTGTGTTCAGCATTACAAATGATGGTGAAAACTATACTGTTGCTACACAAGATCTTCAATACAATGAAGGTACACAAACCTACATTTATCCTAATGAAGTTCAAGGATATAAATTAGAATTCATTAATCATTCATCAGAGACTCAAGCAATTGATTCCGTGGCGAATGTTCAACATACGATTAAATTAAATTATAACAATATGAGTCAAGACCAGCTTGCGGGGAAAGAACCGCTTGCTTATTGGGTTGATTCACAATTTGTCAATCAAGAACCTAAACCAACGACACAAAAAATTTATGTCATCCAGCCTAAAATCTCGGGTCAAGTTAAGTACCAAGAACTTGAAAATGAAACCAATGCACCTCAGTGGGATACAGCAGTTGTAAAAGAAAATGCTGTTGTTCAACTAATTGAAAATACACCGGTTGGTAATGTAGTAGTTGGCGAAACAAAGACCGATGCAAACGGACAGTATACATTCTCAAGTTTGAAAAATAACGCAGACTCCTACAAAATCTCAAACAGTGAAAATAGTCTCAGTGTTCGAGTCATGGAAGATAATGGTGAAACATGGATTCTGTCAGACAACATGTCTGATTTTGTAAAAGGAAATGGCGTTTCCATAGGCCGTATTACAGATATAAGTAGATATGATGAATCATTTGAAACTGCTTTTGCGAAAGTTCGATGGAACCCAGAGTTCAAGACCATAAATGAAGAAGGATCTCATGCGGTAGATATAAAGACAATCATAACTGAGACTAAAGAAGAGCCACAACCAACTGAATTAACTGTTAGATATGTGGATACATTCGGAAATACGATTGCTCCAAATAAAGCAGTTCAAGGTCTTGTCGGTGATGCTTACGATGTTTCAACAGCTGATTACAAGTTAAATATCGAAGGCTACTCATTCAAAGAAACTGAAGGTCTATTGATGGGGTCATTGACTGATGAAGCGCAAATAGTTACTTATATCTATACTAAGAATCCGGTTAGTCCATCAGTATTAACTGTAAATTACATTGATAAACTTGGAAATACAATTGCGCCAAGTAAAGTGATTCAAGGACATGTTGGTGATGTCTATGATGTCTCAACAGCTGAGTTCAAACTAGAAATTAAAGGTTTTACTTTTGATAAAATTGAAGGGGTGTTAAGTGGAACACTTGTTGACGCAAAACATACTGTTACATTTATATATGATAAGCTACCCGCGAACACATCAGAGTTAACTGTAAACTATGTCGATACTTTTGGAAATACGATAGCGCCAAGTAAGGTTGTTCACGGTTTAGTTGGGGATGCATACGATGTATCAACACCAACTTTCAAACTTGAATTAAAGGGTTATACGTTTAAAAATGTTGAAGGACTCGTTGTTGGAAAATTAACACAAGAGTCACAAGTCGTTACCTATATCTACGAACAAGATACTGTTACACCTGTGAAACCGGTCGAACCAGAAAAACCTGTAGAGCCTACATTACCCGCAACCGGAATGAACAATTCATTCATGGTATTAGGTAGTTTAATACTTACACTCGGTCTACTATTGATTGTCAAAGAAGAGACGAACAAATCAACGCGTCAACAATAAAACTTTACGAAAAATGATATTGGAACGAATTATGCAAATAGCGTTTCTGATTCATTCGAACTAAAAAGTAGTTGCACTAGCATTAAACTATAATAAAAAGCATCTCTTATGGATACTGAATGCCAATTGGCAAAGTATGAACACGAGATGCTTTTTTGTGCTAAGTGTCTTTACTTACGTCGTTCCAATGCAATAGTTCCAAATCCCGATATAATTGCTATATAAAATCCAAGGTTATACGTAAACCCTGTATTGTATACTTGATAAATACTTAACTCGGGATTAAAAAAAGATAAAATTAAAGAAAATGGTGCGATCCAACCATGCCATAGTCCGCTAAAAAAACCAGCAGGATTTACTTCAGTTGCCACGTTATTGGGTACGCATCCTGTGAGTAAAATAAGACTAAAAAGGACTAGTAAGCCAATTCGAATTTTTTTCATAAATGAACTCCTTTCTTTAATAATAGCATAGATAATAGAGGTCTGTTGTTTATTCCTCGTCGCCAGTATTGTGATTCGTTCAATTTTTAAATTCAACGATGTGACAGAACTAATTAATGCCGTGAATCTTAGTGATTACCCAGTGTGTTCTGCATTCATTAAATAATGAGCATAAAATATCATTGAACAAAGCCACGACACCATGAAGTACTTTAATTTCTAACGATAATTTTTAAAATCTCAAAATGAATTGACCATAGTGGTAACTTAAAGGAAGATATTGTCCTCGTTAACAATTTTTCATGATATATGTCGAAAGTTATGATATGGTTAGTATTATAGAAAGAAATCAAAATGGGGGTTTTGATATGAAAAAATCATTTAAGATTTTGAATAGTTTTCTTGTATTAGTTCTATTGTTCGGTCTGTTATCCATTCATACAGTTTCGGCACAAGAAAGTTTAACACAACAAGAAATATTTGAAGCAATTGTAAAAAAGGCCAATGGCTTCGATCCGAATGAAGATATGGTTCTGGAACAAGAACATTACGATGCTGCAGAACGAGTCTCAACAATGCTGGAGTATCCAATGAATGGCTGGAATAATCCATCTGAGTTGGTATACTTGAACGACTTAAGTTATCTTGAAAAACTTACGAATATGAAGGAATTAAGCATTCATGTTCCAACAGTAATTGATGCATTTGAATATGATGTCAATTATTTAAATACACTCCCTTACGAACGTTTAACATTAGGTACACGTATCGGCTACAGTATAAATGATTCAGAAATAGTCAACATTCAGAAGAATCAAGTAAAATTACTCGAAATGCTTGATCGTCCTGACAAAGTTGAAGTTAGGGTTGCGAAATTTGGTGTCCTTGATAATGACTTTTTACTTGGTCTCGATTTGAAACCAAGCATTGCACTGCTCACTACAATTGACGAAGAAGCGAATATGCGAGATTTAGCACTCGATTTTGCATTTAGTCATGAAGCGAATGGCGTTCGCTATTATAAGACACATGTTGCGAACCCTTTCGCTACAACACTGACACTGGACGAATCAGCACATGTTATTTCTGATCAAACGCGCACAAATTCTGAATGGGACTTATTGATTTTTGACCAAGACAGTCTGCGTCCTATATTTTATGATGTCAGTGGAAATGTTGTCGCAGGTCAAGACGAGTATTGGTCTTATCTAGGGAAAGCTGTAGATTCCATGGACGTATTCTTCACCGAGGATGAACTCAATGAAATCATTTCAAGATTTGTTGATTATTTATCCTATTTAGGAAGTCAAATCACAAATAATTACGAATTTTTATATGAAACTGATGCTTTACTTGTTGGCGAAACTGACCCAGCTGTCATCGAAGATTTGAATGAAACAATTGCATTTGCTAAAGAATTAATTGCAGAACTAGAACAAGAACTACTTCAATTGAAGACAGAGGGTACGTCTAGTGAAACAAAAGTTGTTGACTTTGCGATTATGCAAAAAGGTGTTGATGCTACTCAAGAACATTTCTTTGAAACCAGTCAAAGATTCTTTGGTAACTTGAGAATTACGGACGATGTTTATCAAACATATACCGTCACATTTGACTCAAATGGTGGTACTCGTATCCCACAATTACGTGAAATTAAAACAAATAGTAAAATTGCCGAACCAGTAACTCCAACGAAAGGTTCGATTGCATTTGAAGGTTTGTTCAAAGAGGCATCTTTAACTACTCCATGGGATTTTGATACCGATGTGGTAACTGAGGATATCACTTTGTATGCAAAATGGGACGAGATTATTCACGATGTACACTTTGATTCTAAAGGTGGTACCGCAATTGATTCACAGCGTATAGTCGACCAAGAACTTGTCGTAAAACCATCAGATCCAACATATCTTGGACATACCTTTGAGGGATGGTATCTGGATCAATCCTATACAACACAATATGATTTCACATCACCAGTGTCCAATGGCTTAACACTTTACGCGAAATGGAATAAAATTCCTGTAAATTACACGGTCACCTTTGATAGCAGGGGCGGATGCTTGGTGGACGCCCAGTCAGTATTGGCGGGTACAACTGCATCCGTTCCGAATGATCCTACACAAAGTGGATACACGTTTGGCGGGTGGTATAGTGATGAAGCGTATGCTTTAAGCTATGATTTTACGACGCCTGTTAATGATAATTTAACTCTATTTGCCAAATGGGATAAGGCTACTGTATCCCACATTGTTTCTTTCGAAAGCAATGGCGGTAGCTCTGTAGATGATCAAACGGTACTAGAAAATACTAAGGCAGTTGAACCATTGACACCGACTCGTGATGGATTCACATTTAAAGGGTGGTATCGAGATACAACTTTCGAAAATATGTACAATTTTAATCAACTCGTAACTGAAGATTTAACACTGTATGCAAAATGGAGTCAAGACGCGATTAATCCAATTGACCCTGTAGATCCAATTGATCCAGTAAAACCAATTGATCCAGTAAAACCAATTGATCCAGTAAAACCAATTGATCCAGTACAGCCAATAGATCCCGTACAACCTGAGCCAACGCTACCTGAAACTGGAGTAGGTAATATGCTGAATAATTTTGGTATGTTCCTCATAGGATTTGGGATTTTAAGTGCTTTTGTAGGTTATTATAATAAACGAAAAACTGTTTAGTGGTTTTAAAACACAAAGAGCTCCGCAATTGATCACGTGCAGAGCTCTTTTTCTTTGCTGAAAGTTAACAGAAATTCTAAATACCATGAAACTTTAGGACAAGCTTACGAGTTAAAGTAAGCATCATGATATACTATAGTTAATCTAATATATGTAATTAAGAAAGAGGTGATTGTATGGTCTTTTTGAAGTCATTTCAGCTTTTGAATGCTATTGGTGAGCACAAAGTATACGAATCAGAAACTAAGAATATTTATGCAACTCGGTACCCATTAGGAATTTTTCCTCTAAAACAACTCGAGACGTTGTCTTTTGCACCAATCACAATTTTCTATGGGAATAACGGCTCAGGAAAAAGTACGGTTTTGAACATTATTGCCCAAAAGTGTCATGCAAAACGAATTACACCTTTAAATAAAGGTATATTCTTTGATAATTACATTGAGAGATGTCAATTTGAACTTCATGATGAAGGCCTTCAAGAGATAAAAGTAATCACAAGTGACGATATTTTTGATTATCTTCTGAACATTAGGGCCATCAATACAGGCGTAGATCGTCAAAAGGAACTTCTGATTCAACAATATCTTGATGCAAAATACGACACTCGAAATATCAATCAGCTTGATACATATGACAGTTTAAAAGAGAAAGTTGATGCACGCAGTAAAACAATGTCACGTTATGTCCGCGAGAAACTTATGACAAATACGATTCAAGAACAATCTAATGGCGAGTCAGCCCTAATGTTTTGGGAAAAAGAGATAACTGAGAACGCAGTGTATATTTTAGATGAGCCCGAAAATAGTTTATCCGCGAGTAATCAGAAGAAACTTTGTAAGTTTATTGAGGAATCAGCACGCTTTTACAACTGTCAGTTTATCTTATCAACGCATTCCCCATTCTTATTAAGTTTGAAGGGTGCCATGATTTATGATTTGGATGATGTACCGGTACGCGTGAAAAGATGGACCGAATTAGAGAATATTCAGGAATACTATCAGTTGTTTAAGGATCATAACTCTGATTTTTAAATACGCTCAAATTTTTAAAACACCAGACTCGAAATAGATGATCCGTCTGGAGTCAGATTTAAATTTGGAAGGAAGCTTCGAAGCTTCCTTTTTTATTACAACAAATTTGATGCTACTAATGCATACATTACGGTTAGAAAATTTATATAGTGTCTGATTTGACAGAAGGCTTAATTCATATTATATTATAAAGGAACGTTCATTCCAGAACAGAGGTGATTATGGCGAGACCAAAAGAATTCTCACGCAGTGAGGCTATTGAGAAGGCAATGTTAGCTTTTTGGCAGTATGGCTATTCTCAAACTAGTATGCAAATTTTGACAGATGCAATGTCAATGAGTCGCTCCAGTATATATAGTGAATTTGAAAGTAAGGAGGCATTGTTTACTTTAGCGATTGACCGGTATGCTGAGAAAAAAATGACAAAACGTAATACTGATCTTGAACATTTAAAGGGATCGGGGCGCGATCGAATTCAAGCGGTCTTTGATATATTGATTGACGATTTACATAATCAATCATTGCCTGATGGATGTATGCTTACAGATACTTTGAGTGAAATTCCTGAAATCGATAAAAGTATTGCTGATTTTATATCACGAAATTTCAGTGAGATTCAAGGCATGTACCAAGATCTAATCAGACTTGGTAAGACGGATGGGAGCATTCAATCAACCATTCCGGATGAACAGTTGGCACGAATGGTGTTTAATCTTCATGAAAGTACAATCATTCTGAGTACAATAAACTTTGATGGTTCGTCTCAAAAACAAGTAGTCCGAGATTTTCTGCAACTCATTGCATAATACATCTGAAAAAACAGGGGATAGAGTCCCATCGAGGAGATAATAATGACAAAAAGAATCGCAATTAATGGTTTTGGCCGCATAGGTCGTATAACATTGCGTCGTATATTAAGCGATGCACCAGATATGGAAGTTGTCGCAATTAATGATTTAACAGAACCAAAAGTACTCGCACATCTATTCCGTTTTGACACTGCGTTTGGCCAATTTGACGGCACAGTCGAAGCTACTGAAAATGGTATTATCGTTAATGATAAATTTATCAAAGTTTATTCCGAACGTGACGCACATAACCTTCCATGGGGTGAAGAAAACATAGATGTTGTTATAGAATCAACTGGATTTTATACATCGGAAGCTAAATCGCAAGCACACATTGATGCTGGTGCCAAGAAGGTTATTATTTCAGGTCCAGCAGGACCGATTAAAACGATTGTCTTTAATGTGAATGATGAAATTTTAAATGCAGATGATCGCATTATCTCGGTAGCATCATGCACCACAAACGGCCTCGCGCCAATGGCTAAAGCATTGAATGATGCCTTTGGTCTAGAAGTCGGAACGATGACAACAGTCCATGCATATACGGGGAATCAAGCAATGGTTGATGGACCTAAAGGTGATAATCTTCGTGGAGCTCGTGCTGCTGCGGCAAATATCGTTCCGTACACCACAGGTGCTGCGAAGGCGATTGGATTAGTGCTTCCAGAACTAAATGGAAAACTTCAAGGTCATTCACATCGTGTACCAGTAATCGACGGTTCAGTTGTCGAATTAGTAAGTATCTTAAGCACAAAAGTAACTGATGAAATGGTGAACAACGTTATGGTTAAAGCAACTGATAATAATCCATCTTTTGGTTATACTGACCTCGAAATTGTGTCGAGTGATATCATTGGAACACCATTCGGATCAATCTTTGATGCAACACAAACTGAAGTTACAACTGTTGGAGACTACCAGTTAGTCAAAACAGTTGCGTGGTACGATAATGAATTTGGATTTGTAACACAACTCGTGCGCACATTACTTAAATTTGCAGCATTATAACTCAAAATTCGAATCGTATTAGGACCATCACAATTGAACTCTTGGAGTCGAGTATGTAAGCGACATACCGATATCCAAGAGTTTTTTACGTTCATAAACTTGAAAATACCCCTCGACAATACGAATTCAGTTTTTAAGCTTAGTGAATAACTTATCATTGCAAGAAATGACTAAAAATTTGTGCCATTTAAGCATGAAGCATTTGTTAATATTCCAATTCTAATAAACCTGACATTAGGACAAAATATCATAATAAAATGCAAAAATGAGAACGCATTTTTGCACACTTAGAGTGGTATTCTTAAAGTAGGTTAAATCGAAGCGAAAAACACTAAGAAAGAAGGACCATCATTTTAAAATACATGTGTCGAATATTTAATTTGATTGATGTGCGATGTATTTTAGAGATGCCCCAACTTCTTCGTAGTACAACTCGATTAACGCTGTAGATACAGAAAAAGTACTGATGACACGCTATCCCGTAACGTATCATTCATTTTCGAGTTTCTGTATAAATAGAGGGGGAAATACAATGAATAAAAAGATTAAAGGAAGCTTAGTCGGCTTACTAACAGTAGTCATTGTCGGTTCTACAGTGCCAACATCAATCTTTGCTTTGGAAAATACCAACGAAGATTCGTTGAATACTGTTGAAACTCGTGTCGATTCTAATGTAGATGCACTAGAAGAAACTACAAAAGTGGACACAAAAGACGCATCCGAAAAAGATGCTATCAAAGAAACTGAATTAGCAGAGCCAGTGATTGAAAAAACTATGGAAACCGAACTGAATGAAGACAAGACATTAGATTTAGATAACTCAGTTCGCGTCAATGCCCAACCAGCAGCTGCGGCACTTGATGAGAATGAAATTGTTAATTTTCCAGATCCAGTCGTTTATAATCGCTTATTGTTACATTTTGCAAAACCTGCAGGATATCAATTTACAAAGAAAGATTTAAAGCAAGTTCGATACATTGATTTTCAAGGTAGCTCCACTGAATTTGATCATGTGACAACACTTTCTGGTTTAGAATATGCAACAAATCTAGAAAATTTAGGATTCACATATGTGACGATGTCAGAATCACTTTTACAAGAAATTGGTACACTTTCGTCATTAAAATCTTTAAACTTTAATTCAGTATTTTTCAAAGGTACAGATGCATCATACAATTATGGTGGAAACACTCCTGTATCAATTCAAAACGATGTAGATTTTTCACCACTAGGAAATCTCTCGAATCTTGAAACTCTTTTTGTTAACTCTGTTAATTCAGAAATGACAGCAAATTACCAAATTAAAGCGCGCGGACGTTTCAATTTTGAAGGTTTAAAAAATCTCACAAACTTGAAAAAATTAGATATTGCAGTCGTTGATGACATGCATGATAATAGTGCTGCATGGTTATCTGGATTAGTTAATCTTGAAACATTATCCTTTACCGGATCGTCACTGAACAGCGTTGAAGGCATTAAGGATTTACCTAAACTTACAAGCGTGAACTTAACAGGTAATAAGATTACAGATTTCACGGCTGTAGGGGGAAAACCTTATCTAAGAGCTACACAAACAAGAACTGCAGTCGCAGACACCGTATATTTGGAAACAATTGATGGAAGAGACAACGTGGTCACTTTGGATCATATTGTTAAAGGTGCAAACATTGTAAAAAATGATGTACTAACATACTCCGGTTTTACGAATTTCTTACCAATCAGTAAAGAAGACACAACGTCAGGTTCGAAAATGCTCTTGCAGATGACCTCATCTCTAAATATCTCACGTTATAACTACGTTACTGGTGAGAATGATATCAAAACTCGTGGAATTCTTATTGGTCAAACATTAACAGATCAAAATGGAATTAAACTGACTATTCAAACGATTGTTCCTATCGGAATCCAAGTAACATACGATGAAAATTATGATCAAGGAGCAGTAACAACAGTTGGTTATGATCCTTATACACCAATCGAAAACCGTACACCAGTACGCGCTGGCTATACATTTGAAGGCTGATTCGTTGATCAAGATACACAAACACCATTTGATTTTGACGCTACAATTCTCGAAAATGTAACACTGTATGCAAAATGGGAAAAAGAACCGATTAAATTATACGATGTAACATTTGATAGTAACGGTGGTTCAACAGTTACTTCTCAAACGGGTCTTGTTGCTGGATCAAGTATTACTAAACCAGCAAATCCAACAAAAGATGGATTTACATTTGAAGGCTGGTATGCTGATGAAGCACTCACAACACTGTGGAACTTTGAAGCAGATACTATTACAGGTCATACAACACTTTATGCTAAATGGAGTGCAATTCCAGTCGCAACATACACTGTAACATTTGAAACAAATGGCGGTACGAAAGTATCACCACAACTTAACCTATTAAGTGGTGCTAAAGTAATTGCTCCTAAAATTCCATCAAAATTAGGAAACATCTTTGGTGGATGGTATAAAGATGCAACGCTTCAAACACCTTGGAATTTTGATGTCGATACAATTTCAGAATCCATTACATTATATGCAAAATGGAACTTAGCACCTGTTGCTAAATTTGAAGTAACTTTTGATAGTAACGGTGGTTCAGCAGTTGCTACACAAAGTGGGCTAACGGCTGGTTCGAAGGTTGTCATGCCGGAAAACCCAACAAAACAAGGATTTGTTTTTGATGGCTGGTTTATGGATACATTATTTGTAACTCCTTGGAATTTCGCCCAAGACACAATCAGTGCATCAATGACATTATATGCAAAATGGCGTGTCGCTCCGGTTACGACATTCGAAGTAACATTTGATAGTAATGGTGGATCAGCAGTTGCTTCACAACGTGATTTAGCAGCAGGGTCAAAAGTTACAAAACCTGCGGATCCTACAAAAAAAGGATTCAAATTCGCTGGTTGGTATCGTGATGAAAGTCTCACAACAGCCTGGAATTTTGATTCAAATACTGTAAATGAGTCCCTAACACTTTATGCAAAATGGGATAAAGATAGTAAAGAAGTACTTCCAGAAACAGGAATGTATACACAATCTATGATTGGTCTTGCCCTTGCAATTGTTGCAATTGGCGGAATGATGATTGTCTATAGCAAGAAAAAAGAAACTGAGTAAGATTTCATTTATTGAGTCGAATCAATTCTCAAAAACCCAGACTGTAATAATTGACAGTTTGGGTTTTTATATGCTTTTGATGTATGTTGGCCATTAGAATACTTAATGGTACAATTAACTCAAAAGAATGATTGATTCAATTTCATGAAGGAGATTAACAATGATTGGGAAAAACGCACACAAAGCATTGTTATTAGGCATCGGATTTGAACTTTTTGCAATTTATCTTGGACAGATCAATACTGGAGCAGCATCCTGGATTGGATTTTTCTTTGCAATAGCAGGCTTGTTATGTTTTTATATAGGCGTATTTTCACCTGATTAACTTCACTTATGATTCAAAGAATAGATACAACTATAAAATTGGGTATCGAGTAGTAGACATGCGCTGATTACTCAAGTATGATTTTGATAGAGTATACAGCTGTTAAAAATCGTAAGTGTAAACGAGGAGGATGAAATGAAACGACGTTATAAAGCACTTTTAATAGTTTTAACTTGTCTTGGTGTAATTGCAACAATGGGAATAATTGATTATAAACGCATCGGATATGATAAGGATACAGATAATGGGTTTTCCGAACCTATTTTTGCGATTCGAGTAGGAGATGCAGGTGGTGGATTCACGGATGAGTATCGAGGCCTACTCTATTGGATCCGTGTTGGTACTGATGGTAAGGAAGAACCACTTGAAGGCTTTGTATACAAGTGTATTGATTTTTTTCCGGTATCGTTGATACCTACAATGCGTGAGAATTTTTGCAGTAAAGGATAATTTGACCGACGTGACAATAAGATGGGAGAGGGATATGTATGTTTCGATTAGCAACTAATGACGATGTTCCACATTTACAACGGCTATTAACCAAAGCGTGGAAAGTAACCTATGCGGAGTTGTATCCAGAAGAATACATCAATCGCGTCATTTCTGAATTCTATAATTATGATAGGTTGATGCACGAAACAAGCACCAATTCGAAGGAATGGTCCGGTTATTATGTAATTGAAGTTGATAAAGAGATAATTGGTTGCATTGGTGGTGGTGTGGTGGACGACCAGACTGGAGAAATCTATGTACTCTATATTGATCCAGATCAGAAACGTAAGGGCTATGGAAGCGAACTTGTTCACGAATTTACGCGTAAACAAATAGAAAACTATAACATCAAAATACAGAATGTCGCAGTTACAGAAGGAAACGAAATGGGAATTCCGTTTTATGAGAAGATTGGATTTAAAGCTAAAACCATCAAGGAACTGTATTTTAATGATGGAAGCGTTCAATCAAAATCAATCGTAATGCAAAGAGCTGTGTCATAAGAGTAGAATGTTTCGATTGTGATTTTCAAATCAACATGATTTCTCTAGAGTAATCAATTATAATAGAGGTAGAAAATGGGTGGGGACAATGAAAAAAATAGTAAGTACTTTATTCTGTATCTTCGTAATTACAGGATGTACACAGCAATCCAATCAAGTAATAACAACGTGTACGGACACGAGTAATCCAGAATTTACGCAAGAACTGGTGTATATTAGAGATAAAACTGGAAGCATGGAAGGATATAAAGCAGCCATAGGCATGAAGTTTGAATCGAAAAAAGATCTTGATGCTGCCGTAGATAGAGCAAAAGAAAGTGAAGGGAAATATAATCAATATCCATGGATTGATTTCTCATACACAGCTGAGAACAATATACTAACAACCAAAATTGTGTATGATTTCAAATCAGTAACACCACAGGAAGTTAAAGATGCTGGATTTACTGGCTTTATTGATGGTGATAAATTTTCAAATATTATTAATGATAAGGAAGTAGAAAATATTAAATTGCGTGGAGCTGGATTTGTTTGTGTTGAAAAATAATGACAGCATTTAATCAAAGAGAAATCGAGAGCGAGTTATCTCGATTTTTTTTCGGGAATTGAAAAGTAGCTAATGATTAGCATTATATAATGTCAAATATACTTGACACAGTTACATGCGCATATGTATAATATATTTGACATATGGGAGGTCATGATATCAAAAACTCAAAAATAAAAGCGTTAAGAAAAGCTAAAAACTTATCTCAGATTGATGTTGCGAATGCGGTGGGTGTATCACGTCAAACGATTATCAGTGTCGAAAATGGCAACTATAATCCAACGCTTGATCTTTGTATTCGTATTTGCAAACTGTTGGACGTGACCTTAAATGATTTATTTTGGGAAGAGGGGTAATTGAAGTGTTTTCAGAAAAAATGGATGAGCGAATGATAATGATTCGTGGAAAAGGATTGTTGTATGGTTTTTTTGTAATGATTGGACTCATAGTTCTTAAAAATTTGGCTGTTGATCTATTCGGGCTATCCCTTGAATCAGCAACACGAACAGATTTTGTTATTATCTATATAGCTTTATTTACAGTTGTTGGTTATATGTTGTTGCACGATGGTGTTGCAGATACTTACATCGAACGCGTTCGCTATATATTTCTTGCTCTTAGCCTGCTGTTCGTTAGCATGATATTGATAGTGATTGTTCAAGGAGAAACAATTGGATTTATGCCACTCTTTACGAATTCAATGGGTTTGATTGTTCAGGCAATTGTAACGGTCGTATTTACCATTCTTGTCTTTAGAAAGTATGCTTCACTAAGAAATATTGAAGATATTTAAGAGTTATTAACGATGCTTTAATCAAGCGTCGTTTTTTTATAAGGCGCGTATAAATATTTTCCTAAGTCAATATGCATATCCTTAGTGTGCGAACGAATCTTAAAATGATAAAATAGAAATAACAAGGAAAGAGAGAGCAAATATGGATAATTTGATCGAAGCGTCATTAGCGTTGCATAGCAAACTTAAAGGAAAAATTAGTGTTGAGAATAAGATGGACGTTACATCTCTTGATGATTTAAGTCTCTTATATTCCCCAGGGGTGGCACAACCGTGTCTAAAAATTAAAGAGCATAAAGAAGCAGTCTATGATTATACATGGAAAGGCAATACGGTTGCGGTTGTCAGTAATGGAAGTGCAGTTTTAGGTCTTGGTGATATCGGTCCCGAAGCGGGATTACCCGTTATGGAAGGGAAAGCGATGTTATTCAAAGCGTTCTCAGGTTTAAACGCTGTTCCACTCGTAATTGATGTCAATAACCCCGATGAAATCATTGCTTTCTGTAAAATGATTGCTCCAACTTTTGGAGGTATTAACTTAGAGGATATCAAAGCACCAGAGTGTGTTTATATCGAACAAACTTTGAAAAATGAACTTGATATTCCTGTATTTCATGATGATCAACATGGTACAGCAATTGTAGTGATTGCAGGTTTAATCAATGCATGTCGACTCGTTCAAAAAGATCTTAAAGATGCGAAAGTTGTAGTTGCAGGAACGGGTGCTGCAGGAAGTTCAATCATTCGGATGCTTCATGTCTATGGTGTAACCAATATTTACGCCATCAACAATCTTGGTGTTGTCGATAAGACAAAACGCGAGTCCTATGATTTTGTCGTTCAAGAATTGTGTGACTATCTTGCTGATGTTCAAGACGAAGCTACATTATCAGATGTGATACAGGATGCAGATATCTTTATTGGCGTATCACTTGCAAATTTACTTTCGAAAGAAAATGTTGCACAGATGAACTCTGATGCAATTGTCTTTGCGCTTGCAAATCCTAATCCCGAAATTTCATATCCAGATGCAAAAGCAGCGGGAGCTCGCATCGTCGGAACGGGACGTTCAGATTACCCAAACCAAATCAATAATGTGCTTGCATTCCCTGGTATTTTCAAAGGGGCTTTGGATGTTCGGGCACGGCAAATTAGCGAGGCAATGAAGATTGCAGCTGCCGAAGGTATTGCTTCCTTGGTTGAAGATCATGAACTAACAGAAGAGTATATTATACCAACAGTTTTGGATCCGCGTGTTGTAGGCGTTGTCGCACAAGCTGTTGCTGATAAAGCCGTTGAAACAGGATTGGCTAAGGAGGACTAAATGTCAACAATCAATGATATTTATGGGAGTGTTGAAATTCCAAGTGATGTGTATTGGGGTGCAAATACACAACGGAGTCTTGTGAATTTTCCGATTGGTGAAGAAACAATGCCGCAACCTCTTATCGAAGCACTTATTGTGGTAAAAAAAGCGTGTGCAGCGGTTAATAAATCACATCACAAACTTGATGTTGAAATTGCTGATGCGATAATAATGGCTTGTGATACGCTTCTCGATGGGGATTACGATAACCAATTTCCACTCTCCGTTTGGCAGACCGGAAGTGGTACACAAACGAATATGAACGTAAATGAAGTGATTGCGAATCTAGCCAATGAGCGTTTAGGAGAAACTAAAGTTCATCCCAATGATCATGTTAACTATGGTCAAAGCTCCAACGATGTGTTTCCAACAGCGATGCATGTGAGTGCTGTCTTGGCGATTAAAAATTACTTGGAACCGAGTTTAAACAGAATCATCGATACTTTTACAGCTTTAGGGAATACCTACGGTACAATTATTAAAACAGGAAGAACACACCTTCAAGATGCAACTCCGATTTCGTTTGGTCAAGAGTTAAGTGGTTGGCAATACATGTTCATCGAAGGAAGACGTCAAACAGATGATGCATTAAAATACTTACGAACGTTGCCTATTGGTGCAACAGCTGTAGGAACGGGTCTAAATGCTTATGAAGGTTTTGATATCGCAGTCTGTGACATGTTGAATCGTTATCTAAACGAATCATTCAAAGCAACAGAGAACAAATTCCATGGAATAAGTTCAAAAGATAGTTTTGTCTTCAGTCACGGGGTCCTAAATACAATTGCAAGTAATGCAATGAAAATGGCCAATGATATCCGTTTCCTTGCGAGTGGTCCACGGTGTGGGTTGGGGGAGATTAACTTACCCGCTAACGAAGCAGGCAGTTCAATTATGCCTGGAAAAGTGAACCCAACCCAAAGTGAAGCATTGATCATGGCAACAATTCAAGTTATGAGTAATCAACATGCCGTGACCATGGGTTCGGCGATGGGCAATTTTGAATTGAATGCGTGCATGCCATTGATAATCTATAATACACTACAGTCGACACGTCTACTTGCGGATGCACTTCAATCGTTTAATGATCGTTGTTTGTCCGGAATTACTGTAAATGAGAATAAAATGAATACAAATCTTGAGACATCACTGATGACTGCCACATTCTTGAATCGTAAATTTGGCTATGATGAAACAGCTACTATCGTGAAAGAAGCACATCAAAAGAGTTTGAGTATTCGGGATGTTGTGATAGCACGTGGATTGATGGGTAAAGAAGCGTTTGATGAATTTTTTGACTATGAGAAGATGATAAAACCAGATTAGATGTAAGGAGGGATAATCTTGAATTCAAGACAACGAAAAATTCTTGAGTACCTATCAGAGCAAGACGCATGGATTAAAGGAAAAGAGTTGTCCAAAGTTGTGGGTGTTACGGATCGAACAATTCGATCGGATATCGATGCCCTCAACCAAAACTATCCTGGTATCGTTGCATCAAGCACGCGTGAAGGATACTTAATTGAGTTATCAATTTATCAAAAATACAAAGAAGCATCCGATGAAATTATCCCGCAAACACCTAACGAGCGAAGTATATACATTATAAAAGAACTACTATTCAGCAAACAACGCCGCAGTATTGTTGCATTGCAAGAAGCATTATTTGTTAGTGAGCATACCATTGAAGGCGATATCAAGCGTATCCGGGAGTTAATAAAGCCCTATGGAGGCTTAAAATTGGTCCGAACTGACAATCATATATACTTTGATGGAAATGAACACGTGAAGCGAAAAATTTATCGTGATTTGCTAGCAGACGAAATTAAAGACAATTTCATTAATATTAATCGAACGGCATCATTGTATAAGCGCTTTGATCTTGTGCGTGTTACGGAAATATTTGAAGCGACACTTGCCGATTATAATTATCAAGTGCGAGAGACTGCTGTGCCAATGATTGTTGTTCATATTGGAATTACCATCGAACGCATGCTTAGTGGTCACTACTTGGATAAAAGCAATAATAATCTTCAGGACAGTGTAGAGTTTCAAATTGCTCAAGATTTCTTTCATAAGATAGTTACGATGATACCAATTACATATTCAGAAGTTGAAGCTGAGGCACTAGCAACTATTCTTATGGGATATAAGAACGCTGTAAAACTGAGTGAAACCCTTCAATATGAAGGGAAGGATGTCAATATCTCGAAGCTACTTGCTGATTTAACGGATGTTATCTTTCAAACGTTTGATTTGGATTTCACAGATGATGAGGATTTTCAAAACGGACTTCGCTTACACTTGCAATCGCTCGTTATGCGCGTCACGAATGAAACCGTAATTCCTAATGCCCATTTACAAGAAATAAAAAAATCATATCCCCTAATTTTTGAAATGGGGTTAGTGGTGAGCCGATTGATTGGAAATGCGTTTGGATTTGAATTATCAGAGTCTGAGGTTGGTTTCATAGCAATTCATATAGGTGCGGCTTATGACCGTTTATCCAGTTCTAAAAAATATCAAGTAATGTTGATTGCCCCTAATAACCGCAGCTTGTCGAAATTGACAAAAGGAAAGATCACCAACATGTTTAAAGACCGAATTGAAATTGCTGAAATTCAGGAGTATTTTGTTGAAAAAGATGTATTGAATCATGACATTGATTTAATCATCTCAATTTTACCAATCGAACATAGTCTTGAAATACCAACAGTACAAATTTCGATGTTTGTCAATCATGATGATGAGAGTAAAATCTTTAGAGTTTTAAATGAGATGGATAAGAATCGCTTTAAACATGAATTTGGAAATCAATTTGGGACGCTAATTGATGAACGGTTTTTCTTCAATAATTTAGATTTGGATACACCAGAAGCAGTCATTGATTATGTTTCAAAGGCACTTCAAGATAACTTTATTGTTTCGGAGCATTTTAAGCAATCGGTCTTAGATCGAGAAAAGATGTCATCGACGTCCTTTATTTATGCCATCGCAATTCCACATCCGCTGGATTTGGAAAGTCATCAGTCTAAAGTTGCTGTTGCATTGTTGAAAAAACCAATACGCTGGGGCAGTTATGATGTGAAACTGGTCATGTTACTCGCAATAACAGAAGAAGATAGTGCAAAGATGTGGCTATTCTTCGATTGGTTGTCAGAAACCATTACCAATACCGAAAAAATGTCGAAACTACTTCAATCAAAAAATAGAAATGAATTTGTTCATTGGATGATGAACGACTAGGAGGAAATTATGGAAGATTTAGAATTAGTGAGTTTTAAAATTATTAGTGCTGTAGGCGCAGCGAAATCATCGTTTATGGAAGCAATGACCTATGCAAATGCATATGATTTTGATAAAGCACGTGCACTAATCGAAGAGGGTGAAGCATATCGTGTCCAAGGGCATGAAGCTCATTTTGGCTTAATTCAAAAAGAAGCTAGTGGTGAAAAGACAGCTTTAAATTTAATCTTGATGCATGCTGAAGATCAATTAATGGCAGCTGAAACAATTAAAATTCTTGCGGAACAGTTGGTTGCAAGCTATGAAAAAATTCATACGCTCGAACAACTAATCCAAACTCAATCTTAAGAACTCGTCAGAGTTCTTTTTTTGTATCACATAAAATCACGTAATTTTGTTCCGTTTACTTAGGAAATGTCCTTAGGTGGAAGCACTTTCATTGTGCGGTATACTAAAAGTACATAAAGGAGGGAGAGAATCCTATGAAACGTGTCTATTTATTCTGTAATGCTGGGATGTCTACAAGTCTACTTGCAAGTAGGATGCAATCAGTCGCTGATACCCATAACTTACCCATTGAAGTTAAAGCTTTTTCAGATTCTAAGATGGAAGCAATTGTGAATGAATTTAACCCAGATGTTATTCTTTTGGGTCCTCAAGTTAAATACCGCTTGGAGCCAACTATTGAAAAATTCGGACATTTGGGGATTCCTATTGAAGTCATCAGTCTTGAAGACTATGGGAATGTGGATGGAGAACGTGTTCTTAAACGATCAATTTTACTCATGAAGGAGAATAAAAAATAATGTTTGATACACTAGAGAGAGTGCTTGCTCCGATAGCGGAGAAGCTCAGTAAAAATAAAGTTCTATCAGCTATTCGTGATGGATTTATTATAAGTACACCATTTATTATTGTTGCATCGATCTTCTTACTTATTGCCAACTTCCCGATTCAGGGGTATCCGGAATTCATGGCAAGTATCTTCGGTGCAGGGTGGGATCGTCAACTATCATCTGTTGTTTCCGCTACATTTGATGTTATTTCGATTCTAACAGTTGTTGGTATTGGATATGCCTTTGCTCGAGAACTCAAGGTTGATAGAATTTCAGGTGGTGTTGTTGCACTTGTTTCATTCCTAATCCTTACACAAACAAGCTATCCAGAATATGTCAATGAAGCTGGAAAAGCATTCCGAGGATTCTCATTTGGCGTTCTTGGTTCACAAGGAATTTTCTTGGCAATGATTGTTGCCCTAATTTCTGTAAAAATCTTTGCATGGGTTCATCACAAAGGGTGGATTATTAAATTACCTGAAGGGGTACCACCTGCAGTTATGGAATCATTTGCTGCATTGATCCCAAGTGCATTTGTATTCGTAGTTTTCTTCCTAACACGTATCGGATTCTCAGCAACAAGCTTTGAATATGCACACGTCTTTATCTATAAAGTACTTCAAGCACCGTTAATGGGCTTTGGAGAATTTAAAGCATTTGATGTTATTTACCAATTCTTAAGTAACTTATTCTGGTTCTTCGGAATTAACGGTCCAGCTGTTACAAATACAGTGTTCCGACCAATTCATGAAGCAATGACATTGGCAAACCTTTCAGCATTTGAAGCTGGACAACCACTACAATATATCTTCACTGGACCATTTAGAGATTTCTTCTCAAACTTTGGTGGTGGTGGTTCAACCTTATCACTCGTTATTGTCATGATGTTCTTTGCGAAATCACAACGCCTCAAACAATTGGGTCGTCTCTCAATTGTTCCAGGAATCTTTGGTATTAATGAAATGATCATTTTTGGATTACCAGTTGTTCTGAACCCAATTATCATTATTCCATTCTTATTTGTACCTGTGATTAACTCAATTCTATCGACGATAATGATGACGACGGGACTCATACCACTGACAACGGGAATTGCGTTACCGTGGACGACACCATTCTTCTTCTCAGGTTGGCTATCGACCGGAAGTATCTTTGCCGGTATATTCCAAATTGGATTGGTCGTTCTCGACTGCTTCCTTTACTACCCATTCTTCAAGATTCTTGATAAACAATATCTTCATGAAGAAAGCTTAAAAGGTAGTGAAAACGACACAATTGATGAGCTCGATGGCATTTCACTCGATGATATCTCATTTGATGATCTGTAAGAATTCATAATTTGCCAAAGCAGCTTTCCTGACATCGAGACGGGATATAAAGCTGCTTTGCTTTATTTAAAGGAGGTATGCTTCATGCGTACATTATTATTTTTTGATCAAACCCAAGCAGGTGCTGGTGGGAAAGAACGTCCCAATGTTGAACTTGCTGTTGAAAAAGGTGGAATCGGTTCCTATCATATGTTTGAGAGTAACCTTAAAGATGTGAATGCTTCGGTTCTTGCAACGATGTATTGTGGCAATCAGTATTTCTTTGATAATCAAGATGAAGTCGTTCGTAAAGTTGTTGGATTGGTCAATAAGTTAAAAGCTGAAATGGTTATATGTGGTCCATGCTTTAACTACAAAGATTATGCCCATATGTCCGCAATATTAGCGAACGCAATTGAAACACAAACGGATGCGAAAGCAATTGTTATGTGCTCTGTTGAGAATGACACGGTTATCCAAGAGTTTAAGGATCTTGTGACTATGGTAAAAATGCCTAAAAAAGGTGGCACGGGATTGCGTGACTCATTTGCAAATATGGCGAAAGTCATTGACGTAAAAACGAACAATGGTAATATGGAATTAATTAAAGACTACATTTATTAGAAGGAAGGTACGCTCTATGTGGGGTATTATTGCAACGTGGCGAATGGCTAAAGAAGGTATTGATGATGCTGTAGTAAATCTTCAAGATGGTGGAAGTGCGGGTGATGCCATAGAAACAGCAATCAAAGCAGTTGAAGATTTCCCGTTTTATAAATCTGTAGGATATGGCGGATTACCAAATGAAGAAATGGAAGTTGAATTAGACGCTGCTTATATGGATGGAACAAGTTTTGATGTTGGCGCAGTAGCAGCCCTCAAAGACTTTGCGAACCCAATTTCAATTGCACGTTCTCTTAGTGCGTTCCCTGTGAATAATCTACTTGTGGGTGCAGGTGCTGAAGCGTATGCTCATAAACACGGTTTTGAACGAAAGAATATGCTTACAGATCGTGCTAAAATTCATTATAAAAATCGCGTTAAGGACTTGCGCGATACAGAAATTAGTCCATATTCAGGACATGATACAGTCGGAATGGTATCACTAGATCGTGCAGGTCATGTTGTAGCAGGTACATCAACAAGCGGCTTATTCATGAAGAAAAAAGGACGTGTTGGGGATTCACCAATCATCGGTTCTGGTCTTTATGCAGACAGTGAAGCGGGTGGTGCATCCGCAACTGGTCTTGGCGAAGATCTCATGAAAGGTGTCGTATCTTATGAAGTTGTACGACTCATGAAAACGGGAATGAGCCCCCAAGATGCTGTCAATAAAGTTACTTTTGATCTAGATCGTGAACTTATCAAACGTCGCGGAAAAGCCGGTGATATCTCAATTGTTGCTATGAACCAAAACGGTGAGTGGGGCGTTGCGTCGAATATCGATAATTTCTCATTCGCAGTCGCAACCGAAGCACAACCTAACACTGTATACACAACAAAACGTGTTGGTGATACGATGGTTCATGAAGTTGCATCTGAAGCATGGTTGGAGCAATATCTAACGGATCGCATGAAACCATTGGAGGAAAAGTAACATGATACCTCAAATATATGAAAAAATAGATGCATTAATGCCAGAGTTACTGCAGTCGATTCAACGACTCGTAGCGATTGAATCGGTTGAAGGCGTGCATACACCAGATGCACCGTATGGTGAGATGCCTAAAAAGGCTTTGCTAGAAGTATTAGCGATTGCTGAAGAACTTGGCTTTAAAACAAAAAATATCGACAACATTATTGGCTATGCGCAATATGGCGAGGGTGATGGTGACTATATCGGTATTTTCGGTCACGTTGATGTTGTGCCTTTGGGTGAAGGGTGGCAATACCCACCACTTAAAGGTGTCATTGATAACGGTCGTATTTATGGTCGCGGAGTTCTTGATAATAAGGGACCCATCTTAACGAACTTATATGCTCTTTATGCTCTCAAAGAACTCGGAGTAACTTTCAATAAACCAGTCCGCATTGTTTTTGGAACCAACGAAGAATCAGGATTCGGATGTGTGCAACATTACCTTACCAAGGAAAAACCTCCTGTGTTTGGCTGGACACCAGATTGTAAATGGCCTGCTGTCTACGGTGAACGGGGACGGGCACTCATTCAGTTCGTCAATCATGGATCGCTGGAATCGTTTAACGCATTCGTGAATGAGTATATTCTATCCAGTCCAACGAACGGTGTTAAATTGGGTATTAATGTTCGGGATGATGATTTTGGTGAAATGATCATGCGTGGATATAAACTGGGTGTCATTGAAGAAAATCTAATGTTCCAAATATCATTAAGCTATCCCAATGCCAAACCAATATCCGAATTGATCGAAATGATCAAAGCTGTAGTTCCAGATTCAATTGAAGTGATATGTGCCCATAATTGGGATCCTGTATTTTACGATAAAGAATCGAATGAAATTACGTTGCTGACAGATGCCTATGAAGAGGTTATAGGAACTCGATTGCTTCCGGTGACGACCACAGGTGGTACTTACGCCAAAATAATTCCAAATATTATTGCTTATGGTCCTAGTTTTCCAGGCCAAAAAGATATTGCTCATTTACCGGATGAATGGATGAATCTTGAAGATATCCGCAATAATGGTAAAATATATAGCAATGCCTTGTATAAACTGAGAAATCTATAACAGGAGATCATGATGATGAACGATAAATTTCGAATTGAGAAGGATTCTTTGGGGGAGGTCAAGGTACCTTTTGATGCGTTGTATGGTGCTCAGACTGTCAGAGCGCTCGATAATTTTCAAATTACGGGTCGTCATGTCAACGATATGATGTACATTGCCTTAGCACAAGTAAAAAAAGCATGTGCACTCGCGAATCATGAAGTAGACGAATTAGATAGTGTTCGAAGTGATGCGATTGTGGAAGCGTGTGATGAAATCATTCAAGGATTGCATAAGCACGAATTTGTTACAGATGCGATTCAAGGTGGAGCAGGAACATCGATGAATATGAATGTGAACGAAATTATTGCCAATCGGGCAGCGCAAATTTTAAATAAACCAATCGGTATTTACGATTTTGTGCATCCCAATGATCACGTAAATCGTGCGCAGTCAACCAACGATATCATTCCAACAGCTGGGAAATTAACAGTTTTAAATCTCGGTATGCTGCTTCTTGAAGAGATGTATTTTCTAGCTGACGCATTTCACGCAAAATCGGTGGAGTTTGCTTCGATTATAAAGGTTGGCCGAACGCATCTTCAAGATGCCGTCCTAATTTCTATGGGTCAGGTATTTCAAAGTTATGAGTCTGTTTTACAACGAGATATTCATCGTTTTAAGCATGCACTTAGTGAAATGCAAGTCGTAAATCTGGGTGCAACTGCGGTTGGGACGGGAATTAATTCGGTTCCAGGTTATCGCGAGAAAGCTGTGGCTAATTTAAGTAAGATTACAGGGAAATCGTTTGTAAGTGCTGAAGACCTCGTTGATGCGACGAAACATGTCGACGGATTTGCCTATGTTCACGCTTCTTTAAAAACATTTGCGATTGGATTGTCACGAATTTGCAATGATATCCGAATGATGGCATCGGGACCTAAAGTTGGTTTTAATGAAATCTTTCTTCCTGAAAAACAACCAGGAAGTTCAATCATGCCTGGCAAAGTAAATCCTGTTATTCCAGAAGTTGTAAATCAGGTGTGCTTTCAAGTAATTGGTAATGATGCGACTGTCACAATGGCGGCGGAAGCGGGTCAAATGGAGTTAAATGTTTTTGAACCAGTATTATTCTATAATTTGTTTGAATCTTTAGAGATTTTACGTCACGCATGCTCGACACTTCGACTCCATGCTATTCAGGATCTAAAAGTGAATGAACATCGGGTTCATGATTATGTTGAACATTCATTAGCAATGGCGACAGCTCTTGTTAAACACTTAGGATATGCAAAGGTTTCAGAAATAACAAAACAAGCCTTAAAAGAAAACAAATCGTTACGTACAATTGTATTGGAACAGCAACTAATGAGTGAAGCAGAAGTGGATGATGCTTTACGACCTGAGTCCATGATTCATCCACGTTAGGAGACATTATGACATATTGTGTTGAAGTACTTGCGGCATCAACAAGTGATTGCGAAATTGCAGAACAGTGTGGTGCTGATCGTATAGAATTAAACAACGGAATTCATCTCGGAGGGTTGACGCCAAGTATTGGTACCCTCGTTATGGCGCGTCGTGTGACGAAACTTCCTATTGTTGCAATGGTTCGACCAAGACCGGGAGGTTTTCATTATAATCCAATGGAAGTTGAAACAATGTTCGTGGATGCGAAGCAATTAATCGCAGCAGGCGCGGATGGTTTGGTCTTTGGTTTTCTCAATGCTGATAGAAGTGTCGATGCATCCTTGACACAAAGCTTTGTCGAACTATGCCATGAGCATGGTATTGAAGCTATTTTTCACCGTGCTTTTGATTGTGTCGAGGATCCTTTTGCAGCAATCGAAGTGTTGATCGAATGTGGCGTAGATCGTATCTTAACGAGCGGATTGAAAGAAACTGCAATTGAAGGTGTTGCACTTCTTAAAACACTACAAGCTCAATATGGTAATCGTATTGAATTATGCTTAGGTTCAGGAATTAATGCAGCAAACGCACTTACACTCATCGATCAAACAGGTGTAAAACAATTACATGGTTCGTTCAAAGGATGGAACGAAGACCCAACCACTCGCACGGAAAATGTCTCGTATGCTTTTAGCGATCTTGGTGACTATGATGGTGTCGATCCAGTAAAACTGAAAGAAATGATAGATGTTATTAATACCAAAAAAGCAGTTTCAATGTGAAACTGCTTTTATTATTCGTTTTTGTCGATGTGTTCTTCTCGAGATTCGTTACAACGCTGCTCATAAAAGAGAAAGGCGATAGCAACAATAAGCTGGAGAAGCCCAACATAAATAAAGGACTTAAAGAATATAGCTGCATTAAAATATGCGCTATTTGAAACGCCGAATCGGATGTCAACCTCGGATATCACTGAAGCAAAAAAATAATACACGATAATATAAATTGAGAGGGCATTCGTTAAATTCTTAATTCTTTTCATTGATAGTTTCCTTTCAGTATAGTTGTTAGCTGCGTTCATTATATCAAGTTTTGGCAAAATTTGATAATTGTAAGATAATGTGTGTGTTGCAGGTGCAATGATTGTGGTACGATAAATGAAATTGAACTACAAACGTTAGATGAAGTTAGAAAAGGTGAGGCTGCGATATGAAACGAAAAACGATTCTACAATGGCTTGTTGGAATTATTGGTGTTGGTGTAATTTATGCGCTTCTTGTGTTTGGACTCATATTATCGACATATCGTGAAGTTCCCCCTCAAAGAATCGATACAATGATTGTTCTTGGTGCGAAAGCTTGGGGAAATGAACCATCACCAATTTTAAAAGAACGCTTAGATGCAGCGGTTCCATATTTGCAAACGAATCCTCAGACGGTTGTGATTGTGACCGGTGGTCAAGGTCCGGATGAAATAGAACCAGAGGGTGTAGTTATGGGCAGATATCTGAAGTCCAAAGGAATTGATGCAAATCGGATTATCGTTGAATCGACCTCTACAACTACCGTCGAAAATATTCAAAATGCAGCTAAACTCCACGACATTTCAACTGCAATTGTAGTAAGTAATGATTTTCATATCTATCGCGCAAAGCGAACTGCTACCCAAAATGGAGTAAACACAGTTTACGGTCTTGCGGCACCGTCTAAAACGAAAGCAACTTTCGTATCGTATCTTCGCGAGGTTGTCGCATTGGGCTATCATTTAATATTTACACACTAGAACAAATAAATGACTTCGTGATTTCTAATCAAAACTAAAACTCTATCAAATTGATAGAGTTTCTTTCTAAATCATTAAAGCGATTCGAAATGGTTAATAATACATGTAATTGAAAGGATTGTTCCGAAGTAGATTACAAACAGAGGTGCAGTTTTGATCGGCGGAAATTTATGAGAGTTTTCGATAAACAAATAGGAAACCCAAAGTACCATCAATAATACACCCAAAAGATTCATATACTTGTTTTTAGCAACGGTACAATAGGCAAGAATGTAGGTTCCTACTATAATTATGCCAGCTTAAAATTGATGGGTGGGTGTCGGCATAATAAAATCCCAAGTAGTGTACATTGTAATTAGAAAAAAACTAAAAGTAACAATGGGAAGAAAGGCGACAAACCAAAGCAGAATCCGTATTAATTTTGCTATCGCTGGTTTCATTGCACAGTGTTACGATCATCTGTCGTTCTACCATATTTAGTTGCTAAATAAGCATGGTATCCATACACAAAAATACTTAAATCATAAATAGGATACTTTGCTGCGATGATATTTTTAAATTCCTCGAAGAGCGTTGGATCCTTAACTGCATCAACAAACGAAAGTCCATGATCCGTAATACCAATGATATAGGTTTGTTTCGGATTGTAATCATAGGAATCCGAAAACTCAACAGTTCCTATGTGTTCATTATGGATATGTCTTAGACTATCGGTTACATCTTGTTCTGAGTACATTTCTAGATTCAAGTCAGCTTGGGTGATGATCTTTGAAGCATCAGTTTTCTTCGTAATGTAAGTCATCAATACGTCGCGAATACAATCTATATTTAAAGTCATATGAATTACCTCCTATCTAAATTATACACCAGTAAAGGTGTTTTTAATTTCGCATGAAGATATTTATTGATATTTCTTTGCATCATACTTACTAAGTCGAATCTACTATTAAATGTCATGTTAGAAAAAATTGTAGTCTTTGGATTGATTTTAAGTCGATTATGGCTAATATTAATAGAAACTGGAGCCAATTTATATGCATAAAACAAAGTTTCAGAAGAATCAATGCAATTGGCTTGTTTATATTCTGACAAAGAACACAAGTTATGTTTCTTCTATAGCATCTTGGAACTTACTAAAAATGAGTATATCAGCATTGAAAAGGCTTATGAAATTAGCAGGAAACCTAGATAATCAAAATTTACATTTAGCCGTTCGCACTGTATGATAGTCCTAAGATAGAAACGAGATTCCGAAGATACTTATGATTTCCTTAAAGCCTGTTGCCGGTGTGTATAAAAATGATGTTGAGATGTTATACCAGAATGCATTTCCTGAAAATGAGCGGAAAAATTTAGCATACATCTATGAAGACGAAGGAAAGAATAGTGAGATTTGTGTCTTACTCGATGATGATGTATTTGTGGGTTTCACGATTGTTCTTTTCACTGATACCCTAGTACATTTAATCTATTTTGCAATTGACCCTAAAGTTCAAAGCAAGGGGTTGGGTTCGTCAACATTATTGTTAATTAAAGCACGTTATCAACGTACGATTTTTGCAGATGTCGAAGTAGTTCATCCTAAGAAATCTGATGCACCAATTCGACGCCGAAGAATAAAATTTTATAAAAAGAATCATTACTTTGAAACGAGAATTGTATATAATTGGCGAGGCGAAGATTTTACCATTCTTTCTACTGATTACCCACTTACAGCCCGAGAGTACCACGATTTCTGGGAATCGATTGAAAAGAGCAATCCAAAGCTTCTTGAATATTAGTAAAGAGCATCGTATACGATGCTCTTTTAGTATCAAGTAAAAGGATAGGGGTCCCAAACAGTTGAGTCTTGTCCAGGTTGCGTATAAATACCATTTTTATAATTTGAGGATGCTTTCAGGCGATAAAGTCGGTTCTCGCCATTCGAATCGTATGACACAACAATCGTTGGTGATTCATCCGATTTCTTATAAATCGTAAAGGGATCGTACTGAAGTGTATTTTGAAGATTCCATCCGAAGTCAACACCCGGTTCGGGATTTTGATTTGATTGAATTGTTTCGTTCGCAACATATAATTTTTGCTCGTGATATGTGATGGAACCTTTAGTATAAACGCGTGTCTTTTGCCATTTCAAATCCGAGATAGTGCCTATCTTCTTCCACCCGTTCCAACCATCGGACTGTTCGGGTGTCATATTTGATGCACCTCCATTATCTGCACGGTACACGATGTCATTCATTATAACCAAATCATTGATAAAGTAGCGTGCTTGGATGAAATGGTGATTACTGTAGAAACGGTAATGGCCACTATAGCCTTCCGAAATGTCTGGTGAATCTGGAAGTTTATCATGCCATCCTGTTCGATACCGTAGCAAATACATATCCTTGTAATAAACGACGTTGCTTTCAACGTATCGGGTATTCTCTTGAAACTCAGTAGCACCAATTGGGTGAATACTTGGTAACGAAAAAGTTCCGATTTTTAAGGAGATATCAGACGCAGTGTCTATGTTGTTTTTGATCGAAATATTTTGCCAGTAACTGTAAGTGGTCGACACTAAGAGGCCTAGCATAAGTAGTAGGGTCCCTAACATTAGAATTTTTTTCATGGTTGTTCTATGACATAATGCATAACGTATCCTTTGGTCAAAGGTGGGGGTTCAACGTAGCATTACTATTCTCCGCATTGTTATCGTGCTAATTTTACCACCTGTGATTGTATCGAGCAATCAATTTACAATAAATTTCCTTTATTTTATAGGAGAAATCACACCAATCAACGGAATATTTGAATTTAGTATAAGATTTATTTTTTATACAATTGTGATATAATCCCTATTTTTGTTGAATTTAGGTATGTGAAAGCGGTTACCAAACAAGTACTATATGTATATGAAAGACATGTATTCATACAATACAGGAGGAAAATATGAAGAAGTTCAAACGCATTAGTATTCTGCTTCTAGTTACATTAATGCTGGTAGCATGTTCTGGCGGAGGTAAGTCAGAAGAGAATAAAAAGCTTGTTGTTTACTCCCCAAATAGTGAAGGCTTGATTAATGCAGTCGTACCACTTTTTGAAGAAAAAACAGGAATCAAAGTTGAAGTTATTTCTGCGGGTACGGGTGAATTAGTCAAACGAATTCAGTCAGAGAAAGAAAATCCATATGGCGACGTGCTTTTTGGTGGAACCTATACGCAGTATATTTCAAACAAAGATTTGTTTGAGCCGTACGTTTCAAAAGAAGATGCAAACGTTGTGGATGAGTATAAAAACGACACAGGATACATTACATACACAGTTTTAGATGGAAGTGTCCTCATCGTAAACAAAGAGCTAACGAAAGATCTCAAAATCGAAAGTTATGAAGATCTTTTACAACCTGAACTAAAAGGCAAGATTGCGACTGCTGATCCATCAAATTCATCAAGTGCTTTTGCCCAATTAACAAATATTCTATTAGCAATGAGTCCAGATGATGACTACATGAACGATGTGGCATGGGACTATGTTGGAAAATTAATTCAACAATGGGACGGCAAAATTCAGTCTGGATCATCTTCAGTTTATAAATCTGTTGTTGATGGAGAAATGTGGGTTGGGTTAACCTACGAAGATCCTGTAGCAAAACTTGTTAAAGATGGTGCTAAAAATGTCGAAATTGTTTATCCGAAAGAAGGAAGTGTCTTCCTTCCTGCTGGATCTGGAATTATTAAAAATGCTAAGAACAAAGAGAATGCAGAACTTTTCATTGATTTCCTTCTTACAGAAGAAGTTCAAAATATCTTCGGTTCTGAGTTAACAAACCGTCCAGTACGTAAAGGTGCGACAACAGGGGATCACCTCAAAGATTACTCAACATTACCATTAATTTATGAAGACATGGAATATGTCTACCAGAATAAGACACAACTTGTAGAGCGTTACACAAAATTATTTGCAGAATTACAATAATTAGATTAGAAACGGGGTTAGATTATGAGTGTAAATATTTCAATCAAAAATGCTGTAAAACGTTATGGCCAAAATACAATCATTCCGGATCTCTCAATTGAAATCAAGGAGGGTGAATTCTTCACCCTTCTTGGTCCATCTGGGTGCGGAAAAACAACACTATTACGAATGATTGCGGGGTTCAACTCAATTGAAGGGGGCGATTTTTTCTTCAATGAAAAACGTATCAATGACATGGAACCATCAAAACGAAATATTGGAATGGTGTTTCAAAACTATGCGATCTTTCCACATTTAACAGTATTTGATAATGTTGCTTTTGGATTAAAAAATCGCAAAATGGATAAAGAGACAATTCAAAAATCTGTTAATGAAATGTTGGATACAATGCAAATTTCGGATTATGCAGATCGTATGCCAGAACGACTTTCCGGAGGGCAACAACAACGTGTTGCTTTGGCACGTGCAGTTGTCATCAAACCAGATGTATTATTAATGGACGAGCCACTTAGTAATTTAGATGCCAAGCTCCGAATTGATATGCGTACAGCAATCAAAGAGATTCAACAATCAGTCAACATTACAACTGTCTATGTGACACATGATCAAGAAGAAGCAATGTCGGTATCGGATCGAATTGCAGTTATGAAAGACGGTGTTATTCAACATGTTGGAACACCACAAAATATTTACCAGCGTCCCCGTAACATATTTGTCGCAACATTTATTGGTCGATCCAATATTCTAACGGGGAATTTAACGAACGCTTCTTTAACATTAAACAATGGTCCAACGATTAATTTGGATGAAACCAAAATGGTTCGCAACGGCAGTGAAGAATTGGTTAAAATTTCAATTCGACCAGAGGAATTCTTAATTACGTCTGATCCATCAGCAGCCATCACAACAGGAACCGTGAAGAAAACCGTATTTTTAGGTCTCAATACTCACTATACGGTTGAATTAGCAACAGGAGATATGGTAGATATCGTTGAAGAGTCAGCGATCAATCACTTATATCAAGAAGGTGAAACTGTTAAAGTAGGGATTAAAATCGAAAAAATCAACGTGTATACGGCTGATGGAGAAGAGAACTTGATTGTAGGTGTTCACCATGACCTTACTTAATAAATTACGCAAACCCGATTTTTGGAAAGCATCAACATTAGTTGTACTAGTACTTTACGGACTTTTCTTCATTTACCCGATTGTTAATCTTCTTGCTCAATCAATCTATGATCCGAGCCTTGGTGGATTTACACTCACACATTTTAATAAATTCTTTAGCCAACCGTATTATCTCAAGACAATCGTCAACAGTTTTCAAGTAACAATTATCGCAACGTTACTCACGTTGCTAATTGGAATACCGTTAGCATATTTTACGACTGTTTATAAAGTAAGAGGTAAAAAATTCTTAAATATTATCATTATTCTTTGTTCTATGTCGGCGCCATTTATCGGTGCGTACTCGTGGATTCTGCTACTGGGCCGTAGTGGTTTAATTACCAAATTTATGTTGAGTACCTTTGGAATTGTGATTCCAGATATTTATGGATTTAGTGGTATTTTATTAGTCTTAACGTTACAGCTATTTCCGTTAGTTTATCTCTATATTCAAGGTGCACTGAGCAGTGTCGATAATTCACTATTTGAAGCATCAGAAAGCATGGGAATAACAGGATTCAAACGGTTCTTCAAAGTTGTATTGCCGTTAATCAAACCAACCATCTACGCAAGCGCATTACTTGTCTTTATGAGAGCATTTGCTGACTTTGGAACACCAATGCTTATTGGTGAAGGGTATCGAACTTTCCCGCGACTTATTTTCGATGAATTTATTTCAGAAATGGGTGGAGATACAGGATTTGCTGCTGCCATCTCTGTAATTGCAATCCTACTCACTACCGTTTTCTTTCTCTTCCAACGTTGGTTATCAAACCGTAATCAATTCTCAATGAGTGCATTACATAGCATCGAACCGAAGCCGATGAAACGATCATTATCTGTGATGGTTCATACATTCGTCTATGGTGTTGTAGCAGTTGCATTTATGCCCCAAGTTTATGTTTTCTATACATCATTCCTTAAAACATCAGGGTTAATATTTGTAGATGGATATTCATTGGACAGTTATCGTGAAGCATTCTCACGCCTAGGGAATAGTATTCAAAATACCTTCATTATTCCAGGAATTGCACTTGTTATTATTGTAATTATGGCTGTAATCATTGCCTATATAGCTGTCCGTCGTCGCAATCCATTGACCGCGACAGTTGATGCTGTTTCAATGATTCCTTACATTATTCCAGGTACTGTACTTGGTATTGCCATGTTAACTTCATTGTCGAAGCGACCATTCATGCTTACAGGAACATTTACTATTATGATTATTGCACTGGTTGTACGTCGATTACCGTATACAATCCGTTCATCAGTTGCAATACTACAACAAATATCGATTAGTGTAGAGGAAGCAGCGATTTCGCTTGGAACCAGTAACTCAAAAACATTCTTTAAAATTACAGTTCCAATGATGTCTGCGGGGGTAATTTCAGGAGCTATTCTTAGCTGGATTACGATGATCTCTGAACTATCAACAGCAATCATTCTCTATACTTCAAAAACACAAACAATGACAGTATCGATCTATACGCAAGTTATCCGTGGAAACTATGGAATCGCAGCCGCTTTATCAGCAATCCTTACGGGACTCACAATAATTTCGTTGCTTGTCTTTATGAAACTATCGAAAGGAAAAAATATACAAATATAGAAAAAGGTAAATCCTTTTTCTCTTTTTGTCTTTATATATTACAATAGGTCTATGAAACATTCTGAATTCAAAACATTTGAGCAAAAAATCGAAGGTACATTTATCAAATATGGCCGCATCCCATTGCTGGTCACTTTACTCATGGCCGGATTGACATTTTTAGGATATTACATTTACACAAATGTTTTTGAAGTTCGCAATGTTCAATCTTATATAACACAAGAAGTTATGCACATCGAATCAAGTATCGATGAAATTTTCGATTTCAATGCTGAAGGGCATGATTTTTCTGACATGAAAGAAAATATAGAAGTATATTCGAATGATATTTATCAGAAGTATTATGCCATCAATTCGCGTCTTGATGGGAATGTTCATATGATTATGTATGACGACGCAAACTATCCCATTTTGATTACGCAGCCGTCATTAGAAGGTAATGATTTTCTTCGCTATTATCATCGCCTAGTTTTAGAACGTCTGAATTCAAACGATACAATCGCAACTGTGATTACGAATTTAGGGAGTGATCCGTCTACAAAAGTTGTCTATGGTCGTAATTATACAGACATGCATCAAAACCGGCTTAAAGTTCTATATTTTGTGGATGCGAGTGTTTATAGTGAACTCTTGCAGTATCAAAGGGGAAATCACTTAGTGCTAACAGATCGATTTGATAATGTCATTGCATCAACATCTCGGGATTTTGTGACCAAATCAATGAAGTTTCCAAATGTTCCCAATGATACCTTAAGTCTTGAACATACTGCTTATCGGGTAAACTCGAAAATGTTTGGATCGGAAAACTTCATTATTCATGTTCTCGTGAAGAAAGATTCACTGGCTTTAACCTTTATGGTTGTCTCAGTCGTTGTAGCGGTTGCTTTATATATTGTCGAGCGTATTAATAAACTTTCAGCTCGCAAAATTGGTCGCGAAGCAAGCCGTTCGATTGCGACTTTGATTGAAGCAGTTGATCGCATGAAGAATGGTGATTTAGAAACACATGTCTCGCTCACAACACACGATGAGTTTGAAAAATTAGCGCATGCATTCAATGACATGGGAACGCAATTATCAGAACTCATTTCGAGTAATGAACGCCTCCTAGAATTACGGAAAAATGCGGAAATCAAGCAACTTGAAGCACAATTCAACCCGCATTTCCTCTACAATTCTCTAGAAACGATACGATATCTGATTGTTGATGATCCACAATTAGCTGAAAAATTGATTTTGAACACAACCCGCTTACTTCGCTACAGTATTACCCCAGATGCCAATGAAGTACCGTTCTCAGAAGATATTGAATACATAAAACTCTATTTAGAAGTTAATAAATTGCGGCTTCAAGAACGGTTTGTGTATACGATTGATATCGGCGAAGATGTGTTGCAGGAACAATTACCAAAGCTTTTGATTCAACCATTAATTGAAAACTGTTTGAAGCACGGTTATCGCTATAAAGATACGCTGACTGTGGGCGTTTTAGGATATTCTAATGAAACACATATTTTCTTGCATGTGATTGACGACGGTGGCGGTATGAATCCTGCACAACTCGAAGCATTGAAGTCTTATGACAGTAAATCGCATCATGTTGGATATGGAATTATGAGTGTACTTCAAAGGATGGAACTGTTGTACGGAGATGATGGCAAAGTCATAATTGAGAGTGATACGATGGGAACGCATATATCGCTAATTATTCCCAAAGGAGGTAACAAAGATGTATAGAGTATGTATTATTGAAGATGAGGCAATTATACGTAAAGGCCTTCGCCGCGCAATCGATTGGGACGCACTTAAGTGCACTGTAGTCGGGGAAGCAGCAAACGGGAATGAAGGATACCGCCTCATTGAAAAAGAAAAGCCAGATATTATTATTCTGGATATCAACATGCCGATTATGGATGGCATCGCATTATTAGAACTTTTACCAAGAGAAACATACAGTGTGATTATCATTAGTGGACACTCAGAATTTGATTATGCTAAAAAAGCGATTGAATTTGGTGTCACAGAATACCTGCTAAAACCTTTAGATCATGCTGCATTAACACATAGCATCCAACGTGCAATTAATGAAATTCATATGCGGCGTGCTTATGCGAAGGGGGCAAATGAGGTCGCAGATATATACTGCGTCCTACAGCAAACCCCAGCTGTTGCCTCTGTCACGATTATGAAAGCATTGGAATATATTCAGCAACACTATCATGAAAAAATAACATTGGAAGATATTCGCATGTATACAGGGAAAAGTTCAACTTCAATCAACAATCGTTTTCAAAAGTTTATTGGGATGACCTTCAATGAGTATTTGACTAAGTTTCGCATTCAGCAAGCTCTAGATCTGATTAAGACACAGTCATATCATATGTACGAAATTGCGGATATGGTCGGCTTTTCGGACTATAAATACTTTAATCAGGTATTCCACAAAGTAGTAGGTGTAGCGCCAAATATCGTTAAAACGTACTATTCACGAACATAACACCTCATAATACTAACAACAACATTTGTTCAAAATATATAAAATATCAAATATATTGAACATTTTAATAAATCTGTTACACTATAGTTATGACAAAACAGGAAGAAATTACAAAAATACTGCATACATTAAACCTTGGAGAACCCTTGCGTGTTTCGCAACTTGGAGGACTCACAAATAGAAATTTTAATGTTGAAACGAAAGACAAAAATCTGGTTATTCGCCTTGCAGGTAAGGATACAGATACAATCATTAACCGTTCTCATGAAGGTCTTATTGTACGTACAATTGCACCGTTGCATATAGATGCACCTTTGATGCATTTTGATGATGTCACAGGTTTAAAGATATCGCAATACATACCAGGTGCACTGACAATGAATGCAACACGTTTACAAGAATCAGAAAACTTAGAGAAAGCTGCAAATTTATTGGCACATTTACACCAATCAGCACCGTCATTACCCATTCAGTTTGATGTTATGGAAATGGTGCAAAAGTATGAAGCATCTCTTTCGCAACTTGAAGGGTACTATCCAGAAGGTTATCAAGCAATTCGCGATGACGTATTATTGCTTTATGTGCATCATGAGAATCATGATATGAAACGCGTTCTTAGTCATAATGATCCGTTACCGGAAAACTTCATAGTGAGCGAGACAGGTGATATGTTTCTTGTTGATTGGGAATATGGCGGAATGAATTCACGCTATTGGGATCTTGCTGATGTATCGATTGAAGCAGATTATAACTATTCAATGGACCGACAGTTTATCCATGCATACCTTGGAAAAGAACCCACTGATGAAGACTTCCTACAACTGCAATTAAACAAAGTGTATATTGATTTATTGTGGAGCCTTTGGGGTTATATACGAGAATCCTTGAAGGAAGAGCATGAAACTGAGGATTTCATCGCGTATGGAAACCTGCGGTTCCAACGTTTGAAAGAAAATCTTAAAAGGATTCATGAAAAATAGAACACACCAATAAGGTGTGTTTTCTTTAGCGCAATTTTCACAGGAAAACTTGTTAGTATACCGATGAAAAGAACATACTTTATGGTGTGAAGTGTCGAAATGGTAAGGAATGTTAAGATTGTGATAAACTGTGTGCTTAAATCGTGAATTATTAAAATAAATAGATTAATATATACAGAGATAAAACAACATAAACAATGTATTGTCGTGGGGGTCCATGCTTGTTGATGATCCTTTGATTTAGGTAAATTAAAATTTTGAGCAAAAAAATTTAAATAATTAAGTCTTTTTTGAATCTCATTCGTCTATTTAATGAGGGGTGATAAGATTTGAGTGAATTTGATATGACTCTAAAGAACCTATTTGTAAGTGACTCCAACAGCTATAAGGTTAGCAATTTAAAAAAAGCTGTGATTTGGTTGATTATCTACCAGCAATATCAGTCATATACATTACAAATATGTGGAAGAGGGTCTAGAAATGAAACGTAACAACAATACTACAGAAAACGATTGGCCATATACGGAAACGGGCACACATGATTTTGAGAGTCTTTATAATCAAACAATTCGTGCAGTGTATTATATTATTCGAAGGCTAATCAGAAACCAGCATACAGTCGAAGATCTTGTTCAAGATACATATCTGAAAGCATTCAAAAAAATTGATAGCTTAGAAGTCTATACGGTTGCCAATTTTGCAGCATGGATTAATCAAATTGCATTGAATAATGCGAAAGATTTCTTGAAGAAGAATAAGCCAGTACTATTCTCAGAGATAACACGTGAAGAAGATGTTGATTTTGAGGTTGAAGACACAGATACCTTTACGCAACCTGACGAGAGTGCAAATCAAGCAGAAATATCGGAAATTATCCAGAATATTATGGATAGCCTGCCTGAAGACCAACGCTTATGTACATTTTTATTTTACTATGAAGATATGACGATTCGCGAAATTGCAGCATATTTGGAGTTAAGCGAAAGTACGATAAAAAGTAGACTAAAGTATGCAAAAGATAAGATTCGGAAAAAGATTACAGAACATGAAAACAACGGCATTACATTCTTTAGCATTGCACCAATTGGACTCTTTGTGTATGCATTAAAAATGATGCAATCACAAGCACCAGTCCCCCCATATACGATTGTTGCTGCTGATGGTATTGCTGAAGGAGTTTCAGCGAAATCCCAAAAACCAGGTCATGTTGCAAAGGTAATTGTGACTGTTGGTGTGGTTTCAACGATTGCAGCATTCGCAATCATCAAATATCCCAAACCACCGATAACGCCTGTAGTAGAGAACAAGGTTAGCTTTGATCCCTTTGCATTCGTGAGCATTAGTTTCAATGGTGACTCAACACTAGGTACAGCTTCCTTACAGCTTGTAGGTGCACCGGAATCATTGACGACTGCCGCGTATTCAATCTCCAAATCGTCAGAATTGACAAACGGAGATGTAATCAAAGTTCGATTTGGACACAACGATTTTGAATCCAACTATGCAATAACAACACTCGAAAAAAGCTATACGGTAACCGGTTTAGAAGAACCAAATGTGATAAATCCATTTGAGGCTATCCACTTTATAACTTCGGGGGAAGATGGAAGTGGTTCCATAGATGCAGTATGGAATACAGAAAGCCCATGGTATCCATCACATCTGGACGGTATTAATATCATGTATTCAAAATCGGAAAGCCTTGCAAATGGTGATCAAATCGATGTGTTGCTTACCAACCTGCCCAAATCGGAAAAATACTATAACCAAACAACGATAAAAATAACAGTACAAGGACTTACACCCCAAATAAGTCAAAAACCCACCGCAATCCCACAACCTCCGAAGCCTGAACCAGACTTCGACCCATATATCTTTGTCAAAAATGAGATGACACAAAGTATCGCTGATCGGAATATTCCATCATTGTTATCGATGTTTAGTAAAGATTATTATGGGAACACATTAAACCCTGACGAATGGACCTCGTATACCCATCTTGGTCAGTCAATTAGTGTCGGAAAGCGTGATAATCAATATATTGGATACGCCGAAATGTACCTGCAAAACCGCAACGGTGATTGGATACAATTAAGTATTGTATCGTCTTTCAATGAAGATTTTAATGGGAAATATTCCCTTTATGCAGCAAGTTTGGATTCAACCCATAAACTGGAAGCATTTAAAGCATTACATTTCGGAGATGTCACTATTTTAACGAATTAATTATGGATGAAGGTAAAGAAATGAAACTAAAAACATTCAACAAAACAATCAAAAAAGGATTTATTTTTATTGCATTAGTTGCTTCTCTTGTAATTACATCAATAACGATTAATGCACAAACACACACCCAAAATATACGAAATATTCAAAATTTATTTGAGCAACATAACGTAAATGTGTTCGAATCAGTTTCTATGTCATTTTTAACGAAGAGTGGCGAAGACAGTTCAGACTATAACCCAGAAGGACGCTTAAAATTTGCGCTTCGTTGGAAAGTGCCAAGTGAACTTCACGATGAACTTGTCCAGGGAGACTTTATCGAAGTGTCACTACCGAAAACATTGGAAGATTTTGCACTGCTTGATGCTAAACAAGAAACAATCGAAAATGAGGTGCTTCAAATTAACGTGGATGATGTACGCAAAGGTGTCGTCACATTCACAGCGAAACTGAAAAACAATGATAACAGTGAGATTGTAAACGTCGAATTTATGAACACATTGGAAACTTTACAAACTTTTCCAATTACAATTCCTGTTGAAAAAATTCAGCCAAAGGATATCTTGAAAGAAACGCCTATCGTTTCTTCAATTGCGAAAGAAGTCGTTGGATCATCCCAATCGACTGAAGTAACAGAACCAACAAAACAAATCGAAACAGACGATGAAACAAAGACAAACATCGCAGTATCCAGATTTGATATTTATACATTGCCCGCGGATGCGAAATTTCTGTCAGGTGAAGAAGTCCTTTTTTACACAGGCTTATCATTAACTGAAGACAGCGGAACTCTTACTGATGCCATTTTGGAAGTTAAAGTACCTAAAGAACATTTAGTGAATGGAACTTTTGTTGCTTCAGATATAGCCTCACAAGTATCGAAAGAAGTCATTGATGCGGGTGATCATTATAAAGTAATCTATAAGCTCGCTGCGTTAGCTTCCGGAACGAGCTTAGATATTCCTATGAAGTTTGTGACTCATAATGGGGAAACACCGAATGGGTTTCCTGTAGCAATTGAAGCGACTTTAAAGCAACAGAAAGATGAAACAATCCTTGCACAAACAACAAAAGATGTCATCATTAACACAATTCAACCGCGTTTAGACAAAATGATAAACGCAGGTTCTTGGACTACTTCCGACAATCGTGTTATCAATGGTGGAGCGATTCATCCCAATGACGAAACGCGTCTCACTGATGATTTAAGCAAACTTAATCATGTACAGTTTACGTATACATTGAATGCAACAAATACAATCTCGGCACCGGGCTCTCGAGTCTATGATGAATTTGTCTTTGAGGACATTTTACCAGATGGGGCGATTTTTATTCCTGAAGATAATCCAGGATGGACCTACGATGCAGTGACCCGAACGGCTCGGAAGACCTACACAAATCCGGACGGAATTCGTCTTTACTACCAAAACTTCTCAAGTTATGTAACACTTAACTTGAAGTTTCCCAATGGACAAATCAATGAAACATTGACGAATACAGCAACCGTTACTGCAACGCCAAAGAATCGTCCAGAATATGAGTCGATATTGAAGAGCACAGATACTATTGACTTTAAGCTCGAAGCAACCAAACCAGTACCAGAACCAACGACATTCTCATTTGGTAAAACAATTAGTCCGTGGACTTTTTTAGACTATCAAAAAGATCGTGATAGAACCCACGAATGGAGCCTGACTATCGGCAATTCCGCAACATTAGCACATCCAAATCTGAATTTGAATTCGTTCGAAATAGTTGATAGTGGTCTCGATTCCCGCCTCAAGTATACATATGTGACAATTAATGCTCAGACAACAGTTGTGGGAACACTTGATATCATAGCGAAGTTGCAAGATGGTACTGAAACGATAATCGCAACTAATGTTGATCCTAAAGTAAAACATACGTATCCTCTAAATGCAGAAACACTGTCAGTTACAGTGAAATCGGTAGATGAAACGTATCTAGCACCCGGAAAAGGCTTTAACGTCCGAATTGGAACAGAATTACGGGATAAAACAGTGCCTGTTGTGGACGAAACATCAACTACAAGCCGTCTCAATAATGATGCAACATTCAAAGCAAAGTATTCAAATGGTCTAAGTTTAACCGGAAAACGTTCTGATTATATTCAATATTCCCGTGTTAATCCAACAGTTTCGTTACGAAAAGATGTCGTAAATAAAAAACTAAACTACTTTATCAATGACCATGTTGCGTTCCAACTGAGTGTTGATGTTGCTAACTTAGTTGGTGATATGGCATTTGTAGACTTAAACGTTTTGGTGGATATCATTCCAGATGGAACATCCTATGTTCCCGGTAGCGGTCTACTTGTTAAATCCTCAGTCATTGAATCTTCGATGACTACAGGAAGCCTTGAACCCGAAGTTGTTCCCAATTTTAAAGGGTCGGGACACACGGCACTTATCTGGAAACTTGAGGGTATGACCTACACAGGAACAAATACAAATGGTTCGCAAACAGGGGTACTCTCGATCCAATATGAAACAAAGATTACCGAACTTACTAATCCCGGAACAAATATCAATAATGCGATTCTTTCTTGGAAAAACAACAATCTCGTTAAGCCGGGAAATCGTGCCGTTTCTGATGAATACGATTTGAATGAAAACGGTGCAACCGACGACTTAATCGCTTCTGCAGTTGCACAGTTTAATTACGTGCCACCACGCGAATTGATGATTCGAAAAGCGGTCAAAGGTTCTCTAGATTCAAACTATATTTTACCGCCAAGTACGGGACTAAGTGAAATTGGCACGGAAACGAGTTATCAATTTTCACTATACAATAACTCGGTGACTGACATTACCAATCTTAATATTCTTGATTTATTGCCTGAAGTTGGTGATGAAACAGTAAGTACCGATATGACATTAGAGACACCAAGTCGCATTGCACGAAATTCAACTTTTAAATTGAACCTATCTGGACCCATTCAGGTACCTGATGATTTAGATGTATTTTATACAACAGATACTGTGACCTCAGATGTCAAGGCATTCTATATGAATGCAAATTGGACCCATTCACCTGCAGACTACGCTGCTGTGACGGCATTTAAGATCATTCTGAAGCCAGGTGCAGTACTTCGAAGTGGTCAAGAAATACAATTCGATGTCACATTTGACGTTCCAGCGAATACGCAACTTGATACTCTCGATAAAGCAGTAAATACCTTCGGTGTCGCAACGACTTCAAATCTTGATTTCTTTGAATCCAATCATTCAACGGTAGATATCGTTAAGTACAACGTATCAGGCCATGTATTTGATGATTTTAATGAAGACGGTTTATTTGATAAAGCGATGGACACGCCCTTTGAAACCTACACCGTACGTCTTGTGGATGCAAATGGAAATGATGTTTATGACCTGTCTGGAAATCCCTATGAAGTAAAAACGGATAATGATGGATTTTATAGTATGGATGTCTATCGTCATGGTCAGTACCGTATTAAAGTCATAACACCCGATGGTTATACGCTGACACGTCAGATGTCTGCTGAAAATGGGTCACATATTGAACCAAAAGGTAGAGATACAACCGGTGATTTTACATTAGACCGTTTGAATCCAAGAGCAATTCGAAATGCTGGATACTTCAAAGGAACGGTAGATGTAACGATTCATAAAATCTTGCATGATGCAGAAGGTACTCGTCTTGACCAAGACCGAAGCTTTAAGTTTAATGTAAGTTTTGATGAAACGGATGATAATATTGATAATTACAAACGTTATCAGGGTATGATTCAAGTCTACACAGAAGACATGACCTTTATTGAAACATTATGGGCTCAAGATGGTATTGTTACCATTCCGGCGAATCGTAAAATAGTCGTGAAGGGGCTCGCTAAGAATGCTCGAATTAAAGCTTCTGAGATTGTTTCTGAGTTGTATGAGGTAGAAGGTGGAACGATTGAAGCCACCTTGTCATCCACATCCATTAACTTTACGGTTATTAATACTGTAAAAGTTAATAAAATGGATTATTCGATGAACAAGGTATGGGTCAACGGACCTGAGATAAAACCGGAGATAGTTATTCAACTATTCCAAAATGATCAACCGTATGGTGCGCCTGTAACTCTTAAAAATGGAGAAACAACTTACCAATGGCTAAATTTAGATGCCAATGATAAAGATGGTCATTCCTTTAATTATCGCGTTGATGAAATAGCGATTCCTGATTACTATAAGAAACAAGTAGACGGCGCAACGATTACGAACACATACATTCCATCAGTGACGGATTTCACCGTACGCAAAGTATGGGTTGATGGACCAAAAGTGAAACCAACGATTTCAGTTCAGCTGTACCAAAATGGACTACCGTATCTTGATGCAATCAATCTAGAATCAGGACAAGAATCTTATACCTGGACACAACTTCCGGTAACTGATTTGAAAGGGAATCCTTTTACATATACTGTCGATGAAATCAATGTTCCATTCGGATACAGTAAACATGTTGATGGCGCAACGATCACGAATACTTTCACACCAGGAAAACTTGCGATGCAAATTCAAAAAGTGTGGGTAGGTGGGCCAACTACGCATCCTACGATTACAGTTCAATTGTATCGTAATGGTGTTGCCTATCAAGAACCGCGATCTTTAGTTAACGGTGAAACGTCCGTGTTATGGCGTGATCTTGATGCTGTAGATTCGGCGGGGAACGTATATATTTATACCATTGATGAAATTAATGTTCCTGAAGGATATGTTAAGTCTTTAAATGGTAATGTCATCACGAACACATACGTGAAAGATGAACCACCAATTGTTAAAGGTGTTGATAAGGATCCTAAATCCAAAGATTCATCACTGCCTAATACAGGTATGTCGAATTCAATATTAGTATTTGGTTTTGCCAGTGTATTAATAGGTCTTCTCATGATGCTTCGTTCGTTGCAACGAAAACGACACAATTAAGTAAAAGAAAGCTACCCAGTAATTTACTCGGTAGCTTTTGTATTGTTAACGAATACAGGTAGGTCCAAGGTCTTGAGATAAAGAAAAATGGAACATTATTTTCCACAGAGAGGAAGATGTTTGTGAAAGATTTCTTCTCTCAAAGGATAAACGGAACTTGTGGTAACGCCATGGCGACATTGACGCTTCCACTAATCGAATGGGTGGTTTTTTTACTGAAATGACGCGTATATTAGATCGGAAATGGTTCGGACCAAAAGTGCAAAGGAAATACGCGATGCGCACCCTTATAAAGAAAAACTATCAAGCACTCTGTGCGTCGATTAGCCATAGATGCTATGATAGATGTAAGGATTTAAAAAATGAAGGAGACAAAAATGAAAATTGCCATAACAGAAATGCTACAATTGGATACCCAAAGCACCAAGACAATTGAAAATTTAGGATTTGAAATTATCCGGTATCCTTTAGAAACAATCTATGAAGGGAATGCGGATGTCATTGTGGGCATGCATTTACCCAAAGAAACAATCCCAAGCGATCTGAAATTTGCACAGTTACTCTCGGCTGGTTATGATCACATTAATATTGAATTGTATAAAGAAGCAGGGATACCTATTGCGAATGGTCGCGGCATGTACAGCATTCCAATAGCCGAGTATTGCTTAGCTTACATACTTAACCATTATAAAAGTATTCCTGGGTACTTGAAACAGCAAGCTGATCATAAATGGGAGCGGTTGAACCAAAATAAAGCGCTCGACACTGCTAAAGTTTTGATTCTTGGGACTGGAAGTATCGCTCAAGAAACGGCAAAACGATTGAATGCTTTTAATGCTCAGGTTGATGGTATTAATTCTAATGGACGTCCCATTGAACATTTTTCTCAATGTTTTGCATTAGATGTTTTGGATAGACATTTACCCAATTATGATATTGTGATTTGTACATTACCAAGTAACGATGCTACGTATCATATTATGGATACAAATCAGTTTGCATTAATGAAAACGGATGCAATTTTTATAAATATTGGTCGTGGTGCTTGTGTGAACTTGGAAGGACTCATGACTGTGCTGGATACGAATTTAGCAGGTGTTGTCTTGGATGTTTTTGAAACAGAACCACTCGATACCAATCATCCACTTTGGGATCATCCTAAAGCAACGATAACCCCTCATGCCTCATTTGAAACGAGCAAAATCAATGACTACCGGTTGGGTATCGTGATGCATAACTTAAAACGCTTTGTGGAGCAAATGCCACTGATGAACCGTATTGTTTAAAGAGATGAATCTCATCTCTTTTTTAATATTGTATGTCCAAAGCAAATTCTTCCAGTCGTCTTCGATCCGTGATTTTGTAGGAAGTATCAATTTTTGAAAGTAACTTAAGTTCTCTCAGTTGCTTAAAGGTATGCATCAAGTGCCGGTAGCTTGTGCTTAGATACTCTGCGATTTCCGTTGCACTTTCATGATAGATGCCATCGTTCTCAGCGAAAAGAATAAATGCAGCTAGTCGATTAATCATGGGGTAATTGAGTGCGTGTGTGAGACGAAAGGTTCGATCTGTTAATTTCTGTGCAAGGTAAACGTTGAGGGCACGCGTAAATGCGAGGTTCAAGAGCAATTGTTCGTGTTTATCACGTGGGACTACAATACAGGTACAGTTAGACTGTGCGATAACTTCTTTCGATTGTTCTTCAACACCAAGTAAGCTAAGTACACCTAAGATATCACCCGCTTGCGCAAAATGAATGATGAATCGCGTTCCATTCTCGTGGTATAGATATATTTTGACGGTTCCTTCGATGAGAAAATAGAGATGCGTCTCAGCTTGTCCAAAGGGAATAATCTGGTCGTTGCGTACGTAAGATTGCGTGAAGCGATCCGTTATATTAATGGAATCTTCCATAATATGCAATAAATCGTTATGAATTGATGTCGCTTTCATAGTAACCTCCTAATATGAGATATCTCCTATAATTATCCTGTGTTGCATGATAAATTTCTAGTGGGAGGTTATTATGAATCAAACAATGAAATTATTTCTTTCTTTTGGCTTTTATATGCTGGCGGGATTTGGAATTAGTATCACAATCTTTGCAGGTATTGGTGTTAGTAGTTTTAATGCGTTAAATCTAAGCCTTGCGACTGTGTTGGAAGTCGACATTGGCACCGTGACGATGGTACTGAATATTTTCTTTTTAGGCATGTATGCAATGTAGACGCATTTTAAGTTACAAAAGAAGTATTTGATGCAGTTTATTGCTGCGATTGCATTTGGAAGTGTCATAAATATTTTTACCTACTACATTTTCAACAATCTTGTATTGATACACTATTTGACTAAAGTTGCAGTCTTTTGCGTAGGTGTGACGATATCGGGCATAAGTACAGGTATGATATTATACTTGGATATTCTAACTTTTCCGATTGAATCGGTTTGTAACGAGCTTTCATCACGATTAGAAGTACCGTTTCATAAACTACGTTATAGTTTTGATATCCTTTGTGTAATTGTGTCTATAGTGATGACAAAGTACTTCCGGAATCCTGTGAATGTTCGAGAAGGGACGTTAATTAGTTTGTTTCTTCTGACATTCTGGATGGACGCTACAGTTTCATGGATGCGTAAAAAAAATACCTAAGTATGCAAATTGGGATTATTATTCTTTACATAATCTAACTTTTGAGATAATATAGTCTCACATGAGACAAAGAGGTGTCAAATGACAAATCAAGAAAAAATATTCAAGGCAGCGATGCCGTACCTAGTTATGAATCCAACAGCGAGTATCGAGGCGATCGCTGCGTCAGCATCAATAAGTAAAGCCACATTTCATCGAACATTTGAGAGTCGAGATGTTTTCTTTAACCAGATGGCAGATTATGCTATCGAAATCCTGAAAAATGCACTTGATCAGAATACTTTATCAACATTAGAATCAAGAGTCTTGCGCGCAGTAGAAATTCTTGTGGTACATGGTGATAAGGTGAGCTTTCTATACAACTTCTCACACGAACACAATTTTGATACACTCAATCAAAAACTGCGACAAGAACTCGCAGTATACTATAAAGATATTGAAAAGGCGTATGACCAAGGGGTCTTAAATCGAGAGGTTCCTTTGGTAATGCTTGAAGACGCAATTCATGCACTTGTTTCCAATGCTTGGGTTCAAGTTTATGTGCAAAATGTTACCTATAAACAGGCATCCAGTGCTATCAAATCAATAATGTATGGAGGAATTGTTCATGAAACACGTCACAATTAACAATACTGATTATTTGTTTAGAATCGGTGTTCGTGATGATATCGATATCCGAAAAAGCTACAATCTACTTGTTAATATGGTGTTTGAATTCGACTTTGAGTTTTGGTATGAGGCAGGATATTGGACAGATGCGAATGTGCCTTATGTTCTGATTCATAATAATCAAGTGGTTGCGAATGTATCGGTAAATCATATTACGTTTGAACGAGATGGATCACTTTTTGAAACGGTGCAACTGGGTACAGTCTGTACGCACCCCGAATATCGGAATCAAGGCCTCATTCGGTTCCTCATGAATCAGATATTCGAAGCATACAATCCCGACACGACATCTTATTACTTGTATGCCAACGAGAATGTGATGGAGTTCTACCAACAGTTCGGTTTCAACTATGTTCCGGAAAACCAATACCGTATTAAGACAAAACCTTGCGTTTCCACCTTTTCACAAATTAATAAAGAGACACTGCTTCAGTCGTCACAGTATCTCAAATTATTATGTGAAGGAAATCCCTATACTGCTATTGCAATGAAGGACAATCTAGGACTTCTCATGTTTTATCTTCTCGGTCCATTTCAAGACTATCTTTATTATAGTTCGACTTATCATATGCTGGTAGTTTATGACGCTACGACGGGAATGCTGTTTGATGTGTTTGGCACGACGAAGGTCTCGTTAGATACAGTTGCATCGGAATTAAGCAATGCGCAATCCGTTGTATTAGGGTTTATGCCTAATACTATCGTGAATGTATCTCAAAAACATATCGATTATGATGAAACCGCGTTGTTTGTACGAAACCAAAATCCAATTTTCGCTGGTGATTCGTGTGTGCCATACTTATCGCATGCATAGATAAAATTGATGTATACTTTTAATAAATACGTCTCAACCGATGAGCGCAAAGGAGATTAACATGAATCCGTTCACAACACCTGAAATTGAAAATGTCTATGCACACTATGATCACCAATCGTATGCCATGTTGCAAGAAATTCGGACACGTATTTATGAATTAGCGACGATGAACGATCAAGTAGGCACGATTGAAGAATCATTAAAGTGGGGACAACCTTCGTATGCAACTGTTAGACCTAAATCAGGGACACCGATTCGTCTCGATGTCTTTGATGAACAGCATGTTGCCATATTTGTAAGTTGTCAATCAAATTTAATTGAGCAATTACGTCAAATTTATGGTTATGACCTTGAGTTTTCTAAAAATCGTGCGATTGTTCTTGCGAAAAATAAGCCACTTAATTTTACTGTGTTAGACGACTGTCTAATACGTGCGTTGACTTATCACAATACCTAAAGAGAGCGAAAGTTCTCTTTTTTATAGGAACAGTCCATAAAGAACCCCGATACCTGCTGTGCATGCCATACAAAATAAGATAGATTTTTTCCGATATAAACGTAAATATGCGTTTGATACAAGGGTGATTGTAATTAATAGTGGTTGCCCATCACTGGTGTATGCATTATTGACAAGAGAAAGGGCGACTGATAAAATCATCGCAATCGCAGCAATCTTCGTGAAATGGAGAAATGTGTTGAATAATGGCATTGAAAGTAGTTTGTCCTCATAAGTAAATAAAAGATAAGAAAATACAAATGAAGACATGCAAACAGCGATTGTCGCTATAATTGCGCCGATAATACCGAATGTGATAAAACCAACATATGTTGCCGAGTTGACGGCAATGGGACCCGGAGCTAATAGATCCAATGCGTTTAAATCTGCAAATTGCGTGGCATTAATTCCAAGGTGGAGTGAATTTTCATAAATGAGTGAAAGCATTGCATAACCGCCACCAAAACCTAGAAAACCTATTTTTAAGAACGTTAGAAAAAGTTGCATCATTTGAAGTTCCTCCATGCTAGAACGCAAAGGCTTAGCAAGAAACATCCAAGAATAATCCAAGGAATTGATACATTCAGAAAAGTCACTACAGTGAATACGAATATAATTATAAAATAAGATTGAAAGCTGCGTGTTATAATGTGCGGAATCATTGCCACTCCAGCTTCAAGAATGTAAATGCCAGCAGTGGCACGGATAGCGATAAATAGATATTGAATGACACCGGTTTGTGGAATCATTTGGTAAAGCATCGTCAAAAAAATCATGATAACAAGCACAGGAAGAATCGCGCCAAGTGCTGCAATGTAGCGTCCACTTCGACCATTAATTTTTTCGCCCAGTAGACAAGCTGTTGTGACGGCAGTTACGCCTGGAATCGATTGTGATATTGCTATATAGTGATAAAAGTCATCACTGGATATATAGTGATGTTGTTTTACAAGTTTATCATCCAATAGGGGAACCATGGCAAGTCCGCCCGAAAATGTTAATGTGCTTGCCATCGTAAATAGCTTAAATAATTCAAAATTTTTATTCATTCTTTCACCTCGTATCTAAGTGTATCAAGCATAGTGTATAATGAATAGTAATGATATATTATAGTATACATAAGGGGTGCTTATATGAATATTGATCGAATTAATATGTTTTTGGCTGTGTGTATTCACGGAAGTATTTCACGTGCTGCAGAAGCGTTATACATTAGCCAACCGGCAGTAAGTCAAGGTATTAAGGAATTAGAGTTAGAACTGAATGTCGAACTTTTTCATCGTTCTGGACGATCGATAAAACCTACACAAGAAGCGTTACAATTTTATCCGTATGCACAAGCATTAATTCAAGCAAATGAGCGTGCTGCGTCGGTCTTTAAGAGAGATGCATCATTACCTGTACTCCGTGTTGGATGTACGGTCACAATTGCTACTTATATGCTTCCAGAAATCATTGCGCACTTTGCAACCTTACATCATGTCCAACTTCAAATTACGGTCAATAATGTCGCAACTATTAAGGAACGTGTCATTAATAATAACTTAGACGTTGCGCTAATAGAAGGGGTTCCGGATAATAATACGTTAGCATATTTTCGTGTTGGCACAGTTGATTTGGTGTATGTCGCAAGCCCAAGCTATCTAATGAATCGTAGAGGTTGTTATCACTTATTGACGCGCGAGATTGGAAGTTCCTATCGGAAGTATATGGATCGTATTATTTATGATGATGAGATAGAATCAGTCATTTCTTGGACCGCTAATAATAATGAGACATTACTTCATGCGGCAATAGGCGGTCATGGTGTCGCAGTACTTCCAAGAATTGCTGTTGCAGATTACATTCAAAAGGGAATATTAGACATTGTGGTGTTTCATTATGCAACATTCACAGAGGAAATCGGTACGATTAATAATGCTTTTCGAACCCACGAAACGATTATCAAGTCTTTTGTAGATACGGTAACGCATTTTCTAAAATAACAGATGCGGTAAGATAAAATGTTGTTGCAAAGTAATTGCAACAAACAGTATTTTTTATACATTCTAATCATATGCAAATACAGAAAATAGGAGCTGTCTTAGCAATGGTTGTCGGGATTGTTCTTCTTAAACTTTAAAAGGAGGCACTTGTCATAAGTGCCTTCTTTTTTATAATTTAATGATTGATTTGGTCATTAATGGGTTCCAAATCAATTCCTGAAACCTCTCATCAAGATCGTGGTTGCTTAAGGGATTGTGTTGCGATTGATTCCACGAATCTAGAAAGTCGATGTTTGCGACTATATACGATGCGTAAAATGCTTGCTGGCTTGTAAGAATATCATGATAATGATGTTCAAGCTTTTTTAATAGGACACGTTTACCATTTTTCAGAAATTCAAGATCGCTGTTTTGCTTCTGAATTAGAAACTGAGCAGCAGAATTGATAAAAAATGACTGTGATGTTGTAAATGGTATACTTAAAGTCTCGAGTGTTAATGTTTGAAAATAAGTATCCCATAATTGCATGATGCCAAATTCAAAAAGTTCGAATTTTGAGTCGAAATGCCGGTAAAATGTTGAGCGATGATATCCTGTCGCAATACAAATATCATGTACAGTGATATCGTGAAAACGTCTTGTTGGGCCTTCTGTCATTAACTTGAAACTTACATCCCATATTTTTTGTTTAGTGTCCATTGCATCTCCGTGCGACATATGTAGAAAATGTCTCTTTTCGTTTATTCTATTCTACTATACACTTTAGAAGAAAGAGAGGTATTTTCATGAAAAGGAATGTTATTTTATTTATATCAATGAGTTTGGATGGCTATATAGCAGATAAAGAGGGTAGTATTGAATGGTTATCCGTACCGATGGAAGCTGAAGATACTACTTACGATGCATTCTATAAAAATGTGGATACAGTTTTATTAGGATATAAAACATATCATCAAATTGTGACAGAGCTTGCTGTGGATGATTTTCCATATAAAGATGTACAAACACTTGTGTTTACACGTCGTGACCTAACCAGTGATGAAACAAACATTCAATTTATCAATGATGATGTTGTATCGCAGGTACAGGCTCTTAAACATGATCCTGGAAATGATATTTGGGTTGTTGGCGGTGCATCTTTAGTCCGGCCTTTGGTTGATGCAAATCTTATTGATGAGTATCAAATTGCAATCATTCCCAAATTAATTGGTGATGGCATCTCACTATTTAGTAAGAGCTCACATCAGCAAGGCCTAAAAGTAGTGAATACGAATGTTATCAATGATATAGTTTATCTTACATATCACAAAGTTGATTAAAACATTCAACGTTGTTGCTATTTCTTTGCAGTTTAAACCTTTTTAGACACCCAACACTCTGAAGTAACTTAAAATGGGTGTATAAAAAGCGAAAAAGAGAAGAAGATGCATAACAATTTCAAAAAAGTTTGCAAAGTTTATTCATCGCACTGATTATTTCTGATCGTGTCTCAACGCGTAGCTATGAAGCGCTAGAACAAAGTGTCTTAATGCTTGAAGATACGATGAATTTAGTAAAAAAATACAGTTTTATCGTTTGTTGAACATTATGACGGTAAATTCTCTGAAAATGATTATTATTCATTTCAAATGATCCAAGGTGGGATGTGTCTCTTGAATGCTGATCCGGAAACTGTTAATTTTATTGAAAATGAAAAGTATTTGGTCACTTTTGACTCTAATTCAACATGTCACGCTTGCATCAGATGCTCATGAAAAAAACCATCCTATAGAGGAACTGACCTAGTTCCTTGGGACTCAAGAAAAAACCAAGTTAGGATGAAGCCAACCGATAATTAACGGGAGACTGATATCCTAGCTTTTCTTGTATTCGATTTTCATTGTAATATTTTAAATAGT
>NZ_WTSX01000011.1 GCF_009828745.1 Erysipelothrix anatis
CATTTTTATCTCATAACTATGCATAATCCGTGTTCCCATAAGAAAACCTCCCGTATTGAATCATTTTACAATAATTCGTTTACAAGAGGTTTTTTCTTGAGTCCCAAGGAACTAGGTCAGTTCCAATAGAGGGTTTCTTTTTATGTCGTGACATAAAAAAAGGAGTTCGACTCCTTGCTTTTATAGTTAGTCTATCAATAGAGATTGATATGAAGAAGATAGACTAAGCGGAAGTTCAATTGGAGATTGATTCTATTATGCATGTAATGGCACTTACATGGATATTATTATAAGACTTCCGAAAGTTATTGTTCTAACGCCTACCAAAACATTAGATACGATTTAACTTACATGATTATTATACACAATATTTGAGAGAAAACATAACAAATGACTATGGTTTGATAATAATTTATTAAAAATGGTCTAAAACAATAAAAAAAGCAACGTTTCAACGTTACTTTGTGAAAAATATACCTTACTTTATATAATTATCTTTCAACTCATCGGCATTTGCGACACTAAAGTCAACATGGCAATACCCACCAGGGTTTACATTTAGATAAAGTTGATGCTCATCTTCCGCGATTGTAAAGTTTTCGAGAGCCTGAACTTCAACTGCAAGTGGACCATCAATAGATGATGCAAGCGTCGCAATTGTCGTCTCTATAATGTTTCGGTCGTTATCATCAGTATAGTAAATACCGGTACGATATTGAGTACCAATGTCATTGCCTTGGCGGTTTATGGATGTTGGGTCGATAATTCGGAAGAGGTGGTCAATAATTGCATTTAATGGAAGAATAGTGGGATTATAAACAAGTTCGACCGTTTCTGTATGTCCAGTTGTACCTGAACACACGTCGCGATACGATACACCATCACGGATACCGTTGGCGTATCCAACTTTGGTATTCACTGTACCTTTGAGGCGTCTAAAGTATTCTTCCACACCCCAGAAGCAACCACCAGCTAAATAAATTTTTTGTGTTGTATTGGACATCATGTATCCTCCTTTTCAAAGATTGTAGCACAAAGGCAATCCTTGCATAGACATTTCGCTCATAAAAAAAGAGGTCGTAATGACCTCAATGAGGGCTCAGTGGTCTAGGCTGGCCGTTCTCAAATACCAGTGATGGAGATCCTAGGTACTTGCCGAGCATGCGCTCTTGGTATTATACTATCCTTTAAGTATCTAGTTTTCGTCAATGATTCGTTAAATTTAGGTTAATTTGGATAAATTATGATACAATTTGAAACAACTTGGAGGTTTTCTATGAAAAGTGAATTAATCAATTTTAGAGATTTTGGTGGGTATCCGACACAGGATGGCCGTTTTATTAAAGAAGCAATCTTTTTCCGTTGTGGGTCGTATCGTGATCTCACTGAGGAAGATCGTGACTATATCCGTTCGTTAAATATACAAAACTTATGTGACTACCGAGAAGTGAGCGAACTTGATCGCGACGAACTTCGCGAAACGTTTGCTAAGAAAGTTTATACTATTTCGGCATCAGAACATCTTGGCGGTTTTGAAGATGATAAGAATCTTCCCTACACAGCATTGTCATCGGAAGATATGGAAGTCTTCTATACTAAATTAGTATTTGATAATCCGGCATACATCAATGTCTTCAAAATACTTCAAGAAGATAATTCAGTTCCTTATCTTCATAACTGTACAGCAGGTAAAGATCGGACAGGTGTTGGTACGGCACTCATTCAGTTAGCGCTTGGAATGAGTGAAGAAGATGTCCTCTTTGATTTCTTGAAATCAATTCAAGCCTTTGATGCGATTGTGGAGAACGAAGTCCGTCGCTTGAAATATGGTCGTAGCATTGAAACTTTATATCACAAAATGCCAGGCTTAATTGTGAAACCTTCGTACTTAAATGCAGCACTTGATACTATCAAAGCAAAGCATGGAACTTATGATGCATACTTCGAAGCAGAGTATGGATTAACAGCAGAAAAAATCGCGGTACTTCGTGAGCGTTTCACAGAAACACGTTAAAAGACATCTTCGGATGTCTTTTCTTATATAAAAACACTCCCGAAGGAGTGTTAAATAAAGATATCATGATCTCGGTCTGATTCATCCTCAACGGGATCAACAAAGACTGTTGAGACAACAACTTTTCCAGCTGCAAGAGATTGTGGGACATCGATAATTCGTTGATTTGACGAACCACGAAAGAGTGCAGCCATGCTTTTCTTACGAATCATAAACCGTCCATCAATTAGAATATCCAAACAGCCTAGGAATTTTTGAACATAAGGATCTTGATGTCGCATAAGGGCTTCATATTTAAAACCTGTGTAGGACCAAAGGTTGTACCCTTCTTCTTTGAGTCTTTTTGCAATTAGATACAATGCCTCTGCTTGAATAAAGGGTTCACCGCCGGAAAATGTAACTTTACCAAGATTAGCATCTAAAACTTGAGTAATCACATCTTCAACTGCGATAAGTTCACCACCATCATACGGTATCGATTTTTGATTGTGGCAACCAGGGCAATTATGAGGACATCCTTGTGTGAAAATTACAGAACGGATGCCTTCCCCATCAACAATTGAATCTGAAATGAAGGATGAAAGTCTTATGTTCATAGACTATGTTTTACACGTTCACTTTCTTCTGAACGTTTCGCATCATTGAAACGGTCCAGTGTTCCGACGAGGTATCCGGTGATACGACGGATGCGTTCGAAACCGTAATCTCCCTCAGATTCGTGACGGCCACAGCTTGGGCATTCGTCATTAATAATTCCAGTATAACCGCATGCTGGATCACGATCTACCGGGTGGTTAATCGCACCATAACCGATTTCAGAATCGTGCATCATACGTACAACTTCCTCAAATGCTTCAAGGTTTTGTGTCGTATCGCCATCGAGTTCCACATAACTGATGTGACCGCCGTTTGTGAGTGCGTGATACGGTGCTTCGATTGCGAGTTTGTCTTTGATTGAAATGTCATAATAAACGGGTACATGGAATGAATTGGTGTAGAAGGAGCGATCTGTTACATCCTCGATACTTCCAAAAATCGAACGATCAATACTTACGAAACGTCCGGATAAACCTTCAGCAGGTGTTGCAATTAATGAGAAGTTGAGGTGTGTTTCTTCGGTAAAGGCATCGGCACGATCACGCATATGTTGAATGATTTCTAATCCAAGACGCTGTGCTTCTGCGCTTTCTCCGTGATGTTGCCCAATTAATGCTTTCAAGCATTCAGCAAGTCCGATGAATCCAAACGCGAGCGATCCATGTTTCAATACTTTATGTAAGTTATCTTTTGGTTTTAGTGATTTTGAGTTTTTCCAAACGCCTTGTCCTAATAAGAACTTAAAGTTTGCGACTGATTTTCCACATTGAATACGGTAACGTTCAAGAAGTTGATACTTTGTAAGATCAATGAGGTGATCCAATTCTTCATAGAAGCCTTCAATGTCTGGAGTTTCATGCGTAAGAATTCCGTGTTTGATTCCTAAGCGAACAAGGTTAATGGAGGTAAAGCTCAGGTTACCACGACCAATTACTTCTTCGTTTTCGGGGTCATTGATATCACTCATGACACGGGTACGACATCCCATATACGTAATCTCTGTTTCATAGCGGCCTTCTTTATAATATTGTTTATTGAAGGGACTATCGATGAATGAGAAGTTAGGGAATAGACGCTTAGCGGAAACTTTAATAGCAAGTTTGAAAAGATCATAGTTAATATCTTCTGGGAAGTAGTTAACACCTTCTTTTACTTTGAAAATGGCAATTGGGAAAATTGGTGTTTCGCCTTTTCCAAGACCTTTGTCGAGTGCTTTAAGATAATTCTCGACAACCATCCGACCTTCAGGAGTAATATCTGTACCAAAGTTTATTGAACTAAATGGTACTTGTGCACCTGCACGTGAATGCATGGTATTTAAATTGTGGATAAATGCTTCCATGGCTTGGAAGGTAATACGGTCTGTAACACGTAGCGCTTTATCATACGCTTTATCAATAATTTGAAGAGACTTTTCGTCATCTTTAACGAATTTACTGAAATCTTTGGTGTCAATTGTGAGTGAATCTAATTTGTCGATATGTTTAATGATGCCTTTAATATCGGCAGCTTCAAGTAAATCGGCAATTTCAAGGAAGTCATAAACACGTTGTTTGAGTTGCTTCTTGAAAGTGAGGAGGACGCCAGGCGCCATGTAATGATCAAAGGCAGGGATACTTTGTCCACCATGTTGATCATTTTGGTTTGATTGAATCGCAATAGCTGCAAGTGCGGTATACGACATAATGTCTCGTGGCGAACGGAGATGACCGTGTCCTGTTGAGAATCCATTTTCGAAAAGTTGTTCGAGGTTGATTTGGTTACAGGTAGTTGTTCCCATTGGAAGGAAGTCCATATCATGAATATGAATTTGACCAGAGTCATGGGCTTCATAAAAATCTTCATCCATTTGATAGGCTTTCGCAAATTCTTTAGAAATGGTCGAGCCAAATTGGAGCATCATGCCCATTGGACTGTTTCCATCAACGTTGGCATTTTCACGTTTATCGTCATTATCAATGGCTTCTTTTTGGTTCAATTTTTCAATCGCTTTCAGAAATTTGTGTTGTTTTGAAATAAAAATCTTACGGGATTCGTTACGACGGTTTCGATAGGACGCAAAGGACTCGTAAACATCCGTAAAGTTTTGACGCAACAATTCACGCTCAATTAAATCCTGAATGTGTTCAATCGAGATATACTCTTCACGTTTAGATAGTTCTTCGATTTGCGTCAATACAGCATTATAGACGTGGTTAACATCATCGCCGCTATACTTGTCAGACTCTAATGAGTCAAAGCCTTTTTTGATTGCAACTGCAATCTTTTCACCATTAAATTTGGCCTTTTGGTTGTCACGTTTTAAGATAATTATGTTAGTCATGTAGTGCGACCCTCCCTAATGTATCTATCATAAATAATTAAAAATAAAAAGGCTATCAAATCTCGGGTGTAAATCGTTAGTACATCATTTCACAAACTTTAAAGTTAAATATTTAACGATAAAAATTAAACTTATGCTATACTTTGTTAAAGAGGAGGGGTTTTTATGATTATTGTTAGGTTAGATCGGGTCATGGCAGATCGTAAAATGACACTGCGGGAACTCTCAGAGCGAACCCAAATTTCTGAGGTCAATCTTTCGAAATTAAAAAATTCAAAGGTGAAGGCAATTCGCTTCACGACTTTGAATTCGATTTGTACAGAATTGAAATGTCAGCCTCGTGACATCTTAGAGTTTGTTTACGATATCTAAGACACGGTCACATGCTTCGACGATGTATCGTTGTGGGCCTGCAAGGTTCATTCGTAGGAATCCTGCACCGTTGGCACCAAATGCCTCACCATCGCTTGCAAAGAAATACGCTTCAGACTCTAGTCGTTGTAATAACGTAGGGTCTTTTTTTATGACTTCTCGGAAATCCATCCAAATAAGATATGTTGCCTCAAGGGGAGAAACAATAATATCAGTTGCGGCAAAACGATCGGAAACAATTGCGGCATTTGCTTCAATTTCCTGAAGGGCTTGATCTAACCAAGGTTGTCCCTTTCGATATGCAACTTCAGCAGCTTGAATCGCAAGCGCATTTGCTCCAATGGTTCCGTAGCGCTCGCCATGATTGACGAATTGGTGACGAAGTCGTTCATCTTTAATAATAATATTAGAAATTTTTAATCCTGCGAGATTAAAAGTCTTGCTGACCGATGTACAGATGATAGCCTGTGGGTCAAGAGTCCCATAACTCACATGTTGGTGTCCAGAGAGTGTTAAGTCGGCATGAATTTCATCAGAAATTACTGGGACATTATATTGTAGGCTAAGCGCGTGGATGCGCTCAAGCTCATTGCGTGTCCAAACACGGCCAATTGGATTATGAGGATGACACATAATCATGACAGTATTTGCAGGGTCTTTAAACTTCGCTTCAAGATCTTCAAAATCAATACTGTAGATACCGTTGTGATTGATAAGGTCCGATGTCGCTGGAATGCGATGAACTGCTTCCAACATCTTGAAAAAAGAGTGGTAGACAGGTGTCAATAAAATAACCCCATCACCTTCAGTTGTCATAACCTCTAAAGCCATTTTAATCGCAGTAATGACACCTGGTGTTGTGATAATGTCATCACATTGAATATCGAGGTGATAGTGCTTGTGCATCCATTGGCAGACAGCCTTAGTATACGTTTCAGATGCTTTCGTATATCCTAATATATCTTCAGCCAGGTAAGTCTGTAGGGTTTGCGTAATGATGGGGTCTGTTTGCCATTCCATTTCAGCAACCGTAAAGGGCATGATGTCCATTGCTTCAGTTTCTGGAAAAGCTTCTAACATTGCGTCCCACTTGTAACTACGCCCAAAGCGCTTAATAGCATTATGATTAAAGTTCATTGTTATCGATCCTCCATAGTATCTTTATCATAACAAATATTGAGGTAAAATCGGAAGGAATTCGCATATCATGCTATACTCAAAAGGTAAGGTTTAAGGAGGTGCCGATGATTCACCATCTCGAAATTTATGTAAATGATTTGCAGCGAACCCGATTGTTTTATGATCAGTTGTTCAAACTGCTAGATTATGAGTTGTATCAAACGTGGGACAAAGGATTCAGCTACCGAAAACATGGGACGTATATCGTCTTTGTGCAAGTGGAAAAGCCGTTCGAAAGTGCAGGCTATCATCGCAAACGAATAGGGCTTAACCATCTTGCATTTGGCGTTACTACACCGCAAGATGTCGATCGTATTCGTGATGTTTTATGTAGTATGGGTGTTGTGGAATTGTATCCAGAAGCATACCCACACGCCGGTGGCGCCGACGCATACACATTTTTCTTTGAAGATCCTGACCGCATCAAGCTAGAAATTGTTGCTTGCGAATAACAGGTTCTAATTTAGTGAAAAAGTGGTAGCACTGCCACGACACAGAGCATCATACGAATTCCATGGTGAACCCAGTGAATGTGTCCTTGTTTGTACCCGTTATAGATAGCACTATCGATTATAAGTACGATCCCACCCAGCAACAGCCACCATTCTGTAGTATTGTTGCGAATTCCTTGAATTGAACCAAGAATAATTAGTATCGAACCGAGAAGCATGGTCCATGGACCAATATGGTTCAGACGTACGTTCGTAATTGCGGAAATGCCGTGAAGTACAGCAATGATTAGAATTGGGATGTATTTCATAATGAAAAAGTCTCCTGAGTCGCCATGTGGTCTAATTTTCCAAGTATTTTATTGATGCGTTGTTCCGCAATTTCGATATGTTGTTTTTGGATGCGTAAGGCAGATTGTTTCGCCTCGAAAAAATCCTTATATATAGCAAGGTTTTCATGGTTTACACGGGTGCCGTCGAGCAAATCCTCACTCGCCTGGAAGACAAAACGGATATCTCGAATCGAAAATCCCAGGCTTCGAAGTAATTGTATGTGTTCGACAAGCACGATTTGATCATCATCAAAGTTCCAATAATGATGCATCTGTGTATAGCTTAAAAGATTTTCTTTGGTGTAGAAACGGAGTGTGTCTACACGAACGCCAGTTCGTTTTGATAATTCGCCAATTTTCATAAGGGTCACCTCTGTCTTGATTTTATGATATAGAGTGCACTCCATGTCAAGCTGATAACACCAAAGTCTTTCTATAAATGAAAGTCTCGCAACAACAAACATTGTGTTTTACCTGATACTTTGATAAAATGTTGAGTGAATATAAACAGAAAAATAGAAAAGGTGCGATATTATGGAAAGAATATTATTACTTATTGTATCCGCGGTTATTATTATTTTATCTCTATTACAAAGTGGAAAAACAGAAGGATTCACAGGGGCATTCTCAGGAAGCAAAGGGTTAGATTTATTTTCAAACTCTAAAGAGCGTGGCGCAGAGAAAGTTCTCTCAAACGCAACATTTGTTTCAGGTGCATTATTTATTGTACTTGTGATCGTTACACTTTTAAATCAGTAAGAGGATAAGAAACCGCGATAAGCGGTTTTTATTTCGTTAGATGACACATTACGATAAAATACGCGAAGGCTTAATTAAAGTAAAAGAACCGAGAACATTGGAAGTCTTAATAGAGAGCTTCAAAACAATGTTCAATTTAAGCGAAAAAGAGATTAATAAAGAATTAGAAGCAATGATAGAAGCACAAGAAATTGTGTTGGATGAGGGCATCGTCTTTGTCATTGATAATATCCATTATGCGATTGGAACGTTTAAAGCGGTCCGTGATACATTTGGATTCGTAGAAAATGAAGCAGTTTCGATTTATGTCGGAAGTGCTGATTTTAAAGATGCCTTGGATTCCGATACAGTGCTTGTTGAGATTAAGAGTGCTGAAAAACAATATGGAATTATTCGAAAGACCCTCCAACGCAACAGAACTGTCCTTCTAGGTACAATGAAACAAAAAGGGAAACGTATTTTCTTTGTTCCCTATGATAATAAGATTTCAAAACTGGTGGATTATGATGCGAATGGACATAACCTTGAGGCTGATCAACGGGTTATTGGGGATATCACATCAATTGATGATCGCATTCATGTAAAGATTACGTCAGTGTTGGGTCAAGCAGATGAGCCCGGAATGGATGTGCGTTCGGTCCTCTTTGTGTATGGTATTGATGTACCTTTTGATGATGAAGTCATTGAAGCGGCAAAAGCTGTACCAGAAAGTATTGATCAAAACGAAACGAAGGGCCGTATGGACCACCGTGATCAGTTCGTCATCACGATCGATGGTGAAGATGCCAAGGACTTAGATGATGCAATCTATATGGAAACACTTGCGAATGGTTATCGCTTGTATGTACATATTGCCGATGTTGCACATTATGTGCCTGAAGGAAGTGCTATTGCGACAAGTGCCTACAACCGCAGTTCATCCGTTTATATGGTGGATCGTGTTGTGCCAATGTTACCAAAAGTACTGTCAAATGGAATCTGTTCCCTCCATCCCAATGTTGATCGTTTAACCATGACAACCCAAATTGATATTGGGTTTAACGGAGAAATTCTTGACTATAATATTTATGAATCTGTCATTCATTCCAAACGACGTATGAGTTATCAAGAAGTTAACTCAGGTCAAGATTTGGGAAGTGTGCAGCCAATGATAGATTTAATGATGGAATGCGCACGCCGTCTTAAATACAAACGCGAACAAGCAGGGTCTATTGGTTTTGATTCAGATGAAAGTAAGTTTGTGATTGACAATGATGGGCGAGTCTTAGATATATACCGTCGTCAAACAGGCGAAGCCGAGGAAATGATTGAAATGTTTATGGTTACAGCTAATGAAGTTGTAGCGCAACAAGCCCGTTATGCCTTCATTCCTATTTTATACCGTGTCCACGAACACCCATCAAAAGAAAAGATGCAGGATTTGTCCCACACACTGCGTATCTTAGGATATGTCATGAAAGGGAATCTGGAAGAAATTCACCCCAAGACACTTCAAAAAGCCCTTGAGTATTTTGAAGGAAAACCTGAGATGCCAGTTGTCTCGAAGTTAATGTTACGTTCGATGAGTAAAGCGAAGTATAGTGAGGAACCGTTAGGTCATTTTGGACTAGCATTGGAAGACTATACACACTTTACATCACCAATCCGTCGTTACCCGGATTTACTCTTGCACCAACGTTTGAAAAAGTATCTCGTACATCAAGATCGTCGTCACGAAGCGAAAGACGAACAATTCACAATTGAAGCTGGGAAACATGCATCATCCAAAGAACGATCCATTCTTGAAGCTGAACGTCAAGTTGAGAAAATTAAGAAGGCACAATTTATGGAAGATAAAGTTGGTGAAGTCTATATGGGTTACATCAGCGGCGTTTCAAATTTCGGAATATTCGTCGAACTTCCAAATACAGTTGAAGGATTGGTCCATGTTCGCAATCTTAAAGACGACTTCTATCAATACGATGCAACAGCACAGAAAATGATTGGTGAGCGCACCAAGAAAACCTATGCGATTGGACAGAAAGTCAAAGTTAAACTTATGAACGTCGACATGTTGGAGCATGTTGTGAATTTTGAATTTATTGAACCACGAGTACGAAAGGGGCGTCGAAAACCAAATGAGCGTCGTCGCAAAAAATCGAAAAGCATATCATGATTACTTTATCGAAGATGAATTTGAGGCTGGCATGGTTTTACTTGGAACTGAAATCAAATCCATCCGTGACGGTAAAGTACAATTAAAAGAAGCGTTTATATCCATCAAGGATGGAGAAGCGTGGATTAAGGGCATGCACATTGGTTTGTATGAACAGGGGAATCGTTTTAATCACGACGAACTTAGAGATCGCAAACTACTCTTGCATAGCCATGAAATTGAAAAATTACAAAAAGGGCAAACCCTACAAGGGTACACCATTGTGCCGTTGAACATTCACCTCAGTAAAGGCCGTGCAAAATTACAAATAGCCTTAGCGAAGGGAAAACATCTCTATGACAAACGTCAAACAGAGAAAGAACGCAGCCAAAAACGAGATATCCAAAAGGCCATGAAAGGTCAGTATTAGAGCCCGCGAAAGCGGCTCTTTTCCTTTAATTGACAATCAAATGCGAACGATGTACTATTAGTGTAATACAGGAGGTATCCGATATGATTGGATTATACGTATTAATAGGAATTGTTGTTATTGTGGCATTCTATGCTATTGCGCAATACAATGGATTTGTAAAACTTAGAAATCTTGTGGAAGAAGCATTCTCAACAATGGATGTCTACCTCAAAAAACGTTATGACTTAATTCCTAACTTAGTGGAAACAGTCAAAGGCTATGCAGCACACGAATCAGAAACACTAGAAGGTGTTATTGCAGCTCGTAATGCCGCAGGACATGCGTCAACTCCAGAAGCACGTATGCAAGCAGAAGGTGACCTTAGTCAAGTAATGGGAAGACTCTTCGCATTAACTGAGAGCTACCCAGACTTAAAAGCGAACACAAACTTCATGGATCTACAGGGACAATTGAAGACAATTGAAACAGAAATTGCACAATCACGTAAGTACTACAATGGTACCGTACGTCAATACAATACGAAACGTGAATCATTCCCATCAAATATTATTGCTGGAATGTTTAACTTTACAGCGAAACCACTTTACGAAGTAACAAATGTGGAAGAACGCGAAAACGTTAAAGTTCAGTTTTAAGAAAAAGGGAGATTCTCCCTTTTTTTAACATAAGGAGAATGCTATGAAACATTTTAAACGCATGCTCGTCATGATGGTTGTACTCTTGGGGCTATGGAGTACACCGGTCCATGCAGCTCAAGATCCAAATATTATAGAAGATATGCATGTGGAGATAAACGTTAATGATAATGGTGTTTTAGAAATTGAAGAAACCATTAGAATGAATTTTAAAGAGCCGCGCCAAGGAATCTATATAAACATTCCCCAGGAAATGGAAATGGATTTTGATGGCAATCGTAATACGTATTTTTTCCCCATGAAAAACTTTAAAATGATTAGCGATGATGAATATTCTACCGATGAAAGCCGTGAAGGTGTAGTTATTCGCGTTGGAACAAAAGGTGAGTATATCAGTGGGACTAAAGAATACAAATATTCCTATGAAGTTCATACGCGTGCACTCAAAGATGTAGATCGTCAAATTCTTTACTGGAATATTGTTGGTCGTGGTTGGGATTTCCCAATTGAACATACATCATTTAAAGTGACCATGCCAAAACCATTCGAGCTCGAACCACAATTGTATGCGACGACACGAAACTTACCGGTCGATTATACGGTCGACGGGAATGTAATCACTGGGTCTTATGATAAAACCTTGAATCAGCAAGGTTTGTCAATTTGGTTGGAAGTTCCAAACGGATATTTTACATACCCTGTTTTTGACTATACAATCTATCCAACGATTGCGGCGGTAGTATTAGCACTTCTCGCTATTGCAATCTATTTCAAATTTGGGGTTGAACATCCGGTTGTTGACTCGGTTGAGTTTGGCGCGCCACAAGGATTATCCAGTGGAGAAATAGGCTATATTTATCGTGGTTCAAGTAACAACAAAGATATCATTTCTTTGATTATTTATTGGGCTTCTAAAGGATATCTTATCATTGAAGAATTGGATCCTATTGGGGATAATATTCGTCTTACTAAAATTAGGAAATTAGAATCAGAAAATGAAGAAGAACGCCGCCTGTTTGGTGCATTATTTGCAGGTCGCGAAGAAATCACAACAAATGAGCTAAACGAAACCTTTGGGGCAACTGTAGCACAGGCTGTTGGTAATATCAGTGGGCGCTTCAAACATAACCCTGAGATGAAAGTCTATGAAACTAAATCCAGCTTTATGAAATTCATTGTCGGGTTAAGCGCAGTAATTCTGATGGCCGCAAGCTACGGAACCTTTGCAATTATGGACTCTGGATATTCGATGGATTTCCTTTTAGCAGCTGTCATTGGTGGTGTCCTTATACTGGTACTCACAGCAGGAGGTTTTTATCTCTTAGCATTTGATGGCATTAATGGCAGTCAAAAGAAAGGTGTATCGTTCATCTTTCCACTAGGTGTCATTGTTCTCGCATTGAGTTCCATTAGTATTTTAGGGCTCAGTGCCAAAACCTTAGGGTTTATGATTATTATTTTTGTTAGTTATACAATTACCGTCTATTGTGGTGCAAATACAGGTCGACGTACACCACAAGGAGCACGATGGTATGGCCAAATTAAAGGACTTGAGCGCTTCATTAAAGTTGCTGAAGAAGAGCGTATTAAAGCATTAGCGATGGAATCTCCGGAGATATTCTACGATGTGCTACCTTATGCTTATGTCCTTGGAATAACTGATACGTGGATTAAAAAATTCGAGAAAATCGCAATCCCACAACCGGATTGGTATGTATCGACAAACCCATCGACCTTCACATCACTCTATTTATGGAGTACATTAAGTCGTTCGATGAATACAATTAATAGCGCTATGGTCAGTGTTCCTGCACCGAAAGGATCTTCGGGTGGCGGTAGCTTTGGCGGTGGTGGCTTCGGAAGTGGCGGCGGCTTCGGCGGCGGTGGCTTTGGCGGAAGCGGTGGCGGAAGCTGGTAATTCAAACTCTATCCATAGGGATAGAGTTTTTTTAACGTCCGAAGTGGTGTATAATTGGGAAAGAAACAAGGTGACTTATGGATTATTTTAAAGGTTATAAATTTAAATCAGTTGCAGCTGTAACTGCAAAACTTGTGGAAGCGATATTTGAACTTATCTTACCGTTACTCATGGCAACACTTGTTGACCAAGGGATCAAAGGCCAAGATATGAATGTCGTGTATCGCATGGTTATTTGGATGTTTGTACTCACATTGTTTGGATACATTTCATCATTGGTATGTCAATACTTGGCATCCCACGTATCACAGCGTGTTGGTGGACGAATTCGGACGGCAGTTTTTGCAAAAATCATGGGATTCTCCAAAGAGTCGTATGATTTATACCCCAGCGCAACACTTGCCAATCGAATTACGACGGACATAAACTTGATTCAAGATATGATTGCTCGTGTTATCCGTTTGGGCGTTCGCGCCCCAATTTTGATGATTGGGAGTCTTGTCGCACTTTCGGCAATTAGTGGGAAACTATCGTTACTCTTGCTAGCATCATTTCCCCTCTTTGTACTTGTCGTTGTTGGATTTATGTTTATGTCCATGTTTGGACATAAAAAAGCAGCCTCCCAACTTGATCGATTGGTGTCAAAAGTTAGTGAATCGTTAAGTGGTGTTCGAATTATTCGTGCATTCTCAAAACAAGACGATTCTAAGAAAACATTTGATCAAGAAAATGAACTGTTAGAAAAATATCAACGTAAGGTGGGTGTAATTACAACGTTATCAAGCCCCGTGACGACATTAATTATGAATCTCGTACTGGTTGTTCTTATCTATGTTGGGGCAATGGAAATTCAAGTGGGGACCATGACGCAAGGTGAAATTATTGCGGTTATTAATTACTGTACACAGCTTGTCCTGACTTTAATTGTAACCATGAATATTATGATGATATTCTCCAGAGGCTATACATCCTCAATTCGTGTGCGTGACATTATGCAAACAGAAGTTGTTGTGAGTGACACAGGAACTGAAACAATTAAAGATTCAATGATATTACAGTTTGATGACGTTTACTATCACTACCCTGAAGAAAAACGAAATGTCATTCAAGCGATTAGTTTTGAACTGAAGCCTGGTGAAGTCATGGGAATTGTAGGATTAACGGGGAGTGGAAAATCAACACTGCTTAAATTAATTCCACGATTTGCGGATGCAACGCAGGGAACGGTCCGTATTAATAACCAACCGATACAAGATTATCAACTTAAAAATTTACGCGATAATATCGGATTTGTATCACAGAGTGCACAATTTATTAAGGGAAGCCTCGAATACAACATTTTGTTAGGTGGGTCAGGCGATGCATCACAAGCTCTAATTGATGCTCAAGGGGCAGATATTCTCAATAAAGGTTTGGATAGTGTTATCGAAATGGAAGGGAAAAACCTTTCGGGTGGACAACGCCAGCGGGTAAGTATTGCTCGCGCTCTTGCTAAAAAACCAAAAATTCTTGTATTTGATGATAGCTTTTCCGCTTTGGACTTTCTTACCGATCGAAATTTACGCGATAGTTTGGCAAAAAACTATGCCTCAATGTCTCAGATTATAGTCAGCCAGCGAACGACATCAGTGATGGACGCTCACAAAATTCTCGTATTAGATGATGGGAAAATTGTTGCATCTGGGACTCATGATGAACTCATGCAAGCGAGTGAGTTGTATGCGACAATTCACCGTATTCAGACTGAAGGAGGTCAGACAAATGAAAAAAACGAAAGTCTATCTCTTACTTAGTATCACGATTATTTGCTCGCTTTTAGCAGCAATCACATTAGTATTAACCCCATTCTATCTAGGGAAAGCGATTGATTTTATGATCGGAAAAGACAATGTCGATATGGTTGGTGTTGTGGAAATGTTGAAGATTGCGCTAATGCTTTATGGCGCCAACTTTATACTTACATGGCTCGTCTCACTCTTTGCGAACCAAGTTTCAGTAGGGGTAGTTGGTAGTCTTCGTGAGAAGCTCTTTGCGCACATCAATAAACTTCCTGTCGGTTATTTAGATACCCATTCTCATGGGGATATTCAATCACGATTTGCAATGGATAGTGAATTAATTCTTGACGGTATGTATCAACTGATTACCCAGTTAATCGGAGGTATATTTGTTGTTGTTATATCCGCCTATTTTATGTTCTCAATCAATGTGATGATGACAGTAATTGTAATTGCACTTGTACCCCTTATGTACATAACATCACGATTAGTCGCAAAACACTCTTTGCAACTTTATAAAAAACAACAAGCCATTGCCGGTGAAATAAGTGGTACGGTGAATGAATACTTTGCCAATAACACACTGTTACTTGCATACAATCATCAAGAAGACGCCATTGCTAAATTTGAAGCCCTAAATGCAGAGTTGAATGATGTCGGTGAACGGGCTCAGTTTATTTCGGCAATTACAAATCCAACAACACGCGTTGTCAACAATATTAGTTATCTCTTGATTGGTTTGGTCGGTGCTTTTGCAGTTCGTGAATGGGGACTAACAGTAGGACTACTCACAAGTTTTATTAGCTATTCAATGATGTTCTCAAAACCCTTTAACGAATTTAGTGCGGTAGTAGCTCAAGTAATGGCTGGTCGTGCATCGTTAGAACGAATTAATGCGATTCTTGAGGAGCCACTTGAGAGCAACAACGATCATGAACAAAAACTAGACGGTAAGGTTGTTTCGTTCGAAGATGTTCAATTCTCTTATGTTGAAGGAAGACCTTTAATTAAAAACTTAAGTCTCGATATTAAACCGCTCTCTAAAGTGGCGATTGTTGGTCCTACAGGTGCGGGAAAATCAACATTGATCAACCTCTTAATGCGCTTCTATGACATTGATTCAGGAAGCATTAAAATTGATGGGGTTGACTTACAATCAGTGAGTAAACAGTCGATTCGCGATACAATGGGAATTGTACTTCAAGATCCATGGCTCTTTGAAGGAACGATTCGAGACAATATTAAATACGGTAAAGTAGATGCCAGTGATGAAGCAATGTTTGAAGTTTCGAAACAGGCAGGATGTCATGATTACATTATGAGTCTCGATAAACAATATGACACGATGATCGCGTTAGAGTCCAAGAACATCTCGTTAGGGCAACGTCAGATGATTACAATCGCACGGGCACTGCTCGTCGATGCACCAATAATTATTCTTGATGAAGCAACAAGTAGTTTGGACGTTGTTACCGAACAACATATTCAAAGTGTCTTTGTTAAAATCATGGAAAAACGAACCAGTTTCTTTGTAGCACATCGCCTTTCAACGGTGATTGACTCCGATGTCATTCTTGTCATGAAAGATGGGCAATTGATTGAACAAGGAAACCACGAAGAATTAATGGCTCAAGAAGGCTTCTATCACAAGCTCTATATGAGCCAGTTCTAAATGATAATGTCATGAAAAAATCACATATTGTTTGTGAAATATGATATTCTATAAGACGTACATATACAAATTACGAAAGTGATATAATAAAAAGACCAGGGAGGTACTTATGGAGTTTACCCTACAAACATTACAGACGATTATTCAACAATTAAAAGTCGTTGCAGACTTCTTAATTATATGGGTTCTCGTGTATTACGTACTCAAAATTGTTCGTAATAATTCAAGAACAGTACAGATATTTAAAGGAATAATCCTTATTGTTGTTATGCACTTCATCGCAACGAAAATGAACCTAACAACAACTGCATCCTTATTAGGCATTGCTTTACAATACGGACTACTTGCATTCGTGGTTATTTTCCAACCGGAAATCCGCAACATGCTCGAACGTCTTGGAAAGACATCAGTTTTCTCAACATTGCATTCACTTTCAGGAAATGAAAAAGAACGCCTTGTTGATGAACTTGTCGAAGCAACACGAATCCTGTCACAACGTAAGACAGGTGCTTTAATTACGATTGAACAAGGTCACTCACTCACAGACTATATTAAAACTGGTAAAGTTTTAAACTCAGCAGTCACAAGTGATCTTTTAACTTCGATATTTGTAACTTCAACACCACTTCATGATGGTGCGGTAATTATTCAAGGGGACCGCATTGCTGCTGCATCTGCATACTTCCCACCAACAACGGTTGATTTACCTACAAAATACGGTGCACGTCACCGTGCTGCGATTGGTATCTCCGAAATGACAGACTCAATCACAATTGTTGTTTCAGAAGAAACCGGAACAATCTCAATTGCGGAAGGTGGACGTCTTCGTGAAATGGATGAATCCAGCCTACGTGATTACTTAAATCTTGTTATCCAAAATATGGAAAAAGAAGTAAGTCATGCCGTTTCAACACGTCGTGCGCGTCGATTAAACTTGTCAAAACTCAACATTGATCCAATTAAGATTGAAAAAATCAATGCTGATGACATCATGATTAAAGATTTTGATGAAGAGCAAGAGGACAACATGGATGTATCACGCCTCATGAATATCTTCAAACGTAAGCCAAAAGAACCAAAAGTTAAGAAGGCAACAGAAGAAACACCTAAGGCATCAGAATCTGCGAAAAAACCAGCCGAGGAAAAACCAAAGGCACCGGATGAGTCCATTCGAAAACTCTTTAAGAAACACAAAGTCGAAGATGAAGTATCAGCTACTCCAGATACAACACTTGAAACGCCTGTCGAAACAGCAGTTGAAGCGCCAATCGAAACAATCGTTGAAGAGACAATCGAAGAAACGCCAACAAAAGTAAAAGCAAGCAAGAAAAAAACATCAACAACAAAAAAAGATGATGTCGATGTTGAAAAAGTAGAAGAAACAACCCTCGATGTAGCGGATGATGTTGCAAAAACAACAAAGACCAAAAGTACAAAAACAAAAAAAGTAACCGATACAAAGACTGTCGTTAAAGAAGTCAAAGAAGAGGCATCCGAAACCGTAATCCCTTCAGAAACGGAAGGAGGTAATGACAATGAGTAACAATAACAAAAAAGATGAAAAAAAGCCGATTGATTCTTCAGAAGAAAAAGTCGAAATTGCGCAGTATATCGCTGATAAGTCGCAGAAAATTTCAAAACGAACAGAAGCATTAGCGAATGGAACGATGCGTGTTCTTCGTTGGATGAGTGACTGGTTTGACCGTTTCCTATTCAACCCACGCCACAGTAAACTTGTCGCATTTGCCGTTGCCCTTGTCGTATACCTCGGATTCAACTCCCAAGGTATCATGACGGCACCACTTGAATATACAAAACCAGATGTTGTTGTGCCAGTATCTGTCACATACAATGCAGAAATGTATGAATTAAAAGGTGTTGACGAAGAAGTTAAAGTAACCTTTATTGGATCACAAAGTGATATTGGACTCTTGAATGTCAACAGTGCCCTCAAAGTAGAACTTGATTTAAGTGGTTTAACGGAAGGAACACACCAAGTTAAATATAAAATTGATGGTGTTTCTCCACGCATTAAAACGATGATTGAACCATCCACAGCAAATGTCAAAATCATGACAAAAGAAGCTGAGAAGAAAGAACTATCATCAGACTTTATTAATATGGACAAACTCAATCCGAAATATGTATTGGGTGAACCAGAACTCGAACTTCGTGAAGTTTCAATTCGTGGATCACGTGAAACATTGGATCAAGTAGCATTCGTAAAAGCATTAATCGATGTAAGTGGTCAAACACAGAACTTTGAAACCGATGCACAAATTGTCGCTTATAACCAAAAAGGAGAAAAACTCGATAAAGTCGATATTATTCCACAAACGGTTAAAGCGAAAGTAGCTGTTAACGAAACATATAAATCCGTACCAATTCGTCCAATCTTTGAAGGTGACATGCCAGCTGGTAAAGCTGTCAGCCAATGGAAGATGGATGCGGAGTCAATTACGATTTATGCACCAAAAGAAATTCTCGATAACATCGATGAAGTTCGTGTTCCAATTCCAACATCGGCACTGACATCCGACACCAACAAGTTGTCACAAACTGTAAGTTTACCAGCAGGTGTTCGTCATGGTACGGTATCTAAAGTTAACATTGAAGTTCAACTTGGACCAGTGGTCTCACAAAAAGTTGATAATGTAGAAATACTCTTTACCTCAAATGTGAACGATCTGAAACCAAGTGTTAACGGACTTGATCAGGCCGTAATTTCACTCGAAGTCTTCTCAACAGAAGAAAACATTAAAGAATTCAAACGCGAAAATTTACGAGTATATATTGATTTACGCAATGCAGTCGTGGGTGATGGCCAACAATTACCATTATTCATAGAATACAACTATCCAAAATCAGGAGTTGTTTACCGCATCGTACCCGAAAAAGAAACAATTACAGTAGATATTATCAAGTAATGCTTAGGTCATAAATGAAGGAGATTAAAATGGGAAAATATTTTGGAACAGATGGAATTCGTGGTAATGCGAATGAGAAACTCGATGTCGCGATCGCGATGAAAGTCGGAGCATATCTCGGACACCTTCATAAAGGAAAAAACATTGTTGTTGGACAAGACACACGCTTGTCCTCCACCATGTTTGCAAGTGCCATCGCAGCTGGAGCAACTTCAACTGGGGCTCATGTATACATGTTAGGTGTATGTGCAACTCCTGCATTAGCCTATACAGTCAGCAAGGGTGATTTTGAAGGTGGTGTCATGATTTCCGCAAGCCATAACCCATTTAATGACAATGGTCTCAAGGTTTTCGCATCGAATGGTATGAAAATTCCAAACGAGTTAGAGCTAGAAATCGAATCCTACATTGATGGTGAAATCGCTATTGATGTCGCGACAGGTGCAGAGATTGGCCAAGTTATTGAGTACCATGAAGGTCTTGAAAAATACTTGAGCTACGCTGAAGGCCTAATTGACGCACGCTTTGATGGATTAAATATTGTGCTTGATCTTGCGAATGGGTCTGCAACATCATCAGCAGAACGCGCGTTCAAAGAATTAGGTGCAAATGTTACAGTGATGCATGGAAATCCAGATGGTATTAATATCAATACCAACTGTGGTTCAACACATCCAGAATCTCTCATCGAAAAAGTCAAAGAACTGAACGCTGATATGGGATTTGCATTCGATGGAGATGCTGACCGCTGTTTAGCAGTTAATGAGCACGGTAAACTTGTCGATGGTGATGAAATTCTCTTTATCTTGGGTCAATACCTTCGTGATAAAGGGATGCTTAAAGAGGATACAGTGGTCTCAACAGTCATGGCTAACCTTGGCTTTATGAAGTGCTGTGAAAAGATTGGACTTAACATTATCACGACTGATGTTGGAGATAAGAACGTCTTTGCAGAAATGGTTAAAAATGACTATAAGCTCGGTGGCGAACAATCAGGACACATCATCCTTAAAGATTATGCAACAACTGGTGATGGTGTTTTAACCGCTCTTGTTATTGCAGAAGTTGTCGCAAAAGCACAACAATCATTAGGAACCCTTGGTAAAGACTTTGTCCAATTCCCACAACTCCTTGAAAACCTAAAAATTGAAGATAAAAATGTTATTATGAATCATCCTGATGTCCAATCAGCAATTGAACGTATTACAAATGAACTTGGTGATGCAGGCCGTATCTTAGTACGCCCATCCGGAACTGAACAACTGATTCGTGTAATGGTTGAAGCAGAAACAAACGAATTGTGTAATCATTACGTGAATGATATGATGAATGTAATCAAAACTATTCAATAGAGGTGATCCTATGAAACATGTTATTAACATTGTTGAAGATGAAAAAGATTTGAATGAACTTGTAAAAAGCTACCTAGAAAATGCTGGATACGAAGTGCGCTCATATTTTACCTATGAAGAAGCGCGCATTCATGCGCAAGATGATGATGTCCATCTCTGGATATTAGATATTATGTTGGATGACAAGAGTGGTTATGATCTCATTGAGCTTGTAAAATCTCATGATCCATCCACCCCCGTCATTTTCATGTCAGCAAGAGATAAAGAGTTTGACCGCATTATTGGGCTTGAAAAAGGAAGTGATGACTATATCACAAAACCATTCTCCCCAAAAGAACTTGTTTTAAGAGTTAATAATATAATCAAACGTGTCTATAGCCAAGATATTCAAACCGAAGTTGACGGCTATGTCATCGATGAAAAACAACGAAAAGCATCCAAAGATAACTATGAATTAGAATTAACAACCAAGGAGTTCGATCTCCTCATGCTGTTTGTCAAAAATAGAGGTGTTGCCTTTACACGTGAACAAATTCTTGTCCATGTGTGGGAAACCAACTATTTCGGATCAGATCGTGTTGTTGATGATACACTCCGCCGTCTTCGCAAGAAGATGCCAGATCTTAATATCCAAACAATTTATGGCTTTGGATACCGACTCGGATAGTGAAAAAATTCGGGCAGTACATAAGAAAGTTATCGTTGACGCAGCAATTAGTATTGATTGTTGTTTTGACGATGACTTTCTTTTTATTCTTTATCTTTGGAACTATTTCGAAGAACATGGATGTTCTCGTTGATTATCAGATTTATGATGTTATTAAACTCAAACAACAAGATGTCATTTACAATTATACAAATGATATCGAAGACCCGTACTTATTTGGCGCTCCCAATCCAAATATGATACATATTATTAGCACTCCAGATGGGAAGTATTTGTCCAATGGTATGGAAACCCTCGATAAGCGTCTTCTCAGACAAATCGAGATCCAAATGGATAATAATCAATATGGTGACTCAGTAAATTATATTTACTCCGATTCAAGATTGTATACAATAACCAATATCCCTTCAAAAAATGCATCAATTGCGACCATTATATCTCGCGACTATAATGATGCATTTAAAGACATGATGTTGAATAGTGTTGTTAATATCTTAATGGTATTAATTGCATTGGTATTTATGACTCTCTTAATTTGGGTATCGTCGATTATTCACCCCCTCAATGTAATTCGAAACTATATTGAAAAAGTAAAACGGAATGAAGATGCAACACTGGTTATAAACCGTGAGGATGAAATTGGCCAGTTAGCAGAAGTGTTGGTTGAAATGAATGATGTTATCCGACATCAAGAGAAGGTTAAAGAAGAAATGATTCAAAACATTTCTCATGATTTAAAAACACCAATCGCAACCATTAAATCATATGGAGAAGCAATCAAAGATGGTGTTTATCCTTATGAAACACTGGAAAAGAGTGTCGATGTTATTATCGAACATGCAGATCGTTTGGAGAAAAAAGTCTACAATCTACTAACTTTAAACCGAATGGATTATTTAACGTCTGAACAAATTGATCAGAATCACGAATTTGAAGTAAAGGAAATTATCGAGCAAGTAATTGTATCATCGAATCAGTTGCGCCAAGATGTCAGTATTGTAGTTGTTGGAGACAATAGCTTAATCTATGGATCCGAAGAGCCATGGCGTGTCGTGATTGAAAACTTATTAGATAATGCGTTACGGTACGCACAAACAGAAATAGTTATTGAAACCGATGATCACATGATTTCTGTATATAATGATGGAAGTCACATAGCTGAAGGAAAAATTGAACAGTTGTTCAAAGCTTATGAAATGGGCGAAGGTGGGCAATTTGGTTTGGGCTTATCAATTGTCCACAAAGTTACATCGAATTATGGTTACCATGTATCCGCAATCAATACAGAACATGGCGTTATCTTTAAAATAGAGAGGTAGAACCTATGCAAACAAAAAATGATAAACGAATTGCGGTATTAATCGATGCCGATAATATCCCGTATAGTAACATTGGTGGTGTCTTGCGCGAAGTCGCACGTTATGGAACACCAACCATTAAAAGAATTTATGGAGACTGGACACGTCAAACTGCATCAGGATGGAAAAGCCATTTGCTATCACATGCTATTACACCGATTCAACAGTACTCCTATACAACAGGTAAAAATGCAACAGACTCGGCGCTAATTATTGATGCTATGGATATACTCTATGAAGGAAATGTGGAGCGCTTCTGTCTTGTGTCGAGCGATTCAGACTTCACGCGTCTTGCAGTTCGTTTGCGTGAGTCAGGCAAATATGTCATCGGTATGGGTGAGCAAAAGACACCGACTGCATTTATTGCGTCGTGTGATAAATTTGTCTATATAGAAAATATTGAGAAAGATGTTCCAGCTGTACGTCCATCAGTAAATGGACAACAAACCGCGGATCAAAAACTGTACGATCTTATTGCAGAATCGGTCAATGACCTCGCTGACGATAATGGATATGTCTTTATGGGTGATTTAGGAAACCATATCATCAAAAAGCAACCAGATTTTGACCCACGTAGTTTTGGCTTTCATCAGTTAACACCACTCGTTAAATCGATGAATGCATTCGAAATTGAAGAACGACGAATTCCAGATACTAACGTGAAACATGTGTATATTCGGAACAAATAGTTTATAATACTATTTGGAAAGAGGAAGTTTATGCATAAGAAATTAGTTTTAGCGAGCCAATCCCCACGTCGTCGCGAATTGGTTACATTTTTAGGAATACCATTTAGTGTTGAATCACCAACATCAAATGAAGTCTTAAATACAGCACTTACGATTGAACAACAAATCGAAGATTTGGCCCACCGTAAAGCCAAATCAGTATTCGAAGGTTCACAGGATAATATTGTCCTGGGTTCTGATACAGTTGTCGTGTTGGATGGAAAAGTACTGGGTAAACCTAAAAATGAAGAAGACGCATGTAGCATGTTACGATCATTATCAGGTCGTACGCATGAAGTCATTACTGGCGTAGCGTTGATTTCAAGCAACCTTGAACGTGTCTTCTCAGTCAAAGCAACAGTAACGTTTTTTGAACTGAGTGACGAAGAAATTAAGAATTACGTAGCAACTAAAGATCCAATGGATAAAGCTGGTAGCTATAGTATCCAAGGACATGCGGCATTGTTTGTTGAGTCTATTGTCGGTGATTATTACACCATAATGGGACTCCCAATCTCACGTGTCTATCAAGAGTTGAAAGAAGGAAAGTGGTAATTTACCACTTTTTTTTTACGTTTGTAACATCAAATAAGGTGTTCGTAACATATTGAACCGAATCATAAAGAAAAAAACTATAATAGTTTTGTTACCGGATATGGGGTAACGCCTTTCAATGAAGAAGAAACTGCAATAAAACTATAATGATACCGGTATACCGGTTAATGTATACAAAAAAAAAGATATCTGGGCCATCAGATATCTTTTTTTATATTTATTGGAGGATTGCTATCATCGCATCAAACTGACGCTCTTGGGCATAGTCAAGGGCTGTTTTGCCGCTGTTATCTCGGATGTTGGTATCTGCACCGTTGTCAACGAGTATTTGGACGATATCTTGATAAGTTTTGCTTCCATCGGTAAGTGCTACGGCCTCAATAAGTGCCGTGTAGCCAAAATTATTTTGAAAGTTGATATCAATGTTCGGATTTGCGACCAGCAAGCGTACGGTATCAATATGACCTTTCTCAGCTGCAGGAATGAGTGTGTTGCCGCCATATCGGTTAACTACGGAAAAATCGATATCAGCATGCTGTAACATATAATCCAAAATCTCAGTCCGTCCTTGTGCACCAGCATAGAGGTACGCTGAGTCTTGAATTGTATCTTGAAGGTTAACATTGGCACCGTTATCGATTAACAGTTGCGCAATCTCTATGTTATTGTTGTGAGTTGCGATAAGGATAAGGGGTTCCTGCTTAGAGTTCGTGGCATTGATTTCGTAGGTTCCCGTGTTCAGGATTGCCTGTAAAGTTGTAAGGTCAGAATCGGTAACGCTTTTTACGAGTGTTTCGGTTGATACATCAATCATAGTTGGTTCTCCTTGTGGTTTTTTGGGTGATGTATGTCGTTGTGCATACATGATCACTGTAACGATTAAAACAATGCCTACAAACACGATGCTTATGTTTCGAAATGTTTTGTTCATGGGTAGACCTCCTCTAAAACCAAGAATAGCACACTCTCAAGATATTGGGATGGGATGTGCTCAGGCGAATAATTGTGAGTAAAAGCAAGTATTGTACAAGCCTAAGCTAAAAACTCGCGAAGTGTTTCCAATGTATCACGGTAATGAAGAATGTAGTGGTGAGTTAGGAATGTGTGTGCGATATGTGTGAAATTCCTTGATAAACTATGTATATCAAGCAAAACAGATACTATTTAAAAGGCTTGTGAAACTCGGGGGGAAATAATATGAAGCACACGCTGCGAAAATTTCTGGTACTACTTTTAGTTTTAGGTGTTGTATCAGGATGTACAACATCTGGTAAATCGAAAAAGGTAGAGTTGCCAGAAGACAAATATGAATTGGTCTTTGCACTTGAAGGTGAGAAGATTGAATTACCAATGAAGTTCTCAGATTTTGAGGCCTTAGGTTGGAAACCAACTGATGATGCGTCAATCCAAATCAAACCAGATCGTAGAGAACTGATTACGTTCAAAAAAGATGATCTACAGGTTTCTGCAAGGGTTATAAATCCAAGTAACAGTGTTATCACAGCTAAAGAAGGATACATCTTTAGTTTAACGATGGAAGGAGCCTATCAGTCTGACGACAAAATAGCCAATGTCCAACTTTCTGGTGGGTTAAGTTTTGAATCGAAAAAAGAAGACATTATTGCGAAATTTGGAGAACCATCAGAAAGTCACGAAGGTAAAGACAAAGACTACGAATCTCTAACATATAATAAAGACAAATATGGAGACAGTGGTTACCGTTTTGTATTCATCAATTATGATGGTAAAGGCATGCGTTTAATCGAAATAAGTGTCTTTAATTCAGAATTAGACGATACCGTTATAAATGATATCAATGGTGAAGTTTCAAAAGACGCGCCAGCAATTCATGCTAAATATAAAACACCAAGTGCATTGGGTGAAAAGTGGAATAGCTTTACCATTAAAATAAATGATGTCGTTTATCATTTACCAGCACCAGTTCCTGAATTTGTGAAAAACTCATGGACACTAGTCTCAAATGACGAAGTCTTAGCATCTGGCGATAGTAAGTCTGGAGTAGATCTACGCTACGACAACTACACAACACGCATGGGTGTCTTGAACTACGATAACAATGCGAACTACTATTCAAACTCATTCGTTGTTAACTTTACATATGATAAAGATACAACACCACTAAAATTTGAATTACCAGGTGGTATTACTCAAGCATCAACAATTGAAGAGGTTGAAGCAGCATATGGTAAAGGAATTATTGATGATCGATCAAGTTACCGTACAGTTTTAGAGTATGGTGAATATAATGCGGGTATCTCATTCACATTCGATAAAGAAACAAATACAATGTCGAAAATGCGAATTACAAACGAAGTTAAAGAATTCAAATAAGAAAAAGCAGACTCCGGTCTGTTTTTTTTTGTCATTGATTCAAAGAAAAGCAATTTCAATATGAAAATGACGTGAAATGATTGTGGTGTTTCCGTGATATTTGGAAGGTTAAGGGTCTGTTAAGATTTCCGCAAAAAGGAGCATAGAGATTATCACTGAAATATAATATCGTCCCTTAAACAAGACATCTAAGAACGCTCGATGCACTCAAAAGATTAGATGATATTTTAAAGAATGGTCTTTGGAATCTTTGGAATATGATACAATTGACCTAATTGACTAATGGTCAATATTGAAATATAATCTAGAAAATTGGAGTGAAACTATGGCAGAACATAAATTACCGGAAGTAAGAAAGAAAGAAATCGTAGCAAAAGCCTATGAGCTTTTTACAGAGTATGGTGTGGACAAAACATCGATTACACAAATTGCGAAAGCAGTTGGTGTGGCCAAAGGTTTGTTGTACTACTACTTTAAATCCAAAGATGAAATTCTAGATGCAGTAGTCGATAGTCTGTGTGAAGAACAGGTATCCATTTTGAGTCAACGCTTATCCAATCATGGACACGACGTTTTAGATAAAATTTTGATTCTACTCGATACTTTCTATGAAATTCATCCATACTACGGGCTAAGACCAATCCATCCAAACCAAGAAGATGCTTATTTAATTACATCATTTCATGAACGTTATCTTAAGTTTGCGGAAAAGATTGTCGAGCAAATTATTGAAGAAGGTCAGGCTCAAGGATACTTTCAAATTCAACATCCAAAACTTATGTTCGTTGTAACGCTTGAAGGAATCTATGGGTTAACCAAAGTATACCCAATCAGTAAACGGGAAATTACTGATCTTGTCGAGCAGTCACTAGCGATACCACATAATGCGTTGTATGAACGCAGTGCCGAGGTATTGACCAGTTTTTCATAAGAGAGGGTGAAGATTATTGAATAAAAAAATAGAAGCGATAAGGACTGTCGAAAAGTCATATCAAGACACGATTGAAAGCCTATCCCAGGTTTATGACGATATTGTGAGTGACTACAGGCACAAGGCACAAGAAGACTGTGCCAAGCAACAGAAAGTGCAAACTGAGGTGCAAAAGCAACGCAATGCTCAAGCAGTTCACAATGCCAAGGCTCGAGGTCAGCTTTTGCATGCAAAGTCGCAAGAATCAGAAGCACAGATTACGGCATATTATGAAGCCAAAAAAGACGTTGCATTAAATTCAATCATTGAGGAGGTGTTTGAGTTTGGCGATTGTTAAAATGAGTGAATACAAACTCTTTGTAAATTCGGAAAATGTCGATCATATAATGAGCGAAATGCAAAAATTTCAAACAGTTATGTTTGCAGAAAATCCAGAAGTCTACGAAGGTTTCTCACACTATAACTCAACCTATGATTTCGACCGAAATCTTGAAAAACAAGAACATATTCAAACTGTATTAAAAAAAATCAAAGAACTTGATAAGAAAAATAAGAAGAAGGATCGTATGAACCAACTTGGCATCCAATCAATGTCATTGAGTGAACTCAATGCTGTCATTGAGGAACACAGTTTGGGTGCGATTACTGACTTATTCTTGGAATTTAATGAACACGATAAGAAAACTTTTAAGCAATTTATCCATCACAGTCCGATTCGTAAAGGATCACTAACAACACAAGAAATCCGTAGTTTAATTCAACAAAAACCGATTATTGGTAATGTTCCAGCGGAGAACGTATCTGCAATCCTTGATGAATTAAACCCGATTGATTCGTTGTATTATATGCATAAATTTGAAAAAGGTGACCACTATGGTGTCTTTGTTATCATTCCATCATCTGAGAACTTTGAAAGAGTATCAATTATTACAGAAAAATATGATATGGAATATCGATCATCCACATCACTTCATATCCAAGATATTGTCCAGAAGATGAAAAATACACTTCAAGATATTTTAGATAAACGGGAGAATGAATATGAGATTTTAACACAGGTAAGTCTCTATACGGAAATTCTCCAAGCACATTATGAAGCGCTACGAAATGAGGCACTTCGCGAAACTGAAAAATTGAAATTTCAAACATCATCTCACGTTACACTAATTCGGGGTTGGGTAGAGACAGATGACGAAGGTATCTTTCGAACCATGATTGATGCGGCAACGCAAGGGGCTTATGACTTAAGTCTCGAAGCGGCTCCGATTCATTCGCGTGAGGTCCCCATTAAATTGAGAAATAAACGGTTTGCTCGAGCATTCGAACCGATTACGAACATGTACTCTCAACCACAATATAATGAATTAGACCCAACACCGATCTTGGCACCGTTCTATGCATTTTTCTTCGGAATGATGCTGGCTGATGCTGGTTATGGTTTGGTAATGGCAATAATTTTATCAATTGTACTCAAAAGAATAACACTTAAACCAAGTGTGGAAAATATGGTTCGCCTCTTGCTGTACGTAAGTGTACCGACTATGTTTTGGGGTCTTATGTATGGCTCATTTTTTGGTGGTTTAATTCCACTGACACCAGTTATTGATATAAACAGTGAATACAACCGTGTGTTGATTATGGCGCTTATGTTTGGCGTTGTTCATTTATTCGTAGGATTAGGGGTAAAAGGGTATATCTATTACCGTGATTATAAAAAACGTTACATTTTATACGATGTCATTTTTTGGTACTTGACACTTTCAGGTGTGGGTATTTTTGTGACGCAACTCTTTACCGATGCTTATGTGGCTTATATGGGATATGCCCAAATTGCGATGCTCATCGGGATGGTTGGTATTGTCCTCACAAATGGGCGTAATGCAAAATCTCTTGGAGGTAAAGCCGCCGGAGGACTCTACAGTTTATATGGCCTTACCAATTACCTGGGTGATGTTGTTTCCTACTCTCGTTTAATGGCATTAGGATTAGCGGGCGCATCAATTGGTGTAGCTTTCAACATGATGGTTGATATGGTCAGTGGCATGGGCATTATCGGTGTTATTGCCGGAGTCATCATCTTTATCTTTGGCCATACCTTTAACTTATTAATAAGTGGCTTGAGTTCGTATGTTCACTCAGCACGACTTACATACGTCGAATTCTTCGGTAAATTCTTCATTGGTGGGGGAAAACCTTTTAAAAACTTTATTGAAGAACCAACATACATTAAATTAGAAAAGGAGTATTAATATGTCATTCATGCAATATTTTATGGAATACGGAGGCCTCATATTTGCGGTCTTAGGAATGGGGCTTGTCGTTGCAATTCCAGGATACAATAGTGGAAAAGGAGTCGGTATGGTTGGTGAAGCAACAACCGGTTTAATTGTTGATGAGCCAGAGAAATTTGGTAAGAGTCTTTTACTTCAAATGATGCCTGCTTCGCAAGGTTTGTATGGTTTTGTTATTGCAATCATGACGTTAAGCCGTTTGCACGTCGGGATGGGCTTACAAGAAGGCTTATACATCTTTATGGCATGTTTGCCAATGATTATTGTTGGTGGGCCTACCGCACTTGCACAAGCTCGTGTTGCCGTATCAGGTGTTCATCTGCTAGCGCGTAACGAAAATGAAATGACAAAGAATATCATTTATGCAGTTATGGTTGAAACTTACGCATTGTTAGCATTTGTATCATCAATTATTATCTTAAGTACGGTGACGTTCTAATGACTCAAACAGGATTTGAATTGATCTTAGCATCGATTCAAAAATCTGCAGATGCATCATTTCAAGAAACGGTAGAACAGGCTCATAAAGCAGGTCAAAAACTCTATGATCAGATGATTCAAGAAGGTAATGAACGCCAATCACTTCGACTTAAAAAAATTGAAGCGGAAGCCAAGCAACTTGAGAAACGAACATTTCGAAATATCGAGAAACATGAGCATGAGCGGGTTGAGAATCTCAAACATGAATTTGTGTCACGAATTTATGATGATGTGATTGCGACATTTGAAGCCTTAAGCCCAGAACAAACAATGCTCTTAATGAATAATGCTTTGAGCAAAGACGAAACGAAAAAACCTCGTATTTTGATCTGCGAAGCGCATTATCAAGTGTGTTTGGAAACATTTGGCCAAGGATACCAAGTTGTCTGTGATTCATCCATTCAAAATGGTTTTGTACTCAATTACGATAACTATGATGTGAATGTAGAGTACAAACAATATTTTGAGATGAATCGAGAATTATTCACGACAAAAATCTATCAAATTTTGTTTGGTGACCATCATGAATGCTAGTGTTTCAATGCTTAATGTGCTCCTGAATCGCGAAATCGCATCCTTAAATAAAGAAATTCAACGCGCATCAGGTCAAGAAGGACTCAATATGTATGCTGCCGATGCGATCATCAATGAGCATGTTTCGGATCTTAAAAGTATGCTTGTCCGTCACGGAATTGATGCACAGTATATCCAACTGATTACGCTAACCTATGATCTCGAGACCTCAAAAAAGGTTGATCAGCAACTTGACTACATGTTGCGTGAGGTATGCCAACAATCGTTTCACCTTAAAACAGCCAATCGCTACGCTGCAATGTTACTTGATTATGCGAATATACTTCGACATATGCAAAAGCAGGAAATTGATACAAGTGCAGTTGGCTTAATTCCAGCGGAAGCATACCAACGGTATGCTGATGTGAATCATTTATTGAGTCACAGTCCCTATCACACGACGATGCGTGCTGTAACGATCGATAACATCATGCGATGTTTTGATGAGACGGTATTTCATTTCTTTGATGATATGCTTAGAGATCTAACGACTGAAGATGCAACATTTGTACTGGCAATTCAGTATATGTTGCGCCTCAACAATCTTAAGATTTATCTAAAACGTCCGTACTTAGATACGCCGATTGAAAAATATATAAGGAGATATGATGCATAATATACTCTATCTTTCCTATGACGATGGCCACGCGCTACTTGAGAGTATGGGCATCGCAGTGTATCGCGTTAAACGTCATGAATCAATAGCACCATTACTACGCGAACTGAAACAAAACCAAAAAGAACTTATCCTTGTGGACGAAACGATTTATCGAGACCACAAAGAAGCCATTAACAATTATAATACCGACCCACTTTTAACCATCGTGATGTTATCGGATGGCGTTGGGTCCCATAAAGAAGCACAGAAGCGGCTCCACGAATCAATTGAACAAGCGATTGGAACGCTTAAAGTTTAGGAGGAATTAGTTTGAATTATGGAACAATAACCAAAGTATCAGGACCCTTAGTGGTCGCGAAAGATATCCCAAGTGCGCGCTTGTACGACACCGTTTATGTATCAGATAAGAATTTACTCGGTGAAATAATAGAAATACGTGGCAATAAAGCATCTATCCAAGTGTATGAGGAAACATCAGGCATCAAAATTGGTGAGCCAGTTGTTTCAACACATCGTCCACTCAGTATCGTTTTAGGACCAGGTATCTTGTCGCAAATTTTAGATGGGGTGGGACGAAATCTTGAAACGTATGCCAATAATGTTGGAGAATTTCTTGCCCGTGGCCTTCATTATGATGCCATCGATAAAACAAAAAAATGGGACTTCATCCCAAGAGTTGCCATCGCTGATTTTGTAACTGAAGGCGAGATTGTCGGATATGTCATGGAAAATGGCATTGAACATCGTATTATGGTTCCTCACGGATTAAAGGGTGAAGTCATCCATGTCTACCCAGGAATGAAGGATGTTACAGAACCCGTAGTTGTCATTAAAAACGAAGAAGGAAACCATGACATTGTGATGATGTCCTATTGGCCCATTCGAAAATCGCGTCCCTACTTGCAAAAAGAAATGCCGAATGAACCATTGATTACAGGACAACGAATTATTGATACGTTTTTTCCTGTAGCTAAAGGTGGAACGGCTTGTGTTCCAGGGCCCTTTGGGTCTGGAAAAACAGTTGTTCAACACCAGCTTGCGAAATGGTCCAACTCGGACATGGTTGTTTATATTGGATGTGGCGAACGTGGGAATGAAATTACAGATGTTTTGAATGAATTTCCACAACTTGAAGATCCCCGTACTAAAGAACCCCTTATGAATAAAACAATTCTTATTGCAAACACCTCGAATATGCCCGTAGCGGCACGAGAAGCATCAATCTATACAGGAATGACGATCGCTGAGTACTTCCGCGATATGGGCTACGATGTGTCGCTCATGGCTGATTCAACATCTCGGTGGGCAGAGGCTCTTCGAGAAATGAGTGGCCGATTAGAAGAAATGCCAGGAGATGAAGGGTATCCTGCATACTTAAGTTCACGGTTGGCTGATGTTTACGAACGTGCGGGAGTGGTCCAAACATTAAACAAACAACAAGGATCTGTGACAATGATTGGAGCTGTATCACCGGCTGGGGGAGATTTGTCAGAACCGGTAACACAAGCTACACTTCGAATTGTTAAGGTATTCTGGGCCTTAGACGCATCACTCGCTCACATGCGTCACTTTCCCGCTATCGATTGGCTTGAAAGTTACTCGCTATATCAAAAACCTACAGAACGGTTTTTGAAACAAAATGTTCATAAACATTTTGTAAAAAATCGTCAAGAAGCCTTGTCGATTCTTAAGGATGAGCAACAACTGTTAGAAATTGTTCAACTCGTAGGAAAAGATACGCTATCAGACCAAGACATCTTAAAATTGGAAATAGCACGCATGATACGCGAAGACTACTTACAACAAAATGCCTTCCAAGAAGAAGATACGTATACTTCCTATGAAAAGCAAGCCAATATGATGGTTGTCATTTTAGGATTCTATGCCCTTGCAAAAGAATATCTCATTCATGATCATATTCTAATTGGAGATATTACAAATATGGAGATACTCTACGATATTTCACGCATGAAATATCAACCAAGTGACAAAACACCAGAACTTTTAAAAATATTAGACGCAGCAGAAAAAGAATTTATGACATTAAAGGAAGGGGACAATCATGAAGGGTTATAAGAACATTAACGAAGTGGTTGGTCCGCTTCTCATTGTTGAAAATGTTGAAAATGTGCAGTTTGATGAACATGTGGAAATCATCATCGATAAACACGACCGTCGAATTGGACGTGTTCTTGAAATAGAGGATGACAAAGCAATTATTCAGCTGTATGAATCAAGTATGGGAATTCGTCCAGACGAAACACGGGTTCACTTCCAAGGGAAACCAATGAGTCTGAAAGTATCGGAAACGATGTTAGGTCGCGTTTTTGATGGAAAAGGCGTGATTCGTGACAATGGACCACTGTTACTTGGTGATGCGGAGCGAGACGTAAATGGACGTGTCATGAATCCGTTACTTCGCGAATATCCCAACCAATTTCTTCAAACAGGTATTTCATCAATTGATGTGCTTAATACCCTGGTTGTTGGACAAAAATTGCCGATTTTTTCTGGATCAGGTTTGCCACACAACGAACTTGCAGCTCAAATCGTACGTCAAGCCCAAGTCTTAGATGACGATGTTGATTTTGCAGTTGTTTTCTGTGCGATGGGAATTTCTTTTGAAGAGTCACGTTTCTTTGAAGATGAATTCCAAAGAACTGGAGCAATTGATCGAACAGTTATGTTTGTGAACCTTGCGAATGATCCAGCAATAGAACGAATTCTTGCACCACGCATGGCGATTACCACAGCAGAGTATCTCGCATTTGAAAAAGATATGCATGTCGTTTTAGTCATGAGTGATATGAACTACTATGCAGAATCGTTACGCGAGATTTCAGCATCGCGACGTGAAATTCCAGGACGTCGAGGGTATCCAGGATATATGTATACAGATCTTGCAACCCTCTATGAACGTGCAGGTAAACTAAAAAATAGAAATGGATCCATTACAATGATTCCAATCTTATCAATGCCAGAAGACGATAAGACACATCCAATTCCCGACTTGACGGGATACATCACTGAAGGACAAATCATTATGTCTCGTGATTTAAATCAACAAGATATTACACCACCCGTTGATGTTTTACCGAGCTTGAGCCGTCTCAAAGATAAAGGAATTGGTACAGGTAAAACCCGTGAAGATCATGCTGATGTAATGAATCAACTCTTTGCTTCCTATGCACGTGGTAAGGAAACGGCAGAGTTGGCAGCAATTCTTGGAGAAGGGTCACTCTCGAAAACCGACCGAAAATACCTAGAGTTTGCACGTCGTTTTGAGCGTGAGTTTATTGGTCAAGGATTTTATACAAATCGAAGCATAGAAGCGTCATTAGACCTGGGGTGGAATTTGCTTTCGATATTACCTAAAGCTGAGTTAAAACGTGTTCGTGATGTCTATCTTGATAAATACTATAAGAAAGTGGATTGATATGGCTCGTTTAAAAGTTAACCCAACACGGATGGAACTTAAAAATCTACAACGACGCTTGTTGATTGCAGAAAAAGGACACCGCTTATTGAAACAAAAGCAGGATGCCTTGATTCGTAATTTTATGGAGTATTATGAAGATGCATTAAGTCTTCGCAAGCAAGTTGACTATGAATTTGATGTTCTGAATCAAGAATATAATTACGCATCATTAGAATTAAGTAATCAAACTTTGAATGCGATATTAAGAAACAATCAATCATCACCAAGTTTAAAAATGGAATTTCAATCCGTTATGGGCATTGATATTCCACATTATGAACTGATTCAAGGGGAAGCACCAGCCAAAACAACTTCGGTGCTTCTAACGAATTCCCATGTTAATACGATGCAGGAAGAGGGCGCTCAGAGTCTTCAACGAATCGTAGATCTGGCATCCCTTGAGAAAAAATGTTTCATGCTGTCGGAAGAGATTAAATTAACGCGCCGTAGAGTTAATGCTCTCGAATATAAAACAATTCCAGATATCAAAGAAACAATTCGATACATTGAGTTGAAGATTGATGACCAAACACGAAGCCAACAAGCACGTGTGATGAAAGTCACAAATCGCTAAAAAAAATCAAGCGTCGCTTGATTCAAAGATAAATAAAAAAGGAGCCGAGGCTCCTTTTGTTGTATTCAGTTCTTATAAACCGCGTACGTTGTCAGCTTGTTTACCACGTTGACCTTCAACAATATCAAATGATACTGCTTGGCCTTCGTTTAATGTTTTGTAACCTTCTGAAACGATTGCAGAAAAATGTACGAATACTTCTTCGTTTGATCCGTCAACGATGATAAAGCCGAAGCCTTTTTCTGCGTTAAAGAATTTTACTTTTCCTGATTCCATAGAATAATACCTCCCTCTAAAATATGAAGCATGTAATAATAGCGTAAAGTATTATTGAATGTTTTGGTCATATTCTTTTTAAATATTATCACACTTTATCCCATGAGTAAAGATATGAATGCGGTTTCTTTTATAAAGTAAATAAGAATAAATGGTGGAGTTTGTTTAATTGGTCGCAATCGTACAGCATGAGATTGTTCGAACTTGCTTAAAACTAAACAAAAATGAACGGAAATAAATATTTATATCGATTACAAAATTATCCGCAATATATGATGTAAGGTGAAGTACTATTGGTTTAATACGATGATAAATCCCTTATCTCGTACATCTTCAACGAGGTCTTTCAAAGTGTCATCGCTCTCGTCAACCAAATCAGAAATGATGAGCTGGCTTGCGTTTTGTTGGAAATCAATTCCGACAAAATAGAATTCTTGTTTTTTGTGTCCGTATCGGTCATAAGTAACCTGAAAAACTTTACCTACCTTATTGGCACTTTGACTTACACCGATTTCTGTCATTGAAAAATCATTGATGTAACCATGTTGTTGTTTATATGTGTATCGATAATTTGCATAGTCATGTAGGTATGCATCGACTGTATCGATTGTGAGGCTTGTTGCATCAGGTGATGCAGATGCGGTGGTGTCAGGTGTAGGGGTAATAGTGTTCGAATCACTTGGCTTCCCGGAGTTTGTTTGCAGTGGTGTCTGAATGTGAGACTCTGTTACGTTGTGTTCTGGCAAAATTTTGAAAATGTAGATTCCCGACCCCATTATCACGATAATTAAAAGTAAAATGATTACGGATAAAAGTCCGATAACAATAGTATATTTTGATTTCATAATGTTCCCCTTTGTATTTGCGTATTATACATCATGGTGAAACATACATCGGAATAATGGCATGAATTACGTATCTTATGTCTTTAAAAAATGCATCTGATGCGTAAGTTATACCACTTAAAAACGTATGTTATACCACTCAAACAGATACCGTGTATTCATAAAAAAGACCTGTGATATATTTTTCTCATAAACCGAAAGGTTGAAGGAGAAAATGAAAATGAGTAAACTACTTAAACTGTTATGTATTTCCATTCTATCCACATTATTGATAATAGGAATAGCAATACCTGTGAGCGCGGATGAAGATATCATAAGAGCTGATGCCACAGTTGAGACTACAGAAATAGTCTTTATAACTCAAACGGAGATGGATCTAATAAATATGGAGTTGTTTGGAACAGACTTCAAAAGAATAAAAAGAGACAGATATGACTATCCGAAAAGAACTACCATCAGTTATGGTAGTTACAACGGGTCATCGGTATATTCAATGGCTGCTGGAATGGCCGCTAGTCTTCTAACATTTGGTAATCCAATACCAGCACTATTAGGTTTTTCAGCTGCAGTATATCAAAGAGTTTCGTACGGGACTGATTTGTACTATACCATCACGAGAACTCAATCAAGAGTTGACGGCGTAACAAGGTTAAAAGCTAAAATCGATGTCTATCGAAATGCTGATTATTCTGTTTGGGTTTATGGTACAACTCTTACACGTGAGTATACTATTAATGACTGATTTCAAAAATCTCACAGGATCCTCTTATGCAATTGTAATTGTAAATCTACTCTTCGGAATACTCTTTAAATACAAATCAATAGATGTAGATATTGCATCATTTATGATTATTTTTCTAATCTTATTAATAGACATAAGAAGTCAATCAAAAGAGAGGAAATCAAACAAAACATATCGAAAACTCATTCCTATAATTCTATTTTTACTGGTTGTTATATGGAAAAGTGTGTTTATTCCTTTCCCCTATGTATAAGAAATAGACGTTATACAATTATCTATGCCCTAAATCTATCGCCTAGTTTCTTATATTGATAATGTTTAGCTTCTGATTTTATACTGAGTTGTTTGCGACATTTATGAACGAGATTATCTGAAAAGTAAAAATCTAATTCATTATTTTTTCGAATTACTGAAGCAATATCATTAAAAAACTTCTGATTTAGCTAAAATCAGAAGTTGCTTTTCTTTGAATGGTGGCACCCCTATTAACATAATCGAACTTTGTGCCGATTGTGTAAAGGGTCTTGATTAGTTTCTGTTCAAATACGCTTAAGTAATTGAACTTTGCATTATAATTATGGCACTATTTCATAGCGATGACAAGCACCATTTGTAATAAAGTGGCTTGTCATCTGTTTAATAAAAGGAAAAAACAAAACTAATTCTTTCATTGCTCTCATCAACAATAATTAACAATTTGTCATTTTTATTAGGAACTAATGCTAAATATAAATTGTCCAAAGTATTTAAATACTCGATTATCTCAGTATTTTTAATTTTAAATATTTCTTCACTTATATCACTAGGAAAACTTAATATAGATTTTGGGTTAGTTATACTAATATCGCTGTCTTTTAAAAAATCAGTAACATACTCTTTATAATCTGGAGATAGTCTATAAACATAGCAGTCAACACCATCACCATGTATGCCTCGTTCTTTATCAGAATAGCTATATAATAACTCTGAAGTAGGCTTAAGTAAATTCCACTGATTAAATCGCATTGTTTCATTGCTTTGGTTACATGCAGAAAGTGATAAAAGTAAAAAAAATGCTGTAAGTTTTATAAATGATTTTTTCATATTAAATTATTTCTTATTTATATTGTTGAATTCTTACGTTGTATGGAACAATTGCTCCATAATATTGAGCATTATACATAGCTCGAACTGCCACCCCTGCTAATCCTCCATAATTATCCTCGTATGCAAAATCATAATAATCAGATATTACTAATAATTTATTTGATGCGGTGTACGTATAATTAAAACGATGGATTGCATAATACAAATCCATATTTGAGTTTGATCCTGTAAATGATGACGACCCACTGTGGTTTTTTGTAGAAACTAAATTATTAAAAAAATCTGAACTTCGTACTTTTGAACCATTCGTTGGATAGTAAGTATTATTTTTTGATTTATTGACAGTAGCATATGTTAATAATTCAGCTGACAAATTATACCCCTTGTTTTTAAAATAAGCAATTATTAAAGCGGCATTTGATTTTCCTGTAGCATATCCTTGCTGTTGTATTTCATCGTCATACTGCGAAGAACGTCGAAATCCACTTTCGATTGTTTTATCTTCTTCTGGAACTTCTACATAGTTTAATAATTCTGATAAAGATTCAATCATTTGCGTAAGTTGAATTTTCTTTTCAAAATCAGACGTTATCGACAATTCGTATTTTATTTCGGTGGTGTAATTTATTAATTCTTGAATAATTTCTTCATTTGATAACTCTTCTTTTATATCTGCTATTGTGACTTCATATAATCCTGGTTGTTCTTCAGCACTTACAGGAACTATCAAACACAATGCCATCATACAAGATAAAATTGATACACTAACTAATTTCAAAATCTTTTTCATTGGTTATACCTCCTTGATTTGAAAAAGAAATCCTTATTCAGTTTTTAAATATTTGTATTCCTTTCTATGGCTATATTACTGTCATTATATCAATTTCAAGAAAGAAGTAAACGCTTTCATTTTCCGATAAACTTGTTATCCAATAAAAAATATTCGTCGCTTGAACAATTCGAAGACATTATTACTTATATTCAGTATCTATAACATACTTTTTCTCATATTTACAGACACTTCGATTACGACTTTTTTGATGTGCTTCTTTTTTTGAACGATCGACAAATGAAACCAGTCTATAGGCAGATTTGATTTAGATGCTAACTCTTGGAGATACAGCCTACGAGATTGGCTAATGAACTTCTTTTCAATTCTATATGCATTCTTACTGATTTGTTCTTCTTCGTACAATTCTTGAACTATTTTTTCTTTTTGCTGAATTTTCTTAAATTCTTTTTTAGCTTCTTCCGAAAGAGTTTTGTTGGTTCTCACTAATATTTCTGTTGTAATCTCAAAGCCTAATTCATCATCAAGTTTTATTTCACTATATCTTTTTAAACACTTTGAGCATAGGTAGTAGCGACATCCTTTTGATGATTTATCGTTAATACAAATATTGTCACAATCAAAACATCGTACTTTTTGATAATAGAGGTGTTTAGTTGATTTCTTACTATTGTGTTTTCTTGTACCTAATAGCTTAATAGCTTTCTCTCTTAATTCTACACTAACCAAAGGTGGGGCTACTTTATAGAATGTTTTATCCAAGTCTTTTCTATAATCCATTCCTATGTACACTGTATTCTCTAGAATTCGACGAACACTATGTACATTCCAATTTAGTTTTCCATTCATATATCCATTAATTCTTAATTACTCGACAACTTTTAGTATAGACATACCATCTTCTACATACAGATTATGGATTAGTTTAACAACCATTGATTCATCGTCATTAATGTATAACATATGGAAGGCTATTACAAACGCGTAAATGTAGATGTAGAGTTAATATATAATGCAAGCGGCAAAATACACTTGCTCGCTATGTACTGGGGTGATAAGCGCTTTGAGATAACTGAATTTGAATCTAGATCTTTCGTGAAGAGCCAAACTGGATACACATGCGAAATGTACCTCGCAACGATTGATGGCAAACAGAAGAAGATTTACTTCTCTGAGGGATTGTTCTTTGTAGAGATTGTAAGATAAAAGACATGTTAAATCATGTCTTTTATCTGTTGAAATAGATTTTCGGAGTGATGATGATTTTCTGATTATTTCCTTATCCGAGTTTTTCTTATTAATTTTTCTGGTTTAGTGATGTAGTGAAAATAGCATTTGTACGGTTTTAAATAAATGAAAACAATAAAAAACGCACTATACAGTGCGTATTATTTATATATGGCAGGGGTAGCACAACTCAAATGATCGGTGGGGGTCATTTGAAAAGAATCGTATCTCAGGGGGTGGGATACGATTTCTTTATGATATAATTTATGTGCAAGCATTTTTGTTCTTGTTTTTTTTGCGTTTTAGACATCAAATACAACATTTTAATCAAGTATACTATTTCACAAATAACACATATGTTACGTTTTTCCTATAAACCGAAAGGTAGAAGGAGAAAATGAAAATGAATAAATTATTTAAGATGTTTAGTGTTTCCGTTTTATCTCTTTTGATGTTTATGGTTGTAGTTGTGCCAGTTAATGCGGAAGGGTCGCGTAATATAACTGATGATGATATGGAGTTATTAGTAAATACAGTTTTTACTCCAAACAGTGAGCGATTGTATGAAGAACTTGATAGTGATGAAATAATAATGATTTTAGAACAGTACGTGATTTATAAAAAGAACATGAAATCAGATTATACGATAAACATAGCTTCATTAGACGAGTCAAATTTGATAACGAAACAGCGAAGTAAAAGAGCGATAACTGAAACATATGTTTCTCTTCCTTCAGGGAAGTATTCAGCAACGACATATTGGGAAGTCAAAACAAGGGGGTATGGTCAACAAGTTACAACTTTATACTTAACCGCATCACTTGCAAGTAAATATGTTGCTCAAAACCAATCATCTGGATCAGAAACTGCCTTAAAATATTTATTTGACCTTGCGTTTTCTGCAATCCCCAAATATGGACCAGTTATCTCAGTTGCGCTGGCGGTGGTAGATGTCTTAGATGCACACTTTTATAGTCAAATTGCCAATTTATCCACTAATGGAAATCCTGTTGAAATTCGTCTAAGTAGAAGTAGTCAAGGTTCAAGTCGAACGGTATTAGGTTGGAATGGTCGTACTGTTCGTTCAAGAAATGGGTCAAGTGGGAATGCACATGTCACAACAACTATTCATTGGAGTAGTTCGAAGTAATGAAAAGTAAATTGATTGTGCTTGAAATACTCATACTAGTAGGGAATTCATCAATAATTTGGCTACTATTTTTAGCCAACTTAAAAGGGATGATTCCTCATTATATAGCAATTGCTGTTATTTGTATCACCGGCATCGAATATAAACTACTAAATGACATAGTTCGAAAATAAATCTTTTAGTTAATTTGCGAAGCTAACTTGATGAGCACCAAGGTTCAATATACTAAAGACACGAGAAATCGTGTCTTTAGTATATTGAACCATTGAAGTTGAAAAAATGCAGAATAGTAAAAGATGTATCCCCACTGTATCCCCAAGTCAATAAAATCATTAAAAAACCCACTAAATAGTGGGTTAATTTCTATATGGTGCCGCCACCGAGAATCGAACTCGGAACTGAGCATTACCATTGCTCTATTTTACCATTGAACTATGGCGGCATGTGCATTTCAATGATACTCAAATTAACAATAAAAAGCAAGATGAGAAATAAACAAAAAAAATGAAGTTTCGTGATTGACCGAAAAGACAATGATTCACGAGTCAAAAACAAAATACTATAAGAATCAAAAGTTGAACTATGATACAATGAACAAGACAATAGGAGGATACTATGAAAGATCTAACTTTAGTAATTCTAGCAGCCGGAATGGGAAGCCGTTACGGTGGGTTAAAGCAAATTGATAAATTTGGTGCAAGTGGTGAAGCTATCATTGATTTCTCAATCTACGATGCAATCCAAGCAGGATTCAAAAAATTAGTACTAATCATTCGAGAAGAACACAAAGATATTTTTGAAGAAGTTCTCGTATCGAAAGTACGCCCACATATCGAAGTTGAATATGCATTCCAAAACATTACGGATGTTCCAGAATGGTTTGAAGGTGTTGAAGGCCGTGAAAAACCATGGGGAACAACACATGCGCTCCTTGCAGCACGTAATACCGTGAATACACCGTTTGTCATTATCAATGCTGATGACTATTATGGTAAACACGCATTTGTTGAAATGGCGCGTTTCCTCAACGAAGAAGTTACAGATACAAACGCATCCATGATGGGTTACATCGTGGACAATACAATTACCGATAATGGAACAGTAACACGTGGTGTATGCCAAAACGAAGGTGGATACCTAACAGATATCGTCGAAGTTGATGGAATTCGTCGTACTGAAGCGGGTGTTGTTGGTGGTGACGATCAACATCTTATTGCAGATGGAACACAAGTATCTATGAACTTCTGGGGCTTTACACCGGCTATCTTTGAAATGATGGAAGGCAAATTCGAAACATTCCTCAAAGATGAAGTTGCTTCAAATCCAATGAAATCAGAAGCGCTACTTCCAAATGACGTTGGAGCATTAATTAAAGAAGGCAAACTCAAAGTTCGTATTCTTGACACCCCAGATCGTTGGTTTGGTGTTACTTACCAAGATGACAAGCCAATGGTACTAAAACAATTTGAAACATTCCAATCAGATGGAACATACCCATCCGATTTATGGAAATAGACAAAACACATAAAAACATCTAAACTAAAGTAGGCAATTGCCTACTTTTAATTATGGAGGGCTTATGCGCGGATTTATTGAAAAACATAAAATGACAATATTTATTGTCTTAAACTTAATACTAACGGTGGGAATGAACTTAGCACACCCCGTCACACCATCCTTGCTAAAAGATTTAAACCTACCCCCACATGTATTTGGTGTTTCGTTTGCAGCGATGTGTACGACCAACTTTATTTTTGCGCTGATATGGTCGAATATGGCTCATAGTATGAAGAAGTCTAAAATACTGGCGATTTCATCAATTGGTTACGCGTTAGCGCAAATCCTCTTTGGTATTGCGCATACCGAAGTTGAAATTTATATTGCGCGGTTGATTAGTGGCGTCTTTGCTGGAGGGTTCCAAGTCGGGTTTATGAGCTATATTGTCAACAATGCAAAGGTTGAGGAACAGGCTCACTATATAACGATATCATCCGTTATTGTAAGTGTTGGTGCAGCACTTGGATTCTTTATCGGTGGATTCTTGGGAGATGTTGATGTTCGAATGACATTTATGATTCAAGCAGCTATGCATATAATTTTGGGGATTCTTGTTTACATTATTCTTGTGCCGACAGAAGTGTTTGAGGAACGTAAAATTGATACTCGTAATGTCCTCAAAGAATCGAATCCAATCAAGATTGTCAATAACTCCAAACACTTAATGATTGGTTTTATGATTCCACTATTGGTCACGGTTTTTATTACATCGATTGGATCAACATTGTTTGATCAAAGTTTTAATTATTATATAAAAGATATTTTTAATTTTGCACCAAGTCAAAACGGGATTATCAAATTTATTACGGGATTGTTTGCGGTGGTCCTCAATATTATTTTAATCCGACGGAAACAAGTTTTTGGTCGCGTGTTCTTACGCAATCTCTTCATTGGGATGGCGACGCTAGCTGCGATTGTAGCGTGGTTACCAACAGAATCAGGATTTGTTGGTGTTTCATTACTATGGTTCGGGGCCTATACAGTCATGATTCCAGCACTGCAGAATGCAGTTTTATCGAAGAAACAAAATGCAACCGAAGGAAATCAATTAGCAGGCTTGTATAATGCTTTGATGATGTTTGGGAAAATCTTTGGGGCGCTTGTAACGAGTGTTGTCTATACGATTAATCCAATTTTAAGTTTTGTAGTTTCGGGTCTGTTATTCTTGATCGCCTTTGTGATTATTGCAATGGCTAAAGAAACGCCCACAATACAACACTAAAAAAGTAAGTGTCAGAAGACACTTACTTTTTTTGTTAATCATGGAAACGAATAATTGTAGCTGTGAGTGGATCAAGAATAAGGGTTTGGCCTTTAATCATGACCCCATCAAAAAAGTTCAAGCCATTAAGATTAACGTTCGATCGATCAGCAATGATGACGCCTTCGGAAAGATTTCGCGCATAACCTGATAAATCTATATATCGCTCGAGATTATCGGCATTCACAACGACAAGATATTCGCATTGACATCTTGGGTCATACGAAGCGTATGCAATTGTGAGGTCGTTTGGACCAATACAACAGGAATTAATCAGTCGTACATTATCGTGAATCGCTTGACGTGTTGGATGTGTAAATGCGTGTGTGCTACGACGTAAAGCAATTAGCCCTGCAGTATAGTTCATCGTTTTTACGTGTTCGGGATAATTCACAAAGTCTGTTACCTTGCGCCACTCAAAGCGGTTTATTAAGTCACTAGCCTGATAGGAGTCGTGGACAAAATATGGATTTGTGAAGGGTGTTCCATCCTCATTACGCATCATTGTTGATTTGTAAGGAAGTGCGTTAATGTCATCCAGAATTTGTTTGGTACGTCCGTATTCTTGCCCGCCATGCAGGAACGCTGTGCCTTGTGATGTGAGGATGATCAAGTTACCAAGCCGTTGGCGTTGTAAAATCTCCGTCTCGAAAAATTTAGGATCCTTACGAATGGATTGTGCGAGAACATCGTGTAGCGTGAGATTATCATGTGCTGCAATATAATTAACAACATCCCCGGGATCATCGGCGTAAAAGTTACTTGGGTTTGCGATGATATTATCATAAATAGTATGAATGCTTCGCGCACCACCTGTGAGGAAACGTGGTTGTCCTTCGCTCCCATAACCTGACTTTAATTCATTGCGCATCTCATCGGAAAATGAACCGGCGGCTTGAGTATATTGCATCCACTGCTGATCAGCGGCGTGATCAATGCGAATGCCTTCATCACCTGCGTAGGAAAGCCAACCTTCACCAATCATTAAAATATTGGGATTGATGGCTTTTGCTGCGTCAAAGGCATTTTGGATTGTGGTGGCATCATGGTCACCCATCATATCGAATCGGAACCCATCAATTTTAAATACTTCTGTAAAATAACAAATTGAATCGATTAAGAGGCGTCGGCTCATTGCGTGAGTCGTTCCAAGACGGCCACCACCAAAACTCTCACGAGGTGATGCATCAAGATTCATAAAATGATAGTAATTGGGTTCAATGTCTTCGAGGATGTGTATTTGTGCCGTATGGTTGTAGACAACATCCATGGTAACACCCATGCCACGATTGTGAATTTCTTGAATAAGATTCTTGAATTCGATGATGCGCAGCTCGGGGTTGCGTGGGTCTTGAGAGTACATTCCGGTTAGTGAGAAATAACTATGTGGATCATACCCCCAATTATAATTGTTGTTGGCGGACGTATAGTTAAGAATACGATCACGGTTGAGTTCATCAATGAAGTAGTAACTCATGACAGGCAGAAGTTGGATGTGGGTTACCCCTAAATTTTTAATATAATCAAGTTTTTCAATAAAAGCTGCGAAAGTTCCAAACTCAGCTTGAAGCGTTTCCGAAATATCGGGGTCTGAAGTAAAGTCACGAACATGGATCTCATAAATGATGGCATCCTCTCGTGTTTCATACCCTTGAATGGATGCAAAATCAAGCTCTGGACCTAGCTGTTGCGCATTTACAATAGCAGCTTTACCAATTGTAGAACCGGTATCGCTTGTCCATGCCGACATGGACTGAGCATAAGGATCTAGAGTGAGATAAGTTTGACCATCACGAAGGATTTCAAACTGATAAAAGAACCCGCGAACTGAGGTGAGTGATGTATTTTCCCTATTAAGAAGACCATGCCATACCCCATGTGTTCTTCTATCCATCGCAAAACGTCCAAAGACAAGCTCTGGATTATCTTTATCATAAAGAACAAGCGTTACCATTTCTGCGCTTGGTGCCCACAAGTAAAAATCTGCGGTTCCGTCAGGATACAACAAAGCCCCCAAAGGTCCATCATATTGATAAAGTTCATCTTTGAGCTGCCATGCCATGATAACGGGATATGTCGCGCCACCAAGGGAAACATGTGTTGGATAATTAACATCATAATCGCCGATCAAATACACAGTATGTTGATCATATTCGATTTGAACATCGACAGGTTTGAATTGCATGGATTTGTTTGTAAGCATAAGCTTCTCTAAAATATTGTCAGTGGTAAAACCTGCGGTCGTTGTGAACTGGAGAATAACAACACTGTCATTAACCAGTAGTGCACTTTTTATTATTGAATCAGAGTTGTGATCGGGTTCGGGATACATCATAAAATCACCCTTTCTAGTTTATTCAACTTGAAAAGTGTAGTGGTTGAATAAAATTAAGCCATTAAAGTATAAGGCAAGACTTGCAATTCTTGCAAGTTATGACATAAAAAGCGAATCCAAAGTTATCAACAAGCCTATTTGGCTAAGTGTTGATTTTTTGAATTCGCAACGAAATTAGTAATTTTTAGTATCGGGGTCGGGCGCAGTTCCTGCAACACCATGTAACGCATCAATGCGTGCCATATCTTCGTCAGAAAGTTCAAAATCATGGATCTGGAAGTTTTCTTCAATTCGTGACGGTGTTACCGATTTCGGTAACGGCAAGAAACCATGCTGTAAAGACCAACGGAGTGTAACCTGTGCAACAGTACGGTTATACTGTGCAGCGATCGCAATGAGCTCCGGAACTTCGAAAAGATTACCGGTTCCCAAAGGACTGTACGCTTCCGTAAGCATGCCATGATCTGTATTATACGCTACCAAATCTGCTTGCATGTCACTCGGATTTAAGTAAATTTGATTAACCATGGGTTTGATGCGTGCAGTTTCGTACAATGCTTCAAGATGATGTTGGTGGAAATTTGAAACGCCAATCGCACGAAGTTTGCCTTGCTCATAAGCATCTTCAATCGCATGCCATGTTTCGCTATTGATACCCTTCCAGTCATCGCGATACGCAACAGGATTTGGCCAGTGGACCAAATACAAATCAATGACATCGATTTGTAATTTCTCTAAAGATGCGTCAATTGCTCTCATTACTTCATCATAATGACGCATATCATTCCACAATTTTGTAGTAATAAAGAGGTCCTTGCGATCAATGCCACTTTCTACAAGTGCATCACCAACACTTTGTTCATTACCATATATTGTTGCGGTATCGATGTGACGATATCCGACATCCAGTGCTTTGAGAACGGACGCTTTAGCAACGTCACCGTCGGGGGTTTGCCAGGTTCCAAAACCAATTGCAGGTATTTCAACGCCATTTGTTAATGTATAGTTTTTCATGTGTGATCCTCCTACATGTAATTATACGTTATATTCAAACAGAGATAAATTAAAAGCCTCTTTGAAGAGGCTAAAAGTTGAAGAGGGTTTTAATGATATTCCCACCAGCAATAAACGTTCCGATTGAACTGAGCAAGTTGGTGAGTAACAGTACAAGTAAAATACGTAAGACCTTATTTTGAAACCAACGTTTTGGCTTTGTGATGTCATCTGACAATGCGTCAAAATCTTTGGTGGTCGGTGGCCGTTGATAGGCCTCCATGAGACCTGCAAAAATCCCGACTGCAAGAAATGGGCTTAATGTTCCGATTGGTGCAGTAACTAGCGTTGTAAGGATGGTAAGTGGGTGCGCACCAGCAATGATAGCCCCCAGTGTTGCAAGTCCAGCACTAAGACCCATCCAAACAAGAAATTGCTGTAGCCCTACTTGAGGGTTTCTAAAAGTAAGCAGTGTTACAAGTAGAATCAAGATTCCAGGAACAAGCCATTGAACCCAAGAATTCTTTTTCTTAGGAGGAACAACATTGAGTTCGCTTAACGAATGTGTTTCATATAAAGCTTCGATAATGCCCTCGGTATGTGCAGCGCCAATAACAACAACTAATGTATCACCATAAACGGCTTTAATTTTCTCAGCCATGTAGTAATTACGTTCGTGCAAAAGGCGTAATGAGACATCCGGCAAATGTTCATCCATTTCCCGCACTGCTTCAAAAAGTAAGTCACTTTGCTTTAATGCTTCAATATCCGCGCCATCCACAGTATCATCTGTGAAGAAACTGGTGATTAACGTGGCAATCAAGTTTAGCTTTTTCCAAAATGTCAGATTACGCCAGATGCGTTGAAAAGTTATTTGGACATCACGGTCGATCATGTGTGTTCGAGCACCAATCGCTTGAGCACTTTCAATCGCCTGAAGCATTTCTTGGCCAACTTGGGTGTCAAGGTCATCGGCCATTCGCTTCTGATAGGATGATAGAATCAAGTTGGTTACAAACGACCCGACTTTTTTATTTTTAATGACTTGTTTAATGTCAATATCTTTTTGTTCGTCACGATGTTGTAGGCTGTGTGCACGTTGGGCATCGAGCTCAATACAAACGGCATCGGGTTGCGTAGTTTCAATTACCATTTTTACTTCTTCAACGGATTCTTTCGATACGTGGGCAGTAGAAACAAAATGGATCACTTTATTTTCAAAATTTATCGTTTTCATGCAATTACCTCTAGCCATATGATACCAAAAAATACTTCAAAATTGGAATTTTTAAATAAATTGCGAAAAGTATGAATAAACTTGTGAAAAACCATATTAAAATGCGTAAAATCATGTATAATGAAACGCGGTGATGGAAAGATGTTACATTTTAATTTAAGAAAAATTAGAAAAGAACTCCGTCTAACACAGAATAAATTAGCTTCACGTATAAACTATTCGCAGCAAGCTGTTGCGAAATGGGAAAGTGGGAACTCGAATCCTGATATGAGGAACCTCATTCGTCTTTCAAATGAATTGAAAGTAACGATTGATACCCTGGTTCGAGAGGTACCCGACGCAATCGATCAAAAGCATTGTGCAGTGAGTATTAAGAGAAATTTATTCCACGTTGTTAACAACGTGAGTTCACACGAAGAACTAGGTGTTGATTTATATAGCCTGGATGAAGCTGACAAGCTTTTACTTGTCGATGAATTGTTCGATTGTCTCGTCAATAGTTCGGTAATCGCAAGAAACACAGCAGAATAACAACATAAGTGTTTGATGGAAGGAGCGAAAGCTCCTTTGTTTGTGTTAAAATCGAGATAGTAGAAACGAGGCTTTATTTATGAGGGTTGCAGTAATTAGTGATATTCATTCGAATTTGCACGGATTGAAGTGGGCGCTACGTGATGCAGAAAATCGCAATGTTGATCGCTACATATTTCTTGGAGATTATATCACTGACGGCTATCAAGATAATGAGGTACTGGATTTGGTGAGAGAATATGGAGATATCCTCATCTCTGGGAATCGTGAACGAATTTTTGAAACATTTGATTTTGACCGTGTTCCAATTAATATGAAACCGATTGCCTGGACATATGCGAACTTAACTCAAGCCAATCGAAAGTACATTAAAACGCTCGCGCGAATAAAAGAAATAGAATTGGGAGGCTATCGTGTTCTTGTAATCCATGGGGATGGCTTTGAACACTATGCATCGATTGAGAAGGCATTTGATGCCCTTATCGAATCCTATACCTTTGATATCTGTCTATTTGGACACTCACATGATGCGCAGAACTATCATTATCGTGGAAAATACTTTATCAATCCAGGTTCGGTAGGTATACCAATCACGCAAGCCGGTTATCAATATAAAATCGTGTCTTTTACGCCCAAACTTTCGATAGCAACCTACAATAGACAAACGCACCATAATTTATCTGCGGTTGCGGAAGACTATAAACAGTCTCAGTACTATCGCGATAATCCATTGTGGGCGTCACTCATCCTGCGCAACATAATTACAAGTGAAGATTTTGGTCCGAAGTTTTGGGGATGCTTTCATGAAATCACGACATCCTACACGCATCTAAATCTGGACGATCGATGGCAACTTACGTTCGCGCTCTATAATAAACGTCATTGTAAGTCAAAACACCGATGTGTCCCCAAAAAGCTTGATAAGAGTCTCTAAAAAACGGCACACCAACAAATATGTAATACTTTCCTGAAATAATTAGAAAAAATGTCACGATAAGATTGACATTCGCTCAAATGTTGGTAAAATACTAGTGTTATCAAAATATGCCAAAGACAGCAACGGCCTAGCGCTTAATCATGTTGCCGAGGTAAAAGTATAAAAAACTTTTAAACCTACGTCTTTGATGTGGGTTTATTTATTTGGTTATAATTTGATTTCCGCGAGATCGAATGGAGGTGAATCATTTGCGTAACGAAGTCTTAGAAAATAAGAAAGCAGTTGTAGCAGAGATTCAAGATAAGGTTAAAAATTCAGCATCATCAATTATTGTTGAGTATCACGGATTAGACGTTGTACAAATTACAACATTACGTCGTCAACTTCGTGAAGAAGGAATTGAGTTCAAAGTTTACAAGAACAAATTATTCCAACGAGCAGTTGAAGGTACAGAATTTGAAGGCTTGAAAGATGAATTAGTCGGTCCTAACGCTGTAGCGTTCGGTACTGATGCAGTAGCACCTAGCCGTGTACTTGCACAATTTGCTAAGAAAAACAAAAAATTAGTCCTCAAGGCTGGTGTAGTTGACGGAAACATCGTTAACGCTGAAGAAATTAAAGAACTTTCAGCATTACCAAACCACGATGGCATGATTTCAATGTTACTTGGTATGTTCCAATCACCAATCCGAAGCTTTGCATATGCTGTGTCACAAGTGGCAGAACAACGTGCAGAAGCTGAAGGAGTTGTTGTTGAAGAAACAGCTGCTGAAGCAGTAGCTGAAGAAGCTACAGAAGAAGTAGCAACAGAAGCAGTTGTTGAAGAAACAACTGAAGCTTAATTAGAAGGAGAAAATTTACAATGGCTAAATTAACATCAGAAGAATTAATCGCTTCCCTAAAGGAAATGACAATTCTTGAATTAAACGAATTAGTAAAAGCAATCGAAGAAGAGTTCGGAGTTAGCGCAGCAGCTCCAGTAGCAGTTGCAGCAGCAGGTGCTGAAGAAGAAGCAGAAGGACCAAGCGAAGTTTCAGTTTACATCAAAGAAATCAGCGGTTCAAAAGTTGGAGTCATCAAAGCACTTCGTGAAATCACAGGTCTTGGAATGATGGAAGCTAAAGCATTAGTCGATAGCGCACCAGCAGCAATCAAAGAAAACATCAAACCTGCAGAAGCTGAAGAGCTTAAAGCTAAGCTCATGGAAGCTGGCGCAGTTGTTGAAGTTAAATAATTCAAAACTGATTGAAGATAATCTGTGAGTCATTACTTTACAGACAATTCAGATCTAAAGCAAAACCGGAAAGAAGTTCCTTTCCGGTTTTTAGACATTGAATATGTCGTTCATTCAGATGATGGTGTGTTTTCTAAGAGTGGTCTTGATCGAGGAACCGAAGTTCTTCTAAAAGTCGTAACAAATCAAGAATTAACGGGAAATGTTGCGGATTTAGGAAGTGGCATTGGTGTGATTGGCGTTATCTTGTCATCGTACTTTGATATCAATATCACAGGGGTTGATGTTAACCCACGTGCAGTTGAACTTGCAAACTTAAATTTTAAACGACACGATGTAAAAGGAATTAACATCGTTCAAGATGGGTTGACGGGAGCGTTTGATGCAGTCATTAGTAATCCCCCAATTCGTGTTGGAAAAGAAAAATTATACGAATTATTCGATTCAGCGTACGAATCACTTACTCGCGGTGGGTCATTCATATTTGTAATGAGAAAATCTCATGGTGCTAAAAGTGCGCAGGCAAAATGTATCGAATTATTTGGTAATTGTGAACTATTAAAAAAGGACAAAGGTTTTTATGTCTATCAAGCCAAAAAAGATTGACTTATGGGTCACGAAGTGATAACATATAAAATTGCATAATAGTGGATTTATGCGCGTTTTTTTGGTTGTTGTAAAAGTACAGGAAAGGATGGCATAAATGGGAAAAAACCAAGTATATAGTGTAAAGAAATTTGGTAACAAAGCGACACGTCGTGACTACTCACAAGTTAGTGGAACTTTGGAATTGCCAAATTTAGTAGAAATTCAAACGGAAGCGTATGAATGGTTTAAAAATGAAGGTCTCGATGAGGTTTTCAATGAAATCTATCCTATTCAAAGTTATAACGAAAATGTAAAACTGAAATTTGTTGGTTACTCATTCGGAGAGCCGAAATATGATGTAGAAGAGAGTCGATCACGCGAGGCAAACTATGCCGCGCCTTTACGTGCTGTCATGCGTCTTGAAATAATTAACAAACAAACAGGTGAAGTTATCGAAAAAGAAGAAGAGGTCTTTTTAGGCGATCTTCCTTTAATGACAGATAACGGAACATTTATCATTAATGGTGCAGAGCGTGTTATCGTATCACAAATCGTTCGTTCACCAGGGGCTTACTTCAAGTCCGAAACAGATGATAAGACTGGACGTGAAACATTCATGTCAGAACTTATCCCAAGCCGTGGTACATGGTTAGAATTTATGAGTGACGATCGTAAGGCTGCTAACGGACGTGTTTTAAACATGAAAGTTGACCGTAAACGTACAATCGTTTCTACAATTCTATTTAAGGCATTTGGTCTAAGTTTAGACTTACAAGAAGGTGAAGATACATTTGATGTTTCATCATTCAAAACATTCTTACGAACATTGGACTTACCAGTTCATGATGAGTGGGAAGAGTTAGATAGTGAACGTCGTGAGTTCTTAACATTGTATGCACTACTTTATACTGCATACTTTGGAAACTATCCTGAACTTGTAAATACATTAGCATTAGACAAAACCGTAACATTCGAGGATTCATTACGATCAATGTACGAAAACCAACGTGCAGATGAGATTCCAACAACGGATGGTGCGATTAACTTGATGAACGCGAAGTTTTTAGATCCACGTCGTTATGACCTTAACAAAGCGGGACGTTTCAAACTTCATAAAAAACTTGAAATCTTTAACCGTATTAAAGATACATATCTAACAGAAGATTTAGTAGATCTTCAAGGAAATGTAATTTTTGCAAAAGGAACACACATCACACACCGTGATGATGTCAATAAAGTTCGTGATGTATTACGCCATGGTGGATACATGAACGTGTTCCCACTTCGTAATATTTTCTCAGCTCCAGGTGTTGATACATTTGAAGTTACAGAAAATATAAACCTAGTCGGACGTATCCTTGCAAAAGATATCTACGAAGATAACTTTGAATTTGATCGTGGAACAGTTTTAACAGAGCAAGATATCGCAACTCTTAAAGGATTTGAAATTACAATCTATACAGGAATTGCAGCAAAACCTGTTCAAGTAACAGCAGATAACGTATGGTCAGTATTAAACTACGGACAACGTCTCTTCACATTTGGTCGTCTTCAAACGGCAACTGGTGAGACATTGATGTCAGCAAAAGGAACACCTGTTGTTGATCTATTCGTACCAAATGTTAACCACCCACGTTTAAATAAAACAAACGAAAAATTGGTCACAGAATCATTAAGTGATGGCCCACTAACACTTTGGTTAGTTGGTGCAGCAATGCAAGAAATGTATGTTTCGACATCAGAAGATCTTCAAGACCAAGTTAAAATTGTCGGAATGGACCCATTGTTGGATAAAACAACAATCGTGGCGTCTGATGTTTACTCAACATTCTCATACTTCTTAAACTTCTTAGATGGTTTAGGAAACGAAGATGACATTGACCAATTAGGAAACCGTCGTATTCGTACCGTTGGAGAATTAATTCAAAATCAATTCCGCATCGGATTAAGCCGTATGGAACGTGTTGTTAAAGAACGTATGTCAATCTCATCAGATTCAGCGAACTTAACACCAAAAACACTCACAAACGTGCGTCCATTGACTGCTATGGTAAAAGAGTTCTTCTCTTCATCCCAGTTGTCACAATTTATGGACCAATTAAACCCGTTAGCAGAACTTACCAACAAGCGTCGTATTTCAGCGTTAGGGCCGGGTGGTCTTACACGTGATCGTGCCGGTTTCGAAGTTCGTGACGTTCATACATCACACTACGGCCGTATCTGTCCAATTGAAACACCTGAAGGACCAAACATTGGTTTGATCTCTAACTTAACATCATATGGTCGTCTAGACCGTTATGGATTCATCCAAACACCATACCGAATCGTTTCGGAAAATGGTGACGTCTCAGAAGATGTTGTTTACTTATCAGCTGATGATGAATTCGAATATGTTATTGCGCAAGCGAACGAAATCGTTGATGGCAAACTTGTAAATGATGAAGTTGTTGTTCGTTACCAAGGAGAAAACATTCTTGCACGTCGTGAGACTGTTGAATTGGTTGACGTTTCACCAAAACAAATTGTTTCGGTTGCGACTGCAGCGATTCCATTCCTCGAAAATGATGATGCGTCTCGTGCGCTCATGGGTGCCAACATGCAACGTCAGGCGGTGCCACTCTTAATCCCTAATTCACCTTATGTTGGAACAGGTATTGAGCATCGTATTGCGAAAGACTCTGGATCTGCTGTTATCTGTAAAACAGATGGTATGGTTTCATATGTTGACGCAAACAAAGTCATTGTTAATAGTGTAGAAGGAAAACCTCGCACCTATACAATGCAAAAATTCCGTCGTTCAAACCAAGGAACTGCAATTAACCAAAAACCACTCGTTAAGATTGGTGAAAAAGTATTTGCAGGAGATATTCTTGCTGATGGACCTTCAATGCAAAATGGAGAGTTGGCATTAGGACAAAACGTTACTGTTGCCTTCATGACATGGAATGGATATAACTACGAGGATGCGATCATCATGAGTGAGCGTCTTGTAAAAGAAGATGTTTATACATCAATCCACATTGAAGAATATACAATTGAAGTCCGTGAAACAAAACTCGGACCTGAAGAAATTACACGCGATATACCAAACGTAAGTGAAGTCGCAAGTCGTCATCTTGATGCACGTGGAATCGTAATGATTGGTGCTGAAGTAAAAGAAGGCGATATCTTGGTCGGTAAAGTAACACCAAAAGGCCAAAGCGAAATTTCACCTGAAGAAAAACTATTACTTGCAATCTTTGGTGAGAAATCACGTGAAGTTCGTGATAACTCATTAAAAGTTCCACATGGTGGATCAGGAATTGTTCAAGACATTCGTATCTTCCGTCGTGAAGATGGACATGATTTGCCACCTGGAGTGAGTGAAGCTGTTAAAGTATATATTGTACAAAAACGTAAAATCTCTGAAGGAGATAAGATGGCGGGTCGTCACGGTAATAAAGGGGTTATTTCTCGTATTTTACCTGAAGAAGATATGCCGTTCATGGAAGATGGAACACCAGTTGACATCATGCTTAACCCATTAGGGGTTCCTAGCCGTATGAATATTGGTCAAATTCTTGAGTTACACTTAGGTATTGCAGCGAAGAACTTAGGCGTTAAATTTGCAACAAGTGTCTTCGATGGTATCGAAACAGATGAGCTCTTCCGTATTATGGAAGAAGGAAATGTCGCACCTGACGGTAAGATGGTACTTTATGATGGACGTTCTGGTGAACGTTATGATGAACGTATTTCAGTCGGTGTAATGTACATGTTGAAACTATCACACATGATCGATGACAAATTACATGCTCGTGCAACAGGTCCATACTCACTTGTTACACAACAACCACTTGGTGGTAAGGCACAAAATGGTGGACAAAGATTTGGTGAAATGGAAGTTTGGGCACTTTATGCTTATGGTGCAGCGAACACACTTCAAGAAATCCTTACAATCAAGTCTGATGACGTCAATGGACGTACGAAGACCTATGCCGCAATCCAAAATGGTGAAGATATTCCTGAACCAGGAATGCCAGAATCATTCCGAGTGCTTAAACATGAGCTCCAAGCATTGGCGCTTGATGTTAAATTCTTAGATGAGAATCAAGAAGAAATTATCGAAAGTGAAGAACGTATTGAGGATGGAAAAATTGCGCCACAATACGGTACTGCACCTGAAGAAGAACCTGTAGAAGATACAGCAGATGAAATTTCAGAATACGAAACAAATGCTGAAGATGAAAACTTTAGCATAGAAGCTTAAGGAGGCTGATGTTGATGAGTAGTAATAAAGAGTTTGCCTCAATCCAATTGGCCTTGGCTTCACCAGAACGCATCCTTGAATGGTCGCACGGTGAAGTTAAGAAACCTGAAACAATTAACTACCGTTCACAAAAACCAGAACGTGACGGTTTATTCTGCGAGCGCATTTTCGGTCCAACAAAGGACTGGGAATGCTACTGTGGAAAATATAAAAAAGTACGTTACCGCGGTGTAATTTGTGACCGCTGTGGTGTTGAAGTAACAAAATCAGCTGTACGTCGTGAACGTATGGGTCATATTACTTTAGCAGCTCCAGTTGCTCACATTTGGTACTTACGTGGAATTCCTTCACGTATGAGTTTATTATTAAACATCACACCAAAAGTATTGGAAGAAGTTGTTTACTTTGTAAAATGGGTTGTTACAGATCCAAAAAACTCAACACTTCAATACAAACAAATCATTGACGACCGCGAATACCGCGATTATGTTAATGAATTTGGACACAATGGTTTTGTCGCACAAGCAGGTGCTGAAGCGGTAAAAACATTACTTGAAGAAATGGACTTAGAAGCAGAACGTAATGATGTTCTTGCGCAACTTGAATCAGCAAAAGGGGATAAACGTAAACGTTTAATTCGCCGTCTTGAAACAGTAGAGGCTTTTGTAAATTCAAACAATCAACCAGAATGGATGGTGCTCACTGAGCTTCCAGTCATTCCACCAGATTTACGACCAATGTTACAACTTGATGGTGGCCGTTTCGCAGCATCTGATGCTAACGACCTTTACCGTCGTGTAATTACACGTAACAACCGTCTAAAACGTCTCTTAGAAATGGGAACCCCACAAGTTATCGTTCAAAACGAGAAACGTATGCTTCAAGAAGCTGTGGATGCACTTATTGATAACGGACGTCGTTCAAAACCTGTTACAGGTGCTGGTGGACGTGCATTAAAATCACTATCACACAGTCTTAAAGGGAAACAAGGTCGTTTCCGTGCTAACTTGCTTGGAAAACGTGTTGACTTCTCAGGTCGTTCAGTTATTGCTGTTGGACCAGACTTAAAAATGTACGAATGTGGTATTCCAAAAGAGATGGCAATTACACTCTTTAAACCATTCGTCGTCAACGAAATGAAAGTTCGTGGAATCAGCAACAACGCGAAAGCAGCTGAAAAACTTATCGAGCGTCAAGACCCTCGTGTTTGGGATATTGTTGAAGAAGTTATTCAACATCACCCAGTTCTCTTGAACCGTGCCCCTACACTTCACCGTCTTGGTATTCAAGCCTTTAAACCAAAAATGATCGAAGGTCGTGCAATTCGTCTTCACCCTCTTGTAACACCTGCGTTTAATGCGGACTTTGATGGTGACCAAATGGCGGTTCACGTTCCGTTGTCAGAAATGGCACAAGCTGAGGCAGAATTACTCATGCTTGGATCACGCAATATTCTTGGACCAAAAGATGGAAAACCTATCGTTACACCATCACAAGATATGGTTCTTGGAAACTTCTACCTTAACATGGAACAATCGCCAGAAGAATTCTATGAAAAGGCAGACAAATTTGAAGCACGTGGCGACTTAACGGAAGCTGCGAAATGGCGTCGTTACGGTGATAACCAAGGGAAATCATTCCGTAATACTTCAGAAGCACACCTAGCATACGAAAACGAAGTAATTCACTTCCATACACGTATTAGTGTTCGTGCGTCATCGTTATCGAAGAAAACATTTAGCGCAAAACAAAACGACTTGTACTTAGTGACAACACTTGGAAAACTGATCTTTAATGAAATGTTCCCAAGTGACTTCCCATACCTCAATGAAGTTACAGCAGATAACTTCAAGGCTACACCAGATAAATTCTTTGTGCAGCCAGGTCAAGATGTTCGTGAAGTCATTGCAGCAATGCCATTGAATAACGACTTCAAGAAAAAAGACTTAGAGAAAATCATCAAAGAAATCTTTGATCGTTACTCACTAACCAAAACATCCGAAATCCTCGATAACATCAAAGACCTCGGATTCAAATATTCAACAATTGCAGGTATTACAGTTTCACTTAGCGATATCAACGTTGCGCCTAATAAAGCAAAATACGTTGAAGAAGGTAAAGAGAAAGCTGCACGCCTTATGGTTCTTTACAAACGTGGACGTTTGACTGCCCAAGAATGGGAAGGTAAACTCATGTCATTGTGGGATGGAATCAAAAACCGTGTTGGTGCTGAGTTAATGGAAAACCTACCACGCCAAAACCCTATCAACATGATGGCGACATCAGGAGCTCGTGGTAACGTTTCGAACTTTACGCAGCTTGCTGGTATGCGTGGTCTGATGGGGAAACCAACACAATCTAAATCAAAAGCTGGTTATCAACCATCAATTATTGAGGTTCCAATTTATTCTTCATTCCGTGAGGGATTGAACGTTAGTGAATTCTTCGTTTCAACCCACGGTGTGCGTAAAGGTCTAACCGATACAGCGCTTAAAACTGCTGAATCAGGATACCTCACACGTCGTCTTGTCGATGTTGCTCAAGATGTTACCATCGTTGAGGAAGATTGCTACACAGATAACGGATATGTCGTTCAAGAAATTGTCGATCGTAAATCTAACTCAGTCGTTGAGTCATTACACGACCGTCTTGTCGGACGTTACATTAAAGAAACAATCGTTGATCCAATGACACGTGAAGTAATCATTGAAGAAGACGAATTTGTTGATGAATTAACTGCAAAACGCATCGTTAATGCTGGAGTTAAGCAAGTACGTATTCGTTCAGTCTTTACATGTGAATCTAAACATGGATCATGTGTAAAATGTTATGGACGTAATATGGCTACAGGTGAAGATGTTGAAGTTGGAGAAGCAATTGGTATCGTTGCGGCACAATCAATTGGGGAACCAGGAACTCAACTTACAATGCGTACCTTCCATACCGGTGGGGTTGCCGTTGCAGGTGGAGAAGATATTACTCAAGGTCTTCCTCGTGTTGAAGAATTGTTCGAAGCACGTTCACCGAAGTTACCTGCAGTTATCTCAGAAATTCATGGAAACATTACAGATATTCATCCAGCCGAAGATGGATTGGGTTATGTCATTACTGTTACCAATGAAACTCGTACAGTAGAACACTTAACATTACCACACCAACCTGCTCGTTCATGGTTGAAAGTTGGTTCAGAAGTTGAAGCTGGAGATAAATTGACAGAAGGATCAGTTGATCCTAAGAAACTTATGGAATATGCTGGACGTCTCGCAGTTCAACAATACATCCTTAAAGAAGTTAAGAAAGTTTACCAAAGTGGTGGTATTGAAATCTCAGATAAACATATCGAGGTTATGATTAACCAAATGATGCGTAAAATCATCGTTATCGACGGACAAGACACAGGAATCTCTCCTGGTGTACAAATGCACGTTGAACGGATGCAAGATATCAATACAGAAATCCTCATGGAAGGTAAAAACCCAGCACGTTACCGCGCTGTCCTTCTCGGTATTTCAAAAGCCTCTGTTGAAACAGAAAGCTTCTTATCAGCTGCTTCATTCCAAGAAACTACAAAAGTTCTTACAGATGCAGCAATTAAATCGAAAATTGATCCACTTATGGGTCTTAAAGAGAATGTTATCATCGGTAAGAAAATTCCGGCTGGTACTGGATCAGTTCTCTACCGTGAATCTACAGAGCGCGTCAAGGAATTGGCAGCACGCTTGAAAGAAGAACGTGAAGAACGAAATGCAGTCCAAGAAGAAGATTCAATGATGAGCGAATTTATTCGTTAACATAATACAAAAATAGACAACTTCGGTTGTCTATTTTTGTATATTCAAGTAAATGCTCTGAATATTATGCTATCTTGCGATAAGTTATATGAAAATTGCGATTAGAACCTTGCAAAAGTGAAAGCGTTATCATATAATGTATGAGTAAACCGGTTTAGTGGACGCTAAGGAAGGGTTACAGGTAAAATATGAAAATCAAAAAATTAATGGCGATGTTTATCGCAATTCTTTTAGGTGTCACCATACTACAACCGATTCCTGTGAAAGCACAGGAACAATCTACTGGCGATTTAGATCAGATCGTAGAGAACTTTGAAATTTATCTCTTAGGAAATGCAACGATCAATAATGATCCAATGAGTAAAAATAAAATTAATGATATTATCAAAAAAGGGACTGCAAACCGTCCATCCTTTGATAAATCGCAGAATGCGGTTTATCCAGGTGTTGAATTAGATAATACTGGTGGGACTGAGCACGTTGTTGCGAAACTGTCAGCAAACTTAGAAACAACCTATAAGAACTTATATGCAGTTGCTTTAGCTTATGGTACAGAAGCTGAAGGAAATACACTCTATAAGAACCCCGAAGTCTATGCTGAATTGGTAGATACGTTGTCATGGATTCATGATAAATATTTAAAAGATACCGATAATGGATACTACGGAAACTGGTATAGTTGGGAAATCGGAATGCCGATGAACTTAACTAAAATTCTATTTATTCTTCGTGATGAAATTGCACCTGAATTTATTACCGATTCAATTACAATGATGGATGCGTATATCCGTGGCGATGAACAATTAGGTTCATCACTAATTGGTGATGTAAATCTCGATGCACGTCAACATACCGGAGCGAACCTTACAGATATTACATTTAACCGTATTATCCAAGGTGCAATTACTGGTGATGTAAAACGTGTAGATAAAGCCGTTAAAGATATGATGACGGTATTTAATACTATAGATCCCAATGATCTCCAACATGGCGTTACTGATGGTTTCTATGAAGATGGATCATTTATTCAACACTCAACCGTTGCCTATACAGGATCATATGGAAAAGTACTTCTCGGTCGTATTGCGCAATTAGTAACTGTTTTGAACAATACACAATGGCAAGATGATACACTCATGAATACTGTTGAAGAGTGGGTTTATCGTGGCTTTGGTCCTGTCATGTACGAAGGGTACATGATGGAAATTGTTAAAGGACGTGCAGTATCCCGAACAGGTACTGGTTATGCAGATGGTGCTGGTGTCGTTGAAGCGCTTGTTCAGCTCTCATTAGGCATGAATGATGCATCAAAATCTAAGATGCAAAGTTATGTTAAGTATTTAATTACAATTCCCGAATTTAAAGTAAATACAAATAGTTTCGTATCGGTAAGTAATATTTTTGCCTATGAACATATTAAGCAAGATGGTTCAATTATTGGTGTGAATCCTATCGATGCAAATTCTCATTTCGCTTTTAACTTGATGGATAAATCCGTTCATTTACGTGACGATTATGCATTCTCACTAGCACGTAGTTCAACACGTGTATCGAAATATGAATACATGTCTGGAGAAAACTTGCGTTCATGGTTCCAAGGAGATGGTGCTTACTATCTTTATCAAAGCGGTGTAGATCAAACCGATGTATATGGCATTGACTTCTTTGCAACCGTTGATCATTACAAACTTCCGGGAACCACAACCGTGAATGCAAAGCGTAAAACAATGCCTGAACTTTATGGCACTGATTTCTATCTCCATGAACCTGAATTTACATCAGGGTCTGTAACACAGAATAAGTATGTTTACTTCCCACTAGGAACCAATGAGTTTTCAGGAAGTGCAACTTTAGATAATCTTGCAGTTTCTGGAATGCAATTGGGTGATGAGGAATCGTACAAAGATCGTGATAGCTTACCTGCAGATTTTGTAACCTATAAAAATGCGGAAGCAAACAAATCATGGTTCATGTTTGATGATGAGATTGTTGTATTAGGATCAAACATTCATGATATCGAAGGTCGTGATATGAAAACTACAGTCGATAATAGAATGTATGATGTCACTGATACCTTACAGGTCGATTCCAATAAAGGGGTCCTATCAAATGGATCTCATGAAGGACTTGAGTGGATTAGTGTTGCATCGGATGATTCGAAACGTGATGTAACGTATAAATTCTATGATGATAACGCAGTATCTTTTGATGTTACAAACCGTACAGGGAAATACTCTGATGTTCGTAACAAAACAACAGGAACTGCTGATAAAGAAATAACAAAACAATATGCAACTGTGATGTACAACCATGATGGAAGTGAAACATCTTCATACGCATACAGCATTTTACCAAACGTTAATGCCGCAGCAATGCAAACACGTACAAACAACGATGCGGTTCGCATTCTTGAAAATAGTGATAATGTCCATGCTGTAGCTCATGACGGACTTGGTGTAGAAGGATATGTATTCTTTGAAGCTGTAACGTCAAATGACGTTACTGCAAATAACAAACTCATTATGATGCGTAAGGGAAATACATATGGAATTCAAGATCCGACGCAGGCACAAGCAACCGTTTCCTTTACAGTAAACGGTCACTTCGATGTAGCGAGTGGTGATGCAACTGCAGTCATCAACGGTGATACAACAACAGTCACAGTGAATACACATAACAAAAACGGTGTGACTCAGACAATCAATTTAACTGAAGTAGAAGTTGTTCCAGAAACAGTGACTGAACTTGTAGATGCAGCAACTGGTGTTCGTATAAAATTCGCAACGCCTCAAGTTAAAGAAGGTCTAGAACTCATTGTTTCCAAAGAAGCAGGAACATATGAAGGGCTTAGTGATGTCACAACATATGCAATCTCACTTCAACGTGATGGTGTAGATGTTGAATTGAATGAAGCAGTCACTGTAGTATTGCCTACTGATGGCCAAGCAAAATCGTTAAGAGTATTGGGTGGTCAAGACTTTAAAGATGTCATTACTTTTGAAGTTAGTGAGCAAACAATTCAATTTACAGCTAATGAACTTGGAAACTTCCTTGTGGGAACAATGATAGATCCAATTGATCCCGTGGATCCAGTCGATCCTATGACTCCAGAAGGTCCAGAAACAGGTCCTAAGGAAGAAGGAAATCTTCCGGGAACTGGAGTTGGTAATAATGGTTTAGTGATGATTGGTGCGGTTCTGGTGGTAACAGGAGCACTTGCAGTTATTCTAAATCGTAGAAAACAAATGAAACACTAATATAACGATAAAGAAACCTCCTATCATATCAGATAGGAGGTTTTATAATTGCAAAATACTTCTGATGAGAACCAAAAAAAGAGAGCATTGCTCTCTTTTTATTATGATATTTTTTCAAGGAACGCGCCAACCTTTGTGAATTGCGTAAATTCAAAACGTGATGTCAGGAAGTCTACAAAGATTTGAGACAACTTCCCGGTGAATAAGAACCCAAGGACGGTTCCAATTCCGATTCCATCTAAATGTTTGATAAATAACAGTGTGACCACTAGGGAAATGGTCAAGGATACACCATCATAACGCATACGAACGAAGTGTACTGACTTCTTGGAGGCGTCAACAACTTCACGTACAAATAAATCAAAAGGTTGGATAGGAAGCTTGCAGAGTAGGAAGAATGCAGCTCCTATAGCGGTTCCTACAAGGCCCACTCCCAGGCATAATACGCGGAACGGAAGTGAAGTAGGGATGAGTGCAATTAATGGTGCTGTTAGATCAACAGAGTAACCAAATAGAATTGCAACAAAGAAGGAGAGAATATACCCAATCTTAAAACGTCGAGTAATCAGCATCATCACAAGCAGTGTGAGACTTTGAATGATAATCGTCCAAGTCCCAAGTGATGTAATTGGAAACGCAACGGATAAGACATAGGGTACGGAGGAAAGGGTGGAAATCCCAAATCCTCCGTGTACTAATAAGTTCAAGTTAATACTGTTGTAAACAATCGCAATTAAGAGTGCGAGTTCTCCACTAAATTTCTTTTTAGACATGAGCGCTTACGATTTTCATTAATCTAAAATTGATTTAAGGTAATCAGAGATTTCTTGATCTTGTGATGCTTCGAAGAAATATTCTTTAAATTCAGGGTAATTGATAGCTGAATTAAGGAAATCTTGATCGATTTCTTTAAGAATGGTAATTAAAGGACGGTGTGTAACAGCCTTAACGCCATCTAAAATCTTTTTGTTACGTTGTTCAGGAATAACACGGTCTTTTGGATATCCACCTCCAAAAGGCTCTGAGAATAATTTTTCGAATGTGTAGTTTAGGTTTACTTCACCACCCCATCCGAAACCTTGTGCGAATGGCATTGCAATACAGTTTCCATCGTTTACTTGACCAAAGAGGTATGCATCAAGTGGTGATGTTACATGACCACATAAGACATTTGGAAATGAGTTGGCTGCAAGCATTGCACCCTGACCAGTTCCACATCCTGTAACGACGAAATCAACAGCTTTTGTTGTAAGTAGGATTGATGCAAGAAGACCGTTTTGTACATAAGTGAGTTGGTGATCTTGTTCGTTTGAGTACATACCGTAGTTTACAACAGTATGTCCTTTTTTCTCTGCTTCTTGTTTGAGAGAAGTATAAATAATTTCATTTTTTGATGCTTGCGAATTTTCATTAATTAATGCGATTTTCATTGAATCCTCCTAGATATTTAAATGACGAATACTATTCGGGTTGTTTACCGATATACGCTAAGATACCACCATCAACGTATAATACGTGACCGTTAACAAAGTCTGAAGCATTGGATGCTAAGAATACTGCAGGTCCCATTAAGTCTTCAGGTGTTCCCCAACGTGCAGCTGGTGTTTTTGAAATAATGAAGCTATTGAATGGATGTCCATCAACGCGTAATGGTGCAGTTTGTGGTGTTTCGATGTAACCAGGGCCAATTCCATTACATTGGATATTGTGCTCGCCGTACTCTGAAGCAATGTTACGTGTTAACATTTTAAGACCACCTTTAGCAGCTGCATATGCAGATACTGTTTCACGGCCTAATTCACTCATCATTGAGCAAATGTTGATAATTTTACCTGCATTTTTTTCAATCATGCTTGGTAAGACTGCTTTAGCCATGATGAATGGACCTGTTAAGTCGATATCGATAACTTGACGCCAGTCTTGAACACTCATTTCTACCATTGGAATACGTTTGATGATTCCAGCGTTGTTTACAAGAATGTCGACAGAACCAACTTCTGCTTCAATTTGTTTGATCATTGCTTGAACTTGTTCTTCGTTCGTAACGTCGCAAACGTATCCGTGTGCTTTGATTCCGATTGCTTCGTATTCTGCAAGTCCTTTGTTTACTAAGTCTTGATTAATGTCATTAAAGACGATTGTTGCACCAGCTTCAGCAAATCCTGTAGCTAATGCTAAACCAATACCATATGAAGCACCTGTAACAAGTGCTACTTTTCCGTCTAAACGGAAGTTATCCATTTTAAATGTTGTCATAATAATTGTCCTGTCCTTTTTAGCGTTGTACGCGTCCTGATCCGTCACCTTGAACTAATGTCATGACTTCTTCAACGGTAACGCGGTTGAAGTCGCCTTCGATTGAATGTTTGAGGCAGCTTGCTGCTGTCGCAAAGTTAATGGCATCTTGGTTGTTCATTTCATGAGTTAGTGCATAAATAAGCCCAGCTCCAAAGCTATCGCCACCACCGACACGGTCGACAATATGCATATTGTAACGGGGTGTAAAATATGCCGTACCGTCTGCATAAAGCATGGTTGACCAAATGTTATCGTTGGCAGTAATTGATTCACGGAGTGTAATTGCAACTTTCTTGAAGTTAAAACGCTCTGTTAGTTGTTTTGCAACACTGATGTAGTTTTCGTGGTCAATTTCACCTTGATCAACGTTCGTTGCATCAGCATGAATGCCAAATACTTTCTCTGCGTCTTCTTCGTTAGCAATCAAGACATCAACATACTCCATAAGTGTTGACATCGTATCGTTTGCTTCTTGTTGTGTCCATAATTTTTTACGGTAGTTTAAGTCACAGCTAACGGTAATTCCTAAAGCTTTTGCTGCCTTAAGTGCTTCCAAAGTAATTGCTGCAACGTTAGGGTTTAAGGCTGGTGTGATCCCTGTAAAATGGAACCAATCATGGCCTTTTAGAATTTCTAGCCAGTTGAAATCTTCTGGTTGTGCTTCAGCGATTGCGGAATGGGCACGATCGTAGATAACTTGGCTTGGACGTTGTGAAGCGCCTTTTTCAAGGTAGTAAATTCCGATACGATCACCACCACGAACAATGGATGTTGTATCCACGCCAAAGTAGCGTAGTGAATTAACAGCATTTTGTCCCATTGCATGTGCTGGAAGTTTTGTAACGAAGGAAGCATCCATCCCAAAGTTTGCTAGGGATACTGCAACGTTTGCTTCACCACCGCCATAAGTTGCTTCTAAGACATCCGCTTGTGAAAAGCGGTAATAGCCTTGTGGTGCTAAACGAAGCATAATCTCACCAAATGTAATTACTTTTTTCATAAATCCTCCTAAGCTTAAATTTCTGATTTTACAAGACGAATGTTGAAGCCGGCAATGTCACGGTTTAGTGCGACGCTTGTAATTGCTTGTGCTTTATTACGTGCGATTGTTGCTTCATTGGCATGGATGCCTTGTTTTGCAAGTTGGTAAAGGGCGCGTTCGGGATAACGTGTTTGAATCCCGAAGTATCCTAAGTTCTCGTTTGGTGCATGTAGAAATTCAAAACCTGCGTCAGATTTTGAACCAACTGCTGTCTCGTAAAATTTAAAATTAAAGAATGTTGCTAAATCTTGAGCAAGTTTTTGTGCTTGTTCTTTGGATTCGCTGTTGACGCCGATATGCATAAGTTTATACTCGAGCATAAATTTGATTGCTTCTTTAGAGAGGGTTTCAATTCCGTCCCAATCTCCTGCAGCAATTAAATCGTTCGGAAGCATAAAGCTACCGCCAATTGCAGCAACATTAGGGAGATCCAAATAGTTGTGCATATTCGATTTGTTGATGCCACCGGATGGCATAAATTTAATATGGCTGTAAGGCCCACTGAAATCTTTGAGTTTCTTGACACCGCCACTTGATTCGGCTGGGAAGAACTTAAGTGTTGTTAGACCAAATGCCATTGCAGCTTCAATTTCTGATGCTGTCTGTACTCCAGGAACAATGAGAATGTTGTGATCAACAGCCCATTTTACAACGTCAGGATTGAATCCTGGTGTCACAAGGAATTGTGCGCCAGCTTCAAGTGCCTGTTGTGCATAGTCAACGGAAGTGACAGTTCCTGCACCAATAATCATATCTGGGTAAGCGTTGCGAATTTCATGAATTGCTTGAACTGCAAATTCGCTGCGGAAGGTAATTTCCATGCAGTTGATGCCGCCTTCATTGAGGGTGTGTGCCATGGGTAGAATATCTTCCGTTTTTTGAATCTTAACAACCGGTACAATTCCAATATTTTGTATTGCGTTTAAAATATCATTCATAAGAAATCTCCTTAATAACTTTGTCCAGTGAAACTGTGTATTTAAGTACCAGTGAACCCATAATATCGCAGTAAACCGGTTTTGTCAACCGGTTTACTGAACCAAATTTTACCGATAATAATTTCGCCATTATATAAGGTTGATAATTTTCTATCTTGTGAAAAAATGGATTTTCATCACTTGTAAGCGTTTAACATTTTTTCGAAAATCTATTGACTTTCATTAATTTCAGGTCTAGTATGTGGGTGTCCAGTAAACCAGTTTATATGAATTTGGAGGAATTATGTTTAACACAGTAAAGCACGTAAATGTTGAGTCAATTTCAAGACGCGACGAATACCTAAATGCACCTAAATTGACAGAGGCAGAGCTGAAAAAAGCAATCGAAGATTCAATCGCTAAGATTGATAAAAACATTGCTTACTTCGATGGGAAGTTCCCATGGAGTGCTACAAAAGACCTCAAATATCCAATCATCGAAAACACTGATTGGACTGAAGGATTTTGGACCGGACAACTCTGGCTCGCTTATGAATATACTCAAGATGAGAAATACAAAAATCTTGCGTTGGAGCATGTTGTGTCATTCAGACATCGTCTTGATAACAATATCGAACTTGAACATCATGATTTGGGTTTCTTATATTCGCTATCATGCGTTGCCGGCTATAAATTAACAGGCAATGAGCTCGCAAAAGAAACAGCGGTTCTTGCAGCAGAAAAATTGATTACACGTTGGCAAGAAAAGGGTGAATTCATCCAAGCTTGGGGTGAATATAACAATCCTGAACACTATCGTTTTATTATCGATTGCTTGCTAAACATTCCCTTGCTCTATTGGGCAACAGAAGTCACAAACGATCCAAAGTTTGCAGACATGGCTCAACGCCATTTCCAAACAAGTATCAAGTATGTTGTTCGCGATGATGCAAGTGCTTATCATACGTATTACATGGATCCAAAAACGGGTGCACCAGTACGCGGTGCGACACGTCAAGGATACAATGATGATTCGTCATGGGCACGTGGTCAAGCATGGGGTGTTTATGGAATTCCATTAAACATTCGATACACAAAAACAAATGATGTTACCGAACTGTATAAAGGTATGACCCACTACTTCCTCAATCGTTTACCGAAAGATAATGTTCCATTCTGGGACCTCATCTTTAATGACGGTGATGATCAATCCCGTGATTCCAGTGCTGCAGCAATTGCAATTTGCGGTATGGATGAAATGAATAAATACCTTCCAAACGATGCTGATAAAGCTGTTTATGAAGGTGCTATTCAAACGATGATGCGATCATTGATTGATAACTATACAGAGGAAACTCACGAACCGGGAAATCCAGTGCTCTACCATGGTGTTTATTCATGGCATAGCGGTAAAGGTGTTGATGAAGGAAATATCTGGGGAGATTATTTCTACCTTGAAGCCCTCATGCGCTTATACAAAGATTGGAACCCATATTGGTAGATAAGAGGAGAATATTATGACACAACCAAATATTGTAATGACACGTATTGATGAACGTCTTGTACACGGACAAGGTCAATTATGGATTAAAACGCTCGGTGTAAACACTGTTATCGTTGCAAACGATGAAGCAAGCAATGATCCGATGGCGCAAACACTGATGAAAGCTGTCATTCCAAGCGGAATTGCAATGCGTTTCTTTACTGTAGAAAAAACAATTGAAGTAATTCACAAAGCGGCTCCAGCACAATCAATCTTCATCATTATTAAAGATTGTAAAGATGCATTACGTCTTGTGGAAGGTGGCGTTCCCATCAAAACCATCAACATTGGTAACATCCACAACACTGAAGGAAAAGAAAAGATTACACGCTCAATTTTCTTAGGTGCTGACGATAAAGCGCATTTAAATAAACTCGTAAACGAATACAACATTGAATTTAATACTAAAACGACCCCTCGTGGAGACGATGGATCCGTTGAAGTAGACATTAGAAAACACATTTAAATAGGAGAAAGAAAATGGAAATAACATTTATTCAAGCCGTATTAATCGGTCTATGGACAGCAGCATGTTATGCAGGGATGCTCTGGGGTGTATATACAAACCGCGCAATTTTCCTCGCATTTGGTGTTGGTGTTATCTTAGGAGATATTCAAACAGCATTACAAGTTGGTGCTATTGCTGAATTAGCATTTATGGGATTCGGAGTTGGTGCTGGTGGTACAGTTCCACCTAACCCAATTGGTCCTGGTATTATCGGTACATTAATGGCAATAACAAACCCAGCAGTTACACCAGAAAGTGCATTAGCATTATCAATGCCATTTGCTGTTGCAATTCAGTTCTTACAAACAGCAATCTATACAGTTCGTGCAGGTGCTCCTGAAGGTGCTACACGTGCTTTAGACAAACAAGATTTCCGTGGCTTTAAATTACATGCAAATATGACAATTTGGTTGTTTGCACTAGTTGGTTTCCTTCTTGGATTCCTAGGTGCATATAGCATGGAAATGTTAACAACACTTGTTGGATACATCCCAGCATGGTTACTCACAGGATTAAACGTAGCCGGTGGAATGTTACCTGCAATTGGATTTGCAATGATCTTATCTGTCATGGTTAAGAAAGAATTAATACCATTTGTATTAATGGGTTATGTTCTTGCTGCTTACTTCAAATTACCAGTTATTGGTATCGCACTCTTTGCAACAATTTTCGCACTACAACAATACAACCAAGCATCAAACAAATCAGTTGCTGCAGCTAATACGGAGGTAGGAAACGATGACTGGATCTAATACACAACTAACAAAAAAAGATTATTTTAAAACAACATTGCGTTCATACTATCTACAAAATGGATTTAACTACAGTAACTATCAAGGGTTAGGTTATGCATTAGTGCTATACCCTGGATTACGTAAAATTCATAAAGATGATGCTGACTTTGCAGAAGCATTGAAAGCAAATACAGAGTTCTATAACACAAACCCACAATTACTACCATTTATTACTTCATTACACTTGGTAATGGCTGATGAAGGGCGTCCTGAATCAGAAATTCGTGGTATTAAAATGGCGCTTATGGGACCACTTGCGGGAATTGGTGACTCGTTATCACAATTTGCGATTGCACCGCTTTTCTCAACCATCTTTGCGTCACTCGCAATGGAAGGTGTTTCAATTGCTCCAGTATTGTTCTTAATTACAATTAATGCTGTCTTATTCTCAATTCGTTATTTCATGGGATACTACGGTCATAAAGTTGGTACTTCAATCATTGATAAACTCAGTGAAAAAATGGAAGTTATCTCAAATGCCGCAAACATTATCGGTGTTACTGTTATCGCAGGTCTTGCTGCTACATTCGTAAAAATGAACGTTAAAATTTCATTTGCAGCGGGAGAAGTTATTGAAGGTGGAAAACAATCAACGGTTAATATTCAAGCACTTTTAGATAAAGTTGCACCTGCTTTACTTCCAATGTTATATACAGGTTTAATGTACTACCTAATTAAGAAAAAAGGTTGGAACACATACAAACTTGTTATCTTAACAGTTGTCATCGGAGTTGTCTTGAGCTTCTTTGGTATTTTAGGATAATTATACAGAGGAACTACCACGGTAGTTCCTTTTATCACTGGAGGATTTATGGAAAAACTTACAGAAAAATTACTCATGCAATATCGTACGTTATTGATGCACCATCGTGAGTCAATTCTGACACAAGCTGAAGATATCTTAGACGATATTTATTATTTTGTGGGAACATGGGATATGGAACGTTGTGCGACGCCATATCAGTTAAAGGATATCGATTGGGATGCTACTCCTAATGGAGATGATGAGTGGACTTTTATGTTGAACCGCATGACATTCATGCCGACACTGATTAATGCAACAGTCTTAACAGACGATCGTCGTTTCATCGCCAAAGCATGGGACTTAATTCTTGATTGGATTGATGCGCATCCTCAAATTGATGAACGTCCAAGCACTCGTACGTTGGATACAGCGATGCGTCTTGTCCATTGGCATGATGCTCAGAAGTTCTTTGATTATTATGGCTTCATAGATCATAACAAAACGATTGCATCCAGTGTATCAATGCAATTAGAGTCACTGCGGACGCGGTATATTCCCAAATATACACTCAGTAATTGGGGAAGCATCCAGACAGCCACAATCATCTATCTGTTAGGTCAAACAAACCACAAGAATGACTCACTATTCCAGTGGGCATTGTCTGAGCTTGAAACACAAGTAGCGATTCAAATTTATGAGGATGGATTGCATTGGGAACAATCGACAATGTATCATGTCGAAGTCATGATGTACCTAATGAAAGCATATAAAGGGCACCAAGAACCATGGCTTTACGAAGGTATCGTTAAAATGGCCCATGCTTTACTCATGCAACGTACGCCTCAGAATAAGATGGAAATGTTTGGGGATAGTGACAACAGTTCACTGACAGAAATGTTTACGTATTGTGGATTGTTTTTGCATGATGGAACGTTCTTAAAATTTGGCAATATCGAGACCGAGACATATTCGTATTTCTATGAGTATTTGGAGTTGGATGGATTACAAACCCAACCCATTTATCCACAGTCAGTGAATTTTGATGGTATTGCGAGTGGTATGTTTACGACCCGATCTAATTGGGATGTTGATGCTAACTTTACAATGTTTACCAATGGTTCCCTTGGCAGCGCACATGGTCATGCCGATAACTTACATATCTCTACGGTATATAACGGCGATCCGGTACTTATTGATTCGGGCCGTTATACATATCGAGAAGACGATCCGCAACGTATCGAACTCAAAGCAATGGCAGCTCATAATAGCGTTATTCTTGATGATCAGGACGCATCGGTTCCAACAGGATCATGGACCTACCGTCAATTTGTGAATCCACATAAAACTTATGTGCGTCACGAAGACGCCGTTCATTATTATGAAAGCAGTTATGATGCAGATGGATACAGTCATACACGGAAGTTGCAAATTCATGACTCTGGAATTTGGCAAATCGTGGACGAAATACATGCTAAAGGAACTCACACTGCTACCATTCGTTGGCACCTTGACCCAACATGTACGTATCAGGATGGTATTATAACTACCAAGCAGCACCATACGATAGCGATTCAAAGTGACGTGCCACTCCAAGCCGAAAAAACTGAGATGTCGTATCACTACAATGAACTCACAACGCATGATGTGTTGAGAGGCAGTGTTACGTTTGAAAATCATTGTATTCTTACAACGTTCCTGTATCCAAGTGAAAAGACATTTGAAAAATCGGAAATCATTCAAGGCGCTGGAACAATTGCGGATGCCACCGTTATTTCAGCGTATCAGATTGGTGATCTGACGTTTGTGATGGGTCATCAAGAGATAATTAAGGGTAATAAAATACTTTATAGTGCGGGAAGACCATTCCACGCAAAAGCGATAGTATTCACACCAGATAAATACTATCGAATGAAAACATAGGTGGGGATATGAAATCAAATGTACGACTAACCATTAATGATATTGCGAAATTGGCCAATACTTCCAAAACGACAGTATCTTTCTATTTAAATAACAAAACAGAAAAGATGAGTGATGAAACACGAGAGCGTATTCGCAAGGTCATCGAAGAAACAAACTATACACCAAACCCTGTTGCTCGGTCATTGAACTCCAAGAGTACAAAGCTTATTGGAGTTTTGATTGGGGACATTACAAACGATTTTGCGAACAAGATTGTTAAGGGGATTGATGATGTTGTTCAACAACATCATTATCAAGTTCTCATTGGAAATACGAACTATAACCATGAAACAGAAGTTGACTATGTATCAAGGATGCTCGAAATGGGTGTTGATGGATTCATCGTTCAACCAACCGTGCTGTTTGGTGATTTAATTGAAAAAATCCATAAAAGTGGAAAATTTCTTGTGTTCATTGACTCTCAAGTTGAGACCTTAAATCTTAATGTTATCAAAGCCAACCATAAAGAAGCAGTCTACGATACAACCAAAACGCTTGCTACGATGGGGTACGAATCATTTGTTATGATAACTGCTAATCCGAAAATTCTAAGTACCCGGATTGAACGGGTAGAAGGGTTTACGGAGGCGGTTCAAGAGCTGAATGTCGATCATCAAATCCATATCATTGAAGAGGCCGAATATAACCAAGATAAGTTAGAAATGGTGATAAAAAAATCCGTAGATACACGCAAAAAGACCCTAATATTTGTTGCGAACTACTGGCTCCTTCCAGAAGTATTTTTAGTGGCGCGTGCCTTAGAATTACCCCTTGCTCAAAATGTTGGATTAATCGGATTTGATAACACAGAATGGACAGAATATGCAACACCATCCATCACAACAATCGTGCAACCTGCCTATAAAGAAGGGCGTCGTGCTGCTGATTTGCTGATCGCATCAATTGAAAATAATACTCGGGGTCGAGAGCATACGACCCTACAATGTACCGTAAATTGGCAAGATTCTACAAAAATATGTGACTAAATGTACAAATATCGTGCATTAGAAGACATCAACTTGTTTCTCCCTTTTTGAAACATTATAATTAAGCTAACTTATGTTTTATGGGAGGTGCCTATTTATGGCTAAAAAGCCAAAAGTTACCATTAATGATATTGCACGCTTAGCACAAACATCTAAGACAACCGTCTCCTTTTACTTAAACGGTAAGTTTGACAAAATGAGTGCAGAAACAAAAGACCGTATTGCCACGGTTATCGAAGAACAACAATACCGACCAAGTGTCGCAGCGCGATCATTGAATGCTAAAAGTATGAAGCTCATTGGTGTTTTAATTGGAGATATCACCAATGATTTCGCAAACCAAATCGTCAAAGGAATTGACGAGATTGCGAAAACTCACAACTACCAACTTATTGTGGGTAATTCAAATTATACCTTTGAGAGTGAATCGGATTATATTGATCGGATGTTGTCGATGGGTGTTGACGGTTTTATTGTGCAACCAACCATCCAATTTAAAGCTTTGATTCCTAAAATTAGAGCTAATGGTAAATCGTTAGTATTTATCGATTCGCAAACAGATATGGAAAGCAATGCATGGGTTAAAACGAATAATTATGAGGCAGTGCTCGAAACAACATTTGAACTAGTGGACAAAGGTTACAATGATTTTATCCTTCTTACAGCTGATCCCAGCGTCCTCAGTACCAGAATGGAACGCAGTCGCGGTTTTACCGACGCGCTGACAATTCGAGAGCAACGCCACCGTACTCATATCGTCGATTACGATATGAGCGCTGAAGTCATTGAAACATCACTCAATGATATGATTGATCCCAATCGCAAAACATTAATTTTTGCAGCAAATTGTTGGTTGCTTGGAAATGTCTTCATGGCAGTGAAAGCACAAAGTGAAAAAATTCCAGAACAAATTGGATTGCTCGGATTTGATAATTTAGAGTGGACCAAATTTGCGTCGCCAACGGTCACAACCATCGTACAACCATCCTACGAGGAAGGAAAAGTTGCGGCATCAATTTTAATTGACAAAATTGAAGGCAAAAATGAAATGGTTCCGACCCAAATTCTCAAGTGTGATGTCAATTGGGAAGAATCAACCCAACTTAAATCATAATTTGTAACGAGATGCATCAATGCCATGATGGATCTCGTTTTTTTATGAAATGATATTTTGTGGATTTATGGTATTGCCTAAAATATCACATGATTGGTGGTATAATAATCCTACGGAGGTTCGTTTATGCAAGAAAATGTAAAATTCGCAATAGATGTCGTTTATGAGGCAGGTAAACGAATACGCCATATGATGCAAGAAGACATAAAAGTCGAAGAAAAAACGTCAAAGAGTGATCTTGTCACCAATGTGGATAAACAAACAGAAGCATTTATCGTTTCAAAGATTCAGGAGCGGTACGAAGGCCAAAACTTTTTAACAGAAGAATCAACAGTCGATATGCATGGCTCTGATCATTTGTGGATAATTGACCCAATCGATGGAACCACTAATTTTATTTATCAGAAACAGCATTTCTCAATCTCGGTCGCACATTACCATCAAGGGGCACCTATTTTTGGAATTGTTTACAATGTGATGGCAGATGAGATGTTTGTGGGTATATCGGGGGTTGGGTCGTTCTTGAATGGAGAGCGATTACCACAACTGAATCAAGACCAATTGCTTTCAGATTCTGTAATTTTCGGGGATGTGTACCGTCCAGACTTCTTTAAATTAAGTCCAGCAGAATTAAAGAAAGAGTTCATTACACACCGTTTCTACGGTTCAGGTGCGATTGAAATTGCTGAAGTTGGCGCCGGTCGGGCCCAAGCTTATGTCTTTCCTAAAATTAAGACATGGGATATCGCCGCCGCATTAATAATTCTAAAAGAAGCTGGGGGAACCTGGTATTTCGGAGGTGAGATTGATCATCTGCCGATAGATAAAAATCCTAAAGTTATTATTGCTGCAAGCAATCAACATGTACGAGATAGATTGGTGAGTTTTTTATGATAGAAGTTCCAGAAACAAAATTAGAATTTACAAAAGAACTCGTTCGCGATACCGGACGTTTAATACAAAGTCTGATGTCTCAAAATTTGAACATTGATACAAAGCAGAATGCCCATGATTTTGTAACCAATGTAGATAAACAAGCAGAAGAGTTTATGGTTGCAGCAATTCAAGCGATGTATCCAGATCAAGGCTTTATTACAGAAGAAAAAATGATTGATAATGAAGTGAAACACGATATGTGGATTATCGATCCAATTGACGGAACCACAAACTTCATTTTTCAAAAACGAAATTTCGCAATTTCAGTAGGCTATTATGAGGATGGTCAACCACAATTTGGCATTGTCTATGATGTCGTGGGTGATGAGATGTATGTGGGCATCACAGGTGAAGGATCATATCTCAATGAGCAAAAGCTTGAGCCTTTGGATCCTAAGGTCGTCCTTAAAGACGCTATTGTGAATGCAGATAATCGAATGTTCAAAACTTTTAAAGTAGATTTGGATGAACACATTATGGTTCAACGTTATCTGGGTTCTGCAGCGCTTGAGATTATAGCAGTTGCAGCAGGGCGAACCAATTCTTATATGAGCCGTCGCTTAAAACCATGGGATATTGCAGCGGCTGTAATTATTCTTAAAGAAGTTGGTGGCACATGGTACTTTGGTGAACATCATGATGCAATTGCTTATGCCGATAAACATGAAGTATTCATGAGTGGAAGCAATGCAACAATTCTTGAATCACTCATTGCACTTCGCTAGGAGGTTAGTATATGTATTTAAAATTAGACAACACAGTAAGCTTGTGGTATCAAGTTGACGCCGTTGCAAATGCAAAAGCAGTGGTTGTTATTAATCATGGGTTTGCGGAGCATACGGGCCGTTACGACTACGTAACGCACCGTCTTAACAATGCAGGGTATAGTGTTTACCGTTATGATCTTCGCGGTCATGGGCGTACTCTTGGACCTAAAGGAGATTTGGATTCATACCGAGATTTCATTAATGATGCAGATCGAATTGTTGGTATTGCACGTACAGAAAATCCTGACTTACCGATATTCATGCTCGGACATAGTATGGGTGGCTTAGTTACTGCAATGTACGGAATTACACATCCCGATACACTTCGAGGTCAAATTTTTTCCGGTCCTGCAGTGAATACGTTACCGAAAGCGGAGGGTATCAATAATTATATTCTTAAGATGGCAGGAACACTATTCCCCAAACTTAAGATAGCGAATCCGGTCGAAGATGATGTTTGTTCAGTGTCAGAAGTTGTTGAAGCATATAAAAATGATCCGATGGTCTTGAAAAAAGCAACGACCCGTTTCTTGAAAGAATTCTTGATTGAAGCACCTAGCTTTGTTCGGATGAATATTCATACTTATTCGTATCCTATGTTTTTAGCACACGGTGAAGCGGATAAAATTGTTCCCGTTGCTGTTGGGGATTATTTATTCCAAAACATTGCGTCTGAGGATAAAACCCAAAAGATCTACCCGAACTTGTATCACGAAATTCTAAACGAAAATGAGAAAGATACCATCTTAGATGATATGATTCTATGGATGGATAAACATCTATAAGCAAAGTATTGAAAAGAACCCACAAATGGAACTGACCTAGTTCCTTGGGACTCAAGAAAAAACCAAGTTAGGATGAAGCCAACCGATAATTAACGGGAGACTGATATCCTAGCTTTTCTTGTATTCGATTTTCATTGTAATATTTTAAATAGT
>NZ_WTSX01000012.1 GCF_009828745.1 Erysipelothrix anatis
GGTCTTTTATTTTTCTATTTAATTGCTTATACTTCATATGGGAGCTCCTTTTAGTCGGGTGGGCTCCTTTTATTATACAAAAACAACCGCACCTTGGTGGTGCGGTTGAGATTTGAATTTAGGAAAACTACTTTAAAAAGTAGTTTTTTTTTTAGATTATACGGCTTTATGAGTGGTTTTTGGTTCAAACGTTATAACATTTCGCAAAGAAAGCCTTTACAAAGATTATAATGTTAGATATAATATGACTGTAATTCGTACCTACAACTTTTATAATGAAGGTACAAGGACATCGTAGGAGATGTTAAGAGGAGGAAGTTATGGAAGGAATTATCCAGTTTTTTGAGGACAAGTTAGTCCCAATTGCTGCTAAGATTGGTAATCAGCGTCACCTGATTGCAATCCGTGATGCGTTTGCTGCATTGATGCCACTTGTTATGGCTGGTGCTGTTGCATTACTATTGAATAACGTTGTATTCAGCCCAACTGGCTTATTGTCAACTTTTGTTGGCGGGTCAGCTGAATCCGGGTTCTTCAAGTTTACAGGGGAATATATTTCACCAATTCTTGCAACTATGGATGCAGGAACACTCTCAATTCTAGGTTTAGCACTCGCATTCGCAATTGCTTACCTACGTGCACAAAATGAAGGACAAGATGCTCTTGTCACAGGTACAATTTCAATTGGATCATTTATCATCTTAGGTGCTTTAGGACGTAAGAACCAAATGATCGCCCCTTGGATTGGTCACTACTTGGGAAGTCAAGGAGTCTTCGTTGCCTTAATTGTTGGACTTATCGTTCCTGCAATTTACTTCGCAATTGTTAACCGCAACCTTACAATTAAAATGCCGGATACAGTCCCACCTGCAGTATCACGTGGATTTACAGGAATCATTCCTGGTACAGTTGTATTGTTCTTATTTGCTGCAGTTAAATTTGCAATTACTAAAGTCCAATGGTCTGGATTAGAACAAATGTTTGGAGAGGCTGCTGCAAACCCAAATATCTTCATGCTCTTTGAAGTATATATTGCGAAACCATTTGCATCAATTTCACAAGGTCCAACATTGATCTTAATTATTACAATTCTTGTTCCAATTCTATGGTTCTTTGGATTACACGGTGCTAACTTATTGGCTCCAGTTATGAGTCCAATCTATGGAAACTTACAAAACCACAACTTACAAGCTTATGCTCAAGGTGTTAGAGATGTTGGATTTGACCCTCTCGGACAAAATACTTTAGCATACTGGGTAAGTGGTTCATGGGATGCATATGTATGGCACGGAGGATCGGGAGCAACACTTCCACTAATCCTTGCAATCTTACTCTTCTCAAAATTACGTGATCAAAAAGAGGTTGCGCGTTTATCACTCGCTCCTGGTATCTTTATGATTAACGAACCTGTTCTATTCGGTATTCCTATCGTCTTGAACCCAATTTACATTATCCCATTTGTATTGAACCAACCAGTTCTTGCAATGATCGGATATTATGCTTCAATTTCAGGATTTGCTGGTCCTATCGTTAACTCGATTCCTTGGACAACACCTCCAGTATTGAATGCATTATTAGCTACAAACTTCAGCATTGGTGCTGGTATTATCGCAGCAGTTAACTTTGCTATCGCATTTGCATTCTACGTACCATTCGTATTTGTTGCAAACCGCGCAGAAGGTATTGAAGCATAGATTAGACGTCTTTCTTAATAGAAATATATTCGGAAGTCCTGTATAATCTATTTATACAGGACTTATCTATTGAAGGAGCACACATGATTAAAGAAACGATTTACATTGAGAAACCTATTGAAGAAGTATGGAATTTTATCGAACTTGAATTTGCGAAGGTCTTTAAAACAAGTCCATCAAAATTACTTGGTAAAACAATTGAAGCGGAAACCATGAATTTTACTGGTAAAGTCATTGCCATTCGTCAAGAGGTCACAATTCAAGAAAAACCACACCGTTTGATTATTCAGTCTGAGTCAGGTCGTGATCTGGTTGAGACGGAGTACATTCTTGAAACGGATGAAGCTGGAACAGGTACTTACCTTACTGCAAGCGAAAGTGGTAAAGGTAAAAAAAGTACGTTGCGATCGCTAAACTACAGTCTCATGTCACTACCAATTTTACGTGGTAGCGCAAAGAAGAAAGTGAGAGCTCGTATCGAAGGTATTAAAATGTTAGTAGAGGGGGAGGCAGAGTAATATGATTCAAATTTCAAGTCCATTAAAACGTGATTTTATTAAAGGTTTATTTGAGGATTACGAAGTCGAAGGCTTTGTATATACACTCGAAAAAGAACAAGGGATTAAATTGATTTATTCAGTAAATAAACCAGATCAAATGGATCGGGCAATACGTTTATTTAAAGATCGTATCAAAGAATCAGACTTAGGACGAACATTGTTCTTCCAAGTTGTTGAAATATAAAAAAGAACTTCACTGAGGATTTATCATCCGGTGAAGTTCTTTTTTATAGATTGGACAGTTTTAAGAATTTGGTATATTTATAATGGTGAATATCAATGGAGTAGTCAAAAATTTCTCCTGTTTTGAACATCGATTTGTTGGTCGAAATTAACGCTGGGTCACCTTCTTGCAAACCCAGAAGATGTGCATCACGAAGATTGAGTGGTGCTGCTTCAATAACACGGTCTACATATCCTATTTGCCGATTCAAACCATTACGAATGTAATCATAAATGGAGTCATTAATGATATCTTCATTTAGAAACGGAATGTATTGCTTGTTATAGTATGAATATTCAACAACCCATCGTTTACCGTCAATGATTCGAAGTCGATTAATGTAATACAATTCTGTACCAACCGCACAGTTCATAATTTCTGCGAGAGATTCAGTTGCGGTGGTCTCATTGAATTCAATGATTTGTGATTCAATGGTACTGTTTTGAAAATCAGCGGTTAAGCCACGAAAATTTTCTAAATTAATGATTGAATTATCTTGTTGTGCGATATTACGAATAAACATACCGCTTCCTTGAACCGCCATAATATATCCACGTTTTACAAGTGTATCAACTGCTTTGCGAATTGTATTGCGGCTCACGTTGAATTCTTTACCCAACTCTTCCTCAGTAGGAAGTTTATTGCCATCGCTATAATAACCACTTAATATACGTTGTTCTATGTCGGAACTAATACTCTGATATTTATGTGTCATAGTCATCCCCACGTGTCGTTGTAATCTCTTACATTATAACAAAAAAAAGGCTTAAACTCAATGTTTAAGCCGTAATATCACGGTAAGTGATTAATTCAATGTTATGTTTGTTAACTAAGTCTTTTAGCGCTTGGCTGGTAAGTATTTCTAATTCGACTTGACGCCATGAAGTATAACTTGAAATTGATTCAAGATAGTCATCAACATAGGCAGGGTGAGTCATAACATCGACACATGCTGCTTTATCGGATTCGAAGAGTTCTTTAAAATAATCAAGTGATACTCCTTCTTTATAGAAAGCCCCATCAACTAAGACTTCGGTGGGAAGGTTTAAACGTTCTGATCGGTAAGGAACATTATGTTTCTTTGCAAGCCGAACAACGACATCGTTAATTTTTGGATGCATATGAACGTGATGGTGGGAGTCGAGATGCGTAATATCTAAGTGTTGTTTGATTGATTCAATTTGAGCATCCCATTCTGCAAAGAGTTCTTCATGGTCAATTGCATCATCGATAGTATTAATTGTATATTTAAACTTGCCGGTTTCGTCTACGAGGGTTTTGTGTGAATCCAAGATGGGACGACCTGTAGTCAAGACCATATGTACACCAACACCGAGTGATGGGTTTTCCTTTGCAAGTTGAATCGCTTCTTGAGTGTATTTCGTTGTTGCCATAAGTGTTGTGGATGTAAGGACTCCGTTCTTGTGACATTCAATAATGGCACGGTTTCCGCCTGAAGTTAATCCAAAATCATCCGCATTAATAATTACTTTCATTGTGGTATCCTCCTAGTAAAATTATACCATGTTTGTTATGATGTTTGAGGAGGTATTTCAATGAAAAATACAATCAAATTTACAATGGAAAATGGCAAAACAATGATTGCTGAACTTTATCCTGAAATTGCACCGAAAACGGTTGCAAACTTTACAAAACTTGTTGAAGATAAATTTTATGATGGTTTAATCTTCCACCGTGTTATTCCAGGATTTATGATTCAAGGTGGCGACCCTGATGGAACAGGTATGGGTGGCCCTGGTTATTCAATTGACGGCGAATTTACATCAAATGGATTTAAAAATGAGTTGAAACATACTCTTGGCGTACTTTCAATGGCACGTGCAATGGATCCAAATAGTGCAGGAAGTCAGTTTTTCATCATGGCAGCAGATTCTCCACATTTAGATGGTCAATATGCTTCTTTTGGAAAAGTAATCGAAGGTCTTGATACAATTCAAGAAATCGTATCTGTAAGTCGTAATCGTAACGATCGTCCCGATACAGATCAACGCATCGCTACAGTAGAATTTATCGATTAAAAAAACAACCACACGGTTGTTTTTTTATATATTCGCTAGATTCGTGTGAGTTCTTTGCTGAAGTGATTCATAACATGGACTCCGTCTGCTGTAACATGAACGAGATCTTCTATTCGAATGCCACCAATTCCTGGAAGATAGATACCAGGTTCAATGGAGAAACACATACCGACATCAACGATTTTTTGATTGGTTTCGGAAACATCAAGATTTTCATGAGCTTCAGTTCCAATACCGTGACCGGTACGATGAATGAAGTATTCGCCATAACCCGCTTTGGTAATCACATCTCGAGCAGCTTTATCAATGCTTGCTAATGTAACCCCTGGTTTAACAGCGGCAATGGCTGCTTCATTAGCTTGACGTACAATTTCATAAATGGGTTCAAGCTCTTTATTAGTTCCAACAAAGAAGCATCGGGTCATGTCTGATGCATAGCCTTCGTAGAATCCACCCATATCGACAAGAACCACATCGCCGTTTTGTAGAACTCGGTCTGTTGGAATCCCGTGAGGGTCTGCGATATTTTGAGTAAAAATAACAATCGGTTCAAAGCTGGGTCCCTGAAGTGGCGCAGTACTTTGTTTCGTTCGAACTATCTCAGCGAGTTCTCGCTCAGTCATTCCTACTTTAATTAAGTCGCGCATTTCGGTCATAATACGGTCATTGTGATGTGATGCAGTCTCAAGAAGCGCTAACTCATGAGCATCTTTGATCGTACGAATTTGTTCGAGAAGCGGTGATGCATTTACTAATGTATGGGTAGTGATGAATGGTATGACGAAACGTGCAGGCCAATTTCCATCAATTGCAAGTGGTCCTGATTCTAAATAAGATCCAAGAATACCAATCGAGTCCTCGGAATCACTGAATTGAACAGTTTGCAAATCATCAGGAGCTTCAAAAAGTTTGTTTAAGAAAAGTGTCGGAGCACCTGTTTTTTTAACAAGAAGTGCAATCATACGTTCTCCAACATCAAAACGGTGTCCGGTGTAATAATAGAGCATTGCTGGATCAGATATAATCAATTGCTTAACATCCATAATAGCTTGTAATTTTTGTATACGGTTCATAATTAATCTCCTTTGCACTATTATAGGCACTTGAGTATCCAAAATGCAATGTCCTAAAGCCTATGCTATACTAAATATGAAAGGACGCTGATATTATGGAAAATCAAATGAATCAACTTATTATTATGAATAAAAACCCGGCAGATGCTTCATTACAAATTGTGATTCCACCGTTTCGTCCAATCAATTTATTCGAACTAGAAGATGATTTCGAATCGGTAACGCATGAAATTCAACGAAATATTTTTGATCAAAAACTTGCTAATTACATTATTGATTTTGTAACAGCATTTCGGGATGCAATGGAAGAAGCGGATGTTTTGCCTATCGTAGAATTCTTCTTAACGGGAGATGAAACGGCAATGAATCCCGAACAAATTAAATCGATTTTTGAAACAATTAAAGAGTTTGTCGAACTCGTCAATAATGAAGAACGCCTTATGCATTAAAAAAAGCCCGAACGGAAGATGTTTGGGCTTTTTTTTGTAGGGATTTAGTCTTCATTGACCTGAACGGTCAGATCATCAAGCTGCATTGTGAGCGCATCTATTGAAATGCTGAGCTCTTTTAGCAAAAAAACTAAAGAAAATAATAATAAAACTAGACTTGTTAAAAACAGAATTCCCGATAAATAAGGGATGTAAAGCATTGAAGTAATCATACTTAAGACCGCAAATGCAAAACTTGTCGCTCCGCACTGTTGCATGCGTTTGATAATTTTCATGCGATATTGCAAGTTCAGTATTTGATTCAAGTTTTCTGCTTTGGGGTACTCTTTATGCCGGTCGTAGAGTTGTCTGATTAAATCCGCCAAAACGACAAAACGATTCGTGTATGCGAGCATTAATAAAGAAATTGCAGGAAAGACCAAAGCGGGCGTCGTCAATGCAAAATCAAATGTGAAACTCATAATAAATTCTCCTTCTAGATTGTCCAAATCATAACAAATGAAAAGGCTGTAAAACCCCATCACTTTAGTTGAATTATAACGGATTAGGGCTTAGAATAATAGAGCAGTGAGACAGAGAGTGAGGTATTACAATGAGATATTTGAAGAATCCTTCGACCAATCCATATTTCAATTTAGCGTTGGATGAATATGCGATGAAGCATATAGATTGTGATGAAGATTTCTTTTTTTTGTGGCAAAATGAGCCTTCTGTAATTATTGGTAAAAACCAAAATACAGCTGAGGAAATTAACCAAAAATTTATCGATGAAAAAGGGATAAAAGTAGCGCGCCGTGTTTCTGGTGGTGGTGCTGTGTATCACGATATCGGTAATTTGAACTTTACGTTTGTCATCAATGTCGACGATCCAGGCAAAGTTAACTATAAAAAGTTTGTTCAACCTGTGATTGACGCGCTTGCAAGTATGGGTGTAACAGCCGAAGCATCAGGAAGAAATGATATTCTTGTTGATGGTCTAAAAATATCAGGAAATGCGCAACGTATGGCGAATGGCAAACTTATGCATCATGGCACGCTTATGTTTGATGTGGATGTTGAAACATTGGTTGAAGCGTTAAATGTTGATCCCGATAAAATTACTTCGAATGGCGTAAAATCTGTTCGTTCACGTGTTACCAATATTAAGGAGCATCTCCCTGAGGGTACGACACTCCAACAATTTTGGGATGCATTACAATTTTACTTATCGAATGAAGGAAAAGATGAAGAAATTATTCTGACGAACGAAGATATAGCGAAGATTGAATACGAAGCAGTGAATCGCTTTGGAACTTGGGATTGGATTTATGGTGCATCACCAGAGTTTAATCTTAAAAATAGCAAACGATTCCCAGGTGGACGTATTGAGGTCTTGATGCACGTAACAGATGGACGTATTGATTCCGTTCGATTTATTGGTGACTACCTTGGAATTGAAGATGTTGAAGCAATTGAACAAAGAATGCAAGGCACACGATTCAATCGTGCTGATGTAACGGCAGTCTTTGAACAATTTACACTCAATAAATACTTCGGCACTATTACTCTTGACGAAATACTTTCGGTAATGTTCGATTAATTGTGAGAAACACACCACATTTAACAAATATTCACAGTAAATACATTATTATCGTTGAATGAAACAAGCTTACATGGTACATTTAATATGTATTGCTAGGCACTAAGACCTAGTAAATAGAAGGGACATGGAGATTTTTTATGGCACAAACTAAAAAAATCAAAGCGTTGGACTTTGAAGCTCAACTCAATGCAGTTGAGAAACTATACCCAACATTCCAGATTCTAGACGAAACTGGAAAAGTCGTTAACAAAGACTTGTTACCTGACTTAACTGACGAGCAACTTGTCGAGTTATTCGAGAAGATGTTATGGTCACGTGCGTTGAATGACCGTTCAACAACATTAGCACGTCAAGGTCGTCTTGGATTCTTTGCACCTACAGCAGGTCAAGAGGCATCACAAATTGCATCACATTTTGCATTTGACAAAAAAGACGTCCTATTCCCAGGATACCGTGATATTCCTCAATTGGTACAACACGGATTACCACTCCACAAAGCATTCTTATGGAGCCGTGGTCACGTAGAGGGAAATAACTACCCTGAAGATTTACAAGCAATGCCACCACAAATTATTATTGGGGCACAAATTATTCAAGCAGCAGGTTCTGGTCTTGGATTGAAAAAACGTGGAAAACCACAAGTAGCATTTACATATACAGGAGACGGTGGATCATCACAAGGTGATACATACGAAGGTATGAACTACGCAGGGGCATTTAAAGCACCAGTCGTTTTCTACATCCAAAACAATGGTTATGCTATTTCAACACCACGTCATCGACAAACAGCAGCGCCTACATTAGCTCAAAAAGCAGCAGCAGCAGGTATTCCAGGAATTCAAGTTGATGGAATGGATCCACTAGCAGTTTATGTTGCTTCAAAAGCAGCTCGTGATTGGGCACTTGCAGGAAATGGTCCTGTATTAATTGAAACATTAACATCACGTTTCGGTCCTCACTCACTGTCAGGAGACGATCCAAAACGTTACCGTGATCAAGCAAGTTTCGATGAATGGGATAAAAAAGACCCATTGATCCGTATGCGTAATTTCTTAACTGAAAAAGGCTTGTGGACAGAAGAAAAAGAAGTTGCTTTAATTGATCAATTTGACGAAGAAATCAAAGAAGCAGTTAAATTAGCGGACTCAGCTCCAAAACAAAAAGTTTCTGACTTCTTGAAAAATATGTTTGAAGAACCAACAAACGTTATTGCAGAACAAATTGCATACTTTGAAGAAAAGGAGGGTAAAAAATAATGGCACAACTAACTATGATTCAAGCCATTACAGAAGCGCTTGATATTGCCCTTGAACGCGATGAAAATACATTAATTTTTGGTGAAGACGTTGGGAAAAACGGTGGAGTTTTCCGTGCTACTGACGGACTTCAAGAAAAACACGGTGAAGACCGCGTATTCGATACACCACTTGCTGAATCAGGAATTGGTGGATTAGCAATCGGATTGGCTTTAGAAAAATACCGTCCAATCCCTGAAATTCAATTCTTCGGATTCGTATTCGAAGTAATGGACTCTGTTGTTGCTCAAATGGCACGTACTCGTTACCGTCTAGGAAACACACGTCAAATGCCTATTACAATTCGTTCACCATTTGGTGGAGGAGTTCATACACCTGAGCTTCACTCAGATAACTTAGAAGGATTAATGCAACAAACACCAGGTATTAAAGTTGTTATTCCTTCAAACCCTTATGATGCAAAAGGTCTTCTTCTTGCAGCTATCGAAGACAACGATCCAGTTGTTTACTTAGAACACATGAAGTTATACCGTTCATTCCGTGATGAAGTTCCAGAAGGATACTACACAATTCCATTAGGAAAAGCTAACATCGTAACAGAAGGTACTGATGTAACAATCGTAACTTACGGTTACATGGTTCGTGAAGCAATTAAAGCTGCAGAAGCATTAAAAGCTGACGGAATTAACGCAGAAGTTATCGACTTACGTACAGTATCTCCAATTGATATTGAAACAATCGTTGCTTCAGTAACAAAAACAGGCCGTCTTGTTATGGTCCAAGAAGCACAACGCCAAGCAGGTGTTGGTGCAGTTGTTATGTCAGAAATTGCAGAACGTGCAATTCTTACACTAAGCGCACCTATCGGTCGTGTCGCTGCTCCGGATACAGTATTCCCATTCGGTATGGCAGAGAGCGATTGGTTACCAAACGCACAAGATATCATCAATAAAGTTCGCGAAACAGTAAACTTCGACTAATAGAGGAGGCCAAATAATATGTCATTCAAATTTAAAATGCCTGATGTTGGTGAAGGAATCGCAGAAGGTGAAATCGTACAATGGTTTGTTAAAGAGGGAGATACAATTTCAGAAGATCAACCTTTATTAGAAATCCAAAACGATAAACTCGTTCAAGAAATTCCATCACCTGTTTCAGGAAAAATTACAAAAATTCTTGTAGAACCAGGAACCGTATCAACAGTCGGTGACGACCTTGTTGAATTTGCAGTAGAAGGTGGCGCTCCAGCCGCTGAAGCACCAGCAGAAGCAGCAGCTCCAGTAGCCGCAGCACCTGCAGCAGCACCAGCTGCATCAGCAAGTTTTGTATTCAACATGCCAGATGTTGGAGAAGGAATTGCTGAAGGTGAAATCGTACAATGGTTTGTTAAAGAAGGAGATACTATCTCAGAAGATCAACCATTACTTGAAATTCAAAATGATAAACTTGTTCAAGAAATTCCAGCTCCAGTATCTGGAACAATTACAAAAATTCATGTCACACCAGGAACCGTATCAACAGTCGGTGACGCTTTAGTTGAAATCTCAACAACAGGCGGCGTATCAACACCTGCAACTCAAACAGCAGCTCCAGTAGCCGCAGCTCCAGTAGCAGCACCGGCATCAAACGGAGTTCAACATGCTGGCAATACAATTGCTAACCGTGTTCTTGCAATGCCTTCAGTACGTTCATATGCACGTTCAAAAGGTGTTGATTTAACACAAGTTTCAGCATCCGGTAAACACGGACATATCCGTAAATCAGATGTTGATGCATTCTTAGCAGGTGGTGCACCAGTTGCAGCAGCAACAGAAACAGCATCATTCGCACCAGAATCAATCAAAGAAGAAAAAGCAGCAGCTCCAGTAGCTAAAGCAGCAGTTGTAGCACCTAAAGGTGAAGTAACTCGTGAAGCAATGACACCAACACGTCGTGCAATCGCTAAAGCAATGGTTACAAGTAAAAAAGAAGCACCACACGTTACGATTTTTGACGAAGTGGATGTAACAGCACTCGTTAACCACCGTAAGAAATTTAAAGATGTGGCAGCATCACAAGATGTAAAACTCACATTCTTACCTTACGTTGTGAAAGCTTTAGTTGCAGTTGTTCGTAAATACCCTGTTCTCAACAGCAGTGTTGATGACAAAACGAATGAAATTGTATACAAAAACTACTACAATATCGGATTTGCTGCCGATACACCGCATGGACTATACGTACCAAACGTGAAAAATGCAGATTCAAAAGGTATCTTTACTATTGCTAAAGAAATTACAGAACTTGCAGCAGCAGCAAACGACAACAAACTTGCAGGACCAGATATGCGAGATGGTACAATTACAATCTCTAATATTGGATCAGCACGTGGATTATGGTTTACACCAATTATCAACTTCCCAGAAGTTGCAATCTTAGGTATCGGCCGTATCGACAAGAAACCAGTCGTTCTTGAAGATGGAACACTTGGTGTTGGTAATGTACTAGCGTTATCATTAAGCTTTGACCACCGTATTATCGATGGTATGACAGCTCAAATGGCGATGAACGAAGTGAAACGCCTCTTAAGCAATCCAGAGCTTCTCTTAATGGAATCATAATAGAAGGACGGACATAAAATATGGTAGTTGGAGATTTAGCATTAGAACTCGAAACAGTAGTTATCGGTTCAGGTCCTGGTGGATATGTTGCAGCTATTCGTGCAGCACAACTTGGACAAAAAGTAGCAATTATTGAAAAAGAATACATCGGCGGCGTTTGCTTAAACGTCGGATGTATTCCATCAAAAGCATTAATCAATGCAGGACACCGTTACCGCGAATCATTAGATTCAAAAGCTTTCGGTATCTCAGCAGACAATGTAACAATTGATTTTGCAGCAACTCAAGAATGGAAAGATACTAAAGTTGTTAAACAACTTACATCTGGAGTCGAAATGCTTCTCAAAAAGAACAAAGTAGAAATCATTCGTGGAACAGCATTCTTCAATGATACACACCAATTACGTGTTGTTAATGGAGATGATGCACAATCATATACATTTAAAAATGCAATCATCGCAACGGGAAGTCGTCCTATTGAAATCAAAGGTTTCAAATATGGTAAACGAGTTCTTGATTCAACAGGCGGATTGAACTTAAAAGAAATTCCAAAACGCTTAGTTGTTATCGGTGGTGGTTACATCGGAAGTGAGTTAGCTGGTGTATATGCTAACTTAGGAACTGAGATCACAATCTTAGAAGGTGGTCCATCAATTCTTCCTCAATTCGACAAAGACATGATTAAACTTGTTGAAACTGAGTTTAAATCAAAAAATGTTAATATCGTAACAAATGCAATGGCTAAAGAAGCAAAAGAGCTTGATGATGCAGTAGCAATTACATATGCAGTAGACGGAAAAGATGTAACAATCGAAGCTGATTACGTATTAGTAACTGTTGGACGTCGTCCAAATACAGACGAATTAAGCTTGACAGTAGCTGGCGTTGAAGTTGGTGAGCGCGGATTAATCCCTGTTGACAATCAAGGCCGTACAAGCCAAAGCCATATCTTCGCAATCGGAGATGTCGTTCCTGGAGCAGCATTAGCTCATAAAGCTTCATACGAAGCAAAAGTTGCTGCTGAAGCAATCTCAGGACACCCATCAGCAGTTGACTACGTTGCAATTCCAGCAGTCTGCTTTACAGACCCAGAACTTGCAACAGTTGGTTTAACTGAAAAAGAAGCTAAAGAACAAGGACTTGTTGTTAAAGTTTCTAAATTCCCATTTGGAGCGAATGGTCGTGCACTTTCATTGAATGCAACTGAAGGTTTCGTTCGTTTGATCTCAGACAAAGAAACAGGATTACTATTAGGTGGTCAAGTTGCAGGTGTTGGAGCATCAGATATCATCGCTGAAATTGGATTAGCTGTTGAAGCTCGTATGAATGTTGAAGATTTATCATTAACAATTCATGCTCACCCTACATTGTCAGAGACAATCATGGATGCGTCAGAGTTATCATTAGGATTACCAATTCATATCTAATCAAAGGAACCCGCAAAATTTGCGGGTTTTTCTTTATTCTGAAACAATTTTCAGACGTTGCTTCATATTTTGCAATAATAGATGCAGAATTAAAATGTTTAATAGCGTTTCATAAGCTCATCTATTGCTTATATAAAGGCATGAAACGCAATCCAGACGCTATTTAACACTGAATGTAACTACAAATGAAACAATTTTCAGTAATTTACAAAACTTTTTCAAATATTTGTGTAATCTATGAAAAATCAATTGACAATTGTATGAAATGATATATAATTACAAACATACAGTAAGTCACGTAGGTATTTACTTGTAAATAAGGAGGAAGAAGTAATGAAAAAGATATTTGCACTTTCATTAGCAGTTCTTTTGGTTCTCACAGGTTGTGGACAATCAAAAGGCGGTGGCTCAGCCGAACTGTCTAATAAATACTCATATGTATATTCAACTGACTTAAACATGTTGGACTATACAGTATCAATGAAAGCTACAGATGGAGACCACTTTGGTAACTTTGTAGATGGATTATATGAAAATGACCCTTATGGAAACTTTGTGCCAGCATTAGCTGAATCACACACAGTTTCAGATGATGGACTCGTTTATACATATAAAATTCGCCAAGGCGTAAAATGGGTTACAAACACAGGGGATGAATATGCAGAAGTTAAAGCTCAAGACTGGGTAACTGGAATTGAACATGCAGTTGCAGAAAATTCACAATCTCTCCCAATCGTAATCGGAAGTATTAAAGGACTCGCAGAATACCGCGAAAACCCAGCTTTAGGTATCGAATCAGTCGGTATGAAAGCTCTTGATGATTACACACTTGAAGTTACATTGAACCAACCAGAAACATTCTGGCAATCAAAACTTGTTTACGGTATCTTATACCCAATCAATGCTGAATTCTTGAAAAATCAAGGGGATGCATTTGGTGGAGCGGATCCATCAAGTATCCTTTATAACGGACCATATGTTCTTGTAAATAACACTGCAAAATCAGAAATTCGTTATGAAAAAAATAAAGCATACTGGGATGAAAAAAATGTCTTCTTAGATGAAATCAAACTTATCTATGATGATGGTAAAAAACCAGATGAATTCATCAACCGTATGGAAAAAGGTGAATTAACAACTGCACGTGTTTACCCTAACTCACCTGGATATGCACAAGTTAAAGAAAAATACGCTGACAATATTATTACGTCAGATACAAACGGAACAACATTCTATGCTACATTCAATGTTAACCGTGCATCATACAACCACACAAGCAAAACAACAGATCAAGAAAAAGCGGATACACAAGCAGCGATTCAAAACCGTAGCTTCCGTCAAGCTATTGGTCATGCATTCGACCGTGGATCATACAATGCACAATCAGTTGGAGATGATTTGAAGTCAGTTGCTTTACGTAACACTTTAATTCCACCTACATTTGTTACTGTTCCTGGTCATGACTATGGACAACTTGTAACAGCTGAAATGCAAGCATTGGATGCTGAACTATACAAAGACTTCAAAATCGAAGATGGACATGACGCACTTTACAACCCAGAAGTTGCTAAAGGATTAATCGAAAAAGCAAAAGCTGAGTTACCAGGTGTAACATTCCCAATTCGTATTGATGTTCCAGTATTACAAACAAGCGAAATCCAAGTAAATATGGCTAAATCTTTAAAACAATCAGTTGAAACATCATTAGGTACAGAAAATGTACAAATTGACTTACAATTGCTTGATAAAGATCCATACTACAATGCTACATACTTTGCAGAGTCAGGTGCTCAATCAGACTTCGACCTCTCAACAGCATCAGGATGGGGTCCAGACTACCTAGATCCAATGACATACTTGAATATCTTTAACTCACGTAATGGTGATGTTCTTCAAGTTCTTGGATTAGATGGTTCAACAAACCCTAACGGAAACGCAAGCTCAGTTGACGCAATTAAAGCAGTCAGACTTGCTGAATTCGATGCATTACTTGATGCAGCAGCTGCAATCACAGATAGCCCAGAAGCACGTTTCAAAGAATTTGCTAAAGCAGAAGCTTGGTTAAATAATGAAATGTTATTCATTCCTATCTATGCACAAGGTGGAACACCAAGTGTAACAACTACAGTTCCTTACTCACGTACATGGGGTTGGTCAGGTTTATCAACAAACCGATTCAAGTTCATGAAAGTACAAAAAGAACCTGTAACAGTTGCTCAACGCGATGAAGCGAAAAAAGCATGGGATGCAGAACGCACAAAACAAAACTAATAAATATTAAATACATTTAAACAGCCGTAAGGTGAGGGTTAATAATTTAACCCTCATTTTGTGGCGCTAAGGAGGTAAAGCAATGAAAAAATATGTATTGCAACGTATTCTGCGTTCAATTCTTTCGATTCTTATCGTAACAACAATTGCTTTCGTTCTTGTATACTCATTGGTTCCACGTCAAGATATTTTTGTCTCAGATCCTACCTATACAAAATTGAAAGCACAACCAGATGAACTTTTAGACTATGAAAATGTCACATACCAAAGTAACGGTTATTTGGATTACTATAATCCTTCACAACTTTGTACAGCTGCTACATCAACAGATGCAGAGTACACAGACTGTGTTGATGGAAATGGTAAACAATATATCGATGCTTGGGCACAAGCGAATTCCAAATGGGTAGTTAACACTATGCCTATGTCAGGAAAACCTTATGCAACACGAGAAATACCTACACTCGAAAAAGTTGTCCGTTTTTACGGATCATTCTTACAAATTGACCATCCATGGAGAGTTCAGGATGCGTCAAATCCTGATTTATCCCGTGGATTAGGGCTATCAATGAATGAGAATGTTGGATTAGCTGTCACTTGTGATGGCTGTGAAAGCAAAAATCAACTTTATATAAATGGTACATTCCCATTTATTCATCAAAACTTTATTAAAATCAATCTAGGAAAAGCATATCCAACTTACAAGGGACAAGATGTAACACAGGTAATTGGTGGATCACAAGGATCACCAGTATCACGCCAAGTTACTTTTGAAACTGGAAAAACAGGGAATTCCGCACTTGACTTTGGAACATGTAAGTACCGTCCATCCGATCGCCTAGACCGACTCGATAAAGAAAACTTTAATGATAACTATACAGACTGTCTTTCAGTAAATGATGCACCTTCAATGTTGAGTATGTCATTTATTACAGGAGTAATGTCGGTTATTCTAGCTTATGCAATAGCAGTTCCTGCTGGAGTTGTTATGGCACGTAAAAAAGGAATGTTTGTGGACCGTTTTGGTGTTGCAATCATTACTGTTTTAATCTCGGTTCCAAGTTTAGCTTCAGTTTACTTCTTCCGTATGATTGGATCATCATTCTTTGGAATGCCTGAGAACTTCCCAACATTGGGACCTTCAAATCCGCTGTCTTACGTAATGCCTACGATTATTCTTGCACTTCTTTCAGTTTCTGGAATTATGATGTGGATTCGTCGTTATATGATTGACCAACAATCCGCAGACTATGTTAAATTTGCGAAAGCAAAAGGTCTTTCAGATAAAGAAATTTCTAAAAATCATATTTTCAAAAATGCAATTATTCCAATTACAGCAGGTATTCCAGCATCTGTGATCGGTGCGATTGCAGGGGCAACAATTACTGAGCAAGTATTTGCTATGCCTGGAATGGGTAAAATGTTACCGGATGCGATATTGCAACATAATAATGCAATCGTTATTGGACTAGTATTCATCTTTACAACAATGTCAATTATTTCAGTACTCCTTGGGGATATTCTGTTAACAAAAGTTGACCCACGAATCAAACTTGATACAAAGGGAGGAAAATAGCATGCAAAAAACAGCAGACGAAAGATTTCAGTTCGTAAAACTTGATGCTCTAGCGTCAGAACGTATTGATGCACCACGCTACTCCTATTGGAACTCTGTTTGGCGTAAATTTATTAGTAATAAAGTAGCTGTTACGATGCTTGTCGTATTGGCATTAACATTACTTATGTCATTTATTCAACCGATGTTCTCAGGATATGACTTCATGGATACATCAAACATTAATGATATTGGTGCTCGTTACCAATGGCCATCATTCCAATACTGGTTTGGTACCGATGGAAATGGTCACTCACTCTTCGATGCCGTATGGGCGGGGGCTAAGACGTCTCTTTCAATCGGGTTGCTTGCAACGCTCTTTACATTTGTTGTAGGTATTACTGTTGGAGCTGTGTGGGGTTATTCAAAACATTTAGATCGAATTATGATCGAAGTATATAACGTTGTAAGTAACGTTCCATACATCTTAATTGTTATCGTTATTTCATATGCAATGGGATCGGGCTTCTGGAATCTTCTATTTGCGATGTGTATCACCAGTTGGGTTGGTACGGCATATAGCATTCGGATTCAAGTTATGATCATGCGTGATCGTGAATATAACCTTGCGTCACAAACATTAGGAACACCGCTTCCACGTGTTATTCAAAAGAACATTTTGCCTTACTTAATTTCAGTTATCGTAACGCAAATGTCTCGTTCTCTTCCAGCTTTCATCTCTAGTGAAGTTTTCCTTTCCTATATTGGTGTTGGACTTGGAGCGAATATTCCATCACTTGGTCGTATTATTTCAACGTATACATCAAGTATGACAACTCATCCATATCTGTTCTGGATTCCTGTAGGAGTTTTAGCGCTTGTATCTGTCTCACTCTATATCGTTGGACAAACACTTGCTGATGCCTCAGATCCAAGAACACACATGTAAGGCGGTGCATTATGAATAAAACTATATTAAAAGTAGAAGATATCGTCGTAAAGTTTAAGGTTCGTGATCGCGAGTTAACAGCGATCCGTAATCTTTCGCTTGATATTCTAGAAAATGAAACACTTGCAATTGTAGGTGAATCAGGATCAGGTAAATCGGTTCTTACGAAAACATTTACTGGGATGTTAGAATCTAATGGATATATCTCATCTGGTAAAATTAGCTATAACGACATTGTTTTAACAGATATTAAAACAGACAAAGAATGGGAATCCATTCGTGGTGCAAAAATTGCAACGGTCTTTCAGGATCCAATGACATCATTGAACCCAATTCGTACTATTGGTTCGCAAATTACGGAAGTAATTATCAAGCATCAAGGTATGTCAAAAGTGGAAGCTAAAGCTGAAGCTATCAGTTTGATGAAGCGTACAGGAATTCCGATGGCTGAGAAACGTTTTGATGATTATCCTTTCCAATACTCAGGAGGGATGCGTCAACGTATCGTTATTGCCATTGCATTGGCGTGTCGTCCAAATATTTTAATTTGTGATGAACCAACTACAGCATTGGATGTTACCATTCAAGCTCAAATTCTTGAATTAATCAAAGACTTACAAAAAGACTATGGATTTACAACAATTTATATTACGCATGATTTAGGTGTTGTTGCATCGGTTGCAGATAAAGTAGCTGTTATGTACTCAGGCCAAATTGTAGAGTATGGCAAGGTAGAGGAAATCTTCTATGAAAGCCGCCATCCTTACACATGGTCATTACTATCATCATTACCTCAATTAGGCGTTAAAGGTGAAAAACTCTTCTCGATTACAGGAACACCACCATCACTTTATAATGAAGTTGTGGGGGATGCTTTTGCACCGCGTAATCCATTTGCGATGCAAATAGATTTTGAAGAAGAACCACCACGTTTCCAACTTTCAGAAACTCATTTTGCGCGAACATGGTTGTGTGATGAACGTGCTCCAAAAATTGAGAAACCAGAAGTTATTCGTGACTTACACAGTAAAATTCTGAAAATTGAAAGCATGAATAAATCAAAACATATGCACACTGAGGAGGAATCAACAAATGTCTAAAGATAAAGATGTTATTGTATCGATTAAGGACCTTGTTGTTCAATTCGGTAGTGGTAAAAATGTATTTACCGCTGTAAATAAAGTTAGCTTTGATATTTATCGTGGCGAAACGTTTGCGCTTGTAGGTGAATCAGGATCCGGTAAAACGACTATTGGTCGTACAATCGTCGGAATTAACGAAATTGCTGATGGAGAAATTCAATTTGAAGATCTTCAAATTAAGCGTAAAATGGCGAAGAAAGATCGTGAGAACATTATTAAAAATGTTCAAATGATTTTCCAAGATCCAGCTGCATCATTAAATGAACGTGCTACTGTAGACTATATTGTTTCTGAAGGACTTCATAACTTTAAACTCTATAAAAATGAAGAAGACCGTATTGAAAAAGTTGAAAACATTATTCAACGCGTTGGTTTACTTCCAGAACACTTGACACGTTATCCGCATGAATTCTCAGGTGGGCAACGTCAACGTATTGGGATCGCTCGTGCGCTTGTCATGGAACCCAAGTTTGTTATTGCTGATGAACCGATTTCAGCACTTGATGTATCAATTCGCGCGCAGGTTCTAAACCTTTTGAAAGAACTTCAAGAAGATAAATCGCTCACATACCTATTTGTTGCGCATGATTTATCTGTTGTTCGTTTCATTGCGGATCGTATTGCAGTTATCCATCATGGGGTTATTGTTGAGTTAACAGAGACAGAAGAATTGTTCCGTAACCCAATTCACCCATATACAAAATCATTGCTTTCTGCGGTTCCGGTTCCGGATCCACAAGTTGAACGCAATAAAAAACTTATCATCTATAAAGAAGATATGCACGATTATGAAACGTCAAAACCTTCTTTCGTAGAAATTCGACCTGGACATTTTGTTTGGGCAAATGAAGAAGAAGTTGCTGCTTACCGAGCAGAACTTGCAACGCAATAATCAAAAAAGCGTCCATGCGACGCTTTTTCTTTATCTAGAGCATTATAGGTTGCAACAGAAAGTGACTATGCTATAATTAGTTAGTCGACTAACTAATTAAGGAGAGATAGTATGGAAAACCAGCTTATTACGCTTTTCAGACAAGTGACGTCAAAACATCGTGCAGTTGTTCAAAACTATTTAGATGATTACGATCTCTATATTGGACAACCACGATTTTTATCGACTTTGAAACGTAATCCGGGAATTACGCAAAAAGAACTTGTTGAAATTATGAACGTATCAAAGGAGTCCGTTTCAGTGACCGTGAAGCGTCTCGAAGCAGCTGGGTACATTAATAGAGCAGTAAGTGAGTCAGATCGTAGGGAGAAGCACCTATTTCTATCTGACAAAGGGGAAGAGCTCGTACTAGATTTTACAGAAGGGTTTGAGCGTATTGATACAGTGCTTTTTCAATCACTGTCAGAATCACAACGCGAAAATTTAGCTGTTACATTTAAAATTATGTTAGATGATTTGGAAAAGGAGTTGGAAAGATGAAGAAATTTTTTAAGTATTTTAAACCTGAAATTCCAGCTGCGATATTGGGAATTATCTTTGTAGGTGGTGTTGCGTTTATCGAACTGTACCAAATACAATTGATGGCTGAAATCATTGATGTAGGGATTGCACAATCAGACTTTAATGTTATTTTGTCTGTAGGTCTCAAGATGATGGGGCTGGCTTTATTCGCAGCTGCAGTGGCAATGTTAGGTCTTGTGTTTCCATCTCAAGTCTCAAATAACTTTGCATTACGATTACGTGAAGATTTATTTAAACGGATTCAAACATTTTCAATTAAGAATATGTCAACGTTTCAAACGTCTTCACTTGTTACACGTTTAACCAATGACGTTAACTTTTTACAAAGAACACTTATGATGTGTTTGCGTCTTTTAGTAAGGGCGCCGGTGTTCTTGGTGAGTACAGTATACCTGACATACATTATTAGCCCAGAGTTATCTTGGGTAATGCTCGGTGCTGTAGTTTTTCTATCACTTGTTTTAATTTATGTCATTAAAGCAGGGTTCCCACGATTTGTAAAATTACAAAAAATGGTTGACCATATGAACCGTAAAGTTCAAGAGTCGCTCATGAATATACGCGTTATCAAATCATTTGTTCGAGAAGATTTTGAGGATGACGGATTTGATACAGAGAATAAACAATTGTTTGATGCGAACGTATCAGCAATGAATTTGATGATTGTGATGAACCCGGCCTTAACGGGTGCGGTTCACTTTGCAACATTATTTATCGTTTGGATTTCGGCATTCTTGATTGTGGATCAAAATATGATTCAAGTTGGAGACTTGCTTGTGTTCATCAACTATTTACGATTTACGATGTTCTCTATGATGATGATTACGAATGTTCTGATGATGGTATCACGAAGTAAAGCGTCAGTCATTCGTTTATCAGAAGTATTGGATACTGATTCAGATATTCGTAATGCTACAGACGCATACCAATTAGATGATGTTAAAGGACATATTCGATTTGAAGATGTGTCGTATCGTTACTATGATGATGCGAATAATGTACTTCATAACATTAATCTAGATATTAACCCGGGTGAGCATATTGGAATTATTGGATCAACGGGAAGTGGTAAGTCTACCTTAATAAACCTCATGGCCCGTTTAATCGACGTCTCTGAAGGAAAGATTACGCTAGACGGTGTTGATATCAGAAATCTGGATATGGCCTTCTTACGTAGCCAATTTGGCTTTGTGCCGCAAAAGAATGTCCTGTTTACTGGAACAATTGGTGGAAACCTACGACTCGGTAACGAAAATGGAACTGAAGCGGACATGCGTCGAGCTACTGAGGCAAGCTCAATCTACTCGTTTATCCAAGAAAATCCGCAAGGATTTGATTATCCTGTACAACAGGGGGGAACGAACTTCTCAGGTGGACAACGTCAACGTTTATGTATTGCTCGTGCGTTAATGGTGAATCCACGTATCCTTGTTTTGGATGACAGTACGAGCGCATTGGATGCTGCAACGGAACAAACTGTCAAAGCATCCATTGCCAAAATGTATAGTGAAACTACGGTAATTAGTATCGCTCAAAAAATCAGCTCAGTTGCTGACAGCGATAAAATTGTGGTATTGGACGAAGGACGGATTGTTGGTTTGGGTAAACATGATGAACTCCTTGAATCATGTACCGTTTACCAAGAAATCTATCACAGTCAAATGAGTAAAGGAGGTATGGAGTAATGAGTCAAAAAAGTTTAGTTATCGGAAAGCATAAGCCTAAAGATCAGAAGAAAACTTTGGGACGTTTGATTTCATACCTTGGTGAAAGTAAAGTCTTATTGACCGTAGTTATCATTGCGTCGGTCTTATCGACATTAGGTGGGCTTTATGGAGCGTATGCCATCTCACCAATGATTCAAATTATTCAAAATGCTTTAAATGGTGTTATTACCCGCAACATGATGATTGAACAATTAGGAGTTCAAATTCTAGTGTTGGCTGTCATTTTTGCTATTGAAGTTGCAACAATGTATTTGTCTGCACGTTTGATGGTAAAGATATCTCAGAGAACGGTGGAAACCATTCGGAAAGAAATGTTCTCACATGTCTTACGTATGAAAGTCAGCCATCATGATGCGAATGCACATGGGGATTTAATGAGTCGTTTCACCAACGATATTGATTTGGTTGGTGAAGGCTTAAATACCGCTGCAGCTTCCATTATCATCAATGTTTTTACGTTGATTGGTACAATTATCGTTATGTTTATGTTGAGTCCGATTTTAACTGTTTTAACCCTGATTATCATTCCGTTATTAAGTTTGATGTCAAATGTCATTATTAAGAAATCGCGAATTTACTCGAAGCGACAACAACAATCATTGGGTGATTTAAATGGTTATATCGAGGAAACGATGGAAGGCCAAATGGTGATGCAACTTTTCAACCATGAAGCACAAGCGCGAGAAGATTTTCAAGTTAAGAATAAAATCTATCGAAAAAACTCGCAGTTTGCACAAATTATTTCTATTATGATTTATCCTTTAATGCAGAATATTAATACAATAAGCTATGCAATCATTGGGATTGCGGGTGGTTGGTTATCGATTAATGGGATGTTGAGTGTCGCAAACCTTGGTGCCTATGTTAATATGACACGGACACAAGGAAAACCAATCAATGAGATATCGAGTCAGTTCACAACATTGCAATCTGCAATTGCCTCAGCTGAGCGTATCTTTGAATTGCTTGATTGGACAGAGGAAATGGTAAATGCTGATGATGTTATCTTGGATAACGTAATTGGAGATGTTCGTTTTGAGAATGTTACATTTGGCTATAATCCAGATGTTCCTGTTCTTAAAGATGTTTCCTTTTGGGCAAACCCTGGCCAGAAAATCGCATTCGTTGGATCAACGGGTGCTGGTAAGACAACTATTACGAACTTGATTTCACGATTCTACGAAATCAATGCAGGAAAAATTCTTATAGATGGTCAGGAAATTTCGGAAATCAACCGTTATAGCTTACGGAAGCATATTGCAATGGTACTTCAAGATACACACTTGTTTAGTGGAACAATCATGGAAAATATTCGTTATGGAAATCTTGAGGCAACCGATGAAGAATGTATCGACGCAGCGAAACTTGCGAACGCGCATCATTTCATTCAAACTTTAGAACATGGTTATAATACTGTAATAAGTGGTACGGGTTCTGAGCTTTCACAAGGACAGAAACAACTGCTCAATATTGCGCGAGCAGCAGTTGCGAACCCAAGTATTTTAATCCTTGATGAAGCAACATCATCTATCGATACCCGAACAGAACGTCTAATCGAGCAAGGAATGGATTCTTTAATGGAAGGTCGAACAACTTTCATTATTGCTCACCGTCTTTCAACGGTGCGAAATTCCGACGCAATTATCGTTTTAGAACACGGAGAAATTATTGAACGTGGGGATCATGATGAATTAGTGGCTATGGGTGGTCGCTATGCATCGCTGTACTCAGGTCAAACACAATTAACGTAAAGGTGGCTTTTGCCACCTTTTTCTTGTTATAATTAGCCTGTCGGGGGTAACATATATGTTAAATGTAGAATATTTAGATAATTGTGGATATACGGTTGAAACAGAGTCTGGTATTTATGTTTTTGATTATGTAGGGGGACAATTACCATCGCATTATTTATTTAGTAAGAAGCCTACCTATTTCTTTGTGACGAGCACAGATGAGAAGCGGTTTAGTGACTCCATCTTGGCATATCGTAAACCTGTATTTTATGGGGGTACAAAGAATGTAACAGGCTCGATTGATGTACAAAAGGTTGAGCCCGGGGATATCCTTCACCTGGGTCATGCACGTGTGTATGTCTATCAAGCGACCCGCTCGGGTGTCTATTTCGTAATCGAGGAAAAGCATCGCGTGATTGTTCACGGTGGTGATTTGAACAACTGGCATTGGTCACGACTTTCAACACAACGACAAATCAAGTCAGCTGTTGAACGCTTTGAGAATGCCTTGATTCCACTCCATCGCTTTGAGACAATCGATCTAATGATGTTTTCAATTGATCCAGAAATGATGCAAGACTATGACTTAGGTGCACGAACTGTTATCAAGCGTTTTAAACCGAAGTACTTTTTCCCAATGCAGTTTGGAGAAAGTATTCATAATCTTGAATCGTTCTTGAATTGGACAGAGCAAATAGCAAGTACACAGTGTTACAAACCATTGTATAAAAATCATATTTTTAGAATCGAGGCATAGTATTAAATGTATAAAGCAGTAATTTTTGACTTGGATGGGACATTGATGAATACCATTGCAGATATGGGAAACAGTATGAACCGCTCACTTGAAAAGCGTGGTTTACCAACACATACACTCGTAACCTATCAAACATTTGTTGGTAATGGCATTCCTAAACTCGCAGAGCGTTCCATGCCTGAGGGTTATGGTGATTTTGAGGGATTACTTCAAGATTTCCTCGATGATTATGCGCATCATTATGCGGATGATTCTGAGCCCTACGATACCGTTGTTGCAACATTAACGACGTTGAATGAGCGTAATGTTCCAATCGCAATCGCAACCAACAAAAAACAAGAATATACTGATGGAATTGTAGAAGCGTATCTGGGTGATATTGATTTTGTGGCCGTGATTGGTGATCAGTTTGATGGCAAACATAAGCCAAACCCACATTATCCATTATCCATTGCACAAACAATGGGTGTAGACCCAAGCGAAATTCTTTTTGTAGGTGATAGTGATGTCGATATGAAGACTGCCGCAAATGCTGGCATGACACCAATCGGGGTCGCATGGGGTTTCCGTGCTGTGGAAGAGTTAAAAATGCATGGGGCTTCACAAATACTAGCATCTATGGATGAAATTCTAACATTCTTTTAGCCTGTAGCATACAGGCTTTTCTTTTGTCTAGCAAGCACCCAAAAAAAATGCTAAAATAGAGCAGTATGTAGGAGGATTTTATGAATAAGAAACCTGTAGTTTTAATTGTCATGGATGGTGTTGGTTTAACAGACCAAGTTGAAGGTAACGCAGTTGCTCAAGCACATACTCCATTCCTCGATAAATTAATGGAAAGCTCACCAAATATTGAATTAAAAGCTCATGGACTTGCAGTTGGATTACCAACAGATGAAGACATGGGAAACTCAGAAGTAGGTCACAATGCTTTAGGATCTGGACAAATTTTCTCACAAGGTGCGAAACTTGTTAATGAATCAATCGAAGATGGCAGTCTTTTTGAATCAAAAGCATGGAACCTATTAACCGATTCACTCGAAAACAATACGTTACATCTTTTAGGGTTATTATCAGATGGAAATGTTCATGCACATGTTAACCATGTCGAGGCATTAATTAAAGAAGCTAAAAATTCTGGTGTTAAACACTTAGCATTACATGCACTTCAAGATGGTCGAGATGTTGAACAACAATCAGCACTTATTTATATTGACCGTATCCAAGCAGTTATGGATGCATTGAATGATGACACATTCCACGCTGAATTCGCAAGTGGTGGTGGTCGTATGCTCGTTACAATGGATCGCTATGATGCGGACTGGGGCATGGTCGAACGTGGATGGAAAACTCATGTCTTGGGTGAAGCAGAAATGTTTGAATCGGCACAAGCTGCAATCGAACACTTCCGTACTGAAGATCCAAAATTATCAGACCAATATATTCCAGCTTGGGTGGTTGGTAAAGATGGTAAAGCAGTTGCACCAATCGTTGATGGAGATTCCGTAATTCTCTTTAACTTCCGTGGTGACCGTGCGCTTGAAATTTCAAAAACATTTGAAGGCGATGCATCATTTGATAAATTTGACCGTGTTCGTGTTCCTAATGTCAAATTTGCAGGGATGCTTCAATACGATGGAGATTTAGGAATTCCAGCGAACTTCTTAGTTGAACCTCCACGTATTTCAAATACATTAACTGAAACACTCATCGCAAATAACAAGTCATCATTCGCAATTTCAGAAACTCAAAAATATGGACACGTTACATATTTCTGGAATGGTAATAAACTTGATAAATTTGATGAGACACTCGAAACATTTGTTGAAATCAAAGGTGATGATGTTACTTTTGATCAACGTCCTTGGATGAAATCAGCAGAGATCACTGATGAAGTTATTGCTGCAATCCAAAGTGGAAACTATGACTTCATTCGTCTCAACTTCCCTAATGGGGATATGGTTGGACATACTGGTGATATGCTCGCTTCGATTATTTCAGTTGAAGCAGTTGATCTTGCAATCGGTCGTTTGTTACCAGTTGTTGAAAAACATGATGCAACTTTAATCGTTCTTGCAGACCATGGTAATGCTGATGAAATGATTGATAAAAAAGGTAATGCGAAGACATCACACAGTCTGAACCCAGTACCATTCATCGTTTACAACCGCGATGTGGAACTAAAACAAGACGGTAATTATGGACTCGCTAACGTCGCAGCAACAGTTGCCGACTTACTTGATATTGAACCAAATCCAGTATGGGAAACATCTTTAATTAAAAAATAATATTTCTCGACCAATTTCACAATTTTTTGTGGAATTGGTTTTTTTATTGATGTGAACGCCATGCAAATATTAATTTTATGTAAAAATATTCACAAACACATAAAATAGGTCTATAATGAAAACATACCGGGGGGGTATAATATGAAAAAAATAATGAGTCTTTTTGTCACCCTTGTTTTACTAATGAGTGGTGCAAGCATGAATGTTCATGCGGATGCGCAAGAGAAAGTGGTCTATCCGGATCTCAGTCTCACCACATCTTCCAAATCAGTCAAAGTTGGAGACGAATTTACGTATTCCATTAATAACTTTGAGTTTGATACAGATGTTCAAACTCACATGCAGGGGATGTATCGTGAGGCACTGATGTTTCACTTCTTTTCTGAGTCCACGGATAGTTCGATTGAACTCCAAAGCATCGAATTTCCGAAATTAGAATTTGTAACTGAAGACAACCAACATTATGGTGCTGTTGTTAAAATTATGGATTTTGGTCAAACGGATGGTATTGAATTTACAACATGGTTAAGTGGAGAAGATTATACAACGATTAACCGTGATCAATTTGTGGAACTAACGCAAGATTTTACAAAGAATGGATACCGTGTCTATGTGCGCCCAACAGAAGAAGGCAGTGATTATGGTGTTTATGGTGCCCAATATAAATCAATGAAGGCATCAGGTCCAATCAAATTTAATTATAAAGTCGTTGGTAATGGACAACCACGTGCAGATAAGCCATACCCATATTTTGTGTTCAGTGCTTTTAGTCCAGAAAGCGATTTGCCTGCAAATAATAAATTTGGTTATGTTTACTTTGCAGATTACGGATTAACGCGTGAAGTTGAGACACCGTTCAACCCAGCAGACAAAACGTTGTCGCTCAAATATACCGTGACAAACACAGGTCCGTATAACATTACAAATATTAATCTATTTGAAAAAGCAAACGGCTTTGTGCCAGTAGAGGGTGGTTGGCAATTGATTGATGATATTTTCGTCAAACCCATAACTACTGAAGCGGGTTATGATGTGATCGCACCTGGTGAGTCGCGTGAATTTGTTCAACAATTTAAGCTTGATGATTCAACCGTTAAGGCAAATTACACGTTTGAAGGCGGTCTTTACACGAACGGTGATTTTGCGAACAAAACAGATATTGAGAATCTCATGATAAATATTGCGAAACCGAAGTATACTGTAAATTTTGAGACGAACGGCGGAACCGCAGTTCAAAGTATTCTCGATATCGTAGCAGGTTCAACAATATCCATGCCGCAAACAACCCGAACTGGATTTACTTTCAAAGGGTGGTTCGTTGACCAAGCATTAACACAAAAATGGGACTTTGCATTCAATCGTGTTGAGAATAATATGACTCTTTTCGCAAAATGGGATGAAAATCCAGTGGTTGAAACGTTTGATGTTACATTTAACAGTAATGGTGGCTCTGCCGTTTCAAGTCAAGTGGGGCTATCAAAAGGTGCAAAAATTTCCAAACCGCTAGATCCAAGCCGTTCAGGATATACTTTTAAAGGATGGTTTGTGGATGAAGCCATGACAACATCATGGAATTTTGATATGAACACAGTTACTGGAAACACAACACTTTATGCTAAGTGGGATGTAAATCCAGTGGTTGAAACGTTTGATGTTACATTTGACAGTAATGGCGGCTCTGCCATTTCAAGTCAAGTGGGGCTATTAAAAGGTGCAAAAATTTCCAAACCGCTAGATCCAAGCCGTTCAGGATATACTTTTAAAGGATGGTTTGTGGATGAAGCCATGACAACATCTTGGAATTTTGATACAGACACTGTCGATAAAAATATTACACTTTTCGCGAAGTGGGAAGCAAAATCTATTGATAAAACGTTACCAGCAACGGGACAAAGTTCCGATAATTTTGTATTTGTGGGACTGGTTTTATCAGCGGCTGGTCTTCTAATAGTGCAACGTCGACGTCTTCAAAAATAGTGAAAATGTATACAAAGGAGCCAATTAAGGCTCCTTTTTTCTCAAATAATAGAACAATGATTGCAATTCAAAATAAATCTGTGTATAGTAAATCATATTAAAGAGAGGAGCATTACCATGCAAAAAATTCTACATAAGATTACTAACCAAAACGAAATGAGCGTGCGTTCACAGCTCCACTCGAGTCTATAAGAATACTCTGACTGTGAAAACACCTCGCGATTATTAATTAAGAGAGGGTTCACATGAACAATATTAAACGTTTTTTTTCATATTATAAGCCATATAAGGCTATTTTTACTGTGGTGTTATTGAGTGCTTTTGCATTATCACTGATTTCGCTACTTTTTCCAATGATTATTCGCTATGCGACAAAAGAACTTGAAGTCGGTAACGTGTCAATCATTGTACCAGTTGTCACAGGAATGTTATTACTGGTTCTTATCTATACAGCAGCATCATTCTATTTATCGTACCAAGGCCACATGACGGGGGCTCGTATTGAGAATGATATGCGTAAAGAATTATTTTCACATTATCAAGATTTATCCCTGGATTTTTACGACAATCATAAAGTAGGTTCTTTAATGTCACGAATCACCGGTGATTTATACAATATTGGAGAGCTTGCACACCATGGACCAGAAGATATGGTTATGACGAGTGTGAGTTTTGTCGGAGCGTTAATTCTAATGCTTCTCATAAATGTAAAGCTTGCACTGATACTCTTCGCCTTGATTCCCTTAATTTTCATTTATGCTCTTGTTATGAGTCAACGAATGGGGAAACAATATGGTGTTAACCGAGGTATTATGAGCGATATGAATGCGTCGATTGAAGAATCATTGTCGGGAATTCGTGTCGTTAAATCATTTGCGAATGAGGATCATGAAAAAGCGATGTTTGCAGAGTTAGGCAATACTTTTATCGAAGGTAAAAAGGCGTTCTATCGATCGGAGATTTTATTCTATGAAGGTCTTGATGGGTTTATAACGGCTATGCCTGCAATCTTACTTGCTTTTGGAGGCTTTGCATTGTACATGAATGCGATTGACTTAGCAGACCTTCTTGCTTTCTTCTTACTCATGTCTAATTTCACCAATCCGATTCTTAAGTTTATGCACTCAATGCTTCTATTCCAAGATGGTGCATCTGGGTTCAAACGCTTTTTAGAGTTTATGGATATCGAGCCAAACATTAAAGAAAAAGATCGGGCAATTGTACTTGGAACAGTGGATGGCAATATTGAGTTTGAACATGTATCATTTTGCTATGACGATGGAATAATCAATGTTCTTGATGACATTAATTTTGAAGTCAACTCAGGAGAATTTGTAGCGCTTGTTGGTGCATCGGGATCGGGGAAATCAACATTAACTTCTTTATTACCTCGCTTCTATGACGTTACACACGGCGCGATTAGAATTGATGGAGTAGATGTCCGTGATGTTACCTTTGACTCATTGCGCAATAACATTGGAATTGTTCAGCAAGAAGTTTATCTATTCTCGGGCACAATCTACGAGAACATTGCTTATGCGAAACATGATGCAAGTATGGACGATGTCATTGCGGCTGCCAAACAAGCCAATGCCCATGATTTTATTATGTCACTGCCAAATGGTTACCAAACCGATATAGGTCATCGTGGTGTGAAATTGTCGGGAGGACAACGTCAACGCTTAAGCATTGCGCGTGTGTTCCTAAAGAATCCACCTGTACTTATTTTTGATGAAGCAACCTCATCGTTGGATAATGAAAGTGAGCGTGTCGTTCAAGAAGCTATGGAAACTCTTGCAGCTAACCGAACCACAATCGTCATTGCGCATCGTCTTTCGACAATTCGAAATGCGAAACGGATTATTGTGTTGGATGATCATAAAATCGCAGAGACTGGAGACCATGAGTCGTTAATCCGTCAAGAAGGAGTTTATGCATCTCTCTATAATGCACAGTACTAGATTTTAAAAGAGAACAGCACATGCTGTTTTTTTTATATGATAATGATTTCAATAGCCATCATCATCCATTAGTATAATTTGTGCAGTGTTTCACAAGAATATTGTTACAACCGCAGTATTCAGTTCTTTGTGAAAGTATTTGCGAATTAGATTAGTGAATTGTATTGTTTTGCTCTCTAAATAAAACTAAACTAAGAGAGCAAGGGAGGCATTTCAATGAACATAATGCAAATAAAATCTCGAGTCTATGTTTATAATGCATCGTTTGCAGTGCTTTTACTCAATGTCAGAAATCGTGAAGTTTGTGATATTGAGTACAAGGAATGTGGTAATTCATATGTTAGTTGATCGTAATCAGTATCGATACTTAGCTGTTGGATGTCTTGTTCTCTTAGGACTTGCATCGTTATTCGTAGGCGCTTTGGACATGTCGTTGTTACAGTTACTCGCAGGTAATACCAATGCGTGGCATACATTAATGTATAGTCGTTTGCCACGAGTTATTGCAGTTATTCTCACGGGTATTTCGCTGTCTATTGCAGGTCTCATTATGCAAAAGCTATCACAAAATCGCTTTGTTTCACCATCCACTGCCGTGACGATGGACGGCGCCCGTTTGGGAATCTTGGTTGCGTTTATCGTCTTATCAAACCAATCGCTGTGGAGCATTTCCATTTTTGCATTACTCTTTGCTGCAGTCAGCACAGTGCTATTTATGACTGCAGTTTCAAAACTAAAAATTAAGAATATCGTGTTTGTCCCATTATTAGGAATTATGATTGGTATGATCATCGATTCTATCACAACATTTTTAGCCCTTAAGTTTGACTTGTTACAAGTTTTGTCAGGCTATATGACAGGTAGCTTCACACCAATCCTGCAAGGAAAATACGAGTTATTATTTATTAGTATTCCACTTATTATAATTGCGGTTCACTATGTCCATCGGTTTAGTATCGTCGCCATGGGTGAAGATTTTGCCCATAACATTGGTATGAACTACAAACGTGTCATGCTATTAGGAATCTTGATTGTCGCAACACTAAGCGCAAGTGTCATTGTAACAATAGGAAGCATTCCGTTTGTAGGGTTAATTGTACCCAATGTCATTGCGTATCGGTTTGGCGATGGTCATCAAGACATGCTTTTTGATACAGCATTGTTGGGCGCAAATTTATTGCTCGTTTGTGACCTCATAGCACGCTTAGTTATTTATCCATATGAAGTGCCTGTAAGTCTAGTTTTAGGGATTATAGGTTCAGCGTACTTCTTATTTATTTTGTTGCGAGGTAATTATGAAACGTAGATATGAATGGCTCATAATTGCCGTAATGTTATCCCTTGTATACTTCTTTTGGGGAATGAATAGCAATAATTATCAATACCTGATGTATCGTCGTAGTACGCGATTGCTGGCGATGTGGTTCGTTTCACTGCTAACTACAACCGCGACAACTTATTTTCAAGTTACGACTAACAACCGAATTCTAACGCCATCACTGTTGGGATTCGAACGCATGTATATTCTGGTTCAAACAGTTATTGTGTTTTTACTGGGAATCTTCATGAAACCATCCTTAAACTTTCTTGTATCCGTTTTTGTAATGGTCGGTATTGGTACATTGTTTTATGGCATTATTCTTAAAAAAATGCAACGGGATCTGTTTGTATTACTATTGGTTGGAACGGTTCTTGGAACGTTATTTTCCAGTATCAGTGCCACGATGCAAATGATGATGGATCCGAATGAATTCTCGATGATTCAAAGTCAATCGTTCGCATCGTTTAATGCAGTTGATACCAATGTATTATTTATTGGTATGGGATTATCCTTGGTAGGCTGGTTTCTCGTGTACCGCATCCATCATCAAATTGATGTTGTGGCTCTGGGTACTGACCATGCTATAAATCTTGGCATTCATATACCACAATTTCAGATTTATAGTTTAGCGATTGTTGCGCTATTTACTGCGATTTCTACAGCGCTTGTCGGTCCTATAGGTTTTTTAGGACTTATCGGCACGAACGTAGCACGAGAATTCTTGCAGAAACACACAACGCGTTCGATTATTACGCAGGGTGTCTTCTTCTCTACAAGTTTGCTACTGGCATCACAACTTCTCTTTGAAAGACTGTTGAATTTGAATACAAGTGTTAGTGTATTTATTAACCTTTTAGGGGGCGTCTACTTTATTTATCTCATGTTAAGGGAGCGATTTAAATGATTGAAATAACAAATCTATCAAAAAAATATGGTGATTTTCTTGCATTGGATACGTTAACACTCGACATTCATCGCAATAAAATCACAGCCATTGTTGGCGAGAATGGTTCTGGGAAATCAACATTACTTAATATTTTAGGGCGTCTCCAACCAGCTACTCAGGGACGTGTATCTGTAGCGCATAAAGATATCCACGACTATAGTCACTTGGAATTTGCGCAAAAGGTAGGAACTTTAAAACAATCGAATGGTATTAACCTCAGATTGACGGTTAAAGATCTCGTCTGTTTTGGCAGGTATCCACACAACCAGGGGAAACTGTGTGATGAGGATCTTTTGATTGTGGAAGAATCATTAGCGTTTATGAATTGTTTAGATTTACGTGATAAATACATTGATACGTTGAGTGGGGGCCAACTCCAACGGGTTTATATAGCGATGATACTTGCACAGGATACAGACATCATGTTGCTTGATGAACCCTTAAATAATCTTGATTTAAAACATGCACATGAAATGATGGAAATCATTCGTCGACTTGTGGATGAACGAAACAAAACTGTCGTGATTATTATGCATGATATTAATATGGTGTACCGTTATGCTGACAATGTGATTGCACTAAAACATGGTCGTTTGATGTGTGATGGGTGTGTTGAGGATGTGCTCAATCCTCGCATGTTGTTTGATATTTATGGAATGAAGTTTACGGTACAAGGATGTGCTTCTCATAAAGTTGCATTTATAGAATAGAGGAAAATATGAAAAAAATTATTGTAGTTTTAATGGCGGTGCTCGTGTTAGCAGGGTGTGCACCCAAAGGAAAAACACAGGGAAATATTGAAATAACCCATAAACTTGGAACGACCAATGTTACCTTAAATCCCGATAAAGTAGTCATATTTGACATGGGAATTTTAGATATTTATCAAAAGTTTGAACTGCCGGTTGGTGCAGTTGCTAAAGCGTCTCTACCAAAGTCGTTGGATGCTTATAATGATGAGGCCGTTATGGACGCAGGAACATTGTTTGAGCCTAATTTAGAGGCTCTAGCAGAATTTGGACCAGAGCTAATTATAGTTTCGGGACGTGCATCAAAACACTACGATGAACTTTCGAAAATAGCGCCTACAATTTATATGGGACGTGATTCGAGTGATGCTGGATTATTAGAATCCGTCGCAGCAAATATCGATACTCTTTCAAAAATCTATACAGATACAGATTTCAAAGATGCTATGAAACCGTTAAATGATGCTGTAACAAATCTGGCTACGAAAGCAAAAGCATCGAACCTTTCAACAATGTTTATCATGGCAAATGGTGATGAAGCAAAATCATTCGGAGCAAAGAGTCGTTACGATCATGTCTTTAACGAATTTGGTTTTACTCCAGTTGATCATGAACTTGATCCATCAACACATGGTGCATCCGTATCATTTGAACTTATTAATGCATTACAACCAGAAATTATGATTGTTATGGACCGAGCTGCAGTAACAGGTGGCAAAACTTTAGCCAAAACACTCATGGATAACGATTATGTCAACAACACTCCAGCAGCAAAAAACAATCGAATTATCTATGTAAATCCAGAAAGCTGGTATTTAACAGAAGGCGGATACCAAGCAATTTTAGATATGGTTAATGAACTAACACCATTGTTCTCATAAGAAATAGGTAGCATATACTCCATTATGCTACCTGTTTTTGTATTGTTTTAGACACTTAGATTCTATTCCATTATGGATGGTTTATGGTACACTATATGCAGATATAACTTTATAAAGGGGTAATATATGAAAAACGAAAAGGATTACATTTATATCCATGGCCACCGTAATCCCGACACGGATTCAATTGTATCAGCGATCGCTTATGCACATTTGAAAAACGAACAAGGGATTCCTGCCATAGCGTGTCGTTTGGGGAAGTTAAGCGAAGAAACAGAGTACATTCTTGATAAGTTCGGTTTTGAGGCACCAATCTTATTAAAAGATGCACGTGCAACTTTGGATGAAATTGAGTTGGATGAGGCAACTGAAATTCATTTGGATACATCGATCAAGGATGCGATGGACATTCTTCAAGAAAAGCGTCAAACGCTTGCTGTCGTTGATGACCGCCATAATCTGGTTGGGGTTGTTACATCATCAAATTTGGCACACATTGCCATGGGTGATACGGCGCACTCTATTGAACTCTTGAAACGAACACCCGTAGAGAATATTGTAAATGCAATCGATGGAACACTAGTCTATAAACCTAAAGAATTCCGTTTCAATGGAAAAACTAGCATCGTTGCGTTAGCATCATCAAAGTTAGAAAACTATAATCTCAAAGACCGTTTGGTCATTTTAGGGAATGATTCAGAAGCCCAGCTTGAAGCAATCAATAAAGGTGCAGCATGTATTGTTGCTGTCTGGACGGAAGAAATTAGTGATGAAGTCTTACAACATGCAATTGAATTCGGTTGTGCCATTATTTTATCGTCCCATGGTTCAATGAATACGTCACGTTATCTTATTTTTTCGCCAAGTGTTCGTGAAATCATGACAACCAATTTACTCTACTTTAATAAGAACGAATTTGTAGACGATGTAGAGTCACAGATGCTTAAAACGCGATTCAGATCCTACCCAGTTGTTGATGATGATAACCGTATTTTCGGATTTGTCGCACGCTACCATATTCTCAACAGCCCAAGTAAACGTTTGATTTTGGTAGACCATAATGAATATTCCCAAAGTGTTGAAGGGGTGGAAGAGGCTGAAATTCTTGAAGTCATTGACCATCACCGTATTGGAGATTTAAATACGGTTAAACCCATTTATTTCCGCAACGAAATTATCGGATCTACCGCATCAATTATTACAAAAATGTATCATGAAAATGGTGTCAACATTCCACGTAATATTGCATCTATTTTATTAGCGGCATTGATTTCCGATACTTTAAATCTTAAGTCGCCAACAACAACGAAGCAAGATTTTCGCATAGCACACCAACTTGAGGCAATATCAGGATTGGATCGCTACTCATTCTCGCAAGAGATGTATGAAGTCACGTCATCATTACGAAACAAACCGTATGAAGACATCATTAATCAAGATATCAAGACATTCCACATCTCAGGAAAAGAAGTTATGGTATCGCAAGTGGTTATTTATCACTTCACCGAACTCGATGCCATCCACGAAACTTTTGAAGAATCAATGGAAGAGTATGTCAATAAACATGGCTTAGACTTACTTGTCGTTGTCTTCACAAGTATCGAAGATAATGGATCGATTATTGTTTCAGCGGGTTCATTGAAATCTTCGGTTCTGGATGCCTTCCCACAATCAGAATCGGACGATCGCTCATTCCTACCTGACGTTGTGTCACGTAAGAACCAGATCATACCAAGGCTGTCGACAGCGATTGCACGTTCAGTTCAGAAGAAAATGTAAAGAAAAGGAGATTGCTTCATGCAGTCTCCCTTTTTTTATTTTGATGTATTGTAATCGTTTAAGCCCATAACCCGACTTGCATCAAGGGTAAATATGATTCCTTTATTTGGTGATTCAATATCCAATGATTCACGGATTTTTTCCATAATGGCTAATGTTTGATCCTTAGGTGCAAGGATTAATACCATATCTTTTTCAGGTTCAATATTTATACCAAAAAGTTTCGGATCGTTTGGATTTGCACGTCCTCGAGCATGAATCACGGTAGCACCAACACTACTAATTTCTTTTGAAGCATCAATGACTGTATCTGCTTTACCGTGATCAACGATTGTAACTATTATTTCATAACCCATATCGGTTCCTCCTTCTTGGCGACAGTTGTATAAGGTTGTCGGTGTCATTCCATAATCAATATCTAAACTAATTGTGGTAATTGTCCCATTCAGACGTTTCTTCCACCGTTTCTTTATATTTTCATAAATTGCTTCTTCATATGACGATTCAGCAATCAATAGCGCAAGTTCTTTTCGTTGATCTTCAAAGCCAAACCAATTCATCAACATATCATGAATTACGGTATGCCCTGGAATAATCAATGAACCAAGATATAGGTTAGGGTCTGTGTAATCCAAAAAGCGTGACGCTTGATGTACATTAACAACACCGATGATAAGTTTTAAATGTGCGAATTGTGTATCGATCATGATTGAGACCTCTTTTTCTTGTAAATAACACCTAAGATTTGTACAGCAACAATTGGCATCATAGCAATCATCGCAATAATACCAAAGCCATCCACCATAACATTTGCAGTAGGGATGACAGTGGCGACACCTTGTGCGAAAGCAAGTACGAATGTGGCAGTCATGGGACCTGAAGCTACGCCTCCGGCATCAAATCCGACCCCAACAAAAATAGGTGGTACCTTACGCGAAAGATATAGCGCAAGACCAAATCCTGGGAGTAAGAAGTGCCAAAGCTTAATTGAAGGAATCAGAATGCGGATCATTGAAAGACTGACAGCTAGAGCAATCGCAATGGAAAGTGTAATCAGTATAATTCTTTTCGGAATCCCACCAGCAGTAACATCTTCAATTTGCTCGGTGAGAACATATACAGCGGGCTCTGCTAAAACAACAACGGTTCCTATACCAAACCCAACTAGAACAAGTACGAGTCCAGATACGTCACGTGCGAGTGTCTCACCCATGATACGCCCCACTTCCATAAACCCTGCATTAACCCCAGTTAAAAATAAGGTCAATCCGACAAGTGTATAGGCAAGTCCTCGTAGTATTTGATGATGGCGCCGGCGTTTTAATTTAAACCCAAAATGATTGAATAAAAGATAGACGATTGTTAATGGAATTAACGTTATGGTGACTGCTTGAAATTCATGCGGAAGCATTATTAAAAATGGTTTAAGGATTCCGACAGTCGGAATTACAGCAACCGCATCACCTTGAATTTCCGTAAAGTTAAGGATGATGCTCATCAACATAATCATTAATATAGGTCCGATTGAAGCAAGCCCAACAAGTCCAAAACTGTCTTCTTCAGCTGTTTTACCACCTTTAAGCTGAGAGACACCATATCCCAGTGCTAGGATGAATGGTGTTGTCATGGCACCTGTAGTTGCTCCGGAAGCATCCACTGAAATAGCGAGAAATTCTTCGGAGACAAAAAATGCCAAAACAAATAACAATCCATAAAAACCGATGAAAAAGCGATTTAAGGATCCGTTGAAGAGGATTCTCAAAAGTCCTACTACAACCATAATTCCAACTCCAATTGAAACAATCGTAATAATAAAACTTGGAGCTAAAGCACCCCCTGAAGCGCTAAAAATTTGATTGGCTAAGATAGCAAGATCCGGTTCAGCGACTGTTATTAAAAACCCAAGGATAAAGCCTAAAACAATAACTACAATCGTTTTATTTGTTTTCGCAATGGTCTTTCCAAGTAATGAACCAATGGGGGTAATTCCAATTTCAGCTCCGAATAGGAAGATACCCAATCCGATGATTACAAAGATGGATCCGATTATAAAGCGAATGAGTACATCTAATGCAAGTGGTGCAATGGTGAAATGAAGAAGGAGTACGATCGCAACAATTGGCAATACGGACCCAGCAACTTCTTTAAATTTATCTAAAAGTATGTCCAAAAAATCATCCTTTCTCTATTCATACAGTAAAATGTTTGTGTTTGACGCTTTTTAATAAAGCTGCACTATATTAAGTATAACTTATTTTCGAAATTAAACAAAAAATCTACCCGAGGGTAGATTTAAAGGTCATAGGCATCATTGCGAATTTCTTCTTCAATCCATGTGAATCCATCGCGTGCTAAGAGATCGTGTGATCCCTGAGGACCATTGGTAAACGCTGGATAAGTTTCCGGTTCATCTCCTTGATGGTGTCGAATTATGTCTTCAACAAAGGCCCAACTGCGTTTGACTTGATTAAAGCTAGCGAAGAGACTGTGGTCGTCTTCAAGAGCTGCATTGAGAAGGCGTTCATAGGCTTCAGGCGTATTCATACGGTTTTCATAGTCGCATGATTGGCAGAAGTCCATTAACACAGATTGTGTTTCATGGGATTGGCCAGGTTTCTTGATGTTGAAGCGTAGGTAGATACCTTCTTCCGGTTGAATTTTGATAATCAAGACGTTTGCCGGTGCATGATCTTGTTGCTTAAATTCAACGACTACTTCGGTTATGCGTTTATGCATCCTTTTACCAGTTCGAACATAGATTGGGGTGTTGCGCCATCGTGGTGTTCGAATACCAAGTTTCAACGCAACAAATGTTTCAGTACGTGAATGCTCATCCACTTTATCTTCATCACGATAGCTCATGGATTCTTGATTTTGTGTATATTGACCAAAGATGACGTCTTGATCCATATTTTCAATGTATAAGTTATCGAGAATCGCTTCTTGTGCTTCATGAATTGATGTTGCATCCATTGTTTCAGGTTTATCCATCGTTACAATTGATAAAATTTGAAGTAAATGATTTTGGAACATATCTTTGAGTGCACCAGTGTGGTCATAATAGTTTCCACGATTTTCGACACCGACAAGCTCATTTGCAGAAATCTGGATATTCGCGATATTATCAGCATTCCAGATATTTTTGAAGATTTCATTTGCAAAGCGAATGGTGAAGATGTTTTGTACCATTTCTTTCGCAACATAATGATCAATGCGATAGATATGATCTTCATCAAATATATTGGAAAGTGTGTGATTGATGGATTCTGCAGATTTTAAATCATTACCAAACGGTTTTTCGATGATAATTTTACTATCTTTGGCGAGGTTGTGTTTCTCAAGTTTTTGAGCAATTATCTCGAAAAAAGAAGGGGCGACTGCAAAATAGTAGAGTTTTTTTGCGTTGGCATCGATATCTTGGAACCGTGTGAACAGACGTTCGTAACCTTCATCTTCGGTAAAGGTCATTTCAAAATAGGTGACATGATTTAAAAATGCATCGAGGTGGTCATCACTCACATGAATGCGACTATGTTCTTGGAGCCATGGGCGCGCAAGGTCACGGTACGATTCAGAGGTTAGCGGTTGACGACCAATTATGACAATATGTAAGTGGTCCGGAAAGTTATCCGTGCACTTCAGATTGTAGAAAGCAGGGAGGAGCTTACGATACGTAAGGTCCCCCGTACCGCCAAAGATAGTGACAATGTGATTGTCCTTATGCATTTTTTTGATTCCATTCATGATGGAAATGTCCAGGCTCGTCAAGACGCTCGAAAGTATGTGCGCCAAAGAGGTCACGTTGTGCTTGAATTAGATTTGCATTACCGCGTCCGGTGCGGTAAGCGTCAAAGTAGCTAATTGCACTGGTGAAAGCCGGCATACTAATTCCTTGTTGGATTGCGGATGCGATGACATCACGCAAAGATTGTTGGTAGTCCATGAGATTTTCTTTAAAGGATGCATCAATCATCAGATTTGCTAAGCTTGAATCTGTGATATATGCATCACTGATGCGGTTTAAGAATGCGGCGCGGATAATGCAACCTTCGCGGAAAGTACGTGCAATTGCTCCAAAGTCTAAGTCCCAGTTATACTCAACTGAAGCATTCTTCAAGAGATCAAATCCTTGTGCATAAGCAATAATCTTGCTTGCATATAATGCTTGACGTACGGATTCGATAAATGCATCTTTGTCCTCAATGGTAACACGTGGAGCATCAAAGTTTAGAATGGATGCTGCATGAATACGTGCATCTTTTTGGCTCGACATGAAGCGTGCGAAAACTGCGGATGCTAATAAGGAAGCATCAGTTCCCGTTGTGAGCGCCTCTTCAGCAGTCCATTTACCAGTTCCTTTTTGAGCGGCTGTATCTGTAATGACATCGACAAGATGCTTACCAGTTTTGGGATCAATTTCTTTGAATATTTGAGCTGAAATTTCGATTAAGAAACTTTCTAACTCACCATTATTCCATGTATCAAAAATGGTGGCGAGCTCGTCGTTGTTGAAACCACCAATGTGTTTCAGCACTGAATAAGCTTCAGCAATTAATTGCATATCTGCATATTCAATACCGTTGTGAACCATTTTGACATAGTGTCCAGCACCGTCAGTTCCCATGTATGTTGCGCATGGTTCACCTTTATATTTCGCTGAAATGTCTTCGAGAATGGCTTGGACATATTGGTATGCATCAGCACTTCCGCCTGGCATGATAGCAGGGCCGAAGCGTGCTCCTTCTTCACCACCAGAAATTCCAACACCTAGATAGCGGAATCCTTGAGCTTCAATTTCTTGTGTACGACGAATTGTATCGTGGAAGTTGGAATTACCACCGTCCATAATAATATCGCCTTCGTCTAATAAAGGAAGTAATCCTTCAATCACTTTATCAACAGCCATTCCAGCCTTGACCATAAGTACCATTTTTCGTGGGGTTTCTAATGAAGCCACAAAATCTTCAAGTGTTTTGTATAAATGTAAATTGTCATGTGGATTATCGGCAATAACAGCTTCCCCTACAGCGTATGTACGGTTATAAATTGCTACCTGATACCCGTGATCTGCCATATTCAGTGCGAGATTTGAGCCCATTACGGCTAATCCGATGACACCTATATTGTTTGTTTGCATAAACTACCTCCAAGTTCTGGTATCATTGTACAACATGACACGATATTCGCCTAGTCATGTAACTTTCTTTTATCTTAAATAGTCATAAAAAAACGCGCATTGATGCGCGGATTTTTTGTTATTTGGCTTTGCCTTGGTTGGCAACAGCTTCCATTTTTGCTTTTAATGCGTCCTGGTCACCAAGATAGTACGAGTTCGCGACAGTGAAGTCTTCGTTAAATTCGTAAACTAAAGGAACACCTGTAGGGATATTGACACCCATAATTGCATCATCACTCATATTGTCAAAATATTTAACCAGAGCACGTAATGAATTTCCGTGAGCAACAATGAGCACGCGTTTACCATCAACCATTTGTGGTTTGATGACCGTTTCAAAATAGGGAACAGCTCGCTCGATTGTTTCTTTCAATGATTCGTGGAGTGGTAATATCGATTTATCACTGACATCACGATAGGCATCCATATTCCGAGGTGCTCGTGGGTCGTCATTTTCAAGAACGGGTGGCTTGACATCAAATGAACGGCGCCAGATAAGTACTTGATCTTCACCATATTTTGCTGCCGTTTCGGCTTTATCTAGACCTTGCAAGGCGCCATAATGACGCTCATTTAGGTGCCAATCTTTAACGATTGGTAACCAATTGCGATCCATTTCATTAAGGATGTACTCCATTGTGTGGATGGCACGTTTTAGATAAGACGTATAAACAATATCAAAATCAAACTGTGCTTCGTTCAGTAATTTACCACCTTGAATTGCTTCTTCAACGCCTTTTTCAGATAATTCGACATCAGCCCACCCAGTAAAGAGGTTTTTTCGGTTCCATTCACTTTCGCCATGTCGTACTAATACTAATTGCATCATAAATTGATTCCTCCTCATAAGATAATTATAGTGTACACCCAATTGTGAATCTTTGCACGTGAGGTGGTATAAAAAAAATAAAATAATAGTGCGAAAGTATTGAATAACATAGTTAACCACTATATAATGACGATTGTAAAACATAGTGACACAGGAGGAATTAAAATGTCAAAGATTTTATCAATCATGAACGAACGCCGCACACGTTACGGTCTAGCTAAGAGTACAACAGTTTCAAACGATGCAGTGCGTGCACTTGTAGAAGAAGCAGTTCAAGTTGTACCATCAGCTTTCAATGCACAAACACAACGAGTTGTAGTATTATTTGATGACGCATCAGACAAATTCTGGGATTTAACACGTGAAGAGCTTCGTAAAGTTGCTCCCGCAGAAGGATTTGAAAATACAATTGCTAAATTAGAATCATTCAAACAAGGTAACGGAACGATTCTTTACTTCTACGATACAAACGTTGTTGAAGGGTTACAATCACAATTCGCATTATATGCAGATAACTTCCCAATTTGGGCACAACAAGAAAATGGAATGCTCCAATATACAGTTTGGACAGCATTAACCGAAGCAGGTCTTGGTGCTAGCTTACAACACTACAATCCAATCGTTGACGCTGCTGCTGCACAAGAGTGGGATCTTCCTGCAAACTGGAAACTGGTAGCTCAAATGCCATTTGGTGAAGCAGTCGATACACCTCAAGCAAAAGAACTTGCACCTGTTGCCGACAAAGTAAAAGTATTCTAAAACCTAAAACTCAGGAGACTGAGTTTTCTTTTTATGATATTTTAGCACTCTTGTGTTGACATTGCTAAATGATGTGATATACTAACTATGTAATAGCACTCTATACACGAGAGTGCCAAGGAGGTACATTATGAGAAATGAAGTAACGAAACGACCAAGTACATTATTCGAAAGCCTCTTCGGCGATGATATCGCGAATAATGTTACCTACGGAACAGGAATCGATATTTATAAAGAAGATGATAAATATATCGTGGATTTGGAAATTCCTGGCTTCCAAAAAGAAGATATTGATGTCCAGTTTAATGGTGATGTTTTAACCATTCAAGCTTCACATACCGTAAAATCTGAAGATGAAACAAAGGATTATTTCTATAAATCACGTCGGACAGATCGTGTACACCGACAAATTCGATTTGCAGACGTTGATGAATCCAAAGTTGACGGCAGTTATGAAAATGGTGTTCTAAAAGTTATTTTACCGAAAAAGAATAAAGAAGATATCGTTAACAGAATTACGATTAAGTAAAGATTCTGTTAATCACAAAGCATGGTTCCTAAAAAGGTATCATGCTTTTTTTGTTTGTGGTATAAAGATAGTAGGGAGAGACGATTTACTTTGACTACCAAACTAATCGGCGGTATACTATTCCGGTAACCTTAAGGGGGATTACTATGAAACTAACAAAACAAGAACGATCTTGGATTCTTTATGATGTCGCGAATTCAGCGTTTACACTTATTATTACAGCGACACTTCCAATTTACTTTCGGGCGATGGCAGAATCCGCTGGCGTAGCTGACAATATTGTCAGTGCGTGGTGGGGAACTGCGACATCGATCTCTTTACTTGTATTAGCGTGTTTATCACCATTTTTAGGCGCAATGGCTGATTATAAAGGCTATAAAAAACGTTTGTTTGTTATTGGATTACTGATTTCAGTTGTTTCTGCTTTCGCATTTACGTTTGCGACAGATTGGCAAGTATTTATCGCACTTTATATTGTTGCGCGTTTGGGATATTCCGCGTGTAATATCTTCTATGATGGAATGCTTGTTGATATCACCACAGATGAGCGGATGGATCATATCTCGTCATTAGGGTATGCATATGGATATATTGGAAGTACCATTCCATTTATTGCAGGAATCTTGCTTATTTTCTTTGGTGAGAAAATTGGAATTTCAACACAACTGGCAACACAATTATCATTTGTCATCATTATTGTTTGGTGGTTAGTATTATCTATTCCTCTCATCAAAAATGTTGAGCAAATTCATTATTTAGAAAAACAAGATAATATTGTGACTTCAAGCGTGAGTCGCGTTCGAAAAACACTGGTAGATATTAAACAATCACCACGTATTTTATTCTACATTTTAGCTTATTTCTTCTACATTGATGGAGTTTATACGATTATATCGATGGCGACAGCGTATGGTGGCGAAGTCGGAATTTCATCGGACCAAATGCTTCTTGCGTTGTTATTAACGCAATTTGTAGCATTCCCATTTGCAATTTTCTCAGTTAATTTTGCGAAACGATACTCACAAATTAAAGTCATCAAATTCTACATTCTCATGTATATGTTTATTGCGGTCTTTGGTTTCTTCTTGAAATATACATGGCAGTTCTGGTTCTTAGCGATTTTGATTGGAATGGCCCAAGGTGGAATTCAATCTTTATCACGATCATACTTTGGACAAATGATTCCCAAACACAAAGCAAACGAGTACTTTGGCTTCTTTGATATTTTTGGAAAATTTGCCGATTTTATGGGACCTTTAATCATAGCAATTTCATCGGTTGTATTCGGACATTCACGTTATGGTGTCTTACTATTGGTGGTTCTATTTATAATTGGATATGCATTACTCACTAAAGTAGAGAAGATTGAAAACGAAACAGCGGTTTAAGAGTTGCCTCAGGCAACTCTTTTTTTGTTAAGATTATCAACTAGGATTCACGTTTCGATTGCAAAAATTTGTTATACTTATCAAAAGAGGTGGCCTATGATTAGACTTTCAGATGAAATTCAAGACGTATTACAACACTTAGAACACCAAGGATACCAGGCTTATATTGTCGGGGGATTTGTTCGCGATGCCCTTGAAGGTCAACTGAGTACTGATCTCGATATTGCAACAGATGCCCGTCCAGAGCAGTTGTATCCATTATTCAAAACAATTGAAACGAACGTGAAAATGAACCAATATGGCATTAAATTTGAACGTGGCGCATACAATTTTGAGATTACCACCATGCGACGTGAGACTTATAATGATACGACACGTCACCCTGACGCCTTTGAATTCGTTACGACGCCACTTGATGATGCCGTTCGCCGTGACTTCACAGTTAATGCTCTTTATTACAATCGTAGCAATGGCATTCTTGATTTTCATGGTGGCATGGCTGATTTAGCCTCAAGGCGCATACGAATGATTGGTGATCCCATTGTCCGCTTTCGAGAAGATCCCATTCGAATTTTACGTTTATTTCGATTCCAGGGTGAACATCAGTATCAGGTTGATGCTGCAACGTTTAATGCAGCCTACATGAATCGAGACCATTTAATGTCAGTTCAGGGTGTAAATTTACGTCATGAAATTACACGACTCTTATTAAGTGTTGGATGTTATCCAACGATGATTGCGAATCCATGGGTATTGGGAAAGGTATTTGCGCCCCTTGAAGCGACGATCCATTTTGACCAAAAGAATCCCTACCACAATCGAGATCTCTTTAACCACACATTGACTGTCGTCGCAGGAACACCCCGAAAACTAGAAATCCGGTATGCGGCATTATTTCATGATATCGGTAAAGTAAACACGCAGACAATTGACAATCAAGGGATTGCACACTACCGTGGCCATGCCATTGAAAGCAAACACCTAGCACAACCCATCTTAGAGTCATTGCAACTTCCCAAAAAGCAAATTAACTATATTCTTGATTTAATAACGTATCACAGCATGCATTTAGAAGTATCATTGAGTCAGATGCAACAATTAATTAGAGTTCATGGACTTGCATGGACCCAAGATCTAATTCGACTCAAGCACGCAGATAATTTAGCTAAATCGGATAAAGCAGCGTATCAGTTGGAGAAGACAGCGCAATTCGAACAACTCATTCAAACCATACAAGAAGAAAATTACCCGACACATGTCCGAGATTTAGCGTTGTCACCACTAGAAATTCAAGCGTTAGGAGTTGCGCTTTCGCAGACTCAAATTGTTCTAGAACGTCTTTTAGATGGCGTCATTAACCAAACCATCACAAATACAAAAGAAGCATTAACTGCATATATAATGGAGGAATTACAATGAGCTATATAGAAATTCAAGATATTACAAAAGTATACAAAGTCGGTGACGTCGAAATCAGAGCATCTGATGGTGTGACATTTAATTTGGACCAAGGAAAGTTTATTGTTGTCGTGGGACCTTCGGGTGCTGGTAAAACGACAGTCATGAATATTCTTGGAGGTATGGATCAACCGACATCGGGAACGGTTATCGTTGATGGAAAAACCATCACCGATCTTAATGATCGAGAAATGACCCAATACCGTCGTGATGATGTTGGTTTTGTCTTTCAATCATACAACTTGATTTCTAATCTCACAGCACTGGAAAACGTAGAACTTGCAACTCAAATTCGAAAAGAAGCGAAAAACCCCAAAGATGTATTAAAACAAGTAGGGCTGGAAGCTCGCTTAGATAACTTTCCAGCACAGTTAAGTGGTGGAGAGCAACAACGTGTTGCGATAGCACGGGCCATTGCCAAAAACCCAAAACTTTTATTGTGTGATGAGCCAACAGGTGCTTTAGATACTGAAACTGGGCAGCAAATCTTGCGTGTCCTTCGCGAATGTTCAGATATTTACGGTATGACCGTCGTCATCATTACGCATAATCAGACAATTACAGAAGTCGCCGATCGTGTCATTGAAATTAAAAATGGCCGCGTAGTATCCGATCGTGAAAACATGTTTGTGAAAGATGTGGATGATATCAAATGGTAAAAGATATACTGCGTGAAATTAAAGCCAAATGGTTTCAATTTATCGCAATTGTTACGATTACTGCATTGGGTGTTGGTTTCTTTGCTGGAATTCGCGTTACAGGATACGACATGCGAACTACAGCAGACCGCTATATGGAAACAAGTGAGGCACTCGACTTTGAATACCGCAATACATTAGGAATTGACCAACAAATGTTAGATGAGCTGAGTACAATCGTTGATGGCACTGCGGTGGGAGTGTACGATACGGATGCATTTATCGGTATTTCTCAAGGAGACGCTGTCGTTCATGTTGTGGAACTAAATGATAGCACTGCGCGTGACTTAACACTTATTGAAGGACGTATGCCAACACAAAAAAATGAAGTTGTTGTCGATAGTATGTTTAAGGAACGCAGCAACTTCCAAATTGGCGGTAAAGTTCAACTTAAGAGTAATGATATCTTTGAGGCATCAGATCTGACGATTGTTGGCTATGTCCAGTCTAATCTTTATATGAATCTTGAACGTGGGTCCACAACCATCGGTTCGGGAAATGTTTCAGGCTTTATTTATGCACAAGACTTGGATAAAAAGGTAGATGTCTTTACAAGCGCACGGTTTAATCTAAATCCTGAAGCAGATGTGAGTGTCCAACGACAAGCTGTTATTGATCAAGAGCAGTCATTAATTAAGAATCGATTTGATCGCCTAAGTGCTCCGATCATTGAAGAACTTGAAGCAGCCCAAGAAACGTTAAATGCAGAAAACGAAACGGCTGTCACAGAAATTAATAAAGCAAAACAAGACTTAGCCGCAGCGAAAGAAACTCTTGATGCAGCCTATATTGATTTAAACGCGGGATTAAACACTATGGCGCAAGGTCTTGGAACGCAAACTGTCACAGGATCTCTTCAAGACAAGCTTGATGCTCTCGTACGAATTACTGATGGAAAAGTAAATATTGATGTAAAACAATTGACTGATGGAATTGCACAAATTGACGCAAATCTTAGCGTGATTGAAGCGACCGAAGCTGAATTAAACACGGGGATTGCCCAAGTTGAAACAAAGAAAGCAGATGCTATTGCATTGCTGGCGAATCCAACTTTAACGGATGAGGAAAAAGCTGCTCTTGAAGCAAGCATTGTACAGTTTGATGCTAGCCTTGTGGAATTGAATAGTCAAAAATACCAACTGCTTGCCCAAAAGGCCGAAGCCATCGCAATGAAACAAGAATTAGAATCGAAACTTGCGGAAGCAAATGCAGGCATCGATTCACTTCGAAGTTCACAAGGAACACTTCAAGCAGGTATTACACAATATAATGCAGGAATGGCAACCTACGAACACGGTGTCCAATCCTTAGAAACGAAAACAACCGAAGTCGCAGCCGCAATCAATGATGCACAACGTAAAATCGATAATGGCTACACTGAACTTGAAAGTAAAAACAATGGAAAACAATTTGTACTTGAGCGTAAAGACGTCCTCATAGGGTACAATGAATTTTATCAAGATAGTGACCGTATTGAAGCAATTGGTCAGGTTTTTCCACTGATATTCTTTGGTGTCGCAATTCTCGTCACTTTAAGTACCATCTCACGAATGATTGATGAATCACGATCACAAATTGGCGTATATAAAGCCTTGGGTTATAGTTGGATTTACGCCTCAATGAAGTTTGTTGGTTTTGCATTCTTTAGTTGGTTCATTGGTTCGGTAATAGGGATTATTTTTGGCTTTTATCTTATTCCAACACTTATTTATGATGCATATCGAATTATGTATCAAACACCACCGCTTGTGCCAGAAATTGTCTGGTCGTATGCATGGCAACCGTTGCTCGTAAGTTTTATTTCGAGTGTCGGAATTGCATTTGTGAAAGCTGCGAAAGTAAGTCGTGAAGGTACTGCAAATCTCTTGCGTCCTCCAATGCCTAAGGCAGGAAATCGGATGCTTTTAGAACGAGTAACGCCAGTATGGAGTCGTCTAAGTTTCCTCTATAAAGTAAGCTTGCGGAATCTGTTTAGAAACAAAACACGGTTTATGATGACCCTGATTGGTATCGGTGGCTGTGCCGGATTACTAATCACTGGGATTGGAATTCGCCATTCAATTTACTCAATCGTCGACAAACAGTTTGATACCATTAATAAATATGATGGCATGATTATGCACGATGGTGCGAGCGATTTTGGTGATGTTTCGTTTACTGCGACATTAGATGTCACATCTGAGTTTGTCGATGTAGCGGGTACAAATAGCCAATTATTTGTAGTTGAGGATTTTGAAAAATTACCAGAATTTGTTTCGATGCAAACACGACGTAATCAAGAACCCATTCCTTTAAAGAATGATACTGTTGTAATCACTGAAAAATTAGCAATTCTTGAAGGGTTAAGTATTGGGGATCCATTTACACTCCAACGAAATGATATTGACTACACCTTTACAGTGGGTGGAATCACAGAAAACTATGTTCTTCATTATGTTTACATGAGTGACGAAACGTATGAGTCGGTAACAGGGAAGACCATTCATCCCAATTTAACACTCTTTAATACAGACGCCGATCATACAATGCTTTCGGAAAAAATTCTCGCCAATGATAATGTCTATTCGGTGCAATATATGGATGTTATGCAAGAAACTTACCGAGAGTCCATGGGTAACTTTGATATCGTTGTGTATGTTATCGTTGGTGCTGCATTTGCCCTCGAGCTAATAGTTCTACTCAATCTTATTACTATGAATATGAGTGAGCGTAAAAAAGAACTGGCTACATTAAAAGTTCTAGGATTCTATCCTAAAGAATTGTCAACTTATATCATGCGTGAGAATATTATCTTAACGTTTATAAGTGTAATGGGTGGAATCGTCTTTGGATTTATACTGCATCGCTATGTTGTTTTATCGGCAGAACTGGATGCAATTATGTTTAACCGTGAACTGCAGTGGTCTAGTATTATTATCGCGACACTCATCACATTCATTATCTCGGTTGTGACCAATCTTGTGATGTCACGTCGTGCCAATGATGTTAACATGAGCGAAGCGCTTAAGACCTTTGATAACTAAAACTCCTTCGGGAGTTTTTTTATCGAGAAAGCGACTTGAATCAGACCAACTTAGTTGACAATAAAGACCCGATTTGTGTAAAATTATGAGTAGAATATATTAATGGAGGATTGTTTGTGGAAAACAGTGACCAGGACAGTTGTAGTCCTACGTGTTTTATTTTAAATATAATAAATCATAAAATTGATGTGGAGAAGGCGTTCAGATCCTTTTTGTTTATAAAGGAGGAGGCATAATATGGGTTTACAAATAGTAATGTTACTTGTATTGGTAATGCTTAATGCGTTCTTTGCAGGAAGCGAACTTGCGTTCGTATCGATTAACAATAACAAACTTAAACAAATGAAAGAGGAAGGAAATAAGAAGGCGGCTACGGTTTTAGCTTTAAAAGAAAACCCAAACCAATTCTTATCAACCATCCAAATTGGTGTTTCACTTGCAAGTATTTTATCTGGGGCATTTGCGTCTGAAGCATTTGCGCAAGTCTTAACAGATTGGATTACAGCGAATGCGAACTTAACACCAGCCGTTGTTAAACCAGGGGCTATGATTGCAGTTACATTATTGACATCATATCTGATGCTTGTATTTGGAGAACTTGTTCCAAAACGAATTGCGATGACCAATCCGCAAGGATTTGCATTTTTTGTAGTTTACCCAATTTCGATACTTTCAAAAATTACGAAACCAATCGTTAAGTTCTTGTCAATGTCGACCAACCTAATTTTACGTTTAGTTGGAATTGATCCACATGCTGCGGAAGAAGAAGTAACGGAAGAAGAAATCCGAATCATGGTTGACGCAGGAGAAATTGATCTCAATGAAAAAGAAATGATCAATAACATCTTTGAATTTGACAACCAAGAAGTGTCAGATATTATGACGCACCGTACAGATATAGTTGGTATCGATGCAACAAGTACTTTTGAAGAAATTATGAATCTCGTGGATGAAGAACGTTTTACGCGTTATCCAATCTACGACGATAGCATTGATAAAATCATTGGGATTATCCATTTGCGTGATTTACTTCGATACGTTAAAGAAGCAAACGGAAAACCGTTTGATATTAAAGAATTAATTCGCGAACCTTACTATGTTCCCGATTCAAAACGAATTGATGAACTCTTTAGAGAACTTCAAAATGTCAAAATGCATATGGCCATTGTTATCGATGAATACGGTGGAACGGCTGGAATTGTAACCATGGAAGACCTTATTGAGGAAATCATGGGAAATATCATGGATGAGTATGATGACGAGGAAGGCAACGAAATTGTCGAAGTGCATGAAGGGGAATACCTTGTCGAAGGTCTTGTTGATCTTGAAGAACTTGAAGATGTATTGGATATTGGTTTACCGATTGATGACTACGATACACTTAGTGGGTTCCTTGTAAGTGAACTTGGCCGGATTCCAACTATGGAAGACGTTATCAATGATGAGTCTGATACTGTCTTTGGCGGCTATCGATTCTCTATTATCGAACTCGATGAGAAGGTTATCGCGAAAGTCCGCGTGACAAAAGAAAAGCAAGTCGAAGACGACTTGCAAGATTAATCTAAATATAATACATTATGGCATCGCCGGACTCAGATTTTATGATTTCGGCGATGTCTTTTAATCGAATCGCTTCGAGGCGTTCACGAATTGACTGATCCAAAGGTGTATACAAATGTGTGCATAACACGCGATTGATAACATCATCATCTGTTGACGGTGGTGTTTTTTCAAAAAGTGAAGGTTCCAAAGCAAGTAAGATATTCAACATATTACAATTATTAGATTTTAAATAGTAACCACCTGCGGGACCTTTCACAGCGTCTACAAGGTTGGCTTGTTTCAAACTCGAAAAGACTTGTTCAAGATAAATCTTAGAAATATTGAGGTGTTTTGCAATATTTACTAGAGTGGTAAGTTCTTGGTCGTTGATATGCATATAAGTTAAGGCTGCAATGCCATAACGTGTACGTGCGGATAATTTCATTTTTATCACATCCTTATTCACTATGTTATTCGTTTTGAAAATTAATGTCAATCATTCTAACCATTTCAGTTTACGAACCGATAAACGGTATGGTATACTTAAAACATAGTTAACATATCGAAAAGGTGGGTTTAAAATGAAAATCTATAAAAACATACGTGAATTAATTGGAAATACACCACTGATTGCACTAGAAAATATCTCTAAAACAGAAGGTGCAGTTGCTGATGTCTACGCTAAAGTTGAATACTTCAATCCGAGCGGAAGTGTGAAAGATCGCGCAGCGTTAGGGATGCTTACAAAAGCATTTGAAGAGGGTGCTATCGATAAAGACACCGTTATTATCGAACCAACAAGTGGAAACACAGGTATTGGACTCGCATCAATCGGGGCATCTCTTGGAATGAAAGTAATCCTTACGATGCCTGAAACGATGAGTGTTGAACGCCGTAATCTTTTAAAGGCGTACGGTGCAGAAGTCGTATTAACTGAAGGTCCGCTTGGGATGAAAGGTGCGATTGCGAAGGCTGAAGAGCTCAAGGGGTCGTATGATAATGCATTTATCCCTTCACAATTTGAAAACTACTCCAATGCAGAAATGCATTATAAAACAACTGGACCAGAAATCTTTAATGATACCGACGGCACAGTTGACATTCTTGTCGCTGGAATTGGAACAGGTGGTACGATTACCGGAACTGGAAAATTCCTTAAAGAAAAGAATGCTGATATCCAAGTTGTTGCAGTAGAACCTGCAAGTTCAGCAGTATTAAGTGGTGAAAGTCCATCACCTCATAAAATTCAAGGAATCGGTGCTGGATTTGTGCCTGGAATTCTAGATACAAAAATCTATGATTTAATATCCAAAGTTACTGATGATGAAGCAATTGCAATGGGACGCCGATTAGCACGCGAAGAAGGACTTCTCGTTGGGGTATCTTCAGGAGCGGCTGTTAGTGCTGCAATGAAACTTGCTATACTACCCGAAAACAAAGGAAAGACAATTGTAGTTGTTTTACCTGATACGGGTGAGCGCTACCTTTCAACACCAATGTTTGCAGAGTAAGAACTGTTATTAACAGTTCTTTTTTGATATATTAGTAAAAGAAGAGGTGACCGAATGAAAGATATGAAGAAACAACCACGCTATCAACAAATTGCAATGGATATTGCTGCCCGGATTGCGCGTAATGATTTTGAAGAAGGGCAACGTATATCTGGACGTTCGGTACTATCGAGTGAATATGCAGTGTCTCCCGAAACAATTCGTAGAGCAATCAATCTACTTGAGGAAGAAAATGTCGTCGAAGTCGCACCAAATTACGGTGTCATTGTTGGTACAAAGGTTCAGGCGCTTGCCTACTTAGATGGGAATGCATCGGTAAATGATGCGACGGCCTTAAAACATAAACTGACGTCTCTAATGGATAAACGTCATGAACTTGATGTAGAAATCAACAATGTGATTCAAGAAATAATGGATATCTCCAGTCGTTTTGCATCGTCAGATCCCCTAAGACGATTTGAGTACAACATTGATCCATCGTCCAAACTAGTTGGTAAGAGTATTCGCAGTTCGTCATTTTACCAAATTACGAATATGACAATCATTGCAATTAGCCGACAGGGAGAGATGATGTTGTCACCAGGTCCAGACGCAGTTTTTGAAGCACAAGATGTTCTTGTGGTTGTCGGACATATTCAAGATGTGATTAAGGTTGAAATGTTGGTACAAGGCTAGGCATAGCCTTTTTTTTGTGATAAAATCAAAGAGAAAATCGTACCAAAGATATACTTATATTAAATTCTTCTTAAGAGAGAGATGGGTTGGTGAAACATCTTGTGGAATAAATAAAAGTGCTCCTTTGACAGATGGGTCGTGTACCCCGTAGTGTTTGCGTTAAAAACATTGAGGTGTATACGGCTAGTATAAATCAGGATGGTACCGCGTGAAAACGTTCCTGTTGGGGATGTTTTTTTTATATTCAGGAGGAAGAAACAATGAAACAACTAACAAGTCAACAAATACGGACAATGTTCTTGGAATTCTTTGAATCAAAGAACCATATGATTGAACCAGGGGCTCCCCTTGTTCCAATTAATGATGATACATTGCTATGGATTAACTCAGGTGTTGCAGCTTTAAAGCGCTACTTTGACGGTTCTGTAAAACCACAAAATCCGCGTATTACAAATATTCAAAAGTCCCTACGTACAAATGATATTGATAATGTAGGTCGTACTGCTCGTCACCATACATTCTTTGAAATGATGGGTAATTTTTCTATTGGAGATTATTTCAAAAAAGAAGCAATTGCATATGCATACGAATTCTTATTTTCTGACCAATGGTTAGGACTCGATGTTAATAAAGCATACTTTAGTGTACATACACTTGACGATGATGCATTCAACTATTGGGTAAATGATCACGGTGTAGATCCTGCCCGAATCTTACGTACCGATGATAACTATTGGATGATTGGAAATGGTCCAAGTGGTCCGAATAGTGAAATTTTCTATGACCGTGGTGAAAAATATGATCCCGAAAACATCGGTGAAAGACTCTTTTTCGAAGATTTAGAAAATGATCGTTATGTCGAGGTATGGAATGTTGTGTTCTCTCAATTTGATGCTGTAGAAGGTCAACCCATTGAGACGTTCAAAGAATTACCACAGAAAAACATTGATACTGGAATGGGGTTTGAACGACTTGTAAGTATTGTTCAAGAAACAGATACTAACTTTGAAACAGATCTTTTCCAACCATTATTATTAGCAATTTCGAATTTGACAGATATTAAATACGAAGAGAATGTGATGGCATATCGCGTCGTTGCGGATCATATTCGTTCATTAGTCTTTACACTTGCTGATGGCGCACTGTTCTCAAACGAAGGACGCGGATATGTTCTTCGACGTCTTTTACGTCGTGCAGTTCGTTTCGGTAAGGTTCTCAATATTGAAGGTTTATTCTTAAGTGAATTGGTGGATGTTGTAGTAGATACCATGAAACCGGCATATCCATATCTAACAGATCGTCAAGAGATGATTAAAGAATTGATTCTTAATGAAGAAAAACGTTTTGCAAAAACATTAAGTGGTGGTGAAAAATTATTGTTGGATACAATTGAACATCTCGAAGATGACAAACTACCAGGTGCTGTTGCTTTTAAACTCTACGATACCTATGGATTTCCAATTGAATTAACACAAGAAATTGCTCAGGAACACCACATTGAAGTTGATTTAGAAGGATTTAAAGTGAGTCTTGAAGCACAACGTGAACTCGCACGCTCAAGTCGAACAAAATCTGAATCAATGGGATCTCAACAAGAAGATATCATGAATTTCAAAGAACCAAGTGAATTTTTGTATGACGCTCTTGAAACGCAGGCTAAAGTAATCGGATTGTTTGTTGATGGAAAACAAGTGACATCTTTCGAAGGGAAAGGTCATGTTATCTTTGATAAGACAGTGTTTTACGCTGAAAGTGGTGGCCAAGTTGCTGACACTGGAGTGCTTGCTTCAGATACTGTTCACGGTCATGTATTGGATGTTAAACGTGCTAACGGAGGGCAAAACCTTCATTTTGTGAATATTGAAGGAACACTTGAAGTTGGGCAGATTCTAACTTTAAAGGTAGACCGAGAACGTCGCATTTTAATTCGTAAGAACCACTCTGCAGTTCACTTGTTGCAAGCTGCGTTGCGTGACATTGTTGGAGACCACGTTACACAAGCGGGATCTTATGTCGATGATCAATACTTCCGTTTTGATTTTACACATTTTGACAAACTTACAGATGCGCAGCATAAACAAATTGAAGATCAACTCAATGCATGGATTGCTGCATCCCTCCCAATCATTACGGAAGAAAAACCACTCGATGAAGCTAAGGCAATGGGAGCGATGGCACTTTTCTCAGAAAACTACGGTGATGTTGTTCGTGTTGTTTCAATGGGCGATGTTTCAATAGAACTATGTGGAGGAACTCATGCAACAGGAACCGGAGAAATCGGTTTATTCAAACTCATTTCTGAAGAAAGTGTGGGCTCAGGAGTTCGTCGTATAACAGGTAAAACAAGTAAAGGTGCCTTGGAAGCATATCAAGCTTATGAACATGAAGTCGCTGTTTTACGCGATACCTTGCACCTTACACCGCAAAAAACATTAAAAATGAGAATCGATGAAATGGTTGATGAAATGAAAGACCTTGAAGGAAAATACGCAGCGATGATTTCAGAAATTATTGCAGTTCAAGCACAAAATCACATTGCGAATGCACTAAGCAACGAAGCTGGACTATCCTTCTCGTGGATCGAATTAGATGATCAAGATGTTGACTTCGTAAAAGATATGGTCGAACGCGTTCGAAACAGTGTTGATATTGTTGTTGCAGTAAACAAGAAAGAATCATCACTCGTATTTGTTGCTGGATCAAGCGAAAATGCAATTAAAGCAGGGTTTAAGGCTGGTGATTTAGCAAAACTTGCAGCTGTCACAACTGGCGGAAACGGTGGCGGTCGTCCAAACTTCGCACAAGCGGGTGGTAAAGATTTAAGCAAACTCAGTGATGCGAAAGGCGAAATCTACAATAAAGTAGGGATTATCCTTTAATTTTTCACAGTGATACGATAAAATAGAAACAAAGGATGTGATACAAATGTCTAAAGATAATGTAGCAGAAACAATGGCTTATAATTCTGAAGTAGTTCGTCAAGCAAGAATTAAAGAAATTGTTAAGGAAGTAAAAGAGGCTCTTGACGACCGCGGCTATCAAGCTGTCAGTCAGATATCTGGTTATTTAATCTCAAATGATCCCGCTTATATTTCTTCACACAAAAACGCACGAAATACGATTCAAGAAGTTGAACGTTATGAAATCATTGAAGAACTAGTGCGTTTCTATCTCGAGGAGAAGTAATGCTCGGAAAAGCATTAGGATTAGATTTTGGTTCTAAAACATGTGGGGTTGCAATGTCGGATGCGTTAGGAATGTATGCGCACCCAGTTGCAACACTCTATTATAAAGAGTCTATAGACGAACTTAAGGCTCCGCTAGAAGAACTAATTACAAAAGAACGCATAAAAAATATTGCCCTAGGTTATCCCAAAATGATGAACAATGATGTTGGAGACCGCGCGCAATTATCAGAAGATTTTAAAAACACATTAGAAACTTGGTTTAATGTTAAGGTTACGCTTGTGGATGAACGTCTCACGAGTGTTGCGGCAAACCGCGTCCTTATTGACCAAGACATGTCACGTAAAAAAAGAAAACAAGTAGTCGATCAGTTGGCTGCAGTTCAAATTCTGCAATCGTACCTCGATAGACAACGATTCCTGGAGGGAAAATAAAATGAATACAGATGAAAAAACAATCATCGTCATCAATGATGACGGTACCGAACAAGCAATGGATATCCTTTTCACATTTGAAGATGATACATTCAACAAATCATACGTCCTTTACATCAATCCTGAAGATGAGTCAGGTGAAGTATTCGTATCTAGTTATACACCAGAGGGTGAATTAGAAAGCATTACTGATGAAAAAGAATGGGAAATGATCGAAGAAGTATTCAACGCATTTATCATTAAGCATGAAGAAGGACACGATCATGATCACGACCACGACCACGACCACGATCATCATCACGATCATGACCATGACCATGATCACAGTCATGAACACTAGGTCAAAAACAGCAATTAAAGTAATAGCAGCCGTTGTAAGTTTACTTGTAGCGGCTGGTGTTATGTTTGCTGTTCTCTACAACATAAATACCAAACCTGTGGCATCATCCACTGATCCAGTATTATTCCAAATAAAAGAAGGAGAATTTCAAAAAGAAGTTCTCAGTAATTTAGAGGAGCAAGGAATCATCAAATCATCATTCTTTGCGAATATTCAAGCGAAAGTGTCCGGTTATGGCGATACATTCCAAGGAAACTTTGAACTTGATAAAGCATGGAGTACTAAAGAAATTCTCGAATACCTAAGCGATGAAACCAATGCTGCACCAGACGAAGTAAACATTATGCTCGTTGAAGGTAGTTGGGCGAAAGATATGGCAAAGAAAATTTCGCAACATACTACAGCGTCTCAAGAAAAATTACTTGAATTATGGAATGATAAAGAATACATTGCACGATTAATGGAATACTATGAGGTACTACCTGTAGAATTATTGAACAATAAAGATGCGCGTGTTCTATTAGAAGGATATTTGTATCCAAATACATATACATTTAATATCGAAGCGAGTGAAAAAGAAATAACAGAATTACTCGTCGCAAATGCAGATCTTCAATATCAAAAATATAAAGACCGCATCGAGAAAACTGGCCTCACACCATATCAACTCACAACACTTGCATCGATTGTTGAATACGAAGCAAGTACTGAAGAAGATATGCGAATGGTCGCGGGTGTCTTCATGAACCGTTTGAAACAAGATATTAAATTAGAATCAAGTGTTACCGTATGTTATGCGCTTTACGATTTTAAAAATTGGGAAGATTGTGAATCAGAACAACCAGACTCACCTTACAACACATACTTGAATCAAGGATTGCCACCGGGGCCAATTCTAAATCCATCAATCAAAGCAATTGAAGCAACATTAGATTATGCTGAGCATGATTATATCTTCTTTATCGCAGATGTTCATGGAGATGGAAAAGTACATTACCAAAAAACATATGAAGAACATGAAGTCGTTCGTAAGGAACTACTTGGATATTAGGAGGAAATATGGACCCAATTGTCATCGGAATTGCCGGAGGAAGTGCTTCTGGAAAGTCTAGTATCGCAAAGAAATTAAAAGAATGTTACAAAGAAACTAATAGCGTCGCAATCATCCGTATGGACGATTATTATAATGACCAAACTGATGTTCCTATGGAACAACGTTTGAATACTAATTATGATCATCCGTTCGCATTTGATATGGAATTGCTTGTAAGTGATATTCAAAAATTAAAAAATAGAGAAGCAATTAAAAAACCTGTGTATGATTTTATGAATCATACCCGCAGTCAATTTTATGAGGACTTAATGCCAAGCGACGTTATTGTTGTTGAAGGTCTTATGACATTAGACAATGATAGCCTGCGTGAAATGCTAGACATCAAAGTGTTTGTTGATACAGAAGCAGATGTTCGTTTCATTAGACGTCTGAAGCGTGACGTAAATCAACGTGGCCGTGAAATGGATCACGTCATTGAGCAGTATGTAAGTACAGTTCGTGTAATGCATGATCAATTTGTTGAGCCATCAAAACGCCATGCAGATATTATTATCCCAGAGGGAGCTCATAATACTGTGGCTATTGATTTGTTAACAACCAAAATAAGTAGTATCATAAATAGTAGTGTGTTATAATTCAAAAACAAGGAGTGATAATATGACAGAAAGAATTCCAGTAACTCAGGAAGGTCTTGATGAGCTGAATCGCGAACTTCGTCATTTAATTGAAGTAGAACGACCAGAAGTAATTGAAGACTTAAAAGCAGCACGTGCACAAGGTGACTTGTCCGAAAATGCTGACTATGATGCAGCACGTGACCGTCAGGCACGCGTTGAAGCGCGCGTACGCGAGCTTGAAGCAACAATTTCAAAAGTTGAAATTATTGATACATCAAGTAAGAAAAAACACAAAACGGTGAGCCTTGGTGCCACAGTAACAATTTTGGATATGGGTATTGACGAAGAAGAGACATTTAATATCGTTGGATCTGTTGAAGCCGATCCAGAAAATGGTAAAATCTCCAACGTTTCACCACTTGCTCAAGCAATGCTTGAAGCAGTAGAAGGTGATATCGTTGAAGTCAATGTTGAAGAACCTTACCAAGTTAAAATTTTAAAAATTAAATAATTAGGATATGTTGCATTACATACGCACTTAGAAATAGGTGATAGTATGCAACGTATTCTTTTTTTTATAGTTTTAGGTGCAGTCGTTGGGACAGGTGTTTGGAATATTTTAGATATAAAGCGAATGCAATCAGTAAGTCATGAAGAGATACAGGTAACTGTGATTTATAACGAAAAAGCTTTTCCTATTAAAATGGAACCATAAGCGACGATGCGCGAATTACTTACTAAGGTAGAACTAGGCAACGATGTTGACCTCCAAAAGATTAATCCGGAAAGAATTCTGAGCCATCGAGATGTCATTTCTATACCAGTGAAACAGCAACAAGCTTTAATTTCAATTAATCATGGGGATGCAAAAGACTTAGAGTCATTACCAGGCGTCGGCCCTAAAATGGCTTTAGACATCATTGACTATCGTACTCAGTTTGGATTTTTTCAAACGCTCGAATCGTTAAAATCGGTAAAGGGAATGGGGGCTAAGAAATTCGAGAAACTTCTTCCTTTTATCGGATTGTAACATACTCGCTCGTTATATTATGTGTCTTTGAGGGTGAAGTAACACTACAAGTAATGTTAGCTATCCTTATGGTGATGCCGATGTATCGATGCTATTCTTATCGAACGTTGTTTTTTATAGCGATTATTTTAGTTTTCTGCTTATCTCGAAATTCCCTACCCGTTACTACATATGTTGTTGGCCATGTTGAACGCATCCAGCCACATTCAATAATTATCTACGACAACTACCAAGGTTATCGAGTAAACGGGTCTTACGATGTCAGTATTGGGGACACAGTTCAAGTTGATGGTAATTTTGAAACAATACCCATAACTTCTGAGCGTGTTGTTTATAGTGTTAATAATGCGAAATTGATTAAAATTGAAACTTCTATGGGTATACGGTCGTGGATATGGAATCGTGTTAAGTATTCTTCTATTTTGCAACATGTCCTCTATGGTATCGGCAGTGATGTGCACGTTTGGCGCGTATTGGTCTCGGTATACATATCAGGTTTTCTACTACTTGTTTACACTTTTTTTCGAAGGTGGATTGGAACATATCGAGCATTGCTGATGAATCAAGTCTTGAGCTGTGTAATTGTTTTAGCTTTTGGTTTTCGTTTATCCACAGCGCGACTTGTATTGAAGTCATTCTTACCAATACACGCCCAAATTATTTTGATCTTAACACTGTTTCCAAATAGTCTGTTAACCCCGACATTTATAATGTGTTATGGTGTAGAGCTTATACATGGAATTGGAAGACATTGGGAACGACTTTCGCCGACGCTTGTGCGCTTCATGTTCTATCAGGCTCTATTTTATCGCAACAATATAATTGAACACTTATGCTTTCGGTGGATTCGTTATATCTATGGCCTCGTTTATGCTTTTGCCATTCTTGCACTTTTATGTCCGGGAATCGAGAATATTGCTCTTTCACTCATGAATGCAATTGAATCAAACTTGAACAGCGCGTTTACAAATCGTTTTGCTATTGTTGGTGAGTTGCATGGAATGCTTGCTATTGGCTTGATACTTTTATATCGACAAATGAGTCATAAACAATTCTGTTATACGTTGCTTCTTGTTTCTATTTTTATTGTTTATAATCCATTTTATCGCGTTACGTTTATTGATGTTGGGCAAGGGGATGCCACTTTAGTCCAGTACCCCTTTAACAGTTACACGACGCTAATTGATACTGGAAAAGCGTCGGCTAAATATAAATTGCTTAAAGCATTAACGCGTCAGGGTGTCGTTAATGTTAATCAACTTGTCATCACGCATCCGGATAATGATCACAATGGGAATCAAGAATTCATAGAGCAGAGGTTCCATCTTAAAGCAATAACACACAAAACAGAACCAGTGGTCTTAGCAGATACTATCTTAGATAAACAATCATTTCCGAAAGGTAACGAAAATTCTCGAATTTTGGTTTTGCCGTACAACGTCTTAATTACGGGTGATGCCTATCAATCACAAGAAGAGATTATTGCTAAAAATCATCTGGTTGGCTGCTTAAGTGTATTAAAATTGGGTCATCATGGCTCAAAAACCTCAACATCGGATATATTGCTAGATGCAACACGACCGAAATATGTAGTAATTAGTTCGAAGAAATCAACATATGGGCATCCGCATCAGCAAGTGTTAAGAAAGCTACATAATCGGCGTATCCCTTACTTGCATACAGAAACACATGGGGATATAACAATCTATATCAATTCTATTTTTCATGTAGTACTTACAAAGAAACATACATTTGATATAATAGAACCGGTGATAAAATGTTAGATGTAATCTACGGTACTGACCGATTTCAAATTCAGGAACACATAAAACGTATTGAAAATGAACATCGTGGGCAGCATGGTGATTTTGATCTTGTTAAAATTGATATGGCTTCAAAAGAGTTTCACATCGATCAGCTCGAAGAAGCAGTAATGACGTTCTCGCTCTTTGGCGGTAACAAACTTGTTGTTTTTTCACATCGTGATAAAGAGCAGAAAAAAGCTCCGGAAGCAGAGCTCATACAGCTTTTGGAACGATCCTCACTAGAAGTCAGAATCGTCATAATTTTTGATAAAAAACCACTTGCTAAAACAAAAATAAAGAAATTCTTAGATAAGCATGCGCAGAACCATGTTCTTGACACTGTCGATGTTGGACTTATCAATCAACGTATCCGAGATGCCATTAAAGCTCAAAATATTCAAATTCAAGAAGCGGCAATCCAATTGTTGGTACAACGAATTGAGAATGACCTCGTTCAGCTTGAATCAGAGCTAAATAAGCTTAGCGTGTTGGGGCGCCCCATCACAAAAGAAGACGTTAATGTTTTAGTGTCTCGCCCTTTTGAGAGCGAGATGTTTAAATTATCCAATGCAATCTTAGATCGTAATGTTACGGAAGCGTTTGCGCTATATCAAGATTTCCTCGAATTAAAAATGGATCCACTATCGCTCATTGGTCTCATAGCATTCAGTCTTCGACGCATTTATCAAGTTAGCGCACTCTATGAAGCACATTTAATGGCAAACACGATTAGTGAGATTTTAGAAATATCTTCGAAACAAGCAGCCTTCCTAATTAGAAATCAAATACGCGATTCACGAAGTGTTTTAATGTTACTTAATATGCTTGCGGAAATAGACCAAAACGTTAAGTTAGGAAAGATTGACCAATACATCGCATTTGAACTTTTTCTCTTGCAAATAAAAAAATAAAAAGCCGATACACGGCTTTTGTTTTTTATAGATACTATAAATTAGATAGTATTAATGAGTTTAGCAAGTGTCGACTTTTGACGACTTACGTAGTTTGGATGATGGATATTACTTGTAATTGATTTATCAAGTAATTCGTTTGCACGGTTGAAATATGCAACCGCATCGTCTTTACGACCCTCTTCAACAGCAAGACGAAGATTTGACATTGTAGTACGTAATGACGACTTTTGACGTTTGTTAGCTGCTGTAGCTTTACGTGTCGTCAACACTCGTTTCTTTTGACTTTCAATTTGTGGCATAAACACACCTCCTATGTGGATTAATCATAACATTTTTCGAAACATAGAAAGTGATAATCCATTGAAAGATATAACTTTTAACTTAGCCGTAAAGCATGCTATAATAGCCCTAGGATGTGATAAAATGCGAGTAATATTTATGGGGACGACCCCTTTTTCATGTGTAGTGCTTCAACAACTACTTGATGACAACTATGATGTTGTCGCTGTTGTGACACAACCCGATCGCCCATTCGGACGAAAACGTGAGCTAAAAGCTTCACCAATCAAAGAATTAGCAATCGCAAATAACATTGATGTTTTACAACCTGAACGTATACGAAGTGATTTTCAAGCTGTTTTAGATTATGAACCAGATTTAATCATAACCTGTGCTTATGGTCAAATTGTACCAAAGGTTATTCTGGATTATCCAAAATATAAATGTCTGAATGTTCATGCGTCATTACTACCTAAATACCGAGGTGGTGCGCCGATACATTGGTCGATTATTCGAGGGGAAGAAGAGACTGGTGTAACACTTATGCTTATGGATGTTGGAATGGATAGTGGTGATATGTTAACATCACGGGCTGTTCCAATTGGGGCAAATGATACAATGGGTCATGTTGAGGCAAAACTGATGGAAGTATCGAAAGATTTAATTCACATCGACTTGAAGCGTTATCTTGATGGCGAGCTTAAGTTTATCCCTCAAGATACAGACCGTGTTACCTTAGCGTACACGATTCAACGTGATGATGAGTTCGTCAGTTTTAACAGACCGGTACAAGATGTTTATAACCATATCCGCGGGCTAATTCCGTGGCCTGTTGGTTATGGGGTATTTGAAGGAAACACTGTAAAATTTCACGAAGTTAGTGTTGAATACAACACACCGAATGCTGACCCAGGAACGATTCTTGAGGTAAGTGATGGTGGTGTTCGTATTGCCTGCATTGATGGAAGTGTCGTTATTCATAAAATTCAACCGGCAGGGAAACCTGCAATTTCAGCAAAGGATTTTGCGAACGGCATTGGCCGTACATGGAAAGGTAGAACATTTGAATGAACGAAAAATATGAAATCAAAAGAACCCAACTCTTAACACTAATTGCGCTTACGACAGCAGTGATTACAACAACTACGATGATTGTTAAAATCCCAGTCCCACTATACGGATATATGAACCTGGGTGATGCAATGATTATGTTGTCAGTTATTTTGCTTCCAGTTCGTGGTGCCTTATTTGCTGCTGGAGTTGGATCTGCAATTGCCGATATCTTTTTAGGATATCCACAATATGCATTGTTCACATTATTCATTAAAGCGTTTGAAGTGGTGATTATTTTACTACTAAAACGATTCCTAACCACAAAGAAATACGCAGTTCCTTTTTTTGCCGCGGGTCTAGCGATGGCTTTATCATATGGAATTGTGGATGCAGTTATTTATCAAAGCCTCGAAGCAGGCATAGCTTCGCTAACAATGAACATTCCTCAAGGGCTGATTTCAGCAGGCTTGGCGACGGTTCTATATCCAAAGTTTAGTAAACTAATTGGGCATATAAGGAGTCTCGATTCATGAATCAAAAAAACATAAGAAACTTCTCAATTATTGCGCATATCGACCATGGGAAATCAACTCTGGCGGACCGTATTTTAGAGAAAACACAAACTGTTGCGACACGCGACATGCAAGAACAATTGCTTGACCAACTCGATTTAGAGCGTGAGCGTGGAATAACGATTAAATTAAACTCAGTTCAACTGAGCTATACTGCGAAGGATGGGGAAGAGTACATTTTCCACCTTATTGATACGCCTGGTCACGTCGACTTTACATATGAAGTTTCGCGATCACTTGCTGCGTGTGAGGGTGCAATTCTTGTAGTTGATGCAACACAAGGTATTCAAGCTCAAACACTAGCGAATGCATATCTTGCAATTGAAAATGATTTGGAAATTATGGTCGTTATCAATAAAGTCGATCTACCTTCTGCAGACCCAGATCGTGTAAAAAAAGAAATTGAAGATGTCTTAGGTATTGATGCAAGTGATGCTCCATTAATTTCAGCGAAGACAGGTTTAAACATTGACCAAGTATTGGAAGCAATTGTTTCCAAAATTCCAGCACCACGTGGTGACATCAATGCACCGCTCAAAGCTTTAGTATTTGATTCAATTTATGATACATACCGTGGAGTTATTGCGTATGTTCGAATCGAAGAAGGCAGCGTTAAAGTAGGCGATGAAATTCGTTTTATGCAAACAGGTGCCGTCTTTGAAGTGACCGAATTAGGAATTAGAACACCAAAAGAAGTGAAGAAAAAAGAACTTGTAACTGGGGAAGTAGGATGGATTGGAGCATCAATCAAATCGATTAAGGACGTTCAAGTTGGTGATACGATAACACTTGACGAGAATCCAGCTGCTGAAGCACTACCAGGATACCGTAAGTTAAACCCAATGGTTTATTGTGGTTTGTATCCAATCGATAGTAAACGTTACACAGATATGCGTGAAGCACTTGAAAAAATGGCTCTTAACGATTCATCGTTGGTTTTTGAACCGGAGACATCTCAAGCGTTAGGATTTGGTTTCCGATGTGGTTTCCTTGGTCTATTGCATATGGATGTAATTCAAGAGCGTTTAGAACGCGAATATCAATTTGATTTAATTGCTACCGCGCCATCAGTAGAATTCCATGTCTACTTAACAAATGGGGATATGATGAAAATCGAAAACCCGTCCAAAATGCCAATCTCAAACGTGATTGAACGTGTTGAGGAACCATATGTGAAAGCAGAAATTATTGTGCCATCGGAATATGTTGGTTCAGTTATGGAATTATGCCAAAATAAACGTGGAATTTATGTCGATATGCAAGCACTAGATGCGACACGTATGAATATTATCTATCATATGCCGCTTGTTGAAATTGTTTTTGATTTCTTTGATCGCCTAAAATCTTCAACCCGAGGATATGCATCGTTCGATTATGTATTCATTGGATATCAAGAATCAAAACTTGTAAAAATGGATATCTTACTTAATGGCGAAATTGTGGATGCTTTATCCACAATTGTTCACCGTGATTTTGCCCATAACCGCGGTAAGGTTATTACAGAAAAACTGAAACAACTTATCCCAAGACAACAATTTGAGGTGCCTATTCAAGCAGCAATTAACCAAAAGATTATTGCACGCTCAACCATAAAAGCTGTTCGTAAGAACGTTATTGCTAAATGTTATGGTGGGGACATCACTCGTAAGAAGAAACTTCTTGAAAAACAAAAAGAAGGTAAGAAACGCATGAAGCAAGTCGGTAGTGTTGAAATTCCACAAGAAGCCTTTATGTCTGTTCTCTCAATGGATGATGAATAAAGTTCTCAAAGACATTCAAAAAATGCGCGAGCACTTTGGATGGGATCAAACCGATACGATTCCGTTTATGGTCGATTGCATACTTGAAGAAGGGCAAGAACTCAAAGACAGTCTTCAAGAATCCGAAGCGGCATTTGAAAAAGAACTTGCGGATGTCCTCATGTACGCATTATCGATTTGCATTGATAAGCAACTTGATGTCGAAACAATAATCAATGAAAAAATCAAAGAGGTGATGCAACGTGAGTATTAAAGCATTGTATGTACATATTCCGTTCTGTGATCATATATGCGGATACTGCGATTTTACGCGCTTTAAGTATGGTCGTAAAATTTCCGATAATTTTATGATTCGTTTAATTCAACAAATTAATGCGCTACCCAATAACTTAGAAACAATCTATGTTGGCGGGGGTACCCCGACATCGTTAGAGAACGATCAGCTTGAAGCATTGCTTCAAGCACTGAAACCGCATCTAGCTGAAAACTATGAGTGGACTTTTGAAGGAAATCCAGAGAACTTAACTCTTGAAAATGTGCAGATGTTGTATGACTACGGTGTTAACAGGATGAGTTTAGGTGTTCAGACCACAAATGATACATTGCTAGAAGCGATTGGCCGACACCACAAATTTTATGATGTCGAAAAAGGCCTCAAATTGTTACGTCAAGTTGGAATTCAAAATGTTTCATTGGATTTGATGTATGGACTACCAGGACAAACAATTGAAAGTTTTAAGGAATCGATGATGGATGTCATTGCCTTGAATCCCGATCATGTGTCAATCTACGCGTTAACAGTTGAACCAAATTCACTATTTGGGCGTCGCGGCGTCAAACAGGTGCCTATCGAACTCGAAACAGAAATGTTTCTTCTATGTATGGAAATCATGAAAGAGGCAGGCTTTGAACAGTATGAAATTTCTAACTTTGCGAAGCCGGGTGCTCGTAGCCGCCACAATCAAGTCTATTGGCGTTACGAGGATTTCTATGCACTCGGCCCGGGTTCAAGTATGAAAGTTGACGGTTACCGTCGTACGTGGTCAGTTCGTCTTGCTGAATATCTGCAAAAAGATGCATATAAAGAGGAAATTTCGCTTTCACGTGAAGATGAGTATTTTGAGTTTATGATGATGGGATTACGAATGCGCGATGGCGTTACCTTCGCTCGATTTGAATCGCGTTTTGGTATCTCGATGTTTGATATCTTTAAAGAGGCGATAGCTCAAGGAGTGTCAGAATCACTACTCACTGTTGAAGCTGACCGAATTGTTACCACAGATAATGGATTCATCATGCTTGACGATGTGCTGTTGCCATTCATGGATATTCTTAACGACTAACCTCAGTTCATTTCTAAATAAAAAAAAGTAGACATGTCTAAGACATATCTACTTTTTTCTTTTATCAAATCTCAACCGCACCACTATTCATTTTTAAAAATTCTATCTCATAAGCAGTTTTAAAGTCAAATATTTTACGCGGCATTGAGTTGATTTTAAAGGCAATGTCATCTAGATATTGTTGTCCAATGCTGTAAAGTGACTTTCCTTTCGGTATAAATCTTCTAACTATCGCATTGGCTCGTTCATTGGAACCACGCTGAAAAGAACAGTAAGGATCGCATTTATAAAGTTTGACACCGAGTCGTTTTGCAGTAATTCCCATTGTGTTAAATTCTAATCCATTATCAACGGTTATTGATTTCGTCACTATTTTGTTTTCTTCTATAAATTTTCTAATTAATGAGGATGTGTAATAGTCCAATCGATACTCAGCCTTGATCAGCCAATTCATTCTGGAAC
>NZ_WTSX01000013.1 GCF_009828745.1 Erysipelothrix anatis
AAGCAAGCTTCTTACGCTCTTCGTTCGACTTGCATGTATTAGGCACGCCGCCAGCGTTCATCCTGAGCCAGGATCAAACTCTCCATTTGATTCTTTCTCATTTTTATACTCTGACGAGTTTTGTTTACTTCTTGTATTTCTTTTGAAATTGACGTTTCCTGTTTAGTTTTCAAAGACCATTTCGCACTAAAGCTCCCTTGAGTGCCTACATATAATACTACTTCAGGGGGCAGTTGTCAAACATAAAACTCATTTATTGCAAAAAAAATCCACGAGCTTATTTAAACTCGTGAATTGATAAATATTTGTCGAAATAACGATGAATAGTATCGTCATTGAATGGATATTCTTTATGTTTAGCCAGTTCAACGAGGCGGTTTTTCTCATCTTCAACAATTCTTATGATGGATTCACTGTAGTGCATCTGTTTTTGATGCAATTCAAATTCATCTTCATCCAAAATGATATACTTACCATCCGGAAATACTTTCACATCCAAATCATAATCTATATTCTTCAATGACTCGCCATCGTACACACTTGGCGAAGCAAGATTGCAATAATAATAAACTCCTTTGGCACGAATCATAGCAATGACATTATACCAACGATTTAAATAGTAGAAGCAAATTGCGGGTTCTCTAGTAAACCACCGACGTCCATCAGATTCGACTACCCACGTTTTATATGTAATGAGAACAATTTTTTCGTCATCGGCCGATAATACCGTTCCACTTGACCATGTTCTATGAAGCGATCCGTCATGTTTATAACTTTGTACGTAAATTACTTCTCCAACTTTCGGTTTCATAATGTTCCCTCCCAATTAATATACAATAATAACTAATTTAAAATATAATTCATTTTTTCAATTTTGGTCTTATTAATAGAACTAAGAATGCACTTATTATCATCGTCGGTACCATATATGACGCATTGTAAAGCATGACTCCGACAAGGATGTTACCTTCGTAATACGAGGCAAAGAAAAGCCATCCTGCAATATTATGCCACATAAATCGCAAAACATTCGACATAATTGCGCCAGTGGGGAATGTCTTGTCTCCAAACCTTAGATCTTTAAAGAGCACCGCTGTAGAGTAGGACATGTAAGAAAATACATAATCTGCCATGAATTGACCTAGAGTGAGAAAGTATGGAGGTGTGATTAACAACATAATGACGACGGAAATTGCGGACACTATCAAAGATTTTTTAAATCCTAAGTGATAACTCGCTATAATCAATGCTACTGCACTAATGGAAATACTTCCACCCTGAGGCATTTTCAATAATCCAAATGTAACACTTATATACTCCAATACTGTAAATAAGGTTGCGTACATTGCAATTAGAACTAAATCTTTTGTTTTCATAAAAAAAAACCTCCACACAAGGCGCAGGGTAAAAACAGAACTCCCTCCGCTAGTCTTAACTAGATCAGGTTTTGAGGGTTATTTTCTCAACCATTTGGTTCCCCTGTTCACTTTTAATTATAACATTTATGTTTGTTTTTTCAATGTCACATTGTAATGAAGTCAACGAGCATTCTATAGGATATCCCATAAATTTTTACACCTTCAATTTCTTCAAACAACAGGATATTCGAATTAACAATTTTCGATAATAATGGTGTTTCGTCAATATCTAAATCTAAAAACGAAATCATTTCTCCATCTTTAATTGCTGTATTCCTTTTAATTGACTTCGTTGTGTCGTGGGCATATGCAAGCTTAGCTTCTGGAACATGTGCCGGTTCTCCAAGAAAAAGTATTGTTGCATTTAACTCGTACATATCTTGAAAAATCGATTTATCTCCGTAGGGGTAATCGACTTTAACATGTCTTGCAAAGAACTTTGCATACTTACCTATATGTCCAATCATTAAAGATGGATGGTGGGCAAATGTTGTCTCATCTTTTAAGAGCATTAATTGAAGCATTCTTCCTGATGAGAGAATAATTCGTTCTTGGGTTGTAACAAGTGGTTTTAGTACCTTTTGGGATACGTTATTATTAAACGTATTGTCACCAATTATCGAAACAGTTCGGTCTTCTATATTTTTCAACAACATGTCAAGCACATATTTCGATACAAGTGCAGGAACATTGCTGTTTTCATGAATTATTAATACACCGTCTGAAGGGACGTCAAGTCTCTTAAGGAGTGATTGAATTTGATCTTGATTCACTTTCTGTTCCATATGTTCCCTTTCCAGCTTTTAATTACTATGTGAATGTGCAAGCTTGCTCGCAGCTGCAGCTGCAATTGCGCCGACTATATCATCGATAAAGGTGTTGCATTGCCCTGCATCATGATCATTAAGTTTGCCAATAATTCCAGGTTTTACTTTATCGATGTAACCATAATTGGTTAGTGCAATAGAACCATAAAGGTTACATATTCCATATGCCATAACTTCATCAATACCATATAAACCTTCATCAACTCTTATGATATTTTGAATTGTTTCATTACCAAATGCACCCTTGTCGACTTGAATATCAATATTAATAGCGGTCATCAATGCATTTTGTACTTCTCTTTTCCGGATTACGCTTTTAACAATATCTTCAATATCGATTTCGTGAATGTTCGCGATATAGTCTTTTTGTAGATAAACCACACAATCAACTATATCATTAAGGGTTACACCGCGTTCTTCTAGTAACGCAATGCAGTCATCATACATTTCATTCATTATTGAGTCCTCCAGTACTTTGTCACCTAATTATACATCATCTTTTCTGTAAAACATAGTATCCCTTTAGGTTTGAATGCAGTACAATAATTTCAGGAGGTATATTATGAATTTTTCAGAATTAAACAATAAATTGAATGCTTATTCTTTAGCATTAACAACGATGTCATTTGATGCGCAGACGATAGCACCAAAAATGGGAGATGCGTATCGAAATAGCGTAATGTCTTTTTTATCTGGTGAGTACTTTTCATTGTTCACAAGTCATGAAGCATATGTAGCCTTGACTGACGCTTTATTAAATGAGGATCCAATTATCGCTAAAAGTGCGGAGCAAATGTTAGAGAGCTTAAACAAAATCAAAGATATTCCTTATGATGAGTACGTAGCGTTCGAAAATCTAAAACTTGCGTCTCATAATGTATGGGCTGATAGCCGTAAAAATAAGGACTATAGTACTTTTGTTGAGAACCTGAATGAACTAATCACATCTCATCGGAACGTTGTTTCATATCGACCAAATGGTGCATCCATATATGATGCATCTTTAGATGATTATGAAAAAGGATTAACAATTAACATTGTCGATAATTTCTTTACAACGATCAACGACAAAATTGTACCGTTCATCGATACGGTAATCGAACATCAAGCTCCGCGTCCTGCGTTTATGAACGCTTTTGTATCAATTTCAAAACAACGTGAAATTTCTGAGTTAGTAATGACTCATCTTGGTTATAGTGTTGATTTTGGTCTTCTTGGTGAAGCTGAACATCCTTTCAGCAGTACATTTTCAATCAACGATACTCGTATTACAACTACATATCACGAAAATGACTTTACACAAAGTATTTTCTCGATAATTCATGAAATTGGTCACTCCATGTACAACCATCAAGTTAATCCAGAATTTGAGGGTTACGCTATCGCTGATTCGATGAGCATGAGTTTGCATGAATCGCAGAGTCGTTTTTTAGAAAACATGATTGGCCGTTCCGTTGCATTTTGGACACCGCTTTATCCAAAATTGCAAGCAATTATACCTGATGTTCTTGGAAGCGTTTCACTTGATGAATTTATTCGCGGTATCAATTTTGTTGAACGTGGTGCAATTCGTATCGAAGCTGATGAATTGACATACCCACTGCACATTCTTGTTCGTTACAATATCGAAAAAATGATGTTTGTAGAGGCTCACGATGCACATGGGCTTGACCAAAAGTTTGCCGACGAAATGACTCGTATCTTAAAATTAACACCTGCATCCGTAAGCGAAGGGATTTTACAAGATATTCATTGGTCCGATGCATCATTTGGTTATTTCCCAACATATGCACTTGGTACAGCATATGCAGCACAGTTTATGGCGGCGATGGAGAAAAATCTTGACGTCGACCAAACATTGCGTGATGGAAATTTATCATTAATATTTGATTGGCTACGTCAGAACATTCACCAATTTGGCGGATCAATCGAAACACAGGACCTTATTCTTAAAGTGTGCGGAGAGGCTTTTGATCCAAATTATTATGTGAATTATTTAATTACAAAATATAGTACATTAGTAGGCATACCTTTTGAATGACCCGACCCCATATGCTATGATGTAGCCATTAGGAGGAAGTACTATTATGACATACAAACTACCAGAATTGGCTTATGCTTATGATGCTTTAGAGCCACAAATTGATGCACGTACAATGGAAATCCATCATACAAAACATCACCAAACATATATTACAAATTTAAACGGAGCTTTAGATAAACACGAAGCTTTGAAGGATAAATCTCTAGAGGATTTAATCCGCAATATTAATGATGTTCCTGAGGACATTCGTGTTGCTGTTCGCAATAACGGTGGTGGCCACTTAAACCACTCGATGTTTTGGGAAATCATGGCTCCCGCAACAGGACAACAACCTGAAGGTGCATTGTTAGAAGCTATTAATGGCACATTCGGTTCAGTTGATGCATTCAAAGAAAAATTTGATGCAGCAGCTAAAACTCGTTTCGGATCAGGTTGGGCTTGGTTAGTTGTAAATGCTGACAAACAATTGGAAGTAATTTCAACACCTAATCAAGATAATCCACTTATGGATGGACTTGTTCCAGTTCTTGGCTTAGATGTTTGGGAACATGCATACTACCTAAATTATCAAAACCGACGTCCAGACTACATCCAAAGCTGGTTCGATGTTGTTAATTGGAGTAAAGTTGCCGAATTATTTGCAGCTGCAGTCTAGTCAACTTCAAGGAAGTCTGAAAACAGTATTCAAAAAATAAAAAAACGGTACATTTCGCACCGTTTTTTTTAGTTATCTTTTCCTAATCAATTTTTTTTAATTTCTTTTTGATATCGAAACAGAATACAATAACTCCCATAATGGTTAGCATTGCACCCAGACTTATCCCAAAGCCACTCACTCCTGTTGAAGGTAATGTTTCCAATCTCGAATCGCTTGATTTATCATTTTCTATAATTTCGTTAACTTCTGCGTCTGGTTTCGGCGTCGTTTCTCCTCCTTGTTCCGGTGTCGTTTCTCCACCTGTTTCTGGTGTTGTTTCCCCACCTGTTTCTGGTGTTGTTTCCCCACCTGTTTCTGGTGTTGTTTCCCCACCTGTTTCTGGCGTTGTTTCTCCTCCAGTTTCTGGCGTTTCTTTCTCTTTTTTGTTAAGTGTAATCGTTGTTGTAACACCGTTTGAATTTCTCGTATCAACAACAAATACATTATTTCCAATTTGAGATACATTAGCAGGCAAAATTACTTCTGAAAATTCTACATCCGTTGAGAACATGATTGAGTCTTGTGCTTGAGTTGGATCTGCAATGTTAATTTCAAATGACTTTGCTTGTTCATCAATTAGAACCGATGCTGGTGAATAGATTGTATAGTCCATCACCTTATGAGGTCCTTGACTCCACACATTAATACCCAACGTATTGTGTTTTTCATCAAGAACTGCTTGAACGTCTTTGTTGTTCTCAATAATCTCAAAGGATTCCTCCACAGTACTTAGGGAATTAATTTCTACGGCAGGTGCCATAACGTAGGCATACGTTGCTTCTTGCGCGTTAGCACCGTGATTTACAATAATCTTCTTATATGTGTCAGTGTATTCATTGCCACTTAATTCAGTCGCTGAGTGTCGCAAATATGTATCTGTATTTGTTTCCGTTTGTATTGTGACGGCTTGGTCTTGAAGCATCATGTATGCGAGATTGTTCGAAGATTCATATGCTTCAAGAATCATCCAATCTCCTTTTTTTACGTCGTAATTTCCATCGATAATTGCTTTTTCGTCTTGATCAACCAACTTATAACCTATATCACTATCAAGGATGCGATTTTCAACGACTGTTTCGATTGTTGCTGGGGTTTTTCCATTTATATCCGTTCCAAGTGCAACGATCTTTCCATCCATCACAAACCATGATTTTTTTGCGGTTAAATCCATACCAATGTTTTTACCATTATTTTTCATGTCATTTTTATCAAGTTGCATTCCAATAACAGCGTTAGTATCACTACTTGTTCCGCCCACCCATTTTTGTGGCGAAAGGTATGAAACCCATGCTTCAGTTGTATCTTCAAGAGTTCGCGTATCTACCGTTATTCCAGGTAGACGGTACATATCGACAGTTGCCCAGTATGATTTTCCGAATTGCTTGTCCTCATTTTGGAGGTAAACCATTCCATCAGCCATGTGCCACCCTTTTAGGTTCTCTTTGTTCCCTGTTGCATATGCTGATACTCGGTTGGAATACATTGAGAGCCCGAAATGATAGTCTTGAGCACTGTATACGTATCGGTCCATATTTGAAAACATTTTACTTCCTCTAAATGGGACAAAATCTACTGGCAACGTATCTCGATTAATAAAATCGCTCATTGTTACTAAGTCTGCTATATTAGAGCTTATTTTGAGGTAGTATTCTGGATCTTGCTGAATCCAGTATTGCATTGAGTTTTGTAGCTGAATGCCTTGATTGTTATTAAGCAAGTTTCCTGCTTGCGCGAGTACTTTTACGCTATCAGATCCCGATGCATCTATATTATGAACATATTCGCGTGCAATTGATCGTCCTTTAACAAACGGCAGAAACGTTCCTTTGAACATAACTGGGACCGTAGCATTATAGGTCATTGCAACGAATCGTTCTTTTGTTTCTGCTGGGAGATCGTATGTTGTTTCGCTCACAATTGTAAGTATTTTTGTAACGGCTTTTATTAATTCAATTCCGTATGAACCTACATACGGTTTATTTTCGTGAAAAATAAAACTTCCGTCATCATAAAACCCTTCACCCTGGGTAACATAGTCAAATTCGCCCTTAATACTTTCGATACTTTCAGCAATAATTTCTGGATTTTGGTCAAGGATTCCGATGCCAAGGCGAGTATAAGCAAAATCTGTCCGGTTAGCTCCTGAAGTTTGTGGTCCTGTATAAACAAAAGGAACAAATACTTCACTGCTTCCTTGGCCTAACAGTTGTTTATAGGGATCTGGTACATATAATTTTAAGATTTCGATATATTCGTTCAGCTCTTCAGGTGTCAAAGTATCTTGAATCATGAATAGAATATTTATCATTTCATGTGGAATTCCAATTTGCCAGTTCCACCAGTTTCCATAGTATCCTTCACCATTGTACTGTTCGATTTCTACAATGTGTCGTAATGCGTCTTTAATTGTTTGTAACATTGCACTATCTTGATAGTACACAGTACCGTATGTTGCGTAAGCTTTGGTCAAAATTCCGATATTTTTGACATTTCGTGAGAGATAGTCGTGTTTGGGTTCTTTATCATTTCGCACCCATAAAGAAGTCCGATTCGTATCTTTATTAAGTGTTTGGTTGACTTGCATAGCATCATTGGAAAGTTTTTGAACATAGTCTTTAACATATACATTTGATTGTAAGTCCGTATCTACGTCTAAATTTCCGGTTAGTGATTGAACCCATCGTTGGGTCATCACTTCTATATCCTGGGCTTCGTCACCATAGATTGGCATAAATGGTACAGATCCAATTCCTAGTACCATAATAAAGAGTAGTATTGTTCCTAGTTTATATAATCGTTTCATTATTCCTCCTGTGAAAGCGCTTCGATTATTAAAATAGCACACCACATCTCGATGTCAATTAAGCAGTTGTATCTAATTTTTTATATTTGCGTGTCATCAATGTCGATCAAAACCACTTATAAATGGCTTTTTAGGCATTACGTTACTTACCTAACGATTTTAGCTTCGAAACTAAAACACCAAAATTGCGTATGTTTTACACAAGATTGTTTATGCTCATTTTAGCCTATTAAGCTTCATTCAACTCCTTATTTTAAGAATGTGGACGTCTTAATATCTTTCGCCATTTTATCAGTATCTACGGAATAAAAGGATTAAAAAAACGCTACAAAATGTAACGTTTTAGTTTATTGCCTAAATGTATAACAAATAATTGCTGTCGCAATCGCAACATTTAATGATTCAAAATTACTGGTTTCTATTTTTGTAGTGCCATCACATTGCTCGAGAACTGCATCACTGACACCTTGCCCTTCGGATCCAACCACAAAAGCAATTGCATTATCGGTAACTGCTGACAATGGCACTGTATTATCTCCCAAGTATGTTGCATAGACAGATACAGATTCACCTTTCAAACGTGCGATTGCGTCTTCGAGTGACATTCTTATAACTGGCATATGGAATATCGACCCTTGGGTTGATCGGACAACCTTATCATTGAATTCATCCACACTATCGTTCGAAACGATGACTGCATCAAATCCAAAACTGTGTGCGGTGCGTATTATCGTGCCAAGGTTTCCGGGGTCTTGAACTCCATCACATAATATGAATCGTTTCCCATTTTGGGGCCACCCATGCTGCGGTTTATCAACTACAGTAAACAGTGTCGATCCTGATTGAGTCGTCGATAGTTTGTGTGCAATGGCATCGGTAATTTCAACATCAAATTCTGATCCGATACCATAAGTTGTGTGGTTAAGTCCAGATGCCTTCACTTCTTGAAGTAGGTGTTCTCCTTCGACAAGAAGTTTGCCATTAGCATCACGATATTTTTTCTTTGATAATTTTAAGAGCGACTTGATGGTTTCGTTGTTGACGGATGTAATTTTCATAATTAACTATGAAGGACGTGATCACAACGCTCACACAATCCTGCATCGTTAATTGAACTTACAACATTCCAGCAACGTTGGCAAGTATGACCATCGTATTTCGTAACCGCTACGTCAATTGCTTCGCCTTCGACAGCTTCAAGTGTAACATGTGACACAATAAACCATTGTGCTAGATGTTTTCCAAGAATAGACTCGACACGTTCTATTGTCGCGCTATTCATTGAGATTGTAACTGCTGCTTCTAATGATTTCCCAATTTCTTTATCCGCACGTTTGACTTCAAGTGCTTTAAATACTGTTTCGCGAACCTTAAAGAGATCTTGCATGTCTGCTTTTTCTTGTTCAGAAATAATCTCATCTTGAATATCGACAAATTTTGTGAGATGAATACTTCCTTGCTCTGGTTTAAAGATTTGATACATTTCTTCTGTTGTATGCGGCAAGATTGGTGCAAGGAGTTTTAAGTATGTATCGAGTGTATGATAAATGACAGTTTGAATTTCACGTCGTGCTCGATCATCTTCTTTCTCAATGTAAAGAATATCCTTTGTATAGTCTAAATAGTATGACGACATCGTATTAATTAATGAGTTAAGAACTGCTGTCGTTACTTTTTGATAATCATAACCTTCGTATGCTTTACGGCCTTCGTTATTTACACGAATCGTTTCGTTCAAGACATAACGGTTCATTAAGGATAAATCTTCAATTGCAATACCGTCAGTGTCAATGTTGAAATTGTTCAAGTTACCGTGCATGAATCGGAATGTGTTTCGAATCTTGCGGTATGACTCGCTCACTTGTTTTAAAAGGTCTTTTGACATTGTAATGTCTGAGTGGTAATCAACACTACCCACCCAAAGTCGTAAAATATCCGCACCCATTTCGGATGTGATTTCATTTGGGCTAAGTCCATTCGATTTAGACTTACTCATTTTTTCACCAGAATCCAGTTTGATGAAACCGTGCGTAATTACAGTCTTGTAAGGTGCAATTCCGTACAACGCGACTGAAATAATGAGTGATGAGTTAAACCACCCACGGAATTGGTCAGCTCCTTCAGCATATGCATCAACCGGAAGTGGTGTTTCGTTGTGATTTAATGCAGCTGTGTGCGATGATCCTGAGTCAAACCAAACATCCATGATATCTTTTTCTTTTGTAAAGGTTCCATTTGGAGAATTTGGATGTGTATAACCAACAGGCAACAGTTCAGCAGCCTCTTTCTCAAACCAAATATTTGAACCATGTTCTTCAAATAACGTTGCAACATGTTCAAAGACTTCTGCATCGATAATTGGTGTCTCATCTTCTGCGTAGAAGATTGGAATTGGAACACCCCACGCACGTTGACGTGATATTGTCCAGTCGCCACGATCTGCAATCATATTATGCATACGTTTTTCACCCCATTTTGGATACCACTCAACATTCGCAATTTCATCAAGAATTTGTTGACGAATGCCATCAATCGATGCAAACCATTGCGTTGTTGCACGGTAAATAATTGGAAGCTTCGTTCTCCAGTCGTGTGCATAACTGTGAGTAATCCAACCCATTTTTAAAAGTGCACCTTCTTCTTCCAAACGAAGCGTTACGGCTTTATTTGCTTTCTCAAAGAACATACCCGCAAACTCACCTGTTTTTTCATTAAGGTGACCTTGAGCATCGACAGGTCCAAACGGTTTAATATCATACTTTGCAGCGACATCAAAGTCTTCTACCCCGTGGTCTGGCGCTGTATGAACACAACCTGTTCCCGCTTCATCAGTTACGTGATCACCATTTAATACAGGGGAAATACGGTCATAAAGTGGGTGTTTGTATGTAACATATTCAATGTCTGACCCCAAGAATGTTGTCAAAATCTCATAGTTTTCAATTTCTAATTCTTTCATTACGGATTCAATGCGCGATTCCATCATCACGAGAACTCCTTTATCAGTTTTCACACGTGCATAAGTCATCACTGGATTAACTGAAATTGCAAGGTTTGCTGGAATAGTCCATGGTGTTGTAGTCCAAATGACCAATTTATCATTTTGTTCTACGACGCCCTTACCATCAACCACATCAAACGCAATATAGATAGCTGGATCACGTCGATCTTGATATTCGATTTCAGCCTCAGCTAGTGCAGTCTCACTGGATGGTGACCAATAAACAGGTTTTAATCCTTTGTAGATCATACCTTTTAGTGCCATTTGAGCAAAGACACGAATTTGTTGTGCTTCATAGTCTTTATTGAGTGTAATGTATGGATTCTTGTAATCTCCAATTTTCCCAAGAGATTTGAAATCTTTCATTTGAATTGCAACTTGTTCGCGTGCATATTTCTCGCAAAGAGCTCTAAACTCGTGCAATGGCATTGATTTACGATCAACACCTAGCTTTTGAATCGCATTTTCAATTGGCAATCCATGCGTATCCCAACCTGGTCTAAACGGTGTCTTAAATCCTGCCATGAATTTTGTACGGACAATGAAGTCTTTTTGAATGCTATTTAATGCATGACCAATATGAATGTTTCCATTCGCATAAGGAGGACCATCATGTAATACAAAGAGTGGCGCACCTTCTGCTTCTCTGGTTGTTTGCATTGCTTCATAGAGATTTTCTTCATCCCATTTCGCTTGAATGAGTGGTTCTTTTTTGCTGAGATTCCCTCTCATCTCAAATTCTGTTTTCGGTAACAGTAGTGTATCTTTGTATTCCATAATTTCCTCCTATATACAAAAAAAGACGTCCTTAGATAAGGACGTCTTCGACGCGGTACCACCTTAATTCACAATTAAAAAATTGTGCACTCAAATGCGGTAACGCCGCCGACGTGTTTCTTACTTTATTCATAGAGTGTTCAGAAACAAGCTCACAAGTGATAAACCCATAAGGCCCTCTTCGTTCTCACCAACCACGAAGTCTCTGCAAGGGATGCTTATTGATTATTGTCTTGGTCATCGCCAATTATTAATGAATAAGGCGCTTCAGGAAGTTCAAGTCCTTCAATCGCTTCTTCTAGATTTTTAATTTTATCTTTCAATTCATCACGAAGCAACTTCGATTCATTTGAAATTCGAGCAATCTCAACCAGCACTTGACGCGATGTTGACATTGCTTCACGAACAATCATATCTGCATTTGAATGAGCATTTTCAATAATGTCGTTTGCTTCACGAAGGGCAAGGCGTGACATTTCTTCTGATGCTCGTTCACGAACAGTGATTTCGCCAACAAGTTGCTGATACCTCTTTTTTATGAGGTCACGTTGTTCTTGGAGTGTATCAATCTGTTTCTTATAGATTTGTGTTTGTTTTTGCAACAAAACGCGTTCACGTTCTAGTTCCGAGATTGTCTGATCTACTTCAAAGCGATCGTATCCCTGTTTCATAATGCGAAATGCATGATTGTTTGACATAGTGTCTAAGAATCGAATTCTTCAAGGTTCATACTGATTTCACCTTGTACACCAATTGTTTTAGGAGTACATAGAATTACATTATGACCTATTTTTTGAATTGATCCATCAAGTGCAAAGACGACACCTGTTAAAAAGTCAATTGTACGCTGTGCGTAATCACGTTGTAAACGATGTAAGTTAACAACAGCAGCTCGTTTTTCTTTTAAGTAACGTGCTACTTCTTCAGACTCCTCAAAGGATCTTGGTTCGAATAGAACCATCTTTGTATCACTTGGTAATTTTGTTCCATCGCTTGCGCGTGGTGCTTCATAATCGCTCAATGTTTCTACCTCATCATCTGAAAATTCCAGGTATTCGTCATCTTCTACTGGCGTTAGAATGTTTTTTAGTTTGTCTTTAAAGCTCATATCCAAACCTCCATTTGTGTAATTATAGCATTTTTTCTACTGAACTTAAAATAAATTTTGTTATTCTACCTCAAGTAGACCATAGTCACCATCTAAACGCTTGTAAACAACAGCTACTTCATTGGTTTCATCATCAGTATAAATGAAGAATGTATGACCAAGCATTTCCATGTTTAAGATTGCATCGCTTAGGTCCATTTTTTCTGCAGCAATTGTTTTGGTTCTTACTAATTCTGCTTCTTCGTTTTGTTTTGTTTCTGCTTCTTGATCTTCGATCATTGAAATGAATGCTTGTGATAAGCCTTCACGGTTTTTCTTAGAAATACGTGTCTTATGACGGCGAATTTGATCTTCTAATTTATGAACTACTTTATCAAGCGCAGCATAGAAATCTTCGGTCATTACTTCTGCACGTAATGGTCCGATTTTTGAAGTAATAGTTACTTCAACTTTAACGCCTGTTGGGTATGTATTAACAACAACGTTTGCACGCCATGTATCGTCAATTTCGAAATACTTGTGTAAGAATTCCAATTTTTCCTCTACTGCTGTGTACATCGCCTCTGTAATGTCGACGTTTTTTCCATGAATACTGATTAACATAATAAAACCCTCCCTATTATAGTGTTATAGATTTAATAAATACTATTGTAATACTTCATTTCTTTACCTACAGGTCTCCCCGTATCATATTGGCAATCTCTGAGTATGTCATCAAATGTCACACTAGGATCTGCAAGTGCTTCGTTTAGACGATCAACAAGGATTACACCTAGTTTAATTGAGTAATCGTACAAGTCGACGAAGCTTAGTCGCGATGTATCGTTTATATCCGTTGGATTTGACCAAACATCGTGTTTTAAATTAAGCACATCATGTTCTGAATCCAGTTCTCCATTCACCACATGGCTCGTAAGTGCCCAGGGTTCCAAGAACTTGTTTTCATATGCCCGGATTACAGGCGTCTTGATGTTACTTGGATCATATAAAAATCCAAGTGCCGTCTTGAAAGTCACAATTGATTCTTCTATGACTTGTGGACTCGTTTGAATATCAAACACATTTGCCAATAACATTTGGTAAAATGATGCGATAACACGACGCTCCGTCGCATCAACATCCACAAATCGTGTCGCTTTCAATTTTTTCATGTCTCTTCGTTTTACGTAAGATACCATGAGGGCGTCAATCATTGACTCGTAACGGAAATGCCAGTACTTCGTTTCATTTGCAATTTCGCCACTGCGATAAAACACAAATGGATGTGCTAACGTATCCAGTGACCAATGCATAAAATGTCCCGAAAGATATGCAATAAGAATTGCACGTCGTTCTGGATCTTGGACTTGACGAACAAATGATACAGCTTCACGATAGAAGTCATTTATATGTTCAACATGAACCAAGTTTCCATACCCACCAACTTTTTTATTTAAAGCTTGATCTTGCCAAGGCAAGGCTTTGTAGTAAAAAAGAAGGTCAGGTCCGTTACTCCCAAGCAAGTAAGCTTTAGGATGTTTTGCGATTGCCTCTTGGACTTCTGACACCTCTAGTTTGTTGTAAACGTCGAGTGCCATCAATCCGTGTGTTATTACATTAGGTATGACGGCCACCTCCTTTAATCTATTGTACCAAAAATGCTTAAAGAGTTCATCCTTTTAACGTATTTTTCATGTTGTTATATTCAAAATTTTGTGAACGTGCAACTGCAGCATTTGTAATGTGACCATCGTAGGCATTAAGACCATTAAATAGACCTTCATTACTTTGGATTGCTTCCAAAGCGCCACGATTGGCAATTTCTAGACCATATCGAATTGTCGCATTCCCCAATGCATGAGTGGATGTTTGTGGCACAGCACCCGGCATGTTCGTAACACAGTAGTGCACAATTCCCGAGTCAATAAAAATTGGATTTTGGTGTGTTGTCGGTTTGCTAGTTTCAAAACATCCCCCTTGATCGATTGCAACATCCACAAGAACTGTTCCTTTTTCCATCAGTTCTAGATGTTCACGGCGCACAAGTTTGGGTGCCTTATCACCAGGAATCAATACACTTCCAATTACAATGTCTGCACGTTTCAATTCTTCTTGAATATTATGTTCATCACTGAAAATCGTGTTGACACGGCCATTAAAGACATCCTCTATGTATGCAAGGCGATCAAGATTTGTATCCAAAATGCTTACAGATGCTCCGGTTCCAAGTGCAGTTTTACATGCACTCATCCCGACGACACCTGCCCCAATGATTACCACATGACCACCATGAACTCCAGGAACACCCGATAGCAGAATTCCTTTACCACCGTAGTGACCTTCAAGGTATTTTGCTCCTTGTTGAATTGAGAGTCGTCCTGCAACTTCTGACATAGGACGTAATAACGGCAAACGACCTTGCGGATCGGCAACTGTTTCATAAGCAAACGCTGTCACTTTTCGGTCTACGAGGGCCTGTGTCAGTGGCGCATTATCTGCCAAATGAAGGTATGTGAACAGTATTTGTCCGGCACGCATCAATGGATATTCACTTTCAAGCGGTTCTTTGACTTTTATCATCATATCTACTTGTGCCCATACCGCTTCAGCGCTATCGACAACTGTAGCTCCAGCTTCGCTGTATAGTTCATCTGTAAAACCACTTGCAACACCCAAGCCAGATTCCACAACTACAGTGTGCCCTGCATTCACATATTCAAATGCATGGGTCGGCATTAATCCCACTCGGTTCTCGGATTCTTTTATTTCTCGTACACAACCTACAATCATACTAAATCCTCCTTAATTTTTATGAGTAGTTCTTCTCGGTTTCCTCGCCACGTCACATGATCATCAAGAACATCCGGTTGACGGTTAATTAAGTCATCCGTAATCAACCATGTTTCCATACCGAGTTTTGCAGCCATCATATCTTCTTGTACATCATTTCCAATCATGATGCAGTTTTTGGGTTCTAAGCCACAAACACTCATAATTTCTTGATAATACATTGGATTAGGCTTACAGAAATGATTCGATTCGAATCGTGTAATATAATCAAAGTCTTCAGGTTTAAATCCTGCCCATTCGATACGTTTATCAGTAGCTATCTTAGGGAATAAAGGATTTGTCGCTAAAATAACGGTATATCCTTTTTGTTTGGCATAATGGATTGCTTCAATCATTGCCTGACTTGGTTTTGTTGCTTTTTGAATTTCTGAAAACGGACCGTTGTAGTACTGATCCATTGTTTCCTTAATATATGCGGTTGCTGACGCGCCAATCAATGCTTCAAAAGCTTCCCAAAAAGTTGTTTCATTGGTTCGATTTGAATCGGTATTTTGAATCATTGCTGCGGTTGCTGCCCACAGGCTTTTCGCTAATTTTTCAGGTTCGATAGTATCCTTCGCAAAGTTTGTTAACGTTCCAATATAGAGACGTTCAAAGTCTTTGTTATCTAAAGGTAATACAGTTCCATCTAAATCAAATAATAGTGTCTTTTTCATTATGCACCCCCTAGTACTCTAAAAGTATATCATATTGTGTTATTTTTCTGTGAAGACTGTGTTCACAATCCGTCGTTTTATTGCTAATAATCCTTAATTTTGTTATAGTTTACATGAAAGTGAGGTGGCAACATGGAAGGTCAAAGTTGTAGTTCTAGTATATGTAGCACTTGTTCTTTAGACGATGATCCCTTGGGGCCTCCCTCGGGTTATTATCTATTTTAGTGCGCTTTTTCTGATGAAGGAGGGCTTATTGAATGACATCAAAAAATAAAAATATTCTAGACTTGCTCCAAAGTTCCCAAGAGGAACTCTATGATAATTTGGGAGCGTCACCAACAGGGTATACTCTCGACCAAGCAGAGCAAAAACTTGAAGAGCTTGGTCCAAATGCGATTTCACAGGGGACGAAAAAGCATCCAATTATTGGTTTTGTAAACGTATTGATTAATCCATTTAACCTAGTGTTAATGGTCGTAATTGCAATTACATTAATTACTGATGTGATTGTTCCGGTATTTTTCCTGACTGGGGAAACACCAGATTATCTCACCATCACAATCTTGACTGTCATTGTCATGATTTCAACACTGATTTCATTTGTTCAAGAAGAACGTTCCAGTGCCGCTAGTGAGAAATTACTCAACATGGTTTCAAATACCACCGCTGCACTTCGTGATGGTGTCTTTACTGAAATCCCAATTGATGATTTAGTTTTGGGTGATATTGTCCGACTATCTGCAGGTGATATTATCCCAGCTGATATGCGCGTCTTATCTGCAAAAGATTTATTTATTTCTCAAGCAACCTTAACCGGGGAATCACAGCCTATCGAAAAATTTGTTAAATTCGATGAAGAGCAAATGATCACAGAGTCTGATTATTCGAACTTGTGTCTCATGGGAACCAACGTAGTCTCAGGTAGTGCACGGGCAATGGTCATTCGGACCGGTGATGATACATATCTTGGCCGTATGAATACAAGTTTAAAAGAAACAAAGCAAATCAATAGTTTTGAAAGTAGTATTTCAACAATTAGTTCGCTTTTAATGCGATTAATGTTAATTATGCTACCCATCATTTTTATCATTAATGGCGTTTTGAAGCATGATATTGTCGAGGCCTTCTTGTTTGCGCTCACAGTTGCGGTAGGTCTTACACCAGAAATGCTTCCGGTTGTGTTAACCACAAGTCTTGCACGTGGTTCTATCAACATGGCAAAGCATCAAACAATTGTAAAATCCCAAAGTTCTATTTCTTCCTTTGGAGAAATGGATATCCTTTGTACAGATAAGACTGGAACTCTAACACAAGATAATATTGTTCTTGAACGTTATATGGACGTTAATGGAGAAGATGACATGCGTGTCCTTCGTCATGCATTCTTAAACTCATATTTCCAAAGTGGTCTTAAAAACCTAATTGATCTCGCCATTATTAACCGTGCAGAATCATATAACATGGATGACCTTGTAAATTACTATTCAGTCGTTGACGAAATCCCATTTGATTTCTCTCGCCGTCGAATGAGTGTCATCTTGGAAGATGGTAATGACAAACGACAACTTATTACGAAAGGTGCCGTTGAAGAAATTGTTAAATTATGTCGATACATTGACCGTAATGGCGAAGTATTTGAACTCAACGACGAAATTCGTAAAGAAGCTATGGAAGTCTATTCCCAACACAATCATGATGGATTACGCATGATTGCTGTCGCGCAGAAGAACAATGTTCCTACAGAGCACGAATTCGGCGTCGAAGATGAAAGTGATCTCGTATTAATTGGGTTTATTGGTTTCCTTGACCCGCCTAAAGAAAGTGCGAAACCTACAATCGAAAGCCTTAACCGACATGGTGTAAAAGTTGTTGTTATTACAGGTGATAGTTTGGGTGTTGCTAAAAAAGTAAGTAGCAAAGTTGGAATTGATACTGAGATTACCTATATGGGTGATGAAGTAGAAGCCATGAGTGATGAGGAATTACGTGATGCAGTTGATCACTGTCACCTCTTTGCAAAGATTTCTCCAGATCAAAAACAACGAATCGTTAAGGCATTCCAAGATAAAGGCCATACAGTTGGTTTCTTGGGTGATGGTATCAACGATGCCCTCGCATTGAAACAAGCAAACGTCGGTATTTCGGTTGACAGTGCCGTTGATATCGCTAAAGAATCTGCTGATATTATTTTATTGAAGAAAGATTTAACCGTACTTGAAGAAGGAATTCTTGAAGGACGTAAAACAATTGTAAACATGATCAAGTATTTGGAAATGGCAGTCAGTGGTAACGTGGGGAATATGATTTCTGTCTTGGTCGCAAGTCTCTTTGTGCCATTCCTACCACTATTACCAGTTCATATTCTTGTTCAGAACCTCTTAAGTGATTTAGCACAAACAGGAATTCCATTCGATAATGTTACTGAAAAGGAACTCGAAAAACCTCGTAAACTCGAATCAAAATCGCTTGTGAAGTTCATGAAACTCTTTGGGCCACTCAGTTCAATTTTTGATATCGCGTGCTTTGTCGTCCTGTATGCTGTGTTTGATGTTAGAACACCTGAGCATGCTACATTATTCCAAACATTCTGGTTTGCGTTTGGAATCATCTCCCAATCTTTAATTATTTTCGTAATTCGTACAAAACGTCCATTCTCGCTATCAAATCTACCTTCGGGAGTGCTTGTGTTTGTATCATTCTTAGCGATTGCTATTACCTTGCTCTTTGTGACCACACCATTAGCATCAACAATTGAGCTCCAAGTACTTTCATCAACACACCTCTTGTGGGTTGGTGGAATCGTACTCATGTATATCATCGCTACTTCAGTTATGAAACGCATTTGGTTTAAAGATATCATCTAATTAAAAGGAGTGCGAATGCACTCCTTTTACATAAAAAAAAGAACCGCACTTATGCGGTTCTTTTCTTAATGTATTAATGATCCAATAACCCCTACATACAGCAGGATAATAAAGATAAGAATGATGATAAGGCTCTTTTTACGAGCACCACGTGGGTCTTTTTCGATATCAAACCGAAACATTGTAGAAATACCTTTTACTAAGGTGTTAATGATTGCTTCCATTAGTTTAACTGTCCTAAGACCACATCAAGTTGACGTCGATATTCATCAAGTTTTGCTTGTTCGGCTTCAACTTTTGCAGCAGGTGCTTTGGCAATAAAGTTCTGGTTTGCAAGCATTTTTTCACCACGTGAAATCTCCGCTTCAAGTCGTTCTTTCTCAGCATTTAGTTTTACTAACAATGCTTCCTGATCTACTAATTCATCTTGTAATAAAATAATTGATCCACCTTGAATTGGTTGTTTAACGGGATTCTCGGTAATCGTTCCGATGGCAACACGTGCCATACTCTCAAACATCGCTTTTAAGACAGCATCAAATTCGTAGTCCTTATCTTTGTTATTCAATAGTTGTGCCGTGAGTGGTTTTGAAGGCTTAACATCGTATTGAACACGGAGTTCACGAATTGCTGAGATCGCATCTATCATGAATGTGACTTGTTCTAATCCATCTGTGTCAATTTGCATCATTGAAGGCCATGTCTCGAGATTGATTGATTCCAAGCTGCCAGGCATCGATTGGTAAATCTCTTCGGTTACAAATGGCATTAAAGGATGAAGGACTTTCACAATATTCTTCAACATATAAGCAAGTGTTGCTTTTGTTGCATAGACAACTGTTTCATCCTCACTTTGAAGTCCTGATTTGCTAAGTTCGATATACCAACTGCAGAAATCATCCCATACGAAACGTTGTAAAGTATTTCCTACAAGGGCATATTCGTATTTGTCCATATTACGATTAACTTCATCGAGTGTGCGGTTAAATTGATGAATAATGTGACGATCAACCATTGATAGTGTTGCTTTTTCTATATCATATACTTGATCGCTGGTATGCATGTTGACGAAGCGTGAGGCATTCCAAATTTTGTTGATAAAATTCCATGAAGCTTCAACTTTCTCTGGCACATAACGCATGTCTTGCCCTGGTGTCGAGTTTGTCGTTAGGAAGTAACGTAGCGCATCTACACCAAATTCTTCGATAACATCCATTGGATCAACACCGTTTCCTAATGATTTACTCATTTTACGACCGTGTTCATCTCGGATTAATCCATGCATTAGGACGTCTTTAAATGGTTTGGTTCCTGTAAAGTAGCGCCCTTGGAATGCCATTCTCGCAACCCAGAAGAAGATGATATCATAACCTGTGACTAATAAGTCAGTTGGGTAGTATCGTTCAAGATCTGGTGTTTGTTCTGGCCATCCAAGTGTTGAGAAAGGCCATAGCGCTGATGAGAACCAGGTATCTAATACGTCAGGATCTTGTGTCCAATTTTCGCTGTCTTTAGGGGCTGTTTCTCCTACATAGACTTCTTGGGTTTCGTTATGGAACCAAGCAGGAATACGATGCCCCCACCATAACTGACGTGAAATTGTCCAGTCTTCAATATTTTCAAGCCATTGGTTGAAGGTATGGCTGAAGCGTTCTGGGTAAAATTTAATTGGATCTGTTTCCTGGAACTTCAAAACTTCTTGCGCAAGTGGTTGCATTTTAACAAACCATTGATCGGATAAATACGGCTCTACAATAACACCTGTACGTTCCGAGTGGCCGACCGAATGTATGTGTTTTTCAATACTGATTAACTTCCCATTTTCCTTAATGTAAGCTACTAACTGTTTTCGTGCTTCAAAACGGTCTAGTCCTGCAAATTGATGTGCAAGTTCATTCATGGTACCATCTGGATTCATACAAATTGGCATTTCTAAATGATGGCGTTTTCCAATTTCATAATCGTTAGGATCATGTGCTGGAGTACATTTCATAACACCTGTACCAAATTCAATATCGATATAGTCATCCGCAATAATTGGTAAGACATCACCATTTGCAGGATTTATCGCATGTTTCCCAATTAGATGCTGATAACGGACATCATCTGGATGTACAACGATACAAACATCTCCGAACATTGTTTCAGGACGTGTTGTTGAAACCGCAAGTTTATCGCCTGTTTCTTCAACCGTATATTCAAAAGTATAGAAATTCCCTTCAATTTCTTTGTGCTCTACTTCAATATTTGAAAGCGCCGTTTGGGCTTGAACGTCCCAGTTGATGATGCGGTATCCACGATAAATCAAACCATCGTTATAAAGATCAACAAAGACTTTATTAACCGCTTTGTTCAAGCCTTCATCTAGGGTAAAACGTTCGCGTGAATAATCAACCGAAATTCCTAGTTTTTCCCATTGAGCACGAATGTGTGAAGCATATTCTTCTTTCCATTCCCATGATTTATTGAGGAACCCTTCACGGCCTAAATCATATCGCGAAATTCCTTGCTCACGCAGACGTTCGTCAACTTTTGCTTGAGTGGCGATTCCAGCATGATCCATCCCCGGAAGATACAAGGCATCTTTACCTAAGAGTCGTTGGTAACGAATTGCAATGTCTTGCAAGGTATTATCCCATGCATGACCTAAGTGTAGTTTCCCAGTAACATTTGGAGGCGGAATTACAAGGGAATATGGCTTTTTACTGATATCTCCAGCAGTAAAATATCCTTTGTCTACCCATTTTTGGTATTTATCTTTTTCAATATCTAAGTGATTGTATTTTTGTGCAAGCTCTTTACGCATCTTACATCCTCTTCTTTCTTTTCTGTTTTATTTGAACTCTTCATCAAGCATCGCATAGTAGACGATATCACTGTAGTGTTCATCAATCTTAACCAATCGTCTACGGACGCCTTCATAAGTAAATCCTTGTTTTTTGATAATATTTCGAGATCCGATATTCTCAGCGTTATGACGAATTTCCATCCGTCGAACACCGAAATCTTCAAACGCAAACTTTAAGACTGCACGGCATGCTTCTGTCATGAGTCCTTGACCCCAATACGCTTGATTAAGGACATATCCCATTTCATACGTATTGTCACCATCAACTCGCCAAAAGTCACAGGTTCCAATCATTTGATGTGTCGTTTTATCAACAATTGCGAATGCTTCAGGAGATCCGTTATCGGGACGTTTCATAAAGATGTTTGCAATCGCCCATTGTGCATCCTCGACAGATGTATGTGTCGGAAATGACAGGTAGCGTGTGACCTCAGGATTTGAAGTATAAGCAAACATATCTAATGCATCATCCATAGTTACAGCTCTTAATATTAGTCGGTTCGTTTCGAGTGTTGGAATTCTTAACTTGTTCATCATTTACTCCTTTTCTAAACACAAAAAAACATCATCCAAAGGACGATGTGTTAGTCGTGGTACCACCTTAATTTACTTGTTTTCAACAAGCCTCAATGTGTTAACGCCACCAACGGATTTACCTACTTAAGTTCAGTATCTCATCTCACATACGACTTTCCCGTTTCCAACGATTGTCTTTCACCAGACGACAACTCTCTAAACGTTTTTACACGGTACTCCTTATGCTCATTGATTTTTTTATATTTTAGCACAGTCTTTTGTGATTAGCAATTTTTCAAAGTTCTTATTTTAAAAGTTAGCTTGTTTTTACCGCTACTAAATTACTGACGTATGGAACCACGCCATTTTGGACGTCCGTATAGTAGTTTTGTTTCTTTTCAAGAAATTGTAGTGACGCTTCAATTTCTTTTTGTTGGTTCTGTAACTGTTCATATGTTTTTTTAAGCATCGCTTTACGTTCTGAAATTGAGTCCACACCTTCAAGACCTAATTGAATATATTGCTTCATATCCTTCACCGACATACCACATCGTCTTAAACAGACAATGCCTTCAACACAAGCGAGATCACGTGCATCGAAAATTCGGTGATTGTTGTGATCACGTTTATGAAAGGGCACAAGGTTTTCATTACAATAGTATTTTAGTGTATCATAACTAATTCCCGTCGCAATACACACGTCACGCATTGTCATTAATTTTGTCATTGTACAATCCTTCCTTGACCGGGAGTAGCTCCCCTAGTTTATGCTTCTATTATAGATGATTCATTAAAATCATCAAGGAGGTCTCTATGACAAATTTGAAATACAATGATACAAAAACGATTTATCTAGTTCGCCACGGTCAAACACTCTTCAACCTCCAAAAGAAGATACAAGGATTCTGCGATTCACCACTTACTGCGCTCGGCATTCAACAGGCACAAGCTGCTCGTAAACATATTGATTCGCTAAACATTGTTTTTGACGATGCTTATTGTTCTACTTCGGAGCGGGCAGTTGATACGCTCAAAATTTTAACTGACATCGCCTATACACAGTCAAAAAACCTACGTGAGTGGAATTTTGGACGTCTAGAGGGCGAAGGAGAACATCTCAATCCGCCGCTCCCCTACCAAGATTTTTTTGTGCAATTTGATGGCGAGGGTGAAGCCGACTTTCAAGATCGTATTAGTCTTGAGATAGCACAATGCGTGACTAACTCAAAAGGAAATCAGATTCTTATCGTTTCGCACGGTGCTGCGATTGCACAATTCTATAAACGTTGGGAATCCTATAGCTCCGTGCGCCGCCAAAATCGAATTCCCAACTGTGCGATTTTCAAATATTTATATGTCGATCAGTCATTTATACTCCAAGAGATAATTGAACATGACATTTAAAATCCGGGCATTTGTACTGGTATAAAGGTGTCTTGCATTGTTTCCCTTCTGAGCATTGTTTGTGGTCAATGAATGCGATATAATTGATGACGTATAAGAACTTATGGAAGGTGATATCATGAAAAAATTTAAATATATGATTCAGCGTATTACAAAAATGAATCATAAAGCTATGTATGAAACAGCCAAGGAAGTTCATAAGCGAACGGGCAAGAACACCTTATTGATTCTAATCGATATCATTAAAACCGGATTAAAATATCAAGCTGGATATGTAGATTATTTGGATTTCGAATTATACAACGTTCCCGAATCAAAACGTAGCACTTTCGTGACTCGAGGTGTCAATAATGCTTATGTCGCGAAATTTAACAGTCAAGAAAAATGGGATACACTCGATAATAAGGTTGAATTTCTCAAATTTTTTGATGGGTATCATAATCGCGCCTGGCTTGATTTAAACGCGACCAGCTTTGATGATTTTGAGCATTTCTTCAAAACAAACCCACGAATTGTCGCAAAGCCAGTAGATGGGATTGGTGGAAAAGGTATCGAATTCTTTGATTTTGACGGTACCAATGCAAAAGCCGTATATGACTCGATGCTTGCGAATAACCAAACACTCGCGGAGGCGTACATCATTCAAGATGAACGGATGGGGATTTTACATCCTGCATCGGTAAACACTGTACGGATTGTTACACTGCAAAAGAATGGTCATATTCGAATCCCCTTTGCATGTGTTCGTTGCGGAAATGGAAAGAGCGTTGATAATTTAAACAGTGGTGGATTTGCAGCGCGCATTAATCTAGAAACAGGGGTTGTTGAAACCGATGGCGTTGGTAAATTCAATAAGATCGCTGCCGTTCATCCGCTAACTGGTATCACATTCAAAGGATTTGAAGTCCCTGAGTTTGAGGCAATGATTGAACTTGCGAAGAAAGCTGCCCTTCACATACCTGAATTAGGAATGGTCGGATGGGATGTTGCTTTGACTAAAGATGGACCCATGCTTATCGAAGGTAATCAGTTCCCAGGGCACGATATTTATCAGTCACCAGGATTCCTAGGCGAAGCACAAATAGGTGTCAAACCACTCTTTGACCGTCTAATTGCCGAACTGGATAATACACAAAATACCGAGAAATAGTGATCGAACACTATTTCTTTTTTTTTGACTAATTTACGAGACCTTTTAATACCCCTAAAACTTAAGAATACCCACTATTCAAGCCGTATTATGCGTTTACGCATCTTGTTGTTTATCTTGACACATGAGCCTAAAACCGATAACATAGTAAGGACAGGAAGGTATTTGTATGAAAAAATTATGGTGGCGTATAAAGTACTACTTTAAACGTCTGAAACAAATGGATCGTCAAGGATTCAAAGACGCAATTAACTATGCTCATGAAAAGAGCGGAAAAAGTAAATTTGTAATTCTCATTGATATGATGTGGTGTTCATTCCGATATACTGCGGGCTATGTTGATTACAATGAGTTTGAATTTTATCTTTTAAACGGTAAAGAACGTAAAACTTATATTACATTAGGACATTCTGACAAAGTCGTTAAGTACTACAATGATCGTGAGTATGTTGGACTTTTTGATGATAAATCCCAATTTGATGTATTATTTGCAAAATTCATTAGCCGTAAACACATTGATTTGGAAGAAGTAGATGTTGAAGCATTTAAAGCTTTCGTCGTTGAACATGGCAAAGTTATGGCTAAACGTAAAAACGATTACGTTGGACGTGGTATCGATAAGATTGACTACAACGAAACTCCAGACATCGATTTCGAAAAGCTATACAATGATTTAAAAGCAAATCGCCAATATCTTATTGAAGAATTCTTTACGCAACATCCAAAGATGTCAGAGCTATCACCTACATCTGTTAATACAATGCGTATTATTACATTTTTAGATAATACTCAAACACCTCGAGTGCTTATTACAGCATTAAAATCAGGTTTAGGTGGTCACGTTGATAATATTGGTCAAGGTGGTATGTACACCATCTTAGATGAAAAAGGGACTGTTGTTTACCCATTCATCGACAAGCATGGTAACCAACATACAAACCATCCACTTACAGGTGAAAACCTTATGGGATTCCAAATTCCAAACTTCGAGAACGTCGTTGCTCAAGTAAAAGAAGCGTGCCTCGTCATTCCTCAAGTACGTTATATCGGTTGGGATGTTGCTGTCTCGCAAGACGGTAATGCAGAGCTTATCGAAGGAAACAGTTCTTCAGGACCATTCCAAGTTATTCCATCACTATCAAAAGATCGTGTTGGAATTCGCCCAGTTTACGAAAAATATATGACAGACATTAAGTTCTAATTCTTAAGCTATCCCTTATACGGATAGCTTTTTTGTCATAAAAAAACCTGCTTTCGCAGGTTTTATAGAACACTTCGCATATATTCAATAATTGGTTCACGAGTATCATGGTTCAGACTTGAAAACTCAAGCACTTTTACATCAGGATATTCTTTCTTGACAGCACGTCGCTCATTCGCGATTTTATTACGTGACAACTTATCGGTCTTCGTTAGAACGATAGCATGTTCAATGCCATTGTAACGTGCGAAATCAAGCATCATAATGTCATCTTTACCAACGCCACGGCGGACATCAATCAAGATAAGCATCATAGCTGGATGACGTTGTTGGAAATAACTATCCATTAGCACACCATACTGAATTTGTTCTTCTTTAGAACGGTTCGCAAACCCGTACCCGGGAACATCGGTCAACAATAACTCATCATTAATATGATAAAAGTTAATGAGACGGGTCTTACCAGGACGCTGTCCTACGTACGCAAGACGCTTACGGTTTGTAAGTGCATTAATAAGGGATGACTTCCCAACATTAGATTTACCAACCATTACAATTTCCTTCTGTGTCGTTTCAGGAAACTGTGATGCAGATGCACATGAGATAATCAAATGTGCATCTTGCGTATTCCAATTAATCACTAAACAAGTGCCTCTTTGATAACCTGGTCAATGGTTTCAACCGGAATGAACTTAACGTTTTCTTTAACGACATCCGGAACATCAACTAAGTCTTTTTCGTTCATTTTTGGAATCACAATTCGAGTAATACCAACGCGGTGAGCAGCTAATGACTTCTCTTTTAAACCACCAATTGGTAGAACATTTCCACGAAGTGTAATTTCACCTGTCATAGCTATATCTGCAGCAACCTTACGGTTGGTAAGTGCAGAGATAAGCGCTGTGGTGAACGTAACTCCAGCAGATGGTCCATCTTTCGGAACAGCACCTTCAGGAACGTGAACTTGAATGTCATGTTTTTCAAAGAAGTCAGGCGCGATTTTTAACTCTTTGGCATGTGATTTCACATATCCAAAGGCAATTTCTGCAGACTCTTTCATTACATCTCCTAATTGTCCTGTGACGATAAGGCGTCCTTTTCCGTCAAATGAAGTTATTTCGATTGGAAGCACATCACCGCCGAATTGTGTAAAGGCAAGACCTGTGACGACACCCACTTGATCTTTCTTTTCTTTTTGTCCATACTCAAAGATAATTTGACCTAACCACTCAGAGATTAAATCTTTAGTGATTGTGACTGACTCTTTTTCATCTTTAAGAATTGCTAATACCGTCTTACGCGCAAGCGATGAAATGGTACGTTCTAGTTGACGCACTCCTGCTTCACGTGTGTAGTGACGAATTAAATAACGAAGCGATGCATCGCTAATTTTAAACTGCGATTTTTTCAATCCATTACGTTTAAGTTGTTTCGGAATTAAGTGTGCTTTCGCAATGCTTAATTTCTCTTCTTCAGTATAAGAGCTGAGGTTAATAATTTCTAAACGGTCACGAAGTGCTTCTGGAATATCACCAAGATAGTTTGCTGTTGCAACGAACATAACTTGTGATAAGTCATATGGCTCTTCTAAGTAGTTGTCAGAGAACAGTTTGTTTTGCTCTGGGTCCAATACCTCAAGCATCGCACTTGTTGGGTCACCCTTGTAATCTGATGCCATTTTATCAATTTCATCAAGTAAGAATACAGGGTTTACAACTCCTGCTTTTTTCATCCCTTGAATAATTCTTCCTGGCATTGAACCAAGATATGTACGACGGTGTCCACGAATTTCCGCTTCATCACGTACACCACCCAGTGAAGCCTTCACAAACTCACGACCTAGTGAATCTGATATGGACTTCGCCAAAGAAGTTTTACCAACTCCTGGAGGCCCTACAAGCGCGAGAATAGGAGCTTCGAGGTTCCCTGTCATTTGTTTAACAGCCAAGTACTCCATAATACGATCTTTAACTTTATCCAATCCAAAATGATCTTCATCAAGTTTTTTACGAACGTCATTAAGGTCTTGAATATCCGTAGTTTGTTGCCACCAAGGTGTCTTTAACAACCAATCTAGATAGGTTCGAACCACACCTGATTCACCCGATGCTTGAGGAAGCATTTCATAACGGCGAATTTCTTCAAGTGCTTTTTCACGAATGTGATCTGGATAAGGGTTGTTTTCTAGAAGTTCTCGGAACTCATCACTGTCTTCTCCAACATCCGTTGCATCTCCCAATTCTTCACGAATAGCGCGCATTTTTTCACGTAAGTAGTACTCACGTTGATTTTCTTCAACACGATCTTTAACTTTTTCATTAATTGTTGTTTCAATAGTTGCAAGGGTTTGTTCGCGTTGAATTTCCTCAATTATCATTAAAAGACGCTCATTAACATCAAGTTCTTCAAGTAATGCTTGTTTACGCTCAACTTGTAATGGGAAGTACTGTGCAAATTGATCACTCAATTGCGACGCTGACACTCCCAAAGTAAGCTGATTAATCAATTCAGTTGGAATCGTAATGTTTGCGGCGGATACTTTTTCGATTTCTGATGTAATACGACGAATAAGCGCAATTTCTTCATTTTCTGAACCGATGATATCCTCAAGGAGTTCAACAGTTCCAAAAAGCATTTTTCCATCATCTACGAGTTCACTGATACGTACACGTTGCAATCCTGAGAATGTAACACGTAAGAATCCTTGTTTACGTTTAACAGATTTAATATGGACTAAAGATCCATATTGGAACAATTCATCTTTCTTAGGATCGTCAATGAGAATGTCTTTTTGACTTACGAGTATGACGTGTCCGTTGAAGAATTTTTCTGCTTCATCAATCGCATTTATACTTTTATGACGACCTACTTCAATCATTATTTCCTGTTCAGGAAATACGATTACCCCGCGTGTCGCAACGACAGGGACATTCATAATTTTATTTTCTTGTTTTTCGCTCATAGCAATCCCTCCTTTTAGGATAAAAAAGACGCTAAGCGTCTTTTAATTAAGCACGAGTTTCTTTAACTAACTCGATTGCCTTACGAAGTAAAATGTCGTATGTTACAGCGTCGATTGAGACAAGTTCTTTAACTTGTTCGAGTTCGATTCCGTATGCTTCTGAGATCGCAGCAAATTCTTTTTCTACTTCCTCATCATCAACTTTTAATCCTTCAACTTCAGCAATTTTTTCGAGTGTTAAACGTGTGCGAACGCGTTTTTCTGCATCTTCACCCATTTGTGATTTAACATCTTCTTCTGTTTGACCTAAGATTTGTGAGTACAATTCAAAGTTCATTCCTTGTTGTGCAAGACGTTGTTGGAATTCATTGAACATTTGGTTCAATTCTTCTGTAATCATTGCTTCTGGTACATTGATTTTTGCATTATCTGCAACTGTTTGAACTAAAACGTCATTGACACGGTCTTCTTCAGCGTGTTGGCGGTTGTGTTCTAAGTTGTGTTTGATTGATGCTTTCAATGCTTCTAAAGTTTTAACTTCTTCATCATCTAACAATTCTACAAACTCATCGTTAAGTTCTGGCAATTGTTTTGATTTAATTTCATGTAGTTTCACTTTGAAAACAACAGGTTGTCCTTTTAAATCTTCAACATGGTAGTTTTCTGGGAATGTAATATTTAAATCTTTTTCTTCTCCAGCTGCCATACCGATCATTGCTTCTTCAAATCCTGGAATAAATGAGTTTGAACCAATTTCTAATGTATAGTTCTCACCTTTTCCACCTTCGAATGCAACGTCTTCTTTAAATCCTTCAAAGTCAATAACAGTTGTATCTCCTGATTCAACAGTTCCTTCTTCTTTAAGAACGAGTTCTGCTTGTTCTTCTTGTAATTTTGCAAGTTCAGCTTCAACATCTTCGTCTGAGACTGTGATATCTTCTGCTTCTACTTTAATCCCTTTATACTCACCTAATTCAACTTCTGGTTTTACAGTTACATTGAAAAGTAATGTGAGTGAATCAGCTGTCATCTCTTTAACATCTAATTCTGGTGTTGCGACTGGTTCTAATTTATGTTCAACCATTCCTGCAACAAATGCGTCATTTGCAATTAAGTTCATTGCTTCCATCATGACTGAGCTGTCGCTAATTTGTTTGCGTGCAAGTTCTTTAGGAGCTTGTCCTTTACGGAAGCCTTGAACCTCAACGTCTTTAGTTAATTTATCAACTGCTTTATCTTGTGCTTTTTTCCAAGCATTTTGTTCAACTTCAACAGTTAATAATCCTGTTGAGTTTTCGTTTAGTTTCCATGTAGATTTCATGTGTTCCTCCTAGTACGTAACTATTATAACATACCTTTTAGCACAGTCAAGCAATGAGTGCTAAAAGTTTTAAATCATTGATTGAGATAGCGATTTACAGTGTCCAAGATTGATTGCGCATCAATATTTTGGGCTTCTTCTGGAAATGCCTCTAAAACTTTTTGATCCAACTCATCAATGCAAAGCATGAGTAGGCTCGGATTTACAGATTCTAGCATATCACGAAGTGATGCTACAGTTTGTAAATATGCTTCACTGCCAATTGGATTTTCAAGTTTACGAATTTCAAGTGTGTACATTTTATTGTTCAAACGTACATCTATTGAAACATCAATATTTTGCTCCATCAAATAAAAGACTAACTGCTTTTTAGGCCAATCATCAATCAGTTTATCGCGCATAATATCCTCAAGATCATTCAAGACTGCACGTAAATTCATACGTTCGAGTGATATGAGTGCTTTTTGTTTCAGAGCATCATTCCCTTTCAACGCATCAAAAACCTCTTCCATTGACTCGAAGTAACGCGCTTTCGGGTTTCTATCGATTCGTAAGTTATCTCGTAAATCACGAAATACTTGGTCATACGGCTGAGGTATAAATGGCATTGAAAGTTCTTGGTCTAAAAGTGTCAATGCTTCTGCATGATTTTCATCAGCAATACATTGTCGAATCACTTCTAAACATGATTCATAGTAGTTATTCATACGTATCCTTTCATACTGTTTCATTTTATCATAAGTTGCGATATTTTGACATATCAATAGTTTTTTTATTCACCTTTGAAATTAATTTTCAATCATAGTGTATTTTATGAGATTTTATACCAAATTGTATTGACTTACAATTAGTTCAATGTTTTAATATAGGTGCATGCATGTGTAGTATATAACTAATAATGAATGTCTCTTCTCTATTAACAAAACTACACTTACACCAAGCGATCCAAGTTCGCTTGGTTTTTTTATGAGAAAAGCAGGATCTTAAGATCCTGCTTTTGTATTTCTTAATAACCAAACAATTGCACCCAATACCACTCGCCATTGCTTGCTTTAAAGACCGCAACACTTCCCATAGGGAAGTCTGAAAGAATATTCTTCCGATGTGTCGGCGAATTCATCAGTGCATCCATCGCCACATTTACTTTGTAGGCTTTGGTAGCGAGATTTTCAGCATAGATAATATCAGGGTTAAGACTATCCCATGCAGACCCATCAGGTCTTCTGTGGTCAAAGACTACCGAGATCTCTTGTGCTCTAATTTTTGCATAATCATAAAGTTGATTCGACCATCGTAGGCGACTTAATCCGTTTTGTTCCCGGATATCATTCATCGCATCAAACATTGATCGCGCAAGTCCATCATCGTAATTTCCTTGAGGTACTGCTACTTCTTGAGTTGCTGGTTGCTGGCCACTTGAATTTGATTCACTTGACCCTGCACTAACTTTAGTCCCAACAACAACGACTTCATCAATTGGTGCGGTCACTGTATTTTCTGAGACTAATGTTGTTGCAACGAACACATCCCCTTCATATTCATCGTTATATGTGCTTTCAAGCATTCCTTCAACACCTTCCACACTTACATACGAATCTTTTTCTTCACGCGTATCGTCATACACATACTGTGTATCAAACGCGATAGGTGTATTCTCTACACGACTCTTATATGTTTGGACTTTTTCTATTTTTTTGTCATCCGCTTGTGTGCCATTTCCAATTGCCGCATTTATGTTGCCTGAATGGGGGGTGGATACAGGAATTATATTTGGTTGGGATCCCTGTACGTTTGGAGATGTATTTTTCGACACCGAGCCTGCTAATAATGCTTCAGTTACCATCACGCCCAAAATGAGCGTAATTATTAACATGCTTCGTTTTTTCACGTTCTACCTCTTCTGTCCAAACATTGAATCGGTATAAGCTTACAATATCATAATTTATTTAAAAAAGCAGTTTAATGCTTAAAAAAAGAGGTATTTTACCTCTTTAAATCTATTTTCACACCTTGGATAAGATTTTCAATATCAATACGATTCACAAGAACTGCATCACCGTAGACAGTATGTGCCAAAACACCACTCGCTACGCCGTACGTTACGATATCCTCTGGTGCCTTGCCTTCAAGTATACCGGTGAGTGCTCCTACTGCAAACCCGTCACCACCACCAATACGATCTATTATTGTAAGTGGATATCGATCGGATACATTGTACGCATCATTGCTCACAATAAACCCTTGGATGGATTGCTCAAAGCGTTCTGTTCCTAAAACATATTCAAGCGCATAATGTTTCTGGAAAGCTTGCATCAATGTTGCTGAATCCCCGTCAATACCAAGTAATTTAACAACGTCTCGAGGACCCGCAAAGACTATATCTGCACGCTTGAGCATCGCTTCATACATTTCTTTGTATAAATGCATGCGATCATCTTGCCACAAAGATGGCCTGAAATTACTATCAAAAACAACCGGAACATGATGGTCTTTGGCAGTATCCATCAATCTTAGTGCAGTGTTATATGTGTTTTCGTTAATAAGCGAAATACCACAAATATGTAACATATCCGCATTCGCTACCACAGATTCCCAGTTTTCGAGTTGATAGTTCGCTTTCGCAAAAGAACTTTCAGTACGGTTCAAATATGTTACTTGGGAACTTCGCGCACCTGCCCCAAACTCAATGACGTATGACCCTAAATGATTCCCTGAAAAGTCGATATAACTATCTTTGATACCTAATCGTCGTAAATGCGATGCAGCAGCATATCCGACATTATTGTCAGGTAATGCAGTTAGTAAAGTAGTTTCAAAACCAAGACCATAAAGACCTGCCAAGACATTAACACCCGTTCCTGTAAACATAAAATCAAACGTCTGTGCTTGCTGAAGTGTTGTATACATTGGGGGTGCTAATCGCATCATGACTTCGCCAAACGCGACTATTTTCTTTTTCATTGGGTTAGTTTTTTCATTATGGCGTAGAGTGTCGCAACATCTTCAGGTCGAGTTGCTCCAGTTTCGGGATCAATGATTGATGAATAAACATGAGGAATCACGCGTTTAACACCTGCATCAAGTGCCGTCTTAACGACGATTTCAAAATTTTCTAAATCCAATCCGCCTGTTGGTTCCAACATAAAATCATATTCTGCACATGCTTCACAGACTGCTTTGTATTCTTCGAAAGTTGACAATCCATTCATTGGAAAGAATTTAATTGATGATGCTCCCATTTCTTGCATCATACGAATTGCCGTACGAATTGGAACGAGCGCTACCTCTTCTTCACGACTTTTTATACCTGTAGCAACATTTACATATCCTACTTTCCCAGATGGTGATACGAGACTATTAACAATCGTTTGATCTTGGCCTAGAAGTCCGCGTGTATATCCTGTTGCTGTAAACATTTGATTAATATGTTGAGGTTGAATAATCTCAGAGATTTGAGCAACCATTTTCCATTGCCCTGGATCGCCAGCTCCCAATCCTACAGATATCGCATTATCGGTTGCACTTTGATAGCGTTTCATATCTTCAACCGCAGCTTCAACCGTTGGATAATTCTTGGACAATACACCTACTAATACATGCCCTTCCGCAGCCTCTACGAGTGCTTGAGCATTTTCTACTGAATTGGTTAAGACATTCAGTGCCAGTCTGTCGTTTAAATATTTCACATCTAATGTCATTATTTTAATCCTCCATACAGTGTTTCTATTGCCTGCGCAATTTCTTCTAATTCCGTTTCACTTACATCACGAAGATCCACCTCGATTATGCCTTCATTTTTTCGATAATCGCGAGTATATATTTTGGGATCATTTTCTTGTAACGCTTTCGTAATTTGCATTGCATCTTTGGCATGTGTAAATGTAATTGATGCACGATAAATTGGGCGACCTGCACCGTCTTGAACACTTTCAGCACTCACACCATCAAGTGCATTCATCCGAGCCAAAAGTGGTGCCATGAACGCTTCTTGCATCGCTTTGGTTGCTGGTTGACTCTTTTTGAAGTGAAGTAACGCAGCCATTAGTCCGAATATCGATTCTTTTCCCACTTTCATGACTCGACCAATCCCTTGCCCTTGAAGTTTAAGCAGGTCAATAAACGCTGCTTTTCCAACAACAACCCCTGACGTAGGTCCTTCAAGAGCTTTTGTTCCTGAATAGATTACAGCATCTGCACCTTTGTTTAAATAAAGATTTAAATCGCTTTCTGCTGCAGCATCAACGATTACGGGTACTTTATATTTCTGTCCAAGCTCAACGACTTCTGCAAGTTCAAGCATGCCTTTTTGTACTGCATGGTGTGATTTCACATAAAGCAGTGCAGCTGTGTTTTCTGTAATTTTTGTTTCAAAATGTGCTTTTGTGCAAGCATTTGCGAATCCTGCTTCAATGATCGTACCACCACCCATTCGGATTGGTACCTCGATAGATGTTCCGTAATCTACAATATGCCCTTTCGCAATCACAATCTCTCGCTTGGTAACGTTAGGTGCATAGGGATTAAGTATTACATCCAAGTTATCCTGGGCGATTGCTGCAGCAACGGTCTGTGCAATGCCAGAAGATGCTGAACTCACAATCCATGCCGCCTCAACGTTATAATTCGTTTCAATCCATTGACGCGATTTCATCATCAAATCAGACATAACATAAAAATTCTGAGAGCCATCGCACATTGCTTCTGTTACTGCATCTGATAATTTAGAGCCACCTAAGATGGTCATTTTACCAGATGCATTAATCACTCGAGTTAACGATAATTCGTTTCGGATTTGACTCATAATTCAATATACTCTCCTTTAATCACTACAGCCTCTACTTGAATTCCACGTTCTAATGTTCGTGTCACATCATGAGAATCAACCAAACTCTGATGGATTGCTTGTTCCTTAAAAATCGTAAGATCTGCATAATTACCAACCGCGAGGGTGCCTAGTTTGGGAAGGCTCATAATCTCTGCCGGTCTTACTGTTACCATCTCAATTACACGTTCTAGGGAATAGCCCACACTTAATAGTTTATTCATTGTATGTGCCAAACTATAAACGGGTCCTTCGACGCGGTTATGATGGTAAATATCGCTGCTAATCGTATCGCACAACAAACATTCTTTGAACGCTTGCACTGCTACATCAAAACTAAAGCTTTCGCGGCCATGACCAATATCAAAAATGACACCGCGGTTGTGTGCATCCCACACTTCTTGGCGAACTTTTCCGAGATGATTTAAAATTCCATTCTCTTTACCGTTAAAGATGTGAGTCACGATATCCCCTGTTTCCAAACGTGTCAAAATATCAACAAGTAGCGGTGGATTTGACCCAATATGAACCATTAATGGTTTCTGAAATTGTGTCTGAATGGATTTTGCGATTTCCAATGGAACAATCCCATTATCCCCAATTACAGATGCACTCATACGTACTTTAAACCCAATGACAAAATCAGGATATTTCATAATCGCTTGATCTATCATTTGGATGTCGATGTTGTTTAAGTCAGCGAGTTCATTTTGAGTTTTAATGCCTTGTTTTGCAATATTTATCATTGCATAGACTCGAGTTTTTTTTAATCGTGTATCGGCATAGAATGTTCCAATATCAAGGGCACCGGTAGTTCCTGCATCAATCACTGTTGTAACGCCTGTTTTATAACCAATTTCATCTGGATCATCATAATACAAATCCATTCGCTCGTAGCAATGTGTGTGCATATCAATCCATCCTGCGGAAATATAGTTTCCGTCAAGATCGATAATTGATGAATATCCACTTTCGTTAGTGGGATTAATTGCAATAATTAATCCATTTTCAACACCAATGCTAATTGCCTCACCATTCACGAGCTTTCCATTTTTATAGAGTCGCATTATTTCACCCCTTTATAACATTATAATGATATCACATTATAGGATGTTTGAGGTATCATTTATCAAAACAATTTTTCCGTTTGTTTGTTTTCGCTCAATTTTTTCATGTGCATCCCGAATAGCCTCAACCGACATTGGAACAATTTCGCCAATGATTGGGTGAAGGCTTCCATCATCCAGTCTCGCTACGAGTGCTTCCAATACCTCCACCGATGATTTATTACTAAAGAATCGAACTTTATCTGACTCAACAACTTTTCCAACTATCGTGACAATACTCCCAGTCTTATTCAACACATCTATACTTTTTATCTGAGTATCATTTCCAATCGTATCAAACACTAAATCAATGTTAGATACTACCGTCTCGAATTGTGTTGTATGATAATCGATTACTACATCCGCACCAAGTTCCAACAAGCGGTCATGGTTCTTTGTGGATGCTGTAGTAATTACAAATGCACCTACTTGGTGTGCAAGTTGAATCGCAATACTTCCAACACCACCCATACCGCCATGGATAAGGACGCGTTGTCCTTGTTTTAAGTTACCATGGATAAATAATCCTTGATAGGCAGTAGCTGCAGCTGTTGGAAGTGTCGCCGCAGATTCATAGTCAATGCTATCAGGAAATTTTGCTAGGCGATTTTGGGGTACCACTGTAAATTCACTATAGGTTCCTTGATCCTTAGGCGCAGGATCGCCTACAACACGATCGCCAATTTTAAATTTGGAAACCGCCGAACCCACCGCGATTACATCCCCTGCCACATCACGTCCTAGGATTTTGGGAAAGTGTTTATTTGGAAAACCTAGCATCAATCCAGCTCGGATTTTGGTATCAATCGGATTTACGGATACTGCCTTCACTGCTATTAATACTTGGTCAGATTCAACTTGTGGAATCTCTAGTTCAATTTCATGCAGTGTATCAACACCGCCAAATGTATCGATTGCGATTGCTTTCATAATTTCACCTCTAGTATTATTTTAGCACATAGATTCAATCTGTCATCACCCGTACTTCAGACACTTACTTTTTATGAGAATTAACGTTTGGGGTCATCATAATCACAAGGACATGGATTTACACCATAGTAGTTACGAGGCTCAAATACGCATAATAAAAAAGGCCCTCATCATAAGGCTATGATGAGGGGCCATTACTGACTGCTGATACGATTTTAATGACGAACCTTATTCTAGTTCTTATCGAATACTTTCGTGATGAAAGTAATGCAAAGGAAACCTGCAATACCAAAGACTAAGCTCAATAGTAATTCCGGAATTGATCCAAATGATATCTCCGCGAACATACTTATGCAAGATCCTAAGATTAGCCCGAGTATTGAAACATACACAGTTTCTTTGTGATTTGCGATAGCATATTCAATGAATCGCGTAAAGAAAATGACACCCAGTAATATTCCCAAAAGTAATGGAAATAAAAACTCTAAATCAAATGTTGTGATACTTGTTAGGGTTTTCTCGTAAATTCCAAAGACAAGAAATAGATAGGAAGTCGATAAACCTGGAAGAATTAGGGCAACCGATGTCGGAATCCCAATTAAAACCAGTGAAACAAAGCGGAACATACCACTTGCTTCCATAATATTGACCAAACGTCCTTCTGTATAAGTAAGAAGCATCACTAATAAGAACGACACAACAAATGCCATGACATGTCCAAAATCAATTTTAATTCCTTTTAGTAACTTACCAATTTCTAAAACACCACTGAGAATAACACCCAGGAAGAATGTCATCGCATAACCACTATACAAGGATAAAATGATACTCATAACCCCTGCAAAAAGCGTGATTCCGGTCAAAATTCCGAATGCCATAACACAATAATATGCTAGTCTATAGGGTTTAAATTGTAGTAATTGGTTTAATGCATGGATTGCATCGTCAAAGACATTAAGAATAATCATCATCGTCCCGCCGCTTAATCCCGGAACTAAAAATGAAATTCCAATTAAAATGCCTTTGATAAAACTTTTCGTATACGACATGTTACTTTCCTTTTATGTTCATCACAAAAATCCCTGCAACAATTAATGCGATTCCAATCATTTTCCAAACCGTAATACTTTCACCAAGAAAATAGTGTGAACCGGTTAAAATTAATATATTTATTACCGCAACGGATAATGGATAAATAAATGATAAATCAGATTTTTGGACAATTAATAGCCAAAGAATAAAGCTAATACCATAACATAGAATTCCTAAAATCGATTTAATACTGAGGGACACGGATAGTACACTATTGATGTACGTCGCTCCCTGTGTTCCTGCTGTGCCGCCTAATTTAAACAGAATTAAACCAGCTGTCGATAAGATTACATATATGATAAATAAAATCATAATTCAGACTCCTTGTTCTCGCGTGCTTTCATCAAAGACACTTCTTGTATTAGTGTTTTTGAAAGTAATTTTTGTTTGTGAATTGTCATATTTTGTTTAAATATAATGATTAGCATTACAAGTAAACCTGCAAAGAAGACAAAATTTGATGGTGTTTCAAATCCAAGTGTCATTGATAAATCCATCGGTATTGATGGAAACAATGAGCACAAGAAAATTCCCAAAGCCATGATGAGCCAAAAGAATCCATCACTGATTCCAAGTTTTTGTTTTTTTAATGATAAGATAACGATTACTAATATTAGCAATGACGTTATCCCTAACACAATTCTTAAACTGTCTGTCATCTGCTACCTCGCCATACTTGCAATTATTATTGACAAGCCTACTTTGATCATATACTTAACAGAATTTAATGCGCGTATTGATGAGACACCAAACTCACGCTCAAACATTGTTACACCAACTTCCTTGACCGTATAGCCACGTTTGATGACATGAACAATACTTTCTGGCTCTGGATATTCCGTTGGGTATTCATCAGCAAAATACTCGATTATGTCGCGGTTGCATGCGCGATTCCCCGATGTTACATCGAGGATTCGCTTACCTGTTGTGATTTTAATCAACGTTGATAGAATTGTAATCCCAACACGTCTCATAAAGGATGATTGAAATTCACTACTGCTATCCGAGACAAAGCGAGATCCAATTACAAGCTCACCCTCCTTGGAAACAATTGCGTCGATAAGCGTTTGTACCGAATCAATATCATGTTGACCATCACCGTCAAATTGAATTGCAATATCATAATCATTGTCTTTCGCATAACGGTATCCGGTCTGAACTGCACCACCGATTCCTAAATTCTTTACAAGCGTCACGTGATTGATATTGTGTGCCTTCAAAAGCTCGTCTGTATTATCCTTGGATCCATCATTGATGACCACATAGTCAATATCAGGCCGTGCTTGGTTGATTTTTGCAACTAGTGAAACAATGCCTTCGCCTTCATTATAGGCTGGGATTATTAGTAAGACTTTCATTTCGCACTTTCACCTTTCGTTTAATGAATTCATAGAATGTTCCCAGTTCAACCATCAGTGCCACAATCATCAGGAAATGAAGCGTGGCCGCATATCGATTAAACGAGAATGTGAAACTATAAATTATAAGGTTACCATAGTACAGCGACCCGAGTAGGAACATCAATGTTCGCGTTTTCTTCGAAATAAAGAATCCAATCATTGTTGCTAGAATTCCCACTTTGATTAAGCGCGGATGGAATGTACCTAAAGTCTCGATACCAAACACTGAATGCCAGTAAAAGTAGGATTCGACCATTTCTTTTGGTTTAGAATAAACGGTGCTATAAATGTAACTTTTCAGATTTTCACTACGCCATGCATCAAGGCGGGCACTTGCAAAGAGCGCATCATGCTCTAACGCAAAGTACTTACGCATATAACTTGGTGTATAGGTATCCGTTTCAGGATCGTAATACCCTTCACGAGCCTTATCGAAATCATCTTGAATACTTTCTAAAAATCCTTCATCTCGCGACGGATCTGGATATCCATAGCCTTGATAAGTCCCTAAAAGTGTTGGATTCCCTGCTCCATATGTAGTCGGGATAAAATGATCAAATTGAATATAGTTACGAATTGTCCATGGAATCAGGAATGCAATAAGAATCGAGAACATAATGAGTCCATGTTTGAACCAAAGCTTGATTGGATATCTTTCTAAGAGCAGATAAATAAAAGCAAATGCCGGATACACACCAAAGTTCGCTTTCAATAAGAACCCAAACATATAGTAGAAACTAACCCACAGTAAGTCTTTCAACGAGCGAGACTTCGCTAATTTTATGGTATAGTAGACCGCAAATACAAACGCAAATTGAAATGCTGATTCCGTAAGGACAAGATTATCCATCCAAATGTATGGCGGAAGTATAAAAAATAGCATACCCAAATAGCCAAACAGCGGTTTTGCATACATTCTAATAATCGCATAAACTCCGGCTGCAGAAGCAACACCGAAGACAAACATCAAGATTCTTCCGAGAATAAGCGTTCCTTCGAACGTTCTTCCAAAGATTGACAGAATTGCTAACATCCACGTCAAAAGTGGCATAATCTGAGCACTACGGACTCCGTGCATAATGAGCTCTCCTGTTTTAGCAAAGTGCATACCACTCAAAACATAGTTTGCATCATCACTATCGAGATTGTAAGTAGCTCCTAGGTCAAAGAAAGCCGCTACCCTCACTGCAAATAATAAAATAATAATCCCCCAAAAGATATATTTCTCAGTCGTCATTTCCTTAAAATATTTTTTCACGATATTCACCCCATGTATTTATTCACGTATATTTTATTATAACATATTAACTTTTTATATACATAAGTTCATAACTTTCATTTGAATCAAAAAACTTTATCTTATCATTGATTTTAGAGGTTCTTATCGAGCACTTATACCAGGCTCAACGCACTTCGATCCGACATTACTGATTTTCAACGGAAAACCTGAAACGAGATAATTCTAGAAGGATATGGCATATCTTTTTGGATTACAAATTTGTTTTCCCCTATTCTAGAATAACCCCATCGTCCCATACAATACATCATAAAAAAACACACCAAAGGTGTGTTTACTTATCTTATTGGCGTCCTCGGAGGGATACTAAAAATAGAGATTTGAGCTGATGTTAAATAGTGTTAAACGCCACTAAATAGTGCGTTCTAGTTAGTTGTGATTTTTCGATATATTTACTTGTAGGGGTTATGTAGGGGTTTTTATTCATTTATTATTTTCTGATAATTGGATTTATTATTACCTAGCCACCTCTACAAAGAACAATAAAAAATGCAATTATTTGCTTTTAGTCATAAATACTGATATACTAACATTAATATATGACTAAACACATTAAATAATACCTAACACCTGTTATTATATGAGACATATTTTAGAGGGAGGTATTTTTTTATGGAATCAGGAAAAGTAAAATTCTTTAACGCTGAAAAAGGCTTCGGCTTTATTATCGTTGACGGATCAAACCAAGAAATCTTTGTTCACTTTTCAGCTATTGCTGAAGAAGGTTACAAATCATTAAATGATGGACAAGCTGTTTCATTTGACATGGTCGAAGGCCAACGTGGAATGCAAGCAGAAAACGTACGTAGTTTATAATTTCGGTACACAGCTAAGAAGGAGCAACTGCTCCTTCTTTTTTTTATTAGTCTACATCTATTTACCATTATATATTTAGAAGTTATCAGTTTTTATGTCAGATTTTCATATTTATTTTTTCATTAAACTCTAATTCAATCAATCCGTGATGAGGTTTTCTTTGACTACTTGGTGGGAAAGAAAGGTAATCTCCGTATGTGTTATGCAGTATGAATTGATAATTATTAGGGATGGGTAGCAGTATCTTTTCAAAAGCATAATAAGAAGGTCTAAGATGATCATGTATTCGCCTTCTGTATTCTCTGTATGTTTTAAATCCCTGAGTCATATGCGTTACAAAATCTGAATCCCTATGTGTTTCATTGTACTTCGTCATGACTTTGGTTTGTATTTTGTTTAACTCTTGCATTGAATTAAGAGCTAGAGGGCAATGTATCTTCGCTCTCTCCCATAACACTTTATCATTATCCCTGAGTAATTTAACGCGCTTTAATTTCGCTTCTTGTAGAATGTTAATTTCTTCTTCATGCAATCTTATTGCATCAATTGAGGATGGCATAACATCATAAGGGAATATATCAATAAAAATTCCATGATGTACATCGAGATGTGACCATTCTTCTTGTAATGCCTTCGAATTGTTCAAACGAAGGCGGGTAAATGAATGGACATATTGCGGGTCAGTGTCATAATTTTGAACAAAAATATGCTCATTATTCCATTGCTTAGTCAATTCTAAAAAGACATCGTAATCCCATCTAAGCATCGCTATATCTATATCATCATCCCAAGGAATGAACCCCCTGTGTCTTATTGCGCCAATAATTGACCCAAAATCCAGTGTAAAGGGAATCATGTGTTTTGAACAAAAATCATTAAACTCTTTTAACAAGTACAGTTCGTTTAATTGCAACTTTCTAATCAACTCTTTTGATAGCGTTTGATCGGAAACAATCATATTTTAAGACCTCCTTTTAAAATCAGAAATCCATAAATATTAGACTAATTAACCTTAGTATATCACTATTAACTCAACTAACCTAGTCATAGGTCACTACAGTAAGTATTATAATAAAAAAACACTCTCAGTTAAGAGAGTGGATGATCATTTTTTCTTCTAAGGTCTTCTCGGAGCATAATTTGGTTTCTCATAGTTAAGACAACATATGCTTCTCTAATCACCAGAAGAATAATTATTGATTGGTAATTGTCAACAAATAATTTACTCAAAATAAAATAGAATAAAACTACATCTAACGCAATAATCAAACCATCTAAAATTTTCAATCTCGATCACCTCTAACTAGTCTAATACCCTGGGTTGGCATAATAGTAGTAAGTATAATATTTGCTACCTGTAAACGATTGATTTCCAACGTATGTTATCATCTGCCAAGTGTTTTTTGCAGCTGGTGCAGCTGAGTGTAAGGCTTCCCATTTATTTGTTTTTACTGGAGCTAGATATTTCCCAGCCACGAATGCGACTACCCCTGCTGCAACCGCAGCAACAAGAACGGCTTTCACAAATGTCAATGTAAATGCTGCTTTTATCGCAGCCACGGAAAGTTGACCAATAGAGCTTAACTTTGTAATTGCAGTAGTAAGTCCTGCGCTTGTTCCGATAAATGCAATATTTTGATTATGACTCGTATTCACGACCCCAATAAATCTATCAGCTCTATAACCTGTTGTGGGAGGAATCACATCCCAATACGCTTGTGCCATTTGTCTCGACTCCACTTCAGGAGCTACCACATCTTCGACAAATATTTGACTATAATTAGATAAGTAAGTTGTTATCGGATATTGAGAATTATCTAAAGACTGCTCTGTAACAGCTTCTAAATAGTCTTCAGGTGAATACTTATAACCCGAAACCTTAACATATGAGTCATCTTTAGCATGAATTATTTCTATTTCTTCTCCACTATTTTTTATAACAAACCTGACACCTTCACTGTGTTCTGATGCAGTTATTAACTCATCGGTAATTTTCCCCTCTGCACTAACAGGAATGACCATACCATAAATCAAGTAAGTTTTGTTAAGGAAACGTTTACATTGTAGTTTTTAATGATTAATATGTAAAAAGCGCCTTGGAGAAAGGGCGCTTTTTGTACCAAATAATCCCCACCGATCATTTGATTTACAGTTATATACATATTTCTTTATCTGATTAGATAAAAGAGTTGAGAGACAGTATATAACCACTAGTGAATGTACTGATCAAGTACATCAGGAAGAAAGGAAGTTCTTCATTGTTCCTTTATCAAATAGCTATTATGGAGAATGCTATTCAACAACAAAAGTATACGACTAAATATATAAAAAGATGAATGCATTTTGCTTAAGTTGTTACTTTTATTGACTATATTGTAAATCTATAAAAAAGAAGGGCAACCTTCTTTTTTCACAAACTCACGGGAGTAGGTCAGATTCTAACACTCCAGCGAGCGTATAATGGCTGTATTTTAGATACGAGATGTAATTATAGGTATACAACCACATTGAACATAGCACATTACTATCTAGTTTCTATTGCGCTTCTATTGTATTACTCAATGAACACGAAGAAAAAAGACCACTTTCATAAAAGAAAATGGCCATTTTTTAGTTTATTCTGTTTTTTTCATAATGAGTTTTCTTAATCTTATCGATTTCTTGCTGATGATTATCCAAGCGTTTGTCTTGTTCGTCATCCTTATCATCTTTGATTTTTTGCCATGCAGTTAGGTTTTCTACAGCATTTGCAAATTTAGCAATTGAAATTGATAACTTGAAGATACTTGTGACTGTAGGAATAGCAACAAGTACAATCATTCCCATAAATTCATAGTTGGACATAGAACTATCCTAAAATCTCATTCACTCTAGATTGGACCTCATCTGCATCATATCCTTCTGCACGTAGCTTGTCATAGCGAGCTTGACCATTTCCATAGTCGCCACGAATAACTGCGTTCGCTACATCATTAATTGATTTTGTAGGCGTTACTCCGCCATTGATAATGTCTTGGATTGCATAGTAGTCATAACCTGCATTTGTGAGTCGATTGTATCGATCATCACCATTACCCCAATCACCACGCATAACTTGTGCTGCAATCTGTTCATTTGATTTAATAATTGGTTCAGGTTTAGGAGTTGGTGTTACTTCTTGTGAAGTTCCATTTAATGCAATCTCGTAGTATTTGATAATATCACGAACGATATGGTTCATTCCTTTGCGTTTGTAGAACGTACCGCACGATGTGTGTACAAACTCACCATGCAATCTTACGGTCTTTGTGGACGGATACAAGCCCAATTGAGCCATTGCATATCCAAGATATTTAACGAAGTTGATGTAACCCTCTTCAATATTTTTTTCAACTAACTCAATTCCGATTGAACATTGGTTAATATCTTCATCTCCAGCATGGTGAGAAACATCACTGAAGCGTACAGTTTCATATACTTCATTTGCATCAACTACTGCATTGAATGAATTAGTGCCATCGTTGTTCGCGAGGTTTGCTGCTTCATTAACTGCGGGCGCGTCATTTGCGGTTGTATGAATAACAACCATTTCAATTGGTTTACGATGAGCGGCACTTGATGCTCGTGTGGATCCGTAAGCGGAACTTACTTTACTCGTAAAGTTTTGTTTAACTGTTAGTCCTACTTGTTTAGCGTATTCTGCGAATTGTAACATTACTTGTCCTCCTGGTACTCATAAGTACCGCTTTCTGTTTTAATTACTTTATTTTCATCAATAGTTGTTGGTTGTTTAAAGATTAGTAGAAACAGTTCAAAGATATCTTTCACGTATACCGCGACTGCTCCCATGATTATCACTGTAACGGCTTGTACGAGAGTTAAACTCGTTCCATTAACATTGACACTTAAATCATTACTTAGAGCTGCCATGACGGACAGAACCGCGATTCCCATGTAAATTAGTAATCCTTTGTACAATCCACGTTTCAGATAGTTCCAATTTAATTGATTAGATTGTTGTGCATGACCTGCACCAAGTAAATTCTTCGCTATAATTGCTAGCGGTAATGATGATAAAGCGACCCACAATGGGTCGCTCTTAATGAATAGTATGATTTCGTTCATAGTTTCTCCTTTGATTATTTAGTATACGTGACATACAAATGAAACTCTCCGCCTGCACCTTCAGGTGTATCAATCCACCCTTCATTAGATACACGGAATACTGCTGGTTTTGTAACTCCTCCGCTCGTTGTAATTCCAACCGCACGAATAACGCTACTAGGTGCTAAACCACCTTGAATCCATCCGAGTAATTTTACTCCTCCACCAGCTGTAAATACTCCGACAAGTTCCAATGTAACTACTCCATTTACTTCTGTAACTCTTCCAAGACCAATACTAGATGCACCAGTTCCTTGCGTTATAGCATATCTTCTTTTTGGTGAGGCCATTAATGTCCATTCCAGTGAAGATGCGTTATGGTTTACAGTTCTAGCCCATATCCCAACATTTGAATACAATAACTGAAGATTCAAGTTGGCGTCTCGCTTCACATTAATTAATGATATATAGTTCGCAGGATAACCAAGAGAGATACCGTCTGGGCCTATGTAGTAATTTGATCCTTCGAGGTTCAATTGAGCCTGTCTGTCATCACTTGGAATTGTAATATGAGGGGAACGCATTAGACTATTAAGGTGAGCAGTAACCCCATTCCCCCAATTTGAATCGAACAAGTCGGTAGTTGCTGGGTCATTGTCTTTAAATATGTAACTTAAAAAGCTTTTCATTGGCATGTACAACCTCTCTTTCTTTAAGCATCTACAATTGCTTTAACAAAACCATTTGAATCGACGGTTAATAGTTTTCCTTTTAAACTTATTGCTTCTGTAGACATTGCCTTAGCAATTAGGTTCCTTGAATTAGTACTTGAACTTGAAAACACGTTTCGTTCTCCAACTACATAATTATTATCTTTCTTGTACAACGTTGTTATTTCAACGTTACCGTGATTTGTTCCGATTTTAATGTTTGATTTAACGATTCGATTTATCTTTCTAATACCGTTTACTTCTGCATTAATCATCGAATAATCAATAACATTTATTGTTCCGTCACCATTCAAATCATAAATGACTAAATCTTCCGAAGTTGGTGTTACGGTACTTTCCAGGATCATCTTCACATATGCAGCATCTGCTTTTGTGTAATCTCGAATATAATCAGCAGTCGTAAAATCCATGACTCCATCTATAAGACTGAAATTCCCAACGGAACCATTAGATATGTCGATGTAGATAGACTCCTGACCATTTCTTGTAACAACTGATAGTAGTTCTTTTGTTTTTCCCTGATCCATAATTTTCAACTTAGGACCATATGCTAGAATTCCTTCTTTAGCATTTATTTCTAATCCCGCATTGTGGATATCATGATTTATTCCATCAACACTACGTTCAACTTCTTCAATATCGATTTTAAACTTGTTATCTAAGACTTGTACGATTGTTTCAGCATATACACGTACTTCTTCAGAACTCTCTTTCCAAACTGAAGGTGTTCCTCGATTGAACATAATTTCAGTTAATGTAAGTGAGTTGCTATCGAGTGTCTCAATTTCAAATCGTGCATACATTGTTTCACTTGTTGGTTTGAACGATACTTCTTCATACTCATTGGCATCGTCAAATACAACGCTCGTTTTCTTCAATTGAAGCATGCCGGCATTAAACTCAATAATTGACACACTAAAACTTTGCATACCCAATTGTCTTTTTAGTCTCAATGAATAAATTTCGTTTGGAACTATATACGCAACCGGAGATAATGCTTTACCTTCAGTGAAGAACTTTAGAGCAGATTTAGATAGTGAATGAACTTTTTCCACGATGAATGTAGGAGTAATTCTACTCATTGGTACGTGAGGTGGCGAGAATGATGGGTACAATCCTGGTTGAGAAAACTCCCAGCCGTTGTACCCGAGTTCTCCATTAGCACCTAATATCAAATTCTGTCCGTTATCAAGTGTTCCTAAATCTTTTACCAATGCTGTTATCGCTTTATTAGATGACAAGTCTAGACTTGATCCAACGTCACTCGCTAAGTGATTTGTCGTTATAGATTCAGCTGATATAAAACTAGCATTGAACTTACCATCTTGAGTGAAGGCAAAATCAAACGGTCCTTCATAACCATTCGAAGAAAAACCTATCCCACCAAGACCAAATCTCCAAACGTTTAATGCATTCTCCTTAGGTAATTTATCGAGTATTAAGATTTCGTTATCATCGATATAAACAAATCCATTTTTATTAAGTGAATTAATCAAGTTGGTTTGATGATTTACTAATGCTTCTGTAACGGACATTTTTTGTACTGTTTTATTAATTAAGTCTTTTACTTCACCAAACTTCTTCTTTACATCTCGACTGTAGTTTCCAAATACAAGAGTTCTCACTTTTTTAGATATAACATCATAAGTATATTCTTGAACTTGAGTATTAAGTAATAGGACTGGATGTCTTACTACAATTAAATCACCAATATCTAGATTTTGCTGAACATCACTTTTAACAGTATAAGAAACGCGAGGAACTTCATTTTGTAACATGTACTTCCTTGCATTAGCCCTCAGTTCGGGAATCAAATTTTCTGGAGTTTTTTCATCTTCCTCAAACTCCGATTCAAAATGTACTGTTTTAGTGTAGGGTTGTTGATATTCGATTTCTGACAATAAGAATTTCTCAGGAAGCATAATTCCATCATAGCCAGTTGGATAAAGCTTAGTGACGACTTCGCTCCAATCTTCAATAACTTCAACACCTTGCAGGTCAACACCATAATTGAGCGTTGCACCCTTATCAATTGGTAAATCAATATTAAAACTAATCTCAAAGTTATCAGCATCAAATATGCCCTGCCAACGTTCTTCCATGATTGACCATGCTTCCAGTAAGTTTTTTCTTATGAAATACGCAGTATTAGAACTTGATACATTTGACACATAAGAAAACGGACTATCATTGTCCGCTCTCTCATCAATATAGTTAAGCGCTCCGATTGCGCTCATATTTGTAGGTCTCACATTATCGAGAAAGTATCGTTCCCCATCAAACATAACATGATCAGCTGTGAAGGTTATTTTTCGAGATGTTACCTTTAAAGTATTAATTCGAAATGCTTGTGGTTTAAGTTTAGATTTTGTTTGGATGACACACAACATATCTTTAGCGATTATGTCTTTGTGTTCAATTGAGCATTCTACTTCTATAAACCACCCATTAAGCGATTTTTTCTTTGTTTCAATCAGTTTAAAAGGATTGATAACATGGTCTCCGTTTGAAAGAAATTTCGTTTCATCAGAATTGAATAGTCTTATCATAACCACAAGTCCTTTCTTTTACATAAAATCAAAGCATCACCTGAGTGAATTGTTACAACGTTTTTCCCTGGATGAAATATTGGGAAATCCCATCCAATTTCTAAATTCCTATTTCTCGATAGTCCATCGTACATCGCATTTTTATTTTCACAATCAATATCAACATGTGCATCATGTTCATTAAACGTGTACTTAAACCGAATGCCCGATACTGTCATATCTACTGTTGAGTCTTGTTTCTTAACAAGTCGTAAAATTGGTTTTGAAGCTACGTTTCCGACATTGCTAAAATCTTCTACAAAATCATCATCAATTCTCCAAAATGGATCTCGATGAACAGATATTGAGAATTTCCTTAGAAACGCCATACGTTCCAGGTTAATAGCATCATAAGTGTTAATAAAAGTGTATTTTCCATCATAATCAAGCCTTAATTGACCTGTTAAAGTCTCAAATAGTAAATCAATTTTACTAATATCTAGAATCTGAAAATCAAGAGATGTCTTAAATGGTTCATATCCTAGATAATCAACAATGTTACTATCACGACCATCAATCGCTGTTATTTCTGTTTTTAAAGGGGCTCTTCCTAGAATTCTTGTTGGTTCTTCAATAACAACACCTAATTCTATTTCGCTTAAATCATTAAACTTAATCATTGGATAACCCCCAACAGTCTATCATCGACAAATTTACCGATACCATCGTCATCGATTGTGAACTTCATTAATCTCATTGCATTGGCAACTGCAGCACCTAATTTCTCATAATCAATAATACTTGTTGCATTGTGTTTTCCACTTTCTGTAAGTGGTACGACTGTTGATCGCCCTTGACTTTGCATTAATATCTCTGGTCCTGCCTCACCAACAATAGCTGCCCCTGAGAGCAAATCGCCTCCTGTTGCCAAGTAACTAACCATTGGAAAGTTAACAGAAGCTCCACCAATGCCAGGAACCCAACTAGGTACTCGAATTCTATTTAAAGAACTGAGAACACTGTTAATCAGGCCAATGATTCCATTGATTGGCGCTTTAATTATGTTTCCGATAGCATTAAACATAAGAGCAACAGAGTCTCTAACGGCAGTAAACATATTTAGGACATAATTCTTCATGTTTGCAAAAGCATTTTGTATTGACCAAATAGCGTTGTTAATAACACTAAAGATAGAATTGAAAACCCCACTAAAAAATCCTACAAGCGGTTGTACTACATTGTTTTTAACCCATTCAAAACCATTCATAAAGAATGCCTTTGTACCCTCGATAAACGATGATACAACTTGCTTAATTGAATTAAAGATTTCAGTCATTTTGAGTTGAAACGGCATCATAACATTTTGATTAATCCAATCGAATATGTTAGTAAAGAATTCATAAATCCCATTCAAGGTTGCAGTAACGTTTGTTTGAATTGTATTGAATGATGTTTGAAAAAACTCAACTACATTCGCAATCGTTGTTTCGATGTTAGTCTTTATCGTTTCAAATGCACCTACAAAGAATGCAACTAATGGCGCGATTACAGTTGTATAAATAGTCTCTAACATCATTGCAAGCACTGCCACAATAAGAATTGCAGCATTTTTTAAATATTCAATTGGTAATGCCAACATCTCCATTATTTTTGCAATAAATGCGTTGAAGTTTTCCGAAATGATTGCTATCCATTCAGTTACAAAGATTGAGATATTGTTAAATATTTCCTGGAAGAAAGTTTCAATACTTGCAAATGATTCAGTAAAAAATAGTTTGATTGATTCAATGACACTCGTTACTGAATCTTTAAAGTTCGTGAAGTGTTGACCCATACCTGAAATTACACCGCTAACTGTCTCTGAAATGGCATTAAACGTATTTATAGTGAATGTCTTTATTTCGTCCCAATATTTAACAACTACAACAACTAAAGCTGCTATAGCTGCACCAATTGCAACAACTGCGGCAACCGGCAAACCTAATGTTGCAGCAAACCCAACGACTGCAGCTTTTAAAGCAACAAATATTGGGGCAACTATTGGTTTGAGTGAAATAAATGCTTTCATCAATGCAGAAACACCATGAGCCATTTTTCCAATAATTATTAGCAACGGACCAATCGCAGCAACAAGTGATCCGATAAATAAAACAACGGACTTCATTGCAGGACTAAGATTGTTTATTGCATCAACTATGTTTTTCATGAAATCAACGAATGCTTGGACCTTTGGTAGCAATAAATCACCAAAAGAAATAGCTAAATCATTTACTGAGTTTTTTAGCAAAATCATTTGAGATTCTGTAGTAGCGTATCTTTGACTTGCTTCATCAGTTAGAGCCGTATTTTCTTCCCATGCTTGAGAACTTAGACCTATTGCATCACTAAATATATCACTGGCATTTGCTGAACGCAGTAAGGCATCTCGTAGACGTGTTTCAGAAATACCCATATCATCAAGAACTTTAATTGCCGATGCTCCGCGTTCATCAGTTTTGGATAATCCCTCAATGAATGCCATAACAGCTCCTGTTGCATCAGTTTTAAATTTATGTGCAAATTCATCTGCACTCATACCGGCGACATTTGCAAAATCTGCTAATGCATCACTACCTGTTTCAGTCGCAAGTTGCATTTCAATCATCAATTTAGAAAATGCAGTACCACCCGCTTGTGCTTCCAACCCTACTGAACTTAATGATGCTGCCAACGCTAATATGTCACTTTGGCTCATTCCAATTTGCGTTCCTGCAGAACCTAGGTTCATGGCCATTGCCGAAATTTCGGATTCAGTTGTAGCAAAGTTGTTACCTAAAGCTACAATGGATGATCCGAGCTTTGAGAAATCATTTTGAGACATTCTAGTTACATTCGCAAATCGAGCAAGAGTTGTTGCCGCTTCTTCTGCAGACATCGATGTTGCGTTACCAAGGTCAATCATTACTCTTGAGAAAGCTAATACGTTATCGGTCTGTATTCCTAGTTGACCGGCTGCTTCTGCAACTGCTGCAATTTCGGTAGTGCTTGCTGGAATTTCTTTTGCCATGTCTCTAATGCCTTGCTTAATGTCTGCAAGTTGTTTTGGAGTACCGTCAATAGTTTTATTTACTCCTGCAATTGCACTTTCAAAATCGACTGATGCTTTAATCGCTAAACCAGTAGCCGCAGCATAGGCTGCAGAGAATACCGATGCTTTCTTTCCAGTGCTAACAAGTTTGTCTCCAGTATCATCAAGTTTCTTTGCAAAATCTTTTAGATCGGCCGTTCCTGACTTAATCTCTTTTGAAGTTGCATTCATTTGCTTTTGATATCTACCGAGTTCTGCTTCCGCTTGCGCAACTGCAGCTTTTTTCTTTTCAATTTCAACAGTTGATGATTGTTCATTCGATTGAAGTTCTTTAAGTTCAGTCTTAAGGATTCTTACTTTGTCATTTTGGATATCATATGCCTGTGTAAGATACTGCATCTTGTCTCTTAATTTTTCAGATGTTTTTGTAGAACTATCCCATTGAGATTGTGTTAACCTGAATTGTTGATAGTTTTCTTTAAGAACTGCATTTACAGCCTGATTACTTTTAATAAAATCAGCAGAACCATCGGCTTTAAATATGAGACCAACTTTCTTTAAATCATTTGCCATTCTTTTTCCTTTCTAGTTCAATATGCATATCGACCATCTGATTGAACTCGATGGGATTCATTTTTTTAAATTCAGACTCGCCAATGCCAATTTGAATTGCTGTAAATTTCAGGCTTGCCCAGTCGATTTTTTCTGACCGTTCTTTTTGCGGTTTCCATTCCTCTTTGATGTTCCTTTTTTTTTGTAAGAATTTTGAAGTTCTAATTGCTTTTGAATGAATGCGAAAACACGCGGATAGTCCTCGGGCTTAACACTTCTAATTGCTTGCTTGTAAGTCATCACATCATCAACATTTGCTTGAATAACGGCATAAATGAATGAATTGGATAGACGTACTTTTTCAAGGTCATTCGTTTGATTTACTTTTTCTTGCAACATTTCCATTGAACCTTCTCGTTCTTCCAAATATTCAAGAACTAGATAGTTCCACTCAAGTTTTATTGCTTGTCCCGATTTAAGTTGTAGAATCATTGGATCCTCCTTTTAACAACAAAAGGAGCATTACGCTCCTTCTGTTAATCCTTCAATTGTTGTAATAGGTTTAGCAAAGAATTTATCTTCAGTAATCCCTTCAGGAACATTTTCAAATTCACTGTCGATGTAAACATGATCGTTTCCTAAATCATCATATGCGTAAGCACGAATCGTTAATGTATCATTCTGCTCACTGAATGATTCACCTCCATCCGCAATGTCTTTTGTGTTCGACACAAGTTGACATTTTGGATACCAAATATACTTGTAATTTCCAGCATCCTTCTTCTCGACATATCCGTATGCGAAAAATGGACGTTCTTTTCCTTCACCGCTCTTTACGAGTCCGCCAGTATTGGTTTCTGCGCGCATTCGAGATAGTGTTTGTGGATCAAACGCTACAACATCCATCGCAATTTCCGTACCGTTGCGTTGTGACACTGTTGCATACATTTTTCCACTTGCGGTAACAGTATTTGTTTCTTCATTTTCTGTCACACCAATTGTTTTGACAACTTCTTGTTTAACTGCTTTTTCAAATGCAGCTAAATCGAACTGTCCATCTGCCCCTGGTGTATTGAATGCAGTATATTGCGCGCCGACAGAGCGCTTAATAAATGGTTTTTTTGTAGTCATTTTTTATCCTTCTAGCTTCAATTTGCGAAGCATTAGTGCATTGTATTTCTCTTTGTTTCGTTCGTAAGTATTGTTCAAAAATAGAGTTCTTGGAGTACTCCATTTTCTTTTTGCGCTTGATTTTGTACCATCATTTACAAAACGTAAATAGTATTCAGTTTTAGACCCTACTTCGACCTCATTGTCTTTTGCCCTAACGTACCCAATACTATCGAGCAAATGAGTATATCCAGCTTTTCTGATATCTGAATGTGGTTTAGGCAATTTTCTCAAATCATTTGAATACTCTTTTGCCGCAATAACTAGAACATCCTGTACCTTGCTTGCAGAAGTTGTTACTTCACTAAGATACTCACTGAGTTCTAGAAAAGCATCGAACGAATCGTTATTCTGTCTCATTTCCTAAATCTTCAATAACATCTATTTGAAAAAATGAATGAAATGATGGAATTTTGTCAACAAACTCATGATTTATTTGAGGCCTAGAACCTAATTCATTGAGTTTTTCTTTTAATAGAATTAATTTGGGATCACGAGGAGTTCTTGAATAGAAAGACACTTGATATGTCACAACTGTGGCATGAACATCATCACTTGCTGGAATGTCGGTCCATAAGTATTCAAAAAATACAATTCTAGGAGATTTGTTTACATCGTTATCATTTTGGATTCCTTCGTTGACGGGTATTCCAAGACTTTTGAGAACTTCTACAAGCTTGCTTTTATCCATTCACATTCTCCTTCAAAACTGGATCAGTATACGGCTCAAGAGTTAAATCTGTTTCAGGAAATCCCTCTTTATTCGTGAAGTGATATGCGTTGTAAACTTTGTGGTAATCACTCCCGAGTTTCAATACAGTTTTTGATGTAATTTCCATACTTTGAGGGATTCTAATTTTCAATGAGATTTTCTTTTCCCGTTGTTCAAATTCGAACTTGAGCCGATCTGAAATTGATAACATTTTGAAACCTATCTTCTTATCAGTGTTAACTAACACATCTTGAGGATAATTATCATCAGTTTGATCAATAGTTAATATCGACGCAAAACCATCGTTATATACCGGCATTGTGGTACCTGATTTGTAAAGTGGTGTAAGCACCTGCATATACCTCCTTAAACTCTGAAAGTCGCGCAAAACGACGATATAAAACATACATTTTTAATAACGCTCTTGCATCACAATCTTGGTCATAGTCAATTCGAAAACCCGACATATTATTGATGTCATAAATACCTTCATCAATTAAGTGAGTAAACGATGCATCTTCTACGTACGGCGAAATATTTTGTTCAATACGTATTTCTGCCATTAGTTTAGTTTTATCGAAGTCAGTTTCCGTTTTCTTGTTCACCATTATCGGCTACCTTCTTTTCAATTTTCTTAATTAAAGGAATTCCTCGAATGTTACTCGTTGAACTCAGTTCTTGAATTCTTTTCTTGTTGGGCTTCAATCCTTCACGTGGATAAGTATCACCAGGATGGTACTGATGGTTATCATCTTTTAAGTCGTGCCAACGTGCGATTACTTCATACATAATTACCTCCTTGAATTAATGAGAAAAGGAGCTTATGCTCCTTCACCAGTTTTTCCATCTTGTGCAACATTGAATGCTACTGGCTTAATATCAGTGATATCAAGCACAACTGCCATGTTATTCTTCTTAATGATTCCGTTACCATATGTAACAATTTTGTGTGTACGTAAGTGATCCAAGAAGTTGAAATCATCACTTGTAGAAATTCCCATACGATTGATACCAGCAGTATAAGCTTTAGGTAGTGTCAAAATGGCTTTACCACTTGGAACTGCTACAGATGGAATAATTTCGATATCATAAGGCATCACACGACGATATTCTCCAGTAGCGGTTAAAAATACAGTTGCTGGCGCAATTTTTGTATATTGATCTGAAGCATTGACGACGAGAAGCATCTTAGAAATTGTGCGTTTACCGTCATCACTGAGTGATTTAACAACTTCAGCAAGACCTGCTGGTGTAAAATCTGTTAATTTAACTGCTGTTTTGTCCGGATAAACTCCACCAGTTACAGATCCATCTAAATCTTTAAGCATTCCAATCGGAGAATCTTTTCCAATCCCTGCAATAAAGCCTTCTTCGAGACCTTCTTCATTTGCTTCTAGCAATGATTCACGAATAAATAAATCGACCCACTCGAACCCTAATTCAATAACTCCAAGAGGTACTAAAGAGAACGCAGATAACTTGTGTGCTTCTAAATCAATAGTACTTAATTCGGCTTTAATTTCCTCCGTGATCTTTGAATCGAGCGCACCCCAAGTTGATTTTCCAACTTTTTCACCAACAATCCATTTTTTTAGACCTGCAGGTGCCCAGTCAATGTGTGCGAACAAAGGACGAGATTTTTTCAAATCTTCATATAAATAAGTTAGAACTGTTTTAGGAAGCAAATTGTCTTGTTCCGTCGTATATGCTCCAGTAGTGATTTTTTGATAGTAATCTTTTTCCTCAGAAGATAATTGACGTAATCCGTATTTTTCTGCCATTGCTGCATTTGCTTGAACATCTGCTGCCATTTCTTGATATCGTGTAACTTGTTCACTCATTGCATCATCAAGTAACGCTTGCATCGCTTGAACAATTGCTTCACTCTTGCCTTCCATTGAAGCTTCCTGAATTTTCTGTACCAATGCTTCAGTATTAATGTTTTTTAGTTTCATAATTTTCTCCTTTATCAACTAAAAGAAACCCTCCCAACCAGTCACGTTTTGTGTTTGTTGTTCAACGGTTTCTAAACTTATTTCATTCAATTGTTGTTTCAAAGATTTATTTTCGATAATTAATCTTTTGAAGTATTCATCTCCAATGGACTGTTTCGCTTCATTACGATCAATTGTCGTTGAAAATCCCCAGTCATATGACTCTTGAGGAGTAATCCAAGTTTCCTTATCCATCATCAATTTGATTTCATCTTCTTTTAGATTACTCTTTGAAGTATAAATACTGAGACTTGGTTGTGTAATTTTCTTTAAATCCTCTGCAGCTTTTTCAAGTGCATTAGAATCTCCCGAAACACTAGACCATGCATTGTGAATCATAAGTAAACTAGATTCAGGCGCGATCCGTTTACTCCCAGCCATGAAAATAATCGAAGCTGCACTACATGCAAATCCATCGATAATTGTCGTGACTTCACCTTCAAAACTTTCAAGAAGGTTGTAAATTGCTAGTCCTTCACTTACGGATCCGCCCATTGAGTTGATACGTACTGTCAAATTCGGTGTTGTCACTTTTTCTAATGCATCTTTTATATCAAATGCACCTGTTCTAGTTTCGTCATCACCAAACCACATCTCGAATAATCCTTTTTTACGAATTTCTCCGTAAACGTACATTTCAGTTGTGGTTGCATTTTTTTGTTTAAATTGCATCACATCGTTCATTTAATCACCTCCTTCCTTTTGCTCGTCGAATTTCATGTCTTGATAGTTCTTCGTTATAAATCGTTTATTGGCCCATTCTTCATCAATAGTCGGTTCATCGATAAATGTTTGAGTATCATTAAACGAATATCCTACGCTGCGCAATTTATCAATGCTCGATGAAATATCCATAATGTTGAAATACTGCATTGAGAATTTGTTTGCGATGATTCGAGTATTGTTTAGATAGTCTTTTTCTGAGATAAGTCCAGCATTAAGTCCAGTTTCGATAATTTTAATAATCGGCATGACCGCAAAAGTCATGAAATCATTTGTTCCAGTAGATTTTTCAGTCTGACTACCATAGAAAACATCTAATGGTATACAAAACATCATGGCGACGTAATCACCAAATTTCTTTATAAGATCATTCGTATCACTTGAAGTTTTTGAAGTTTCTTTAATATTCATTTCTTCAAGCTGGAAACTATTTGGTATCGATATTACTCCATCTCCCACGTCAAGCAGACTTGGAAGAACCTTTTCATTTACATAACTATCTACACTTACTTCATTTCCATCCTGGTCTTGGTATTGGGTGTTTGCCCCGGGAAGCGTTAACTTGAATTTTTTACTGTTACTTCTTAAATACCCCTTTAAAGCAACTTGAATCATTTCTGAATAATCTTTATTAAAGGATTCAATGACATTGGTTATATCGGAATCTCCAAGCGATAGATGAATTGCGTTTTCACTAGATGAGCTCGTTGAATAGTAACTTTTGCCATCAAATGTGAATTTGATGTTCGAATATTTTACTGAGTTAAACTCTGCACTTTTTACATCAAAGCTCTCAGCAAGAACTAATTTCTTATTTTTAACGATAAGCAAAGCTTCATTTTCTTTTAAAAGAGTTCTTGCTACATCTGACCAGAATGAATTAGCTAGTTGGATGTTGTTAGGTTTTACGTTTAATGTGTACGAAACTTCGTCATTACTAATTTGGCCATTCTCATAATAATTAAATTTTGCCTTAGATATTTGCTTTGCAATTAAATCAATCGCATGATCAATCATTAGTTCTTTTACATTTAATTCTTTTGCAGTTTTTTCTAGATCACCGTCTAAAAAATCAATGAGTACAGAACTCTTTTGTAATCTTTTAAATAGATTCATAAATGTTTTCCTTTCTAAATTACATATAAAGTGTAATTACTTGTGTTTTGAGTAATTCTTTAGCCTGCATAGCATGGACAAATGCCATGAAAGGGTCGTTTTTCCGTAACTTCGGTTCAATCTTATCAAAACTAAGAGAACCATCTTTACCTCGTTTCATTGCAGTGTTATTGATTGCCCACCGCATCATCGCACTGTTCCCAATATTAATTTTCCCTTCGATAAATAGTTTTTCTATCTGCGGAGCCACTATGTTGTAAACAGAGTTATTAAGTCGAATCATCCGTACCATTCCATCTTTATTGTCTCTAGATTCGACTGTTATTCCATATTCTTCAAAAGCTGCTTTGAGCAATAGGAATCGATGACTGTCGAGAACAATCTTCTTTACGTTGTATTTCATCATGTTTTCATAGACCCAACCAACGAGATGACGTTCATCGATGTAATCGTGGTCAAGAACTTCAAAATCTTTAAATCCTTCTTGACCAATATTGTCGAACGGGAACTTCATTTCTTTAAAAAACTTGCTTCTTGAGCAAATCCAAGTTTTTTGTATCCAAATGGTTTCTCCATCAACTTCAAATAAAAATCCAGCACTGGCGAAATCATTAAATGAAGCGAAATCGATACCTACAATTGCAGCACTGCCATTCTTTACCGTTTGGCTTCTTCCAATTTTTCGTGTTACATCAGAATAAGAAGCTTTGAGTATATTTTCCCAACTTGTAACTGTTTGCTCCTGGCGCTGCATTGGTCTGTTCATTCGTTTTGCATAGAATTCAGTTTTAAATGAAGGTGTTTTTAACATTTTTACGTAATCGGTAATAACCTGTTCTTTAAGTACAGGCATATACCTAAGACTCGGATTTGATTGCTCCCAAACAGTTATATCGATATCATTTTCATCAAATGTCTCTAAATACTTTTTCATAGGTTTATCAATCAATTTACTATCAATTCTATTTAGGAACGGAAACATACTTAGCATATTGACTTCACCATTTAGAACGCTCTCTGCTGTTGATATTTTTTCATCTAGCGGACCATCTCGAACGACACCATTTGTAGTAATTGTCCACGTTCTAGCATGTTTAATCTTTCCAAGACCTGACGAGAAAACATTAATCTGTTTGTAATCTTCATATGCATGAAGCTCATTAAAGATAATCATTCCCGTTTGCTTACCATCTTTCGTTTTAGCATTAGAGGTGTTGTATCGCATTTTTGACTTCGTTTGTTTGCAAATGATTTCTGTTTTGTTCCAGTAAAATAATTTGCGCATGACTTTTTTATTTTCTTCAAGCATGTTATATGCCACATCGAATGAATTAATTGCCTGTTCTTCACTTGTAGCGACAATGTCGATGTTGTAATTATTGACCCCATACATAGGAGTTAACATAAATAGTGCCAAAGGTATTAGATATCCATCTTTACCATTCCCTCGACCCATGAGATCAAACTGTTCTTTGAAGATTACTATGTCCGGATTATCTTTTCGATATACAAATGCCATTGCATACCTAAACTTTTGAAAAGGAAACAGTGGATAGAACCATCTTTCGCAAAATGAGATACACCTATTAAATGTTTCTTCATCAAAATAAGTGTTTTCATCATCGAAAGTCGGAATTACAACATTTTCGATGAGTTTCTTAATATCATTAGATATTGCATCTGGGTTATTGCTGACAAATTCAATATACTCGACGACTACTTTAGGTAAATTCATCAAATGTAAAACCATCCGCAGGTTCTTCATCTTCGAGGTTCAAGTCTTTAATAATTGTCATGATTCTCGAGCTAACTGAATTCAAGTTTTTAATTGATGGATTGTCAACAATTTTAGGATGTCCATTACCAGTAGATATTTCTATTCTGATTCCATTTGTTTCGATATCATTCTGCAATTCGTCTTTCAATTTAAAAAAGTACACTAGATGATCTAGTATACTTTCATAGTGTTTTCCAAACTTGCCTTGAGCTTCGAGTTGATCTGATAAATCATTGCGAATTAAGTCGTATTTTTCATTACTAGAATCAGGTGGTTTGAGATTGGTACTTGAACTGATTAAATTATCAGTGACATTTTCAACTTGGTTAACTTTTATCTTTTTGTTAACTTTTTTGGGTTTTTTCTCAGTAACAAAGTTAACATCAAAATATGACTCGACAAGAGGAAGTTTTGCGTCGCTGATTTTTTGTTTCCCGTTTACCCACTGACTAACAATCGAAGCACTAACAGAGCAATATTCGGCTAATTTACGTTGACTGAATGATTTGTTTTTCTTCAATGCTTTTTTAAGCTCTAAAGACTGTGTTTTTAGGTCCAATTTATCAGCACCCCCTTTCACGCGAGATTTTCAATTATTTCTGAACAGTCAGACCCACACTCCCGCTCTCCCTTAGAAAATTATTAATCCGAGATTTTTAGGGGGGGGTATTTTGATTGACACTTCATTTTTTATTTAAGTTAACAAACAAGTTAACTTAGTTAACTAACTTCTGTTACAGCAACAAGTATTAATCCATTAGCAACCTCAACCTTAACCAAGTAGTCGTACACTGCAGCTTGTTTACCTTCAACAAAAGAACCATCGAACATGCCAATCAGTTTCATTATTTCGTTTGCTTGTGCTTGATCAATATCAATCAATACCATAAAAGAATTTTGGATTACTTCGATTAGTTTTGTCGTATGAGATAGCTGAAGTGCAACATCATTACTTACCTTTGTAGAAGCAAATACTTGTACTGCTTTGACATCTAACTCCGTTAGGAAGTAAGTTGTCATAATATCCTCAGTGTACTTTATGACTCCACTGCCTTTTTGTTCGGACTGTAGTAGTCCATTCGTTTGTAGAATATATTTGTTAAGTTCCATTACCACATCTCCTTGGTCAATTTTTTCTTGCGCTTAAACAAAAATCCATTTCTTCCCTCAATCAATTCATGAGCATCAAAAGATAAACTGATAACGTTATCTATATCCAAACATAAGTCAGGTCTCTCTTTAATTGAAATGATATGGTGAACTGTATTTGCTTTTACGGGTTCAATACGAGTTGGTTTGTGTTTTCCGTCAGTCCAAAGCCCCATAAAGAATTGACAAGTAAAGTTGTCTCTTATTAATGCTTTCTCCCGTAAGATATCCCAATCAGTACTTTTGTAGAATGCATCTGTATTACCTTTTGCAATCTCATGCTCCCAGTTCTTTGGCTTGGATCTTCTTGCTCTTCGCTGCTTCTTACTGTAATTCATTTCGTTAAATAGGTTTGAAGTTAGACATCAATGTAGACTTGCTAATGTAGACAATTTGTTTTGAGTTGAGTCTCACTTGGACTACATCCCTTAGTTTCTTAATCACTTGAACTTTATCACCTTGTGCAATTTGAACTAAATATTCTGAATTACTCTTACCAATACATAGTTTTGTGCATAGATACATGTAATCACCCTTTCTCGTTCCCGCCACAGCGGAGGAATTATAACTTGTCTGGTTATGCTGTGGCGCGAACCAAAACAAAAGACACACAAATTAATGCGTGCCTTTTGTACGGATATGGATTGTGTTTAGAGATTTGCTAAGCCGTTACAACTTAACGATATCATAATAACACTTTATTTTAGAGACAATGTCTCTTTTTTGTTTCACATAGTAATTAGTAACGTTTTAAGTTCTTTATCAATAATTTTGTTCCATCCAGTTCTTGAATAATCATAGGTTTCTGCCACTTCGCTATGGTTATCTTCCAATATGTACATTCTTATTAGGGAAGTCTTTACATCTATACTGCAAAAGCTTAAAACCTTTCTGCAGTAATTTATTTTGGATTCCCAATTATCCCTTAATCTAATTAGTTCCTCTTCTTCCAGCATCAATGCAAGTTTGGGTGTTTGATATCCGTTGTTTGAACCAATTCGCTCTTCATATGACTGTCCTGGTACTTCATACAGTTTGACCGCTATTTCTTCAAGGTCTAAATTTACCTCTCTTAATTTCATGTTATACCAATTACATGAGGATAGTTCTCTTTTAAACTGATCTAACTCGAGTTTAATTCTATCTGATTCGTTTAATGTCATTATTCATACACCCCTAACTTTCGTTGAATGATAATCCTTACTAATTCCAAGTCTGTTCCATCCACTATTCCATCTTTATTGATATCAGCCCGCAGTTGTTCTGATTTTTCAAGACGTCTTACTCCCATAAGATGACTCTTAATCATGGCCATGTCTGATATATTTAATATTCCATCGCCGTTAACATCGCCGACTAGGTAATCATTTTTCAGGTCTTTACTCTCTGATGAAATTTCCACTCCAAGAGCCAATAAACAGGCTAGAATTGCGACTAGCAATACGTTAGTTACTATTTTCGATTTAAATGGTTCCATTGATTATCTCCTGCGCTTCTAAGTACCTGATTGTTAGGTTGATTGCGTGATGAACTTTGGGTGTAGTTCTTCCTGTGTATGGATCATA
>NZ_WTSX01000014.1 GCF_009828745.1 Erysipelothrix anatis
TGGTCTTTTATTTTTCTATTTAATTGCTTATACTTCATATGGGAGCTCCTTTTAGTCGGGTGGGCTCCTTTTATTATACAAAAACAACCGCACCTTGGTGGTGCGGTTGAGATTTGAATTTAGGAAAGTAGCCTCGGCTACTTTTTATTTGGTATAAAATGGTTTCGTAATGTTTGCAATGGCGTGTCCGAGTTCAGAATTACGCGGATACAAATCTACCGGAAGAGGAGCGTTGATGTCAGCCAAGAGCGTTTCAGCAATCTCTCGTAGCGCAGTCTCTTCCTCAACACCATCGATAATAACTACGAATTCGCTACGTCTACCGGTTTGGAGGATTCCAAGCGATGCGGCTGTAATATCACCATATGCCTCCAGTCGATCTTTTAATGTAAAGATAACCATGAGTGCCGTATTATCGGCTGGTTTAATCGAAACCTCCGGATTTTCATCGAAAATAAGTTCAAGCATTGAGTTATCCAGTGAAATTGCTTCATGCATGGGATTAATTACAATTTCATAATTTGGTTTTAACGTGAGGTCACGTAGAAATTGAACGTGAATGGGTGAATCAACTACACCCATTTCTTCTGCATAGCGATCGTTTGAAAAAACAGGAATGATGGTGATGCCATCATCGGTTGCGATGGAGAAATCTTGAATTATATAGATATGAGTATCACGCAATGCAGCTTCGAACGCTGCCTCGGCTTTCTGAGAATAGTCATTAACTAATTGTTGAAGTGCTGTATCAAGTTGTGTCATAAGTCGTACTTCCTTTTCTATACTATAACACGGATAAAATAAAGAAACGGAAATATAATTAAAATGGGTAAAAAAGAAATTATAGAAGAATACAGATTTTGGTCTTTGATACATGCACTTGATTGTACTCACTGGAAACGTCAAAGCGACAATTTGTTTGTGAAATGATTGCTAGTGTACTTGCAATCATCAAAAAGATATCATATAATTGGTTAGCGATTATCAAGAGTTGAGGTAGAGAGTTAGCTCGTTGACCTCATACCAACCTACACAATGTAAGGTGGTACAGCTAACAACGATGAGCTATCATTATTTAATAATGAGCCTTAGTGTTGTTGCTAGGACTTTTTTTTATGTCGTTAGAAAAAGAGGCTAGTATTAGAATGGAATACGTATATTTTACATCAGAAAGTGTGACAGATGGTCACCCTGATAAAATCTGTGATCAAATCGCAGATGCAATTTTAGATGCAGCATTGAAAGAAGATGCGAACTCAAAAATGGCAGTTGAGGCTACCATTAAAGATGATTTTATTCTTGTTTATGGTGAGGCAAATACACAAGCAACAGTAGATTATGCTGCAATTGCGAAGCAAGTTCTCGCTGATATCGGGTACAAAGAAACCTACGATGTCTTAGTGAAAGTTAACAAGCAGTCATCACAAATCAATCATGCGGTTGTGAGTGATGAAAGTGTTGGCGCTGGTGACCAAGGGATTATGTTTGGATATGCAACGAATGAAACTGAAAGCTATATGCCACTACCAATTGCTTTGGCACATGCGCTATCCCAACGTCTTAGTGAGGCTAAAGCAACGATTGATTGGTTATTACCTGATGGAAAAACACAAGTTACCGTTGCGTACGATGGCAACAAGCCAGTGTATGTCCATACTGTCTTAGTCAGTGCGTCGCACCAAGCTGGTATACCATTGGAAACAATTCAAGAAACAATCATGAATGATGTTATCTTACCAACAATCGATGCTCACTGGATTACAGATGAAACGCGTTTTATTATCAATCCAAGTGGCGAGTTCAGTATTGCCGGACCATTTAGTGATTCAGGCACGACAGGCCGTAAAATTGTTGTTGATACATACGGTGGTGTTGGTCGCATTGGCGGTGGATGCTTTAGTTCAAAAGACCCATCAAAAGTTGACCGTTCGGCTGCATATTTCTCCCGTTATGTTGCGAAGTCGGTGGTAGCTGCTGGATTAGCAGACAAAATTGAAATTCAGTTAAGTTATGCAATTGGCTTATCCGATCCATTGTCAATTCATATTGATACATTTGGCACCGCGAAACGTCCAGAAGCAGAAATTTTGGAAATCATTAACGCTAACTTTGATTTCAAAGTTGGAAATATTATTAAAGAACTTGATTTGTTACGTCCAATTTACCGCGAAAGTGCAAACTTTGGCCATTTTGGTCGTGATGGTTTCCCATGGGAAGCAATTAAACCATTAAAATTCTAAAATAAAAAACGAATCTGGAACGCTCCGTCAATCATAAGTTGAGGAACATGTTCTGGATTCGTTTTTGTATCTTATTCAGTCCGTATTAAACCAGACTTTTCCATTTGTATCAACCAATCTCGATAGTCTTTAGGATATGGCATACTGTATGCAAGTGTCGCACGCATTTCTAAATTATTGTCGTCATAATACTTATAGGCCGTTACAGCATTAGTTGCTTCCCGTTGAGCTTTCAAATACGCTTGCCCAGCTTTCGTCATACCAAGAATGCGGGTATTTGATGGCAAAATCACATCGGAACGTTTAATGCCAAGTAAAATCATCATTAAAGTACGTTGGATGCGAGATCGTGTGTAGCGTTTTGAGACGCAAGCTTCAATAAGTTCCGTGATGGGAAGGTGAACATTTTTCTTTAAGAGATTTTCGATGCCTTCGTCGACAAGATGAATCGATTGTAACCACGATGTATCGTTTTGAAGTATGATTGCGCGTATTTGTAAATCATAGGCTTCAAGGCGATGCAATGTGCTGTGATCAAGATCTAAAGGGGTCGTGTGTGAAACTGGTTTGTGACCATAGTGATTACGAATTGCGGTTGCGGAGGCGATGTCCGAGTCAATGTCTGTTCCATGATAATTGTTTGTGCGTTGGATTGTACGTGTAGCGATGCCAAGCATTTCAGCGACACGAATGTATTGAAAACCAAGAATATCATTAGCATTGCGAGAGGTTCCCATTTGTCGAGCATAGCTTTGACCTACGTCTGGATCATAATGAAATTGTGATTTGATATGCTCTATATTATTGGATTCCGAGCCGAAGACAATGGTGTCAGCGCCCATACGATGTAAAAGTGTCACAGCCGCTTCTGCAAAAAAGTCAGCGCTTTGTAAAACGAATGGTGTGGGAAGTTCAATCACGATATCAACACCATGATTTAATGCTGCTTCAGTGCGTTCCCATTTATTAATAAATGCGGGTTCTCCACGCTGGACAAAATTGCCTGACATGACCGCAATTAAAACATCACAATTTGTGATTTCGCGGGCCTTCTTGATATGATAAATGTGGCCATTATGAAGTGGGTTATATTCCACGACAATGCCTGTTACACTGTATTTTTTTGTCATAATTGTATTTTATCACATAATGATGAAAATAATGTAAAAAATACGATATTCATAATGTAAGCATGATACAATAGGAACATAAAGAGGTATAAGACATGAGATTACGTAAAAAAGACTGGAGTTCGGAGGTTTTCGAACAATTTTCTGATTATTTAATAAGCGATTTTGAAGCCATTAAAGGCAACTGGAAAGAAACCCTAAAGACCGATAAACTCCATGTGGAAATTGGTGCAGGAAAAGGGGATTATTGGCATCAAATGTCAGCCCTATACCCTGAACGCGGGATAGTAGCAATGGAGCGCGATTTTACAGCAAGTTCTATCGCACTCAAAAAGTTAGAAAGCAACTCGGGTGAACGAAAACGTTTCATCTATGGTGATGCCGAAAAACTCTCGGAGATGTTTGGACCGAAAGAGGTTGATGTGGTTCATTTAAACTTCAGTGATCCTTGGAAAAAGAATCGACATGAAAAACGCCGTTTAACCTACAAGACAAAATTAGATGATTACTATGACGTACTCACTGATACAGGAGAAATTTGGATGAAAACAGATAATGTTGGACTCTTCAATTATTCCTTGGTAAGCGTTGGCAGTCACAAATTTGAATTAGTAGATGTCCACGTTGATTTCCGAACAACTGATGATAACGATCCTTTCACGGAATATGAACACAAGTTCCATGAAATGGGGCAACCAATATTTAGAGCAATTTGGAGGAAAAAAGATGTTAAGTAAACAACAATTACAATGGTTCGAAACATTGACACAATTAGATGGTGTCAGTGGACATGAACATCAAGTTGCTGCATACTTGCGCAAAGAATATGAAAAGCTTGGTGTTGATGAGATTATCCAGGATAATCTTGGAAGTATTATGGCAGTACGTAAAAGTAAGAATCCCAATGCCAAACGTGTCATGGTTTTAGGACATATGGATGAAGTTGGATTTCTTGTCAAAGAAGTTACAAAAACAGGTGTTTTAAAGATTCATCCGGTTGGTGGATGGTTTAATCAGACGTTACTAGCACACCGTGTTCGCGTTACAACGCGTAAAGGTGATATCTATCCTGGAACAATCGGTAGCATTCCACCACATATGTTGAGTCCTGAAGATCGTGCAAAACCTATCGATATTCCACAAATGCTTGTGGATGTGGGGGCAACGGATGCTGACGATATCAAAAACATGGGAATTCAACCTGGAGACATGATTGTTGTTGATGGTGGATTTGAGATTCTCAATGGTGGGAAACGTCTTCTTGCCAAAGCATTTGATAACCGTTATGGCTGTGTCATGGGACTTGATTTACTGGATGCACTCAAAGACCAAGAATTAGATTATGATCTCTATGTTGGTGCAAGTGTTCAAGAAGAAGTCGGACTTCGCGGTGCCCAGACGATTACACAACTTATTAAGCCAGATCTTGCAATTATTCTTGATTGCTCACCAGCAATCGATACAATGGATTCAGAAGCACTTGGAAAACTAGGAGCTGGAATTCTCTTACGAATGGCAGATGGTAGCATGATTGCAACCAAGGATCTAATTTACAAACTACAAGACATTTGTGTTGAACATGATATTAAACATCAATTCTACTATTCTCCAGGTGGAACTGATGCAGGAATCGTCCACAAATCCAATGAAGGAATCAAAACAATTACATGTTGTGTGGTTGCTCGCAATATACATACGTCAGGAAGTATTCTTGATACGGATGACTATACTGCAGCAAAAGAAGCAATTGTTCGATTCATGGATAGCAATGTTTGGAGTGATGTGATTGTTTAAACGAATCATCGCGAGTGCCCTAGTGTTAGTTATTCTTGCTGGGTGTAGTTCGCCAAAACCTTATGAGGCGGTTGTACAGGATGCCTTATCCAGACCTCTTGTTCAATCACCAAATAAAAACAAGCAGTATCTGAAGTATTATGTCTTACCAGATACTGGCGTCAAAGAAACCACACAACTCTCAACCATGATGACTGTGATGTCAGAGCCCGTCATGATGACTTTAGATGTATCAGAGATTATCGGGCGTAAGTACTATGATTCAGCAGTTCTCGAAACGAAATTGAATGCAGATACCGTTGAGTATACCCAATCAGGGACCTATTTAGACCGTAATGATGTTGAACGTCAGTTTATCTTTACAGTCTTACCAAGCGGTAACAAAAAGACAATAATCTTAGAAAATGGTATCGTGACCCTAGTCGGAATCGTATCACCATCAAATCTAGCTTATGTAGCCGATTCTATGTTTGTAACAATGCGAAGCACGGAAGTGAATGAAGACGAAGTTGTTGCATACTACTCAAACAAAGAAATCATTGACTATAAAGCCGTTCATGAAAATTTCTTTGATCACAAAGTACCTGAGGAAGGAAGCTTGATTGAAATCTACAATCAACTTCACCCAGATAATCCGATCGAAGTTCCAAAGACTGAACAACCAGCGGAAACGCCAAAAGAGTAGGGGGAACGATTAAAAATGTTTAAAAAACTAACATCACTTCTCTTCAAAGAAGAGGAAATTGTGATTGAGGAAGAAATTGAAAAGCATGATAAAAAAGAAGAGGAATCACTTGTTATTCCAAATCTAAAGCCAATGGTCGCAAAACCAAAGGAAACGAAAGTAGAGCCTGCTTCCGTAGTCTCAACACCTGCGCCGACATTTAAAGACTCACAAAAAGAAGAAATTCACAACAGTGCAGAGTCTACTCAAGAAACACGTAAATCGATGATGATTGATGTGGATATTGATACGCATCCTGAAGTGAAAGAATCCAAAGTAAAAACAGAGGAAAAAACTTCTGCACGTCGTGAGGTAAAATATCAACGTAAGGAAATTATCAGTCCAATTTTTGGTGGTTCTGATAATGGTGCGGAACCACTTTCGAATGCAAAACCACACTATCAAGATGCAAAATCACGTGCACCTAAAACAAGTGTGATTAGTCCAATGTTTGGACAAATTGAAGTAACAGAACCTGTACATGAACAAATCTCAGAAGATGTCATGGATATGGATGTCACTGAATTGTTAGCACCAGAGCGTACAGAGGAAGAAGTCCAAGTATCACTCTATGACTATCTTGAGGAGCTTGATAAGCATGAATCAAAATAAATTATTTTTTGTTGGAATTAAAGGGACTGGGATGGCATCGTTAGCCAAAATCATGCGTAATCTCGATTATGATGTAGCAGGTTCAGACATTTCACGTCATTTCTTTACCGAAGATTCACTTCGCGCATTGGAAATCCCAATTTTGGACTTTGATGCTAACAATATTAAAGATGGTATGACTGTTATTGTTGGGAATGCGTTTGGTGATGACCACGAAGAAGTGGTTGCTGCACAGTCAAACGATACAGTTACCGTTTATCGTTATCACGATTATCTCGGTGATTTGGTCTCGAAGTTTCGAACTGTTACTGTCAGTGGATCACACGGGAAAACAACGACGACAACACTGTTAAAGGATATGCTTGATTATTCAAAAAATACTGGCTATCTAATTGGTGATGGACGTGGTGATTTATCAAACCAAGATGATTACTTTGCGGTTGAGGCCTGTGAGTTCCGTCGTCATTTCTTAGCGTATCGTCCAAAGGTAGCAATCATGACCAATTTTGAAATTGATCATGTAGACTATTTTAAATCTGAAAAAGATTACCTATCGGCGTATGAAGAATTTGCTGAAAACGTCGAAGAGCTTATTATTGTATGGGGTGATGATCCACATTATCGCGATTTAGATTTCAAAGATAAGACTGTATGGACCTATGGATTCTCAGATTCTAATAACCTTCAAGCCCGAAATATAGAACGAACCACAACACATAGCATTTTCGATGTCTATCATAATGATACATTCGTAAAGCGTTTTGATTTACCACTTGTGGGCGATCATATGATTCTTAATGCGCTAGCAGTAATTGGTGTAGGTCTTTATGAAGGAATTGCTGTTGATGCCATTGAAAAGGGAATTCAGAATTTTAAAGGCGCAAAACGCCGATTTGTAATTGAAGAAGGCAAAGAAAATATTTATATCGATGATTATGCGCACCACCCAACTGAAATTAAAGTTACGTTGGAAGCTGCACATACGCGTTATCCAGACCGTCGCTTGGTTGCGATTTTCAAACCACACCGAACAGGTCGCGTTTATTACTTTGCTGATGCATTTGCCGATGCGCTTAATTTAGCGGATCATGTTGCGCTGATGCCATTTACAAGTATTGATGACCAAGAAGAAGGTATCGATATTGATATAACATACCTTCAAGATCGTATCAAAGGAAGCATCGTTGTTGATGAAGGATCAGAAGAATCGTTAGATCAACTTCAGAAATACGGTCCTGCTGTTTATGTATTTATGAGCAGCAAAGATATTTATGATTTCAAAGATGCGTTGAAACGTCGTTTCAATGATTGAAACATTTTTCATAAAGACGTATAATAATAACTATAAGAGGTGAAAAGATGGATAAATTACTATTGAGTTTACACGACGTATCACTTGTACTATTACCAACAATTGGAGTGGTTTGCTTAGTCTTGCTTGCGATGATTCTTTATCGAATCTATAAAATCGTACAAGAACTTCCAAAGACAGTCACAAAAATCGATGGGGTAATAGATGCTACACAAAGATCAGTAGACAAATTGGATGCACCACTTACTACCTTAAACAACGTTTCGAATACAGTAGACCTTGTAAATGATTCTGCTGTAGGATTTGCAAGTAAGGCAGTTAATATGTCAATCAAGCATTCCGATGCAATCGTTGAATGGTTCCGAAACAACCAGCAACAACGAACCCATCGAAAAGAAGAAAAAGAAGTACGAAAAGAAGCACGTGAACATGCAGAAGCAGAAGCCCGAAAAGCTGAAGAGAAAGTAGAGGATTTTGGAATTTATGACTAAATATGATGATATACTCAACGAACTCGTTTATAAAATAGACGATGTGGTGTACGATTTCTATAGTAAAAGTAATGAACTCATTGCAACCAAAGCCAATCAAGATCGCCTCTTCACATTCCGTGATAAAACAATCAATACCATAAATGATATGAATGTTCGTTCACTGGAAATGATTTCTGGATTTAGAAGTGAAAGTCTTGTACGTGAACGTACTGAAAATCTTTATGACAAGAATATTCAACTTATCCAATCTGCGTATGATGTCATTGAAGCATCACCAAACAAAAGTGAATTCTTAGAAGATGTTCAAAATTTTGCAAGTGGTGTCTATACTCAAGCTAAAGATATGATGAAACGTGTCGAAGATTCAGGTACAATCGATCGCATTACTGATTCTGCACAAGTAGGGTTCAAAAAAGTACAAGATAGTTGGGATGAATTTGCAACAAATCCAACTGTTGTTAAGAATGTAGAAACACTGAAAGAAAAAACGAAGGAAGCTGTCGATTATGGTGCTAAAGTCATCCAAGATACATCTAAATTCGTTGCTGATAAAGTGTCTGAAACAAAAGAAAAACCATCAGATCCATCCTCAATTTACGTATCATCAACTGATGAACTACGTGATGTCATTGAAGATGTGACTGAACACACAACTGAACAGAAGGATGATAATTAATATGAAACGCGTCACTATATACGACGTAGCAAAAGAAGCGGGAGTATCCCTTGCTACAGTTTCACGGGTTATAAACGGACTTGAAATTGTTCGTGAAGAAACACGTGTTAAAGTCGAATCCGCTATTGATAAGCTTGGTTACAAGCCCAATGCTATCGCTCAAGGTTTAGCACTTCAAAAAACAACAACAATTGCGTTACTTGTTCCAGAAGCGAGCTTTGCATATACTGGCCAAATCATTAACGGTTTGATCGATGTAGCGAAAATTTACAAGTATAGCATTATGTTACACACGATGACAGAAGGAATTGTTGATATCAAAGATGTTATTGATGATGTTATTAAGTCCCGTGTCGACGGTGTTATTATTTATAACGACAAATTAATGGATAATGAATTGGAAGAGTTAAGTAAATATCAATTCCCAATCGTTATTATTGGAAATAAGATGTCAGATAAACAAATTTCATCAGTATATGTTGATATTGAAAAAGCAGTTTATGAACTCACAATGAACCAACTTGCTAAGAATAAAGACCGTAAAGTTGGTATTATCCAAGATCGCAAGAATGACTTTACAACAAATCAAATGATTCAAGGTGTACGTCGTGCTTACGCTGAAATGGGACGTGATTCAGAAGGGTATATCGAAATTCCATCGGAATACCGTCGCTCGTATGATTATTTCTTAGATCACATCGAGGATATGGACTATGACTTCTTAATTGCTAACCGTGACTCACAAGCCATCTCGGCCATGAATGCTGCACATGAACGTGGAATGTCAATTCCAGATGATTTAGAAATTGTCTGCTTAATTGACTCGAAATACAATTCAATGGTACGTCCTCGTCTCTCAAGCTTTGCAATCCCTGCATATGACTTGGGTGCGGTATCAATGCGCGTCCTTACCAAAATGCTTAATGACGATGAGGTGGAAGATAAAGAAATTGAACTCAGTTACCTTTATACACCACGTCAATCAACACGAAACTAAAGAGAGCAATCTCTTTTTTTCTTATCTTCACAAATACTTAATATTTTAATGAAAGGTATGAATAATGTGATTTATATAGAAAATTAAATATTTGTGTTTATCTATTGACAGAAACTATCGAAAGAGGTAATATTATACATGGTCAGAGATGGCCAATCGTTTATCAACAAATAATCTTTACCCCCCCACCCAAGATATTTGTTCGATAGACAACTTCATTGAAAGGCGCAGCAGCGTCTTTTTTATTTTAGGGGGCACAAAAATGTTACTACATGAATTTTATGACACATTATATCCAAATACTGGATTTACAACCATTCGCAAGACCACCAGAGCTATTGTTCTGAACGAGCACAATGAGGTCGGAATGATGCATGTTAAAGGAAATGATATCTTTGGACCACGTGATCATTATGAGACGCCAGGGGGTGGTGTAGAAGGTTCTGAGACTCTTGTTGAAGCGATCAAACGAGAAGTCCTTGAAGAGGTAGGTTATGAGTGCGAGGTTGAATCGTATCTTGGTTCAGTGATTAATCGTTACAATTTACTGGAAGTGATTACCATGCATCATTTCTTTGTCGTTCGAACTACAAAAAAAGCATCGATTGCGTGGACCGATGCTGAGAAAGAATGGTTTGATGGAGTGGTTTGGAAAACGCCTGAGGCATGGCGCGAGATTCTAAATGAACCCCGGGAAATGGTTAATGAATTAGTCCATGACCGGGAGCGTTTCATTATTGACTATTACTTAAATCAATTAAATAGGTAACGGGACTCAATGGCGTCTCGTATTCAAGAACTTCGTATGGCTTGTTTAAAGCTTCTACGAAGTTTTTTACTGCAAGATACTCGTCATATCCGCCGTCATGTTTGAGATAGCAGGATACGACGATAAATCCATCAACATAAGGAAGAATGCGATGTAATGAAGCAATAGTAGTTGCGGCAGTTGTAATGATTTCTTTGTTACTAGATGGTAAATATCCGAGATTATAGATGGCGCCGGTTATAGGTGCGATTAGGGCGTAGTCTACAAGGTCGTGACTCTGATTTAGATAAGTAATGTTGTGATACTCTTTAGTGCGCTCTTGGGCGCTTCTGATGGCCTCTGCTTGGATATCGATTGCTGTGACATGTTTTGCATGTTGCGCTAAGAACAAAGTGTCGTGACCGTTGCCAGCTGTCATATCGACAACGTTGCTCGTTTCATCAAGAAACTTCTGCATAAAAAGATGGGCTAGTTGTTTATGGTTCATAAGTATCGTCCTTTCAAAAAAAGAACCCTCATTTACTGAGGGTTTTGTAATCTAATAATAACAACATCTGGATTTGTAAACAATCTAAATTCTGGTTTGCTTGTGCCTACACCAGAACTTTGAATCATAATGGTTTCATCATATTGTTTGCGTTTCTCATTGTACTTACTGGATGGGAATAGGGCTCCAATGAGTGGCAGCCTTATTTTTCCATTCATAGATTTCCCAGTAATCATGACATCCATGGTCTGATCTCGTAAACTGTCGTAGACATCCGGATTGTGTGCAATAGCAATAACAAAGCCACCATCAACAACGGTTGGATAGGTAATACTTGCATTTGTGTTCAAGCCAACAAGTTGAATTGATTCATTCGTTTGCTTATGAATTGGGGTCACACTGTTGTCGAGAATGCGAAACCCAGAAGTTTGAAGGGTTTGACGTGCTGTGTCGTTTGAACTTGGAATATCGCCACTACCAAGAACCGCATATTTTCCAAGTTTGTCTGGAATACTTGTGAGTAAGTCACGGATGGCAACTTCATCACTTGCGGTTGTTGTTTCGTCGAATAAGTTACCAGAGAAGACAACGATATCCGGTTGATATATTTTTAAATGATCAACAGCTTTATTTAAGTTTGAGATATTTCCATTCACATCCGAAATAACACCAATTGATGCATTATGGAATGAAGGTGGAATCTTTTCGGATACTACAGTTTCGAAGCGAAGCGATACCCGACTTAATGAAAACACAGTCATTTCTAAATAAACTCCAACAAGTAATGAAAATATAATAAGTAAGGAAATTATTTGTTTTTTCTTACGCTTCATGAGTTTCTACTGAAGTTTCAGGTTGCTTTACAACGTCAGTTTTCGTCGGTTGTTTTGCTTTCGCTTGAGCGGGTTTCTTTACTTGTTGATTGGGATTTTTCTTAGGCTTTGGTTGTTGTTTCGCTGGACTGTTTTGTTTTTGATCCTTTGATTCAGCTTTGGGTTTATTGTTCTGACCTTGCTTGTTTTGTTTTGGCTTTTGAGCTTTCCCTTGTTTTTGCTTGGCATTTTTCTGTGGTGCTGATGCATCCACAGTTTGCCTTTGGTTTAGAATAACAGGAATTACAAGCGGATTACGTTGGGTGTGCTTGTACAAGAATGGTTCTAGTGAACCGCGAATTGTATTTTTAATTTCACCAAATGTAACTTTCTTTTGCATACGCTTTTTGAGTGCTTCGTACACAACTTGTTCTGCTTCTTTGAGAAGCGTTTGATTTTCTTTAATAAAAACGAAACCACGACTTACGATACTTGGTTTAGCCAATATCTTGTTTTGTCGGGAATCAATCGTAACCACGACACTTACCAATCCACTATCAGATAGGATTTTACGGTCTTTAATAACTGCAGTAGAAAGTCCACTGGAGTCGTTACCGTCTACGTAGATGTCATCCGCCTGAATACGAACGTCTGTTTGGAAGACTTCGCCACTTCGAATTGCGAGTACATCACCGTTAGAACAGATAAAGATGTTTTCAGGTTTAACCCCTGTTTCGATAGCTGTTTCTTTGTGTGTTTTTAACATTTTGTATTCCCCATGCATTGGCATGAAGTATTTTGGTTTAATAAGTTGTAACATCAAGGTTTGCTCATCTTTGGAGGCGTGACCTGTAGTGTGAAGTGAATTAAGTGGTGAATTAGTAAGGACGTTTGCTCCAGCACGACTGAGGCGGTTCACGACTTGTGACACACTTGGCCCATTTCCAGGGATTGGACTTGATGAAAAGATCACAGTATCTCCAGGAATAATGCTTACTTGTCGGTGTGTTCCGTTTGCGATACGGCTAAGCGCAGCAAGGGGCTCACCTTGAGATCCTGTACAGAGTACAAGAACTTTATCAGCAGGCAATTTATTGAGTTGGTTAGCATTGATGAAGTTTTTATCTGATGCTTTAATATGACCTAGTTTTCGAGCAATAGTGATTACGTTTTCCATGCTTCGTCCAAATACGGCGATTTTTCGATCTTGTGCGATTGCTGCTTCAATGATTTGTTGGACGCGGTAAACGTTGGAGGCAAAGGTAGCAATGATAATACGACCTTCAACCTTTTTAAAGATGCGATTAATCTCTTTCGCAACATCCCGTTCACTTATTGAGAATCCACTCACTTGAGCATTGGTCGAATCACTCATAAGAAGTGTGACACCGATTTCTCCCATGTAAGACATAATTTGATAATCTGGATTTTCACCAACAGGTGTTAAGTCGAACTTAAAGTCACCGGTCGATACGATTCTTCCGTTTGGTGTATTTACAAGAACACCTAAAGCATCAGGAATCGAGTGAACGACATTAAAGAAACCAATTACAAAATGTTTTGTTGTAACTTTTGATTCAGAACTAATTTCTTGAATTTTGTGCTTTGTTTTAATTTTACGTTCTTCAAGTTTACGTTCGATTTGTGCTTTCGCAAAACGTGGTGCGTAAATCATTGGAATGGTTACGCGTTGTAGAAGAAATGGAATTCCTCCGATGTGGTCTTCGTGACCGTGAGTAATGATTAATGCTTTAATTTTGTGTTGGTTTTTTACAAGATGTGAAAAGTCGGGGATGACATAGTCAACGCCAAGCAAATCATCCTCTGGGAACATGACACCGGCATCAATGATGATAATCTCATCATCGTGCTCAATGACGTACATATTTTTACCAACTTCGCCTAAACCACCTAAAGCATATACAAGGGTATCGGTTTTGCGAATTGAATTGTTATTTTCTGCCATAATAGCTCCTATTCTATAATCTTGAGTTTATCATCGTGTGCCCATGGATCTTGTTTATTAATATGATCGTAGAATAACACACCGTTTAAATGATCAATTTCATGTTGTAAAACAATTGCCAAAAAGTCTTTTGCGACAATTGTAACGTTTTCGCCTCTCAGATAATCATACGCTTCAACTTTGATGCGCTGACTTCTTGGTACGAGGCCTTCATATACTTTTTGAATGGATAGACATCCTTCACCATATGATAATGCTGCTTTACGAACCGCATGGGAAACAATCCGTGGATTGATTAACGCATACTCGATTTCAAAGTAATTACCGTCTTTGTCTTCATCTTCGATGACGATGACTGTCATTTGCTTTGAAATACCAATTTGAGGTGCCGCAATACCATTTGCTGGTTGTAGATTATACTTTTCTGCAAGTTCATCGACGCGTGAATCACGCACATATTTCAGCATTGATTCGATAGTTTCAATATCCTCTGATTGCAAAGGAAAAGATACCGGTTTTGCTTTTTGACGCAAAACGGGATTTGGGTCTTGGACGATTGTGTCCATATTTATTTTATGCATATTAAAAATTCCTCTATTCAAAATATGAGTTCTTTATGATTGTTTGACATAAACTCGTTAGGTATAGTTTAGCGTATTTTTAACATTTTTGAAAGGCTTTCGCATATTTTTCAAGGAAGTTATGCTATGATAATCGTATGAAAAAGAACAGATTCTCACTTAAAATGCCTGCGGGCTATAACCGTGCGATTCATGCAGCAGTCTTAATTCTAAATCTCTTCGGAGTTTTAATGGTTATTTCAGCGAGTATGTCCACGGATGCAACAAACGGTTCCTTATTATTCGCGGGTGCGAAGGAACTGGGTTTTGTCGTTATCTCTTATGTATTAATGATTTTTACAGCTCGTAATTTTTCGTTTAAATTGGTAACAAAGTATCAACGAATTATTAGCCTTTGCGTGATCGCAGTCTTGTTATCGGTACTTGTCTTTCCGCCTGTTAATGGGGCACGGGCTTGGCTTCGTTTTGGACCAATTACGATTCAACCAGCCGAGTTTGCGAAGATTTGGGTAATTATTCTTGTAGCAATTAACTTGGGGGACAAGCAACGTCATCGAGTGGCTAAGACATGGGATTTGGTCAAAGAACCCTTAATCTTTATTCTTATTTTCAGTGCTATTATTATTGCACTTCAAAGAGACCTTGGGTCTGCAGTCGTACTTCTTGGAATCGGTTATATGTGTTTCTTGGTGCCTTCCAATCGAAAACTTGATAAGTTTCAAAAATATATGACGATTTTCCTCTTGGTAGGTATCGTCTTAGTGGTATTTTTAGGGACCGAAACGGGTTTACATTTGGTTGAAAGCATTCTTAATAAAATTGGAGCACATGACTATATGCTTGGACGTTTTAAATCATCCGCCGATCCTTTAGGAGAGCGATATGGTGATTCATACCAGTTATTCATGAGTCTTGTAGCAATGATTCAAGGTTTGGACGCAGGTTTATTTGGAAAAGGGTATGGAAACAGTCTTAATAAACTCGGATACTTACCCGAGGCGCAGACAGACTTTGTACTCGCAATAGTTGTTGAAGAGCTTGGTATTTTTGGAATTCTTATCGTTTTAGTAGGTTACGGTGTGATTCTCTACAATACATTCAAGTATGCACTTTATGTTAAGCTCGAACGGGATAAAATTATCTTAGTGGGTGTGGCTTCATACCTAATGATTCACTTTGTCTTTAATGTTGGAGGGGTGACGGGTCTTGTGCCATTGACTGGAGTTCCGCTACTTTTTGTATCTGCGGGTGGTTCAAGCAAAATGGCCATTATGATTGCAATTGGTTTGGTTCAACATGTCATCAGTAACTACAATGTAGAGCAAAAAGTATTAGCGCAAAAGAAACGAATGGAGCAACAAGGCTTATGAGAATCGTAGCTGGAACCCACGGATCTCGTGTCCTTAAGACTTTGTCAGGACAGACGACACGACCAACAACAGATAAAGTAAGAGGTGCTATCTTCAGTAAAATTGGACCATACTTTGATGGTGGTACATTTCTTGATGTGTTTGGAGGTAGTGGTGCCATGGCATTGGAGGCAATCAGTCGAGGAATGCATGCCGCAACGATTATTGAAAAAGATAGCCGAGCACTCAAAGTGATTCAAGATAATGTTAAGACACTGAATGTGACACAACAAGTGACAGTACAAAAGGGAGATGCCCTGACAGTAACAAAGCGATTATCTGGAACGTTCGATGTGATTTTTATGGATCCTCCATACGCATATACCGAATTACCGAGTGTTTTTCTAAATTTGATTGAGGGCAATCTATTGCATACGGATAGTATCGTGATTGTTGAAATGGATAGTCGCGCAGATTTAAGCAATCAAATTGGCGATTGGCACTGTTATGACACGAAATCGTATGGCATTTCAAAAGTAAAGTTCTATGAACATGCACCACAATAATGTGGTGTTTTTATCAAAAGAAGTATGGAAAATTGCAAATAAACCATAATTTTATGTTTTTTAGGTATGTAAAATCATGGGATTGAACACTGTGAGCATTCTTTTAAGACAATAAGTATGATAAAATGACATTATTGTTAGTTGCGAATCAACTAAGATAACATATAATGTACAAAGACTGGAAACGGGTACCATGGAAAAATATATATTAAAAGTTCGCGAAGATGGATCAGAAATTACCCTTCGTGACGTACAAATGAAAACATTAGAAATACTTTTAGAATTTGACCGTATTTGTAAGAAACACAATCTTGAATACGCATTAGGATACGGAACGGCACTGGGTGCGGTCCGTCATAAAGGGTTTATTCCTTGGGATGATGATGTTGATGTCATGATGACCTATGATACATATCACAAATTATTGGAAATATTACCAGATGAAATTCAAGAACCTTACTATTATCACTGCCTGGAAAAAGATGATGCATATAATGTCTTAATTCCTGAAATGAAATTCCGTATGGGCGGAACTTATGTTAAAGAACAAAACTCATTACTGATGAATAAATGTGAAGGTGATGGTCTATTTATTGACGTTTTTGCGGTTGATAAGGTATCGGAAAGTAAATTTAAGTACTTATCAAGCCTTTGCTTTTCGATTGCATGTATGCCGATGTTTGTCTTCTTGGATAATATTGGAATCCAAGCAGCGCCACTTAAACGATGGTTCAACAATCGTGCGAAACGTTATGCTGCGAAACATAAAGATTCGAAATATACAGCGCTTAATCTAACATGGACATTCTTTCCAAAATTAGAAGACCAACGCGTGCCAAACGAAGTAATGTGGCCAACGATAGATATGGAATTTGAAGGACATATGTTACCAATGCCTCCTGGATACCACGAGTATCTAGTATCGCTATTTGGGGAGTCCTACATGCAATTTCCACCAGAAAAACAACAGAAACCGAAACATATTGATGATATAGAAATTTAGTGAGATGGTAGCGATGAATAAAAAGATTACAGGATTAACGTATCACGAAGTTGATCAGCAAGTCAGTCGCGGGAATGTCAATGTTATACCAAAAACAAAGTCTAAATCGAATGCTCAAATAATAATGGGCCATACATTTAACTTGTTTAACTTGTATAATGTTGTGATTGCTGCTGCACTGGTATTTGTTGGTGAGTATTTAAGTGTTTTCTTTCTTAACGTCATTATTATGAATATTGCGATTCGATCTTTTCAAGAAATACGGTCAAAGCGCATCGTTGAGAATTTGAATATATTAATTGCTCAAGATACTAAGGTAATACGTGAAGGCAATATCGAAAATATACCAAGTGAAGCACTTGTTTTAGGTGATGTGGTTCTTTATCGAGTGGGAGACCAAGTTTCTGCGGATGCTGTTGTCATTGAAGGAACTGCTGAGATGAATGAATCCAACTTAACTGGAGAATCAGTCCCTGTTATGAAAAATAGTGGGGAAGTTCTTCTGTCCGGAAGTTTTGTAACAAGTGGCACCGTATATGCCCGTACTACACACGTTGGACTCGATAGTTTTGCCCAAAAAATAACGAATGAAGCACGTAATTATACGCCAATTGAGTCTGAGCTCATGGAGACATTTTTACGGATTACCAGATGGTGTACTCGAATTGTACTGCCAATCGGAATTATTCTAGTTGTTCAAGCGATGGTATTCCGTCATCAAGATTTGCGAATGACTGTACTATCAACATCGACAGTCCTTCTTGGATTATTACCAAAAGGTCTTATTCTTTTAACAAGTTTATCATTTGGTGTTTCTGTTTTTAGACTTGCTCAAAAACGAACCCTAGTACAAGAAATCTATAGTATTGAAGTGTTATCCAAAGTAGATGTGCTGTGTATCGATAAAACTGGAACATTAACAGCTGGAGAAATGACGGTTCAAGATGTTATTTATTTAGAAGAACAAACGAAAGCATTACCAATGATAAGTACCTATGTGGGTAACTCAACGGATTCTGATTCTACAACATTAGCGATGAAATCGTTCTTCTCTGGTGAATGTGATATTCATCCGATTCATGTCTCGCCATTCTCATCTGCTCGTAAATGGGGTTCGATGACATATGAAGGTCATGGGACAGTATTCCTTGGTGCACCTGAATTTTTAATTGATAATTATGAATTACCAGAACAAGCAATTCAGTATCAAAGTGAGGGTGCGCGTGTTCTTCTCGTTGCGCGAACACCTGATGAACTGCATGAGATTGTTCGTCCTGATGATTTAATTCCGACAGCATTGATTGCGATTGCAGACCCTGTTCGTTTGGATGTGTATGACTCATTGGATTTCTTCAAAAACAATGAAGTCAACGTTAAAGTTATTTCTGGTGACAATATCAATACGCTTATGGCGGTTGCTACGAAAACAGGAATTCAAAATGGCGATAAAGCAATTGATGTAAGTCAAATTGAATCGGATGAAGAACTGGAGGCAGCTGTACTTAATTACAATGTTATTGGCCGCGCTTCACCCTATCAAAAACAAAAAATGGTTAAAATGCTGCAACAAAATGGCCAACGTGTTGCTATGGTTGGTGATGGTGTGAATGATGTCTTAGCACTTCGTTCTGCCGACTGTTCGATAGCTATGGGTGCTGGATCAAGTGCAGCCCGTCAAGCTGCACAAATCATCTTATTGGATAATGAATTTACAACAATGGTAGACGTTGTTATGGAAGGTCGTTTAGTCACCAATAATATATCCAGATCAGCATCGATGTATTACCTTGGAACGTTGCTAACCTTCTTATTAGCTCTTGTGGCAGTGTTTATGAATACACCTTATCCATTCACACCGCTCCAAGTCTCAATCATGAGCATGTTTGTCGAGGGGATGCCATCATCGTTCGTAACCTTTGAATCAAACTACGCGAAACCGAAAGAGGCTATTATCCCAAGTATTATGAAAAATATCTTTCCGAATGCTGCAGCAACTGCTGTCGTATTCGTGTTGATTCTATTCCAACCAATGCCTTTACCAGTTCGTCAGACAATGATGTATTTCGTAACGATATTCTTATCACTGGTCATGGTTGTGAAGCTATTCCAACCAATGAATTGGAAACGAATTGGTGTGATTTTCTTATCGGCAACAAGTTTGATTACGGTTTGTTATTTCTTGTATAAACCAATGCATCTTGCACGTTTGAATTCACACGAAACAGTCTTAACTGTAATGTTTGCATTTATTGGTCTTGCGACTCTATTTGTACTCACTAAAATAATTGATCGAATCGTGAATCGATACGCATCTTCAAGCAATGTAAAATAAGACACAATGAAGTGTCTTTTTTTTATTGTGTTTACAAGTGTAAATATAAAGTGATAAGATAATAAAAGTAAAAGGAGTTTAATATATATGATTATGGAATCAACTTTAACGTGTCCATACTGCGGCTTTAAAAGTACTGAAATTATGCCTGAGGATATGTGTCAATTCTTTTATAAATGCAGTCAATGCGAAACTGTTATTAAAGCACAACCCGGTGATTGCTGTGTATTTTGTTCTTATGGAACAGTGAAATGTCCATCCATGCAATAGAAAAAAGAACCCATACGGTTCTTTTTTTTCAGCTAAAGAAGCTTATGAAATAATAGTAGGCGTCTAAAAATGTCCGATACTATTGTTATACTTTAAATAGGTGATAAAGATGGAATATTACAAGAAAAACATTGAAGTTATTTCAATCATAAAAAAAGACGGTACCTATGTTCCGTTAAGTATATCAACGGGAAATAACCATTATGATATTGATCGTATTATTGAAGTACGGCAAGCCAACTCCCAAGTTGGAGGGTCTGGTTTGATGTATCGTATTATAATTCAAGAACATGAGCGTCGAATATTTGTAAAACAAAACCGTTGGTGGATTGAAAGCACTAAACCATAGCAGGAGGAAGAAGTGATGGAAAAAGAACGAATTATTTTTCATATTGACATAAATCATTGTTTTGCGCAAATTGAAGAGATGTTGAATCCAAAGCTTCGTGACGTTCCTATGTGTGTTGGAGGTGACGAGGAAACTCGAAGTGGGATTGTTCTTGCGCGAAATCTGAAAGCGAAGGAATTTGGCGTAAAAACAGCTGAAACGCTCCGAGATGCGTATCGAAAATGCCCGCAATTAAAAGTTGTTCCTGCACAGTATCAAGAGTATATTTACTATACAACGAAAGTAAAAGAAATCTATAAAGAGTATACGAATCTTGTGGAATCTTATGGTTTGGATGAAGCATGGATAGATGTTACTGATTCATACCATTTATTTGGCAAACCGTACGATCTTGCGTATGAAATGCAACGTCGAGTTTTAGATGAATATGGACTGACTGTTTCAGTTGGTGTGAGTTGGAATAAAGTTTTTGCAAAATTAGGGAGTGACTTAATCAAACCATCAGGAATGGTAATAATAACCAAGTATAACTTTAAGGAAATTGTATGGCCATTACCTGTGGGTGATTTACTATTTATTGGAAATAAAACCGTGCCCAAGCTTCATGAAATTGGTATATATACTATCGGAGATTTAGCTCAAACACAGCGTGATGTGTTGTATCAACGATTTGGACTTAAGGGATTAGAGATGTGGCATTATGCAAATGGTGATGATGCGGGGACGGTTGAAGCAAATGGGTATGTTGCCCCGCCAAAGAGTATTGGGAATAGTACGACGCCACCTCATGACATTAATTCCTTACGTGAAGCTGAAATCATCTTACAGCGCCTTTGCGAGAGTGTGGCATCTCGACTGCGTGATGAAAAGATGAAAGGACTTGTAATCGCGATTGCGCCAAGAGATGTTAATTTGAAGAGTTTTACACGCCAACGTAAAGTAATGCAACCAACCAATGTTTCGTCGGAAATATTGCGTATTGCTATGGACTTGTTGGAGGAAAATTATGATTTTTCAGTGTTGCCTTTACGATCAATTGGTGTCTATGTCAGCAAGCTGATTGATGATACGTCAATTCCACAACAAATAAACTTGTTTGAAACAGTGGATAATGATGCAACGCGATCTTTGACAGTTGACAAGACGATTGACGCTTTGAGGGATAAATTTGGCTTTCATGTTGTGAAACGAGCATCGTCGCTTCTTAATAAAGATATCGAAAATTTTGATGCTAAAAACAGCAATTCTGTCTTTCCAGGAAGAAAAAAAGATTACAACTTAGACACTGATGATTTGCATAATAAAATACTACGTAAAAAGGAGAAGTATGATCAGAAAAGCCGTGTAGATTTTATGAGAGGAAAAGGAGAGTACTAACAACTTCAATGCTTGAATGGACATATAAAAAAACAGAAACACCACATGCGAAAAAAGCGGTTTTCTGTTTTACATTTTATTTAGAACGCTCGGCTAACGGTGGGTGGCTTAAGATATGGGTCGGCGAGCAACAAATGCACCAATCCCGATTCCTAATAAGATACTCACTATACCATACTCTATAAAGTTACTTCCAATAATTCCAAGAATAATGCAAACACCGAAAATTGTTGCATCATGTTCGTATTGTTTCTTTTTCTTATTCATCAAGCAACCTCCATTTCTTACCCCATTATATGAAATAAAACGCGATATTGGCATATCAAATTGTATTTCAATTGTCCTTATTTTCATAAGTCGTGTGACACATTGTGAAGTGAAATAAGGTCCATCTTTCCATAAATGTATCGGTTTAAGCAAGAAAACATGCGACGTAATCACAAAAACTTGTGTAAACAGTGGTATTCCCATATATTGAACATAAATGGAGGTGTTTTTATGAAAACAATCAATGAAGATCGAATTAAGTATTATAGCTACTTGTTGTACAGTTTAATTGTCCCGTGGATTTTATCGTTTGGTGATATTCTTGGTGCTAAAAATTTATGGGTAAATCTAACTGTTTCGGTTTTGATTCTTATAAGTTTTGGGGTAACCGTTTATGCGCTCTCTAAACTTAAAACACTTGGAATTGGGAATGAAAATTTAGATGCATCGTTTAAATATTATAAATATGCAGTTAACTCCTTTATCGGAGTAGTTATTCTTACGTTGCTGGGTGTTGTAGCACCTATCGCAGTTATTTTTATCGTCATCTTAACATTTGTCGCTGCGATTTTTCTTTTTATTGCGAATTATTTCCTGTTCTGTGGTGGTGATTCGTTATTTGTGGAAAAATTCAAAATGCTTTACATCGGTTCCATTGCGGTGGGTATTGTTGTATCGATTGTGGCTCAGTTAAATCCAAATTTCAAAGTATTCGCAACGATAATCCAAAATCTTGCCCAAATTTTAGTATTCATAAGTATCTACAAAGCGCTGAAGGGATTTCAATTAACCGCTAACAATAGTCCATAGTGGTTGCTATGATGTTTTGAAGCGTGGCTGACCATAAGATGAGTTTATATATTGACTTGCTGAATCGTTCAGGACGTAAGTCATATTTATGGATAAATTTGATGACAATTTAAAATGTGAGATATCGTGCTTCCTCGAAACATGGTCTACACGGATACACATCATAAATTTTGTTGAAATGGAAAATGGAGGCAGAATGAACACTTTCTATTTTGGATCTATTGCTCAATCCAATAAACTTGTGGAGCTGAGTAGCGGAATAGTTATTTACGCCCTTATATATTTGATACTGTTTGTTGTTAAAGTCAGAAAAATGCCTGCAAAAGAAGGCTTTATCTGGTCATTAAAGTTTCTTTATATATGCGCTTTACTAGAAGTGACTATCTATCCGATACCCCTGACACCTGAAATGGTACAATACAATTTCTCGAAACCGAACGGGAGTTCGATTAATTATAACCCGTTCGTAGTTTTTAGTTTGATCGGCGATGGGCATAGACTGTACCTTAAACACTATCTATTGAATATACTTTTGACTATTCCTGCAGGGTTCTTCATTGCGAGTGGAAAGAAACATATTTCGTTTTGTAGGACGGTTCTCTGGGTATCGATGTTGTCTATGTCAATTGAGCTTGTACAACTATTGATGAGAGTATACCTCGGATCATCAAGAGATATCGATATTCTCGATGTGTTTTTAAACATTGTTGGTGGTATTCTTGGTTATATGCTATTCAAAATTTATCGCAAAATTAGAGTGTATCTTACACAAACCAGGAGAAAATGACTTTGAATACCTTGATTCAAAAGAATAGAAGTTTTGATTTATTGTCTTTTTCGTGTAAAGTCACGTCACGAAGTTTAACTCTTTTAAAAGTATCATATTGAAAAAATATAGCCATTATGCAAAGTTTTCCTACTCTTACAACAAACTGTTGTAACCCAAATTGATCATTGTCAAATCAATCTCACCGGGACACGAGGGATAGCGATGAGTTAGGTGAGAAAATAGTTGAGATTTCTGGGCGGTTTCGGATAAATGAAAGCAATAAAAAACGCACTATACAGTGCGTATTATTTATATATGGCAGGGGTAGCAGGACTCGAACCCACATTAACGGTTTTGGAGACCGTTGCTCTACCATTGAACTATACCCCTATCGATTGCTCACAAATAATATCATAGTCTTATACCAATTACAACCTGTTTTTGATATAATATTTCAAGAGGTGCAAAGATGAAAATAATAATGGACGAAAGTGCTATCAATCGCTCACTGATTCGGATGACACACGAAATCATAGAACGGAATAAAGGACTCGATAAAGTCGTTTTATTAGGAATTGAAACGCGTGGTGCCACGCTTGCATTCCGGATCGCAAAGCTCATGGAAAAAATAGAAAAAGTTAGTGTCCCAGTTGCATCGCTGGACATTAGTTATTGGCGCGATGATCTCAAATCAAAAGATCAAGCATTCCGATTACCAATCAGTGTACAAGACCGCGTTGTCGTTATTGTTGATGACGTGCTATTTAAAGGAAGAACCGTGCGTGCGGCAATGGATGGCATTGTCTATAACGGACGGCCACAACAAATTCAATTAGCTGTGCTTGTTGATCGCGGACATCGCGAATTACCAATTCGTGCAGATATTGTCGGAAAAAATATACCAACCGCTCTCGAAGAAAAAGTTAAAGTTAAACTTCGCGAAGTTGATGGGGAAGAAAGCGTTACAGTTCAATAGAAGCCCATAACGGGCTTTTCTATTCATAATCTAACTTTAGGAGGTACGTTATGAGAATAGGACTCTTTACAGATACCTATACACCAGATATAAATGGTGTCGTAACATCGATTGTTACATTAAAAGATGCACTTGAACGAGAAGGCCATACTGTATTTATAATTACAAACCAGCCATCTATTGTGTCAACAAGTTATGAAAATAATGTTTTAAGATTGCCAGGGGTTGAACTCAAGTTCTTATATGGTTATGTTCTCAGCAGTCCAATTCATATTCAGGCACAAGCTGTCATTGAAGAAATGGAATTGGATGTCATTCATGTTCACTCGGAATTCGGAGTAGGGATGTTTGCACGCATTATTGCGCGAAATCTACGTTTACCCCTTGTTTCGACATATCATACAACATATGAGGACTATACCCACTATGTTAACTTGTTGGGCTTGAAGTCTGTGGATCATTTGTCTCGGATTGCCGTTGCAAAAATGAGTCGTATGTTTACCAAAACAGCACAAATTATTATCGCACCATCAGAGAAAACTAAAAAAATGCTCTTGGGTTATGACATCAAAAAAGAAATTGCTGTAATTCCAACAGGACTCGACTTGGAACGTTTTGATAAACGTGATGATGAAGCTGTTAAAGCCATTCGCAGTACGTATGCGCTTCAAGGGATTCCGTTGTTTGTTTACATTGGGCGTCTCGCTAAAGAAAAAAGCATCGATGTTGTTATACGTAGCTTTAAGGAATTAGTTGTTCGAGAAGGCTGTGATGCTCGTTTAATGATAGTTGGAGCCGGTCCTTCCGATGATGATTTAAAAGAACAAGCTAAAGACTTAGGAATTCAAGATAACGTTATTTTTGTTGGACGTGTTCCATCAGAAGAGGTTGTCAACTACTATCATGTTGCTGATGCCTTCATTTCTGCATCATTGACGGAAACACAAGGATTAACCTATATTGAGGCACTTGCGTGTGGTCTGTGTGTCTTTGCGCGGCCGGATCGTCCTTTAGACGGTATTATCGTCGATGACGAAACCGGATACCTGTTTGAAGATGCCACAACATTTGCTGATAAAGCAGAAGCGTTTATCAAAGCATCTGAGCAAGAGCATGAGCGAATCCGTACGAATGCACTTATGAAAGCAAGTACGTTTGATAGTAAACTCTTTGCTGATAATATGCTTGCAGTTTACCGACGTGCAGGCGATATGTACCATGGACGTTATAATGTCGTTGGAGTCGAAGAACGTAGTGATGGTCAAAGTGAAATTACAATTGAATCTAAAGGAAATACAGAAACACTACTTATTGATGAATTCATTCAAGAACGCCGTGAAATTAAAGAAGGTGATACATTGTCACGTCTCGAAATAAATGAAATGGAAGATGATCAACAAATATACGAAGCCTACCAAATCGCGCTTCAACGGATTGGACTTCGGGATTATACATCCTATGAAATGGCGGATTATCTACGCTCTAAGTTTGATCTAAATGAAACACAGATTGAGATTGTTGTTGATTTGCTCGTTAAACGACGCTTTATCGATGATGAACGATATTTCCGTGATAAAATTGATTACCACCGTGAACAAAATCGTGGAAATTATCGAATCTTTGAAGATTTACAGCGCCGCGGTTTTGCGAGTGATAAAATAACAGAAGCGCTTGAAAGCGAAGACCAAGATCTTTATATAGAACGTGGTATCGAACGTGCAAATGCATATTTGAATACCTTAAAAGACGGATCGCAGCGTCAACGTGTTGATAAGGCAAGCCAACATCTGTTGCGTCAAGGTTATGACTACAACGTCATTAAAGAAATTATGAATCGCATTGATGATTTCTATGGTGAGGACGAAGAAATAAGTAGTCTGCGTCTTGTTATAGACAAAGCATGGGCACGATACTCAAAACGTTACGATACGGAGCGCGAAATTAAGAATCATGTTGTGAAACATGCACTATCAAAAGGATATGATTATGACCTTGTATCCCGAGTAATGGAGGAAAGAAATGATGAAAATTAAAGAATTACAAAATGGACAAAAGTTCGAAGGTCCACTATTAGTAGGACGGTTTGTACGTGGAGTAACCCAAAGTGGTGCGCCATATTTGTCAATTACCTTCCAAGATAACTCGGGTGAAATTGAAGGGAAAGTATGGGATTTGAAACCTGAAATTGAAGCAATGGTCCAAGTCGGACTTATTCTAGAAGTTAAAGGTGATGTGAATCAATACCGTCAAGCATTACAGATGCGTGTCCATACTCTCGAATTTAAAGATCAAACGCAATATGCGTTGGACGACTACGTGAGTGCAAGTACCTATGACTTATCATTCTTAAAAACAGAGATTGAAACGTTTGTAGCTGCAATCGAAGATCCGATCATTAAGGAACTTGTGGTTGCAAACCTAGAAGCAGTAGGTGATCAGTTCTATCAATATCCTGCCGCAACACGTAATCATCATGATTTTGTGGGTGGACTCGCTACACACGTGTATGGGATGGCTAAAGCGGCGAATGCGATTTGCGACCTTTATCCAATCTATAACCGAGATTTGCTTGTAGCAGGTGTTATCTTGCATGATATGGGTAAAATTGAAGAGTATACAGCACCAATGCTCAGTGAATATTCTGTCGCGGGTCGACTTCTTGGTCATATATCAATCATGCATGCAAATTTTACAGCAATTGCCGAGCGTATTGGTCACGCTGATAAAGAACAAACATTGATTTTACGTCATATGATTTTGTCACACCATGGTCAAATGGAATACGGTTCACCGGTAATGCCGATGATTAAAGAAGCAGAAATGCTTAATATTATTGATAATCTCGATGCGCGAACCAACATGTTTGAAAAATTCTACGATGATCTTCCAGAGGGAGAATTCAGTCCCCGAATGTTCGCACTAGACAATCGCAATTTCTATAAAGCAAAAGGGATTAAATAATTTCAGAACACTTATTGTTAAACGATAAGTGTTCTTTTTTAGGTAATCGACAGAAGATTGTCCTAAACGTGCAAAAGTTTCGCAAACATGCTTTATGTTTTTAAAGATTTGTATTATGGTTATAGCATAAAGGGAGAGACTATGACTATCATAAATAAAATCAATAGTGCCATTCAAAATGACACACCCATTTCAGATGAAATTATCACATTGATGTTAACTGAAATTGGATCAGTAGATCCGGTTTTGCGTGATAATACAATCTATTTGGGTTTTTGTAATTTGTTTGAAACAGAACGCCTTAATCTTGCGCAAAAAAACTTGATCTTGAATAATGTACTCACCGAAAACAAGCTATTTCTAAATATTGATGGGCCAACCTCGGATAGTGTCTTCGCACGGAGTTTTACATCATTACTTATGGTGATATTATTGGAAGACCATTATAAGAACCCATGGATTGCGTCCAAGGATGAAAAAGCGTTAGTGATGGATGCTGTACGATATTTTAGAGTCGAAAATGACAATCGGGGCTTTATTGAAGAAAAAGGATGGGCACATGCATTTGCCCATGGTGCAGATCTAATTGCAAGCGCATCGCGCTCTGTTTACTTTCAAGAAATTGAAGTCGTTCAGTGTTTGGAAGCAACACGCCGCGCATTGGTGGATGTAGGTGGGTTCCTATATGGAGAAGAGGGACGACTTGCAAAGGCAAGCACAAACATGAGAGTGTACGGAAAATTAAATGATGCCGTATTTGCGGAATGGTTAGGGAACAATTCGCGTCATCTTGATGATTTGCAACAGTATGAAGTCTGTTGGAAAAATTATTTACTCGCATTGAACTTTACATTGATGAATGAAAATGTTTTGGGTGAAAAAACGGAACGTGCAATTAAAATGTCTTTAAATTTATTTTATAAACGATATCGATCATTTTAAGCGTCTCTTTTCGAGCGCATATGAAATCAGCGAAAGACATAACTAATCAATTGAAAAAAGTAGGGGTACTACGCAATGATTGATGCTATTTTAGCTACCAATGATTATTCTAAAATTACCAGATTTTTACTTGCAAATTCTAACCTACCGGGAAGAATGGCAAATTTAACACTCGCCAATCAAGTTGCCGACTATTATATGAATAACGACTATAATTTTGCTTACTTGAGTGCACTGACATTGAATCACAAGGATGCTAATGCACCAGAGGTTTTTGTTGTAATGTGCAAATTAATTACATTGGGGAGTATTTTTGAAAGACTGAGCAGCGATGAAAAAATTGTAGTCTTGAACGTGTTGTCAGAGTCTGCAAACGGTTCATGGCGTATTAAAGAAGCGGTGGCCATGGCATTTCAGAGGATAGGAATGTGCAATGAGGCACTGCTTATAGATACATTCAATGCATATTTGAAGACAGGTACTTTTTCACAGAAAAGAGCGGTCGTCGCGACGTTGGCTGATTATCAATTGTTAGAAAGCCAAGTATTGTGTGACTATTCATTGGTCGTTTCGAATTGTCTATTAGCGGAAATATGCACATTAGAACCAAGTCTTTATAAAGATGAGGACTTCAAAGTTTTAGAAAAAGGCCTTGCGTATGCAATCAGTGTCTTTGTAGCAGTAAATCCTAAACAGGGTTTTGAGTTATTATCGAAGTATGCTCAAAGTGATAATAAAGTTATCAAGAAAATTATCAAATCGAACTTGGGGAAAAAAAGACTAGTGTCAAAGTATCCTGAGGAAACGGAATCAGTAATGAAATTGCTGGGTTAAACTGCATGGGACTAACGAAATGATCCTAGGACGACAAGCTTGGCTCAAGAAGCCTTCGTAAGTAACGAATGGATTCATTACGTTTGTATATTGCCTTCAATTCTATCGTCTGGAACAGTTGATACTAAATATTTAGAAGCAACGAAACTTATGGGGAGTTATTAAATCAAATTAGATTAAATAGACGTGTCACATTTTTTCAAACTGTTAAGTAAAAAGACTTGACACCTCTAATGGCGAATGCTATACTCATAAAGTAAATTACATTTAGGAGGCTTTTATAATGGCAGTTAAATTACGTTTAAGAAGAATGGGATCAAAACAAAAACCTTTCTACCGTATCGTTGCAGCTGATTCACGTGCACCACGTGATGGACGTTTCATCGAAATCGTAGGATACTATGACCCAACACAATCACCAGCAGAAGTTAAAGTTGACGAAGCTTTAGCAATGAAATGGTTATCAGTCGGTGCTCAACCTTCAGATACAGTTCGTAGCATTCTTTCAAAAGAAGGTATCATGACTCGTTTTCATGAATCAAAATTAGCGAAATAATTATGAGACCGGTTGAAGATATTCTATATGATTTAGTGTTGCCATTAGTGGAAGACGAAAAGAGTTTGAGTGTCAAAAGGTTACCGAGTTTGGATGAGAATGAGATTATTCTTGCAATTTATGCTGAAAGTTCAGATATTGCACGTTTAATCGGCCGTCAAGGCGTCATGGCCCATGCAATTCGACAAACAATGTCAATTGGTTCACGCGTCCTTGATCAAAGAATTTCAATTAAATTTGAATCATATTAGGGATGTACTTAAGTACATCCCTTTTTTGGAGGTAAATATGTCATTAATAAGTATTGGTATTGTCCAAAAGCCACACGGAGTCCGTGGAGAATTAAAAATTTTTCCTAAAACTGACTTTATTAAAGAACGATTTAAAAAAGGACAAGTCGTTCAATTTCAATTAAACGGTAAAACAACAGAGCTTGTGATTGAAACAATGCGCATGCATAAAGGATCAGTTCTCATTAAATTTGAAGGACTTAATTCCTTGAATGATGTTGAATTTTTTCACAAAGGCGAACTCTTTGTACCGCGTGATGAAATGCATGAATTGCCCGAAGATGAATACTATTTTGTCGACTTAGTAGGGTGTGGTGTGTATCGCGATAATGAACACATCGGCACTGTTACTGAAATTGTTGAAACTCCTGCGCACCCAGTCATGCGTATTGAAGGGGAAGAGCGCGATATTTTAGTTCCGTTTGTAGAACGTTTTATTGCTTCAGTTGATATTAGTGAAAAACGCATTGATATCAATTGGATGGAGGGATTGTAATGAAGATTAGTGTTATTACGCTTTTTCCAGATATGTTTACTGGTTTCAAAACATCATCAATTATCAATAAAGCGATTCTAAAAGGAATCGTCGAGTATGAAGTTGTCGATATGCGTTCATTTACAGAAGACCGTCACAATCGGGTCGATGATTATCCCTATGGTGGTGGTGCTGGTCTTGTTTTAATGTGCCAACCTGTTATCGATGCAATTAAAGCAACACGCACAGAAAAATCATTAGTAATTATGATGACGCCACAAGGTAAGACGTTGAAACAATCCTTAGCGTATGATTTAAGCAAACATGAGCATCTTGTACTTGTTTGTGGCCACTATGAAGGTTTTGATGAACGGATTCGAATGTATGTGGATATGGAAATGTCGATTGGTGATTATGTATTAACGGGTGGAGAAGCCGCTGCAATGGTAATCTCAGATGCCGTTATTCGCCTCGTTGACGGCGTTATCACACAAGAGTCTCATGAAGATGACTCCTTCAGTGATGGATTGCTAGAATATCCACATTACACCCGTCCTCGTGTCTATGATGGCCATGAAGTACCGGATGTACTTGTTAGTGGGCACCATGAGAATATCAAACGATTCCGTCTCAAAGAGTCTTTACGAAAAACACAACGTGTTCGTCCTGATTTATTAGAAAATCGTGAATTTTCAAAGTTAGAACAAACATTGATGGAAGAAATTGCACAAGAAAATCAGGGGGAGTAAACAATCGTTTACTCTTTTTGTTAATTCGTTGACACACATGAAGTGAAAAGCGATAATTAACCATACGAAAGAGGTGACAGGATGAAACGAATTCTAATAACTGCTGGAGCAACATCGGAGCCCATTGATGCAGTACGATCAATCACAAATAATGCGACAGGTAAATTAGGGAGTTATATTGCCGATTTTGCTGTGACGCAAGGGATTGAAGTTCATTATGTTTCAGGAGCCAATGCGTGCCAACCCTCTCAACCAGTCAAGCATTACGTGACGACAGGTGTTGATTCAGTATTGGGAGTGTTAGATCAGTTGATGTCGCGCTATCACTATGATGCTATTATTCATTCGATGGCAATTAGTGATTATCGTGTTGCGGCAACAGCTCAGTATCAAGGAAGTAATCTAACTGAAATTGTTGCTAAAGATGCCCATCAAAAGCTTCCGTCATCCAATGATCACCTTGCCATTTTGCTCGAACCATCACCCAAGGTAATTGGTTATATTAAGAAAAAACAGCCAGAGACCCATCTCGTAGGATTTAAACTATTAAGTCAGGTGTCAGTTGATACATTAGTTCGCGTTGCCCAAAACTTAATGATCAAAAATGATTGTAGTTTTGTGGTTGCAAACGATGCAACAGATATTTCAGGGGACCTGCATCGCGGCTACATTGTAGACGAAAAAGGAATTATGAAACAGTACGAAACAAAAGAAACCCTAGCACAAGGGATTCTCCAGGAGGTTCAAAATTTATGGATAAAAAAACAGTGATTTTAGGTGTCAGTGGAAGTATTGCGGCATACAAAGCAGCAGATATTGTAAATCGTTTAAACAATAGTAATGTTGATGTTCATGTCATGATGACACAGGCAGCCCAAGCTTTTATAACGCCGTTAACATTGCAGACACTATCGAAAAATCCAGTTCACTTTAATGTACTGGAAGAAAAAATTGCGACCGAAATTGCTCACATAGATATTACCAAAAAAGCGGATTTATTGATTATTGCACCAGCCACCGCCAATATAATTGGAAAATTAGCAAACGGTGTCGCTGATGATATGCTTAGCACTTCTGTTTTAGCACTTGATACCAAGGTGAAGAAAATAATAGCGCCGGCCATGAATCAAAATATGTACGGAAACCCCGTTGTTCAAAAAAACTTGCAACAACTTAAAGCGTTAGGATGGCTTGAAATTGATCCACGAACATCTTTATTGGCGTGTGGTGATGTGGGTAAAGGTGCGTTAGCAGATGTAGATGTGATTGTGCAAACAGTCCTCGAGAATTTACAATGATGAATCGTCTTGTCATTAGTATTGGTAATACCCATACCCGATGGGGATTTATGCATAATGGAATCCTAAAACAATTTAAAATTGCGAACTTAGAGACGGTCGAAACAGTGAATCGAGCGATTACGGATTCAACTACGAATTTTTTGACTCGATTTGACACAATCAAAATAGCATCAGTAGTTCCCTCACGCACAGACCACCAAATTCATTTGTTGGAAATGTTTTATCTAAGTGCAGTTGAACAGGTTAGACTTAATGATTTACAAAAGGTCGATTTCACCGCGTATGAAGGTCTTGGGATTGATCGAGCTCTCATTGTTCATGAGGTTTATCGGACAACTGAAGATGCAGCAATGGTCATCGATTTTGGTACAGCGATGACTGTCAACGTTGTTGATAAAACAGGAGTCTTTGTTGGCGGAACCATAGTTCCTGGACATCAAGCGATGCTCGATGCTATGCATATTAGTACAGCGGCATTACCGGAATTGCTTCCGGAATGTACACCCCATGATTGGCTTGGTGATACGACACAGTCAGCGATGCAATCAGGAACTGCTTTTATGATTGCTAGTTATGTAAATTCACTCATTACGACAATGGCTACACGCTTCATGCCGTTAAACGTAGTTGCAACGGGTGGTGGTTATAAATCTATACATTCGTTAGTGACTGCGAATATTGAAGTTATTGATGATTTAATTCTAAGGAGTTTATTGAATTATGATGCAGAATAAAACGAAGAATCTAACGACTCTTGCATTACTGAGTGCATTACTTGTGATGTTAGCGTTGACACCCCTAGGGTTTCTACAAGTAGGACCTGTCCGTTTGACCTTTATCCATCTTCCTGTAATTGTGGGCGGGATTTTACTCGGAACAAAAGGTGGGATGACTATGGGATTCATCTTTGGACTTGCGAGTCTTTGGACCAATACGATGGCACCTTCTCTTTTGTCCTTTATGTTTTCACCATTTATTCCACTTCCAGGAACGACTCAAGGATCGTTATGGGCGATAATTATATGTTTTGGACCACGAATAGTATTAGGGTTCTTATCAGGGTATCTTTACGACAAAGGCTTCAAAGGATTTAAGTTGGGCGTTTGCGTTACACTGGTACATACAACATTAGTCTTTGGTGGCATGTTGCTTTTCTTTGCCCCTGTCCTCCAAGAAGTACTGCATGTATCCGTTTCTGGGTTATTTATGTTTTTAGGAACGCTTCTTTTAACAAACGCCATACCCGAAGCTTTTACAGCCGGCTTTATAACAAAATACAGTGTTCCTCGAGATCACAAATAAAAAACATGGACTTGCCATGTTTTTTTACTTTCTTTAGTCGGATCATAGGAATGCATGCTTAATGGTTTTGGTTTCGACGTTGCATTTCCATTTGTTGACGGCGGAGCATTCGCCGCTTGCGAAGTCTCACGCGATTTATTTCGCGAATCGTGATTATGAGTGCACCAAGTATCAAAAAGACAATGAATACTACTTGCCCTATGGATTTCATAAAATCCATAAAGACTTTGGTACCCTTGACGTTGATGTCTAAAGGTGCTAATACTTGTGTTTCAAAAACTGTTTTGGTGTTGTAGGATACTTTAATCTGTGCCATATCCGTATTCTGCGAGACTGGTGCGATGAAATTAGGTTGCGTTGCGGTAACATCAATGGCGACATCCTGTGGAGCTATTCCGTTTGGTAAATAGGTCACAATGTCGTAGTCGAGCATTACCGGAAAGGGTGAACTCGCATGCAATATAGGAATTTCTTGTAGGATGGTATTGCGAGTTACAAGCGTTGTTCGTTTAAAATCGTCAAAGACACGTGAGTAAACGTTGATGGCATCAATTACGTTTGTGAAGAGTAAGTCTTCATTAGGTGCATTTGTGCTAATAAAAATTAAGTGGGAGTCTCCACGTTTTGCGACACTTGAAAGTGAGCGTTCAGCCATCTCCGTGTAACCAGACTTAGCGCCATATAAATCGGTAAACCCTTTGTCGTGAGCTGCTTCTAAAGATCGATTAACAAGTTCGATACCATTAGGAGCTGTCGGGGTAGGTGATGTTGTGTATGTAACCGTACTATAAATCTTTGCGAAAGTCTTATTTTTCATTGCATATTGGACTAGTAATGCAAGGTCGTAGGGTGTTGAAAGATGATCATCTTCATCGAGGCCACTTGTATTTAAAAAATTGGAATCTTTCATGCCGATTTTTGCGGCAGTTGCGTTCATATGTTGTGCAAGGCCTTCGGGGTCCTGGGTAAGGCGCATTGAGATTGCACGTGTCGCATCAGCACCAGACGGTAATATAATAGCGTAGAGTATGTCTTCAATTGTTACGGTATCGCCGCCTTCGAATCCGGCAACAGATGCAATACTCGTTAAATCATCAACAACCTCTGCAGGAATTGTATAGGTTTCCTTGAGTGATACATTTTGAGACTCAAGCATTTCTAGTGCGGTAATTAAAGTAAGTACTTTGGTAATGGAAGCAGGATGAATTTTTGAATATCCATTCTTTTGTGTGAGAACCTGGCCGCTTTCCATATCCATTAAAAGATAATTAGAGCTGTACATCATGATGTTTTGTACAGAGATAAGGTCTTCTTGTGTTTGATAGGCAGTTGTAGGTGATTGTGCATAAGCAGTCGTTGGTGTAGAAAAACATAAGACACCTACAAGTAGTAAAGTAAATATTCGTTTCATGGACAATTTCCTTTCTTAAATAATATACCATAAAAGCAGAATCGGTATTGTGTAAAAAAGGTGGAATTGCATCAAACTGCATCTGAATCCAAAGAATCTTTGAATTATGATAGAATATAAAAGTGGAGGTTTTTATGAAACGACTAATTATTGGTGATGGCGTAGCCATCCAAAACGAAATGAAAAAACAAGGCTATGATGCGCCTTACATTGATCTCAGAGGAAGCCATCACGAGGTGGAAAACTTAATGGATCTCTATGAGACGCTAAAGCCAGAATTAATTACAAAGGTTCGAGACGCTATAATTGCGGAAAGTCCTGATGAAATTATTGTTGTTGGGAAACTTGAGGGTTACCTATGGCTAGGAACAATTATTACACGTTTTTTTGGACAGTTTAATTCATGGAATAACCAACGCGAAAATGACTATGGCGTTACAACGATTATTATTGATCAAAAGCCTGTAAAACTGTATGCAGTATCGCAATTAGAAGACTACGAATCAATCAAAAAGGTGTAAAGGATAAAACCTTGAACTCCCCATATTAATATGTTAAAATAATAAACGGTGCAAAGACACCTATATTCACACATCATGGATTGACGGACTCCGTGCTCAAATATGAGTCGTCTCGTCTTGGAAGTGATGGAGGACTAACGGAAAGGTAGGAATTTAGTTATGTCAGTTGTGACAATGCGCAAATTATTAGAAAGTGGGGTTCATTACGGACATCAAACACGTCGTTGGAACCCAAAAATGAAGCCGTATATCTATGCAGCTAAAAACCGTATTTACATCATTGACTTGAACAAAACTCAAGACAAATTAGATGTAGCATACGCAGCAATGAAAGAAATTGCTGAAAAAAATGGAAAATTATTGATTGTTGGTACTAAAAAACAAGCACAAACAATCGTTGTAGAGGAAGCATTACGTAGTGGTTCATTCTTTATTAACCAACGTTGGTTAGGTGGAACATTAACAAACTTCCGTACAATCCAAAAAAGTATCCGTCGTCTTGTAGAAATCGAAGAGATGGAAGCAAGTGGATCAATCCAAGTTTATACTAAAAAAGAAATTGCTTTATTACTTAAAGAAAAAGACCGTTTAGAAAACTTCTTAGGCGGAATTAAAGAAATGAAGAAACTTCCAGATGCAGTATTCGTTGTTGACCCACTCGAAGATGCAAACGCAGTTGCTGAAGCACGTAAATTAGGAATCCCAGTATTCGGTATCGTTGATACAAACTGTGATCCAGATACAGTTGACTTCGCAATTCCTGGAAATGACGATGCAATTCGTTCAATCCGTACAATTGTTGGTGCTATGGCTGATGCTATGGTTGAACCAAAAGGTGGCGTATTACAAGTTGCATACCAAGACCAAGATCAAGAAGACATTACAATGGAAGATGTTATCGTTAACGTAGAACAACAAGCTGCAGAAAACGATCGCCGTCGTCGTCAACGTATGGACGAACGTCGTAAACGTGATGACCGTCGTCGTCAACAACGTTTTACACCACGTAATGACAACCGTGAAGGTGCTCCACAACAACGTGAAGCGCGTACAGAAGAGAAAAAATCAACAGAAAAAAGTGAGGCGTAAACTATGATTACAGCAAGTTTAGTAAAAGAACTTCGTGAACGTACTGGTGCCGGAATGATGGATTGCAAGAAAGCTCTTGAAGCTACAGATGGAAACATCGAAGCTGCAATCGATTGGTTACGTGAAAAAGGTATGGCAAGCGCCGCTAAAAAATCAGGACGTATCGCTGCAGAAGGAACAAGTACAGTTTTATCATCAGGAAATACAGCTGTAATTCTTGAAGTTAACTCAGAAACAGACTTTGTTGCTAAAAACGAACAATTCGTAGAATTAGTTAAAGACTTAGCAGAAGTTTTCCTTGCAAACAAACCAGCAGATTTAGATGCTGCTTTAGCACTAGATCTTAAAGGACAATCAGTAAATGATGCAATCATTTCAGCTACAGCAACAATCGGAGAAAAAATTACACTTCGCCGTGTTGCAGTTGTAGAAAAAGAAGATAACCAAGTATTCGGTGAATACATCCATATGGGTGGTAAAATTTCAGCAGTTACTGTTTTAAACGGTGACAATGCTGAATTAGCACGTGATATTGCAATGCAAGTTGCGTCAATGAGCCCTCAATATGTTTCACAAAAAGAAATCCCAAGCGAAATCGTAGATCACGAAACAGCTATCCAAGTGGAAATCGTTAAAAACGATGCTGAATTAGCTTCAAAACCTGAACAAGTTGTTCAAGGAATTATTAAAGGACGCGTAAGCAAACAAATGCAAGATATCTCATTAGTAGACCAAATCTACTTCAAAGATGGAAAAGCTAAAGTTTCACAAATCCTTAAAGATGCTGGAACTGATGTTGTAACATTTGTACGTTACGCTGTTGGTGAAGGAATCGAAAAACGTGAAGAAGATTTTGCAGCTGAAGTTGCAAAAGCATCACAAGTTAAATAAAAATAAGGACACTCTTTAGTGTCCTTTTTGAAAGGGCGTAAATCTCATGTACAAACGGGTATTATTAAAACTGAGTGGAGAGGCACTTGCATCCGATTCGGGTATTTTCAGTCGTGAAGTTCTCGAAGATGTAGCAGCTCAAATTAAAACAGTTGTTGAAGATGGTATCGAAGTTGCAATCGTCGTTGGCGGTGGAAACTTTGTACGCGGTCGTATGGCCGATGAGTTAGGGATTGATCGTACTCAAGTAGACTCAATGGGGATGCTTGGTACGGTCATCAACGCACTTGCTATTCAAGGAGCACTTGAAGCGCAAGGAGTACCAACTCGTGTTCAAACAGCAATTGATATGATTAAAGTTGCAGAGCCTTATATTCCACGTCGTGCAGTGCGTCATCTCGAAAAGGGACGCGTAGTAGTATTTGGGGCAGGTACAGGATCTGCATTCTTCTCTACTGATACAACAGCAGCATTACGAGCATCTGAGATTAAAGCAGATGTCATCCTAATGGCTAAAAATGGCGTTGATGGTGTTTATGATTCAGACCCTCGTGTGAATCCGAATGCCAAACGGTATGAGTCATTATCATACAAAGAGGTGTTACAGCAAGAACTAGCGGTAATGGATTCAACTGCAACATCAATGTGTATGGATAATGATATTGATCTCATAGTGTTTAATATGAATGAAAAAAATAATATAATTAAAGCTGCAAGAGGCGAAGCAACCGCAACACGTGTTGCTAGGGAGGTATAATCATGCAAGCAATTATCACAGATGGTCGCATGTTAATGCAAGATGCGATTGAATCATACGAAGGTCGTTTAGGAACACTTCGTACAGGACGTGCAAACGTATCAATTCTTCACGGAATTATGGTCGATTACTATGGATCACCAACACCAATCGAGCAAATCGCATCATTATCAATCGTTGAAGGACGTCAAATTGTTGTTAAACCTTTTGACCCATCAAGCATGAAAGATATGGAACGCGCAATCAATGAATCAACATTGAACTTACCAGTTCAAAATGATGGATCTGTATTACGTATTAACGTACCTCAACTCACAGAAGATGCACGTCGTGAAGTTTCAAAATCAGTTGGAACATTCGCAGAAGACGCAAAAGTTGTAGTCCGTAATGTTCGTCGTGATTTGAATGATGAAGTAAAAAAAGCAGATGATCTTCCAGAAGATCAAGAACGTGCGTTACTTGAAGATGTTCAAAAGCTAACAGACGAATTCATCAAGAAAATTGATGAAATTGCGAAAGCAAAATCAGCGGAGATTATGTCACTCTAATTATGGAGAGTCTAAAACATGTTGCCATCATCATGGATGGCAACGGCCGTTGGGCTCAAAAACAACGTAAGGAACGTACAGTTGGACACTACTTTGGTAGTGAAAATGTTCGTGAGATTGCCTTAAAAGCGTTGGATTTGGGCATTGAAGCCATAACACTTTATGCATTTTCTACAGAAAACTGGAAACGCCCACAAAAAGAGATTGACTACTTGATGAAGTTACCAGCAGTCTTTTTTGAGCGCTTTCTCAAAGAACTTAACGAAAAAGGGATTCAAATTCGCACAATTGGCGATTTATCAATGATGCCCGAAAAGACTCGAAAAGTAATGGAGAACGCTGTCGAAAAAACAAAAGACAATAAGGCTTTAGTCCTTAATTTTGCACTTAATTATGGATCACGTGATGAAATTGTCCGCGCAACACGTAAAATTATCCAAGACGGACTGACAGAAATTACTGAAGAAGTCTTTGAAAGTTATCTTGATACTGCAACTATGCCGGCAGTTGATCTACTAATACGCACAGGTGGCGATAAACGCCTCTCAAACTATTTATTATGGCAATTAGCTTATGCGGAATTGATTTTTGTTGATGAAGAGTGGCCGCAATTTGGCCCTGAACAATTTGAATCATGCATTGAAGCGTATCATAAACGCCAAAGACGATTTGGAGGACTTTAGTATGAAAGAGCGTTTGATTACAGGAATTGCACTAATTGTTGTTTTCGGAACGGCAATTTTGATGGGTAATCAAGCTCTTTTTTTATTACTGCTTGCAGTAGTTACAATTGGAGCTTATGAAATCTATCGTCTCAAAAAGGACGAGATGAAACCCATAATCTTACCGTTATTAATTGTTTCAACAATTTTAGGTGGGTTGTTAGGACCCGAGTATCTCAGTGTATTTATCATGGGATGGATTATGACCCTATTTGTGCTTACCGTGGTGTTTGACTGGTTTAATTTTAGTCATGTTAATTATATCTTCGTCATGGTAATGATGCTTGTGGCAGCAATCCAAGCCGTTAAAGTGGTGTTATCCTTTAACACGATTACATTCTTGTTCATCTTGTTAGCAACGTATGTAACAGATGCAGCAGCATATTTTGGCGGTCGTCATTTTGGGAAACATAAACTTATTGAACGTATTTCACCAAAGAAAACAATTGAAGGGGCAGTTATTGGATATGTAGCTTCTGCGACAATTGCATTAATCTTTGGCCATATCTTTGTTATTGAGTATGTTCCCGCAATCGTCGTATATTTAAGTGCCATTCTGATTCCAATAATGGGTCAATTTGGTGATTTAGCATTTAGTTTAATTAAGAGATATTTTGATGTTAAAGATTTTGGATATATTTTCCCTGGTCATGGAGGAATCTTAGACCGTGTGGATAGTGTTATCTTTGCGCTCTTTACATTCAATATCCTCTTACAGATTTTTGTCTAGGAGGCAGTCAATATGAGTATCATAATGTCAATTATTTACTTCGCACTCGTTCTAAGTATACTCGTGTTTGTGCATGAGTTAGGACATCTCATTGCCGCAAAAATGTTTGGTGTGTATTGCCAAGAATTTGCTATTGGAATGGGACCAAAAGTGTTTTCAATTAAGAAACCACACTGGGAAACAACTTACAGTATTCGAGCATTGCCGCTTGGTGGATTTGTTTCGATGGCAGGTGAACCGGGTGAGGGTGATATGGGAGTTCCAGTTGAGCGTTCCATGGTCGGAATCGCGCGTTGGAAGCGTCTTATTATCATGCTTGCAGGAATCTTTATGAATCTTGTGTTGGCAGTTGTTGTTTATGCAGGAATGTTTAGTATGAATGGCGTTGTTGAAGTACCAAAACCTATCGTTGCAGCAGTTGTTGATGGTATGCCAGCGGATAAAGCGGGAATGCAGGCAAATGATGTCATGACTGAGATTACGTTTGCAGATGGTAGTGTTGTGCATCCTAAAACATTTGCTGACTTACAAACAGGAATGGCAATGTACAAAGATAAACCAATGACAATCAAACTAGATCGTAACGGTACAACTGAAACAGTCACAGTTACTCCTGAACCATCAAAAGAAAATAAAGATATGTACGTGATTGGAATTCAAGCTCCTGCAGCAACATTACGTAATGTGAATCTTTTTGAAGCTGTACCACTTGCATTTGCGGAAGTAGGAAGTGTTATTGCTCAAATGATTTTTATCCTAAACCGTGTTTTCAGAGGGATAGGACTTGATAGTTTAGGTGGTCCAATTGCAATATTTGGTGCAACGTCTCAAGTAAATACCTATGGTGCTGTTTATTTCTTTAATCTAGTAGCACTTTTATCTGTTAACCTGGCAGTTGTAAACTTGCTACCAATTCCAATTATGGATGGTGGACGTGTTGTTATTACCTTAATTGAAATGATAATTCGCCGACCAATTCCAGAAAAACTGGAAAATGCTCTTATGATTGCAGGTGTAGCGCTTGTATTGATTTTCTTTGTTTATATCTCATTTCAAGATATCATGCGTGTAATTCCAAACTAGACTAAAAAAAGGCGGCAGCCTTTTTTTTCCTATCTATGATATAATGATACAAAAGGAGTAAGTTATGGCTTATACAGTAAATAAAATTGAATCAAAACCACAATGGTTTGCCGTCATGGATTTTACCATACCAGACTTTTCTCGCGACACAGATGTTCGTGCGATGTACTCAATGCGTTCAGAATTGGCGCGTCTGGGTATAGAACTTGCATCACCAGAATATAACTATATGATCGGGTATGACTCTGATGATCGTATCGAAGTTGTGGATGTAAAATTATTTGTAGCTATCGAAGCACCAACAGATAAAGAAACTACACTGACATTCATTGAAAAAAATGATACACGTGAGGTAATTCGTATCGAGACCGATTCATTCGAGGATGTCCACACAGGCCTTGCGGAATGGATGCACGACAATGATTATATTGGCGATGGCGACGTTCGTCGCGTACTGGTTAAGGATGCAACACGCCTTGTTTTTGATAGCCCAGTTAAAAATTCTGACGAATAGTAAATTGACATTAATTAAAATTTTGACATCAAACACTGTTTGATGTTTTTTAGTGTTTTTGAAACTTTAGACTTTTCAGTAGGACATCACAATGCTGCATCATTCATTTGTTATAATGTTTATAAACAATAATAGGAGGACTAAGTATGGTATTTCCAAAAGGTTTTTTGTGGGGTGGGTCAACTGCTGCCAACCAATGTGAAGGGGGTTATAACAAAGGCGGACGTGGACTTGCAAATGTGGATTTAATCCCTCACGGACCGGAACGCTGGGATGTTGCGATGGGAACACGAAAAATGCTCGAGTTCGAAGAAGGATACTACTATCCTGCAAAACAAGCCATCAATATGTATGAGCATTTTAAAGATGATATTGCAATGTTTGCGGATATGGGGTTTAAAACATATCGTTTATCCATTGCATGGTCGCGGATCTTCCCCAATGGGGATGAATTGGTTCCCAATGAGGAAGGTCTCAAGTTTTATGAAGACGTGTTTAATGAGTGTCATCGCTATGGTATTGAGCCATTGGTCACAATTACACACTTTGACGTACCGATTCATTTGACCAAACAATACGGTTCGTGGCGTAGTCGCGAAATGATTACATTTTATGAACGTCTTGTACGTGCCTTATTTACAAGATTCAAAGGTCTTGTGACATATTGGCTAACCTTCAATGAAGTCAATATGATTCTTCATGCGCCATTCATGGCTGCAGGTCTCATAATTGAACCGCATGAGGATGCAAATCAAGTGAAGTATCAAGCAATTCATCACGAGCTTGTAGCAAGTGCACTGGCTACGAAGATTGCGCATGAAATAGATCCTAATAATAAAGTGGGTTGCATGTTAGCTGCTGGGGCGAATTACCCCAACACTCCACATCCGGATGACGTCTTTGAGGCATTGGAACGTGATCGTGAAGGGTATTTCTTCATTGATGTACAATCACGTGGTTATTATCCGTCATATGCATTGAAAAAAATGGAACAACTCGGTGTAACTTTGGATGTGGATCCTGAAGACGTGAAGTTATTGCGTGAACATACGGTTGATTTTATTTCATTCTCCTATTATTCGTCACGTGTTGCGGCCGCAATGCCTTCTGACCAAGCATCCACGGATGCGAATGCGTTTGCATCGTTAAGAAATCCATATCTCGAGGTCTCAGAGTGGGGTTGGCAAATTGATCCTAAAGGATTTCGCACAACGATGAATCAGTTGTATGATCGTTATCAAAAACCGTTATTTGTTGTTGAGAATGGCCTCGGAGCGGTTGATACATTCACAGATTCTAAAGAAATCCATGATACATACCGTATCGATTACCTTCAAGCCCATATTAAGGCAATGCATGATGCGATCCATATTGATGGTGTTGAACTATGGGGTTATACATCATGGGGATGTATTGACCTCGTAAGTGCATCGACAGGAGAAATGTCCAAGCGTTATGGTTACATCCATGTGGATTATGATGACGCTGGAAAAGGGACCGGAAAGCGAACTCCAAAACAATCGTATTATTGGTATAAAGATGTTATTGCATCAAACGGTGCGATGTTCGATAAAGACTGACTTAAACGCAGGTTAATGCCTGCGTTTTTTTATGCAAAGATTTTGGTAGATACCGAAATTTAAGATATTTACACTTCGTTCACATTGTCGATATTGTGAAAAAATACAAAATTATCACAGGATGGGGCAAAAAATAACAATCACACATTAAACTAACAATTCACTAATAAGGCGAAGATAATTCAAACTTAGTGACTGTGAACGTAAGTGATAACGATAGAGCCGTTCTAAAGCCTTGAGATAACATGGATTTAATATAAGAGCATGATGGTAATTTGAAAATTAACAATATAAAGATTGTTAGGATTATGTTTTGAACAAGAAGTTCAAAAGAAAAATTCGGTGCCGCATAATGAAAGATATAATTAATATATGTATGTACTATGTCTTTTATAAAGATACATCAGTGAAGTACTATGCACAAAAAAACTATCTTCTACTCTATAGGGGGGTATCGAGGTAGTGTGTCGCAGTTTACCTGTTGACATCAAAAAGGAGGAAATATGTTTAAGTCAAAGAAAAGACTTGGACGCGTTTTTAGTGTCGTAGCATTAGCGTTTGTGCTCACACTGTCTAGCTTAACAGTTAGTGCAGCAACCGAAACCAAACCTAAGACAAATGATGAACTCGTTCAAGCAATTATCAATGACAAAGATACAAAAGTGTCATTGACGAATACTTCAGAGGGGTATAAAGCTGAAGTAACAATGGATTTTCATATTAAAGATGCGGATTGGGTTACCATTCAGAGCCTAACAGATCCTTTGGAGCTGAAGTTTCCAGATTCAATGAAACTCTCACCCAAGCAAGATTTAAAATTCGCGAATACTGATAAAAACTTTAAAGATAATGTGTACCAGTCTTTAGAAGATACCCGCATTAAAACAGAAGACAATACGATAGCAATCGATTTTAAAGAACTAACGCAACGTCCACAAGACTTTAGACTTGTTTACGAACTTGATATTGTTGCAGATAGTGCACTGATTGATGCCATCGATCTCAAGGTCTTTCCGGTAGTTGCACCACTTATCAAAGATACTGTAGCGTTTATTAATAAAGTAGAAGATGAGCGTGTGGCAGCACTTAAAACAGCAGAAGATACAGAATCAGAAGCTGCAACGAATAACACTTCAGAAGTTGGAAATTCAGATACAGATAAGCCAGAAACGGTAAAACCCGATACTGAAACACCAAATGGTGATACTGAAACATCAGAAGAAACCAATGAAACTGTAAAAACACAGGTATCTGGAGATATCAACATTGAACTCGTTGGTAATCCACAAGCACGTGTTAAACATGCAAATAAAGAGATTAATGATTCGTACCCTATCGCGATGACTAACTACTCAGAAACAGCCACTAACTATTCGATTGATTTATTTACCGACGAGAACCCAACACACCTAGGCGTATCCTATGTCGTGAAACTCGATGATCAATCCCTTGCTCTTATCACTGAAGAGAATAAAGCGAATGCCCTAGATTTCCAATATAAGAAAAATGGCGTTCAAGTTCCGTTTAAATATGAATATGCTTTCCCAGAAGTAATCAAATTTTATGACCAAACAGGGGATAGCATCTTAGCAAGTTCGAAACTTTCCGATTACAGCACTTCTTCATTTAAACGTGTTGCTCCAGGAACCAATGAGGGTCCCTTTAAACTAGATGTTGAAGAAATCAAGATTGATTCAAATGTTGAAGGCGCAGCCGTTCAATATAAGTTCCAAGACTTTATTTCAACACAAATTAGCAACTATATTAATGAAGAACTTCAAGCAGGGAAGTCATTGACTGAAATCAAAGCGGCTTTAAAACAAGGTGTCGTTGTAACAGATGATCAATATAAAGTTAACGATTACCAATACCAACAAAATACCAAAGCAAGTTTTGAGAAGCTTAATGTGTATCCACTTGAAATCAAGAATATCTTAAATTCCCAAAAAGATATTAAGAAAGACCTACCAGTTACACCAGTTGGTGGTGTCGATAACACTCTTGAAGCCAAATCATTTGAACAAGTTCCTAACGGCTTTGAATTGATTTGGGAAGGTGTTGCTAATACTAACCGTAAATCAACATTAAATACTTTAGACTTATCATTTGATGCACCAACCGTTGTAAAAACATCAGGTTTAGCGAATTGGAATATCAAAACAGTCGTCAACGTATCGTACTATGATGTTCTTAATGATGGAACATTGGTTCCTAATACAACTTTAGCGCCAGAACGTATCGAAAAAATTAATGCTGCAACTGATAAAATTGAACCTATTTCAATTGATACACATGGTCAAAATGTCGCAATCAAATATGATGTGACACAGACATTCATAAACAACGATCTCAACCTTGAAATCGAAGGAAATCAAGTGGGTCGTTTGAGTGCCGCTCTGAACAAAAATCAATTTAATAAATCGGTTGAGAATAAAAAAGAGTTCCCACGTTCCATTGTAATTAATGGCGTTAAAGGAGCTGAAGGTGCACCAACAAGCTTACATTGGGATGTTGTCTTCAATAACAACAAATTAATTCGTCAACCAAATGATGGATTCAATTTCTATCTTGATGCAAGTAAAGTTAAAGCATATCGTTTCAATGGATCGGGTGACAGTTATAGTGAAATTAATGTTGCCTACAACCAAATGAAAATTAAAACCACAATCTTTGTTGACGGTAAAGAAATAAGTAAAGATGGCCGTTTCACAGTCGAATGGAATGCTGATTTCACAGAAGCAAAAATTCGATTAAAACCTGGTCTTGCAGAACCACTCAATAAAGAAGTGAAATTCCAATTTAAATACGAAATTGATGTTGTTGAACCATATGTTGAAGGTAAAGCAATTCGTGATGAATTACTAACATCATCAAAACTTAAATTTGAAGGAAATGCCAATGTTAAGTCGTTTACCAATGGTATTGAAATTGAACCAACAAAACCTACAGAAGAAGAATTAAAAGCACAACAAGCACTTAACTACCTTGTACTATTAGACAAGCGTCCTGTGATGATTGACTACCGTACAAAGGAAGTAATTTGGGGTGTTGCGATTAATACCGTAACTGCAAATCGTATTGGTTTAGAAGGTTTTACCTATTCAGATACTTTCAAATCTCCAGGTATGTTCTTTGAACCAATGGATGAAAACAACCCAATCTTAATGTTTAAGATTGATCCAACCAAACAACCTCAAACATCACATGGTGAATATTCCAAATTTATTTCAGAAGTTAAGAAAATAATGGATAATGCCGATATCTATTCTGATGAAATTGCAAATGCAATTGTTGGGGCAGGTGGATTGCTAGGCCAGAAACTTGATGATGAAGCGGAAGATTCAAAAACTTATGGTGACATTGTCAGTTATGTAAATCCAAGTGAAATTGCATACCTCAAAGATGATGCATCGACATTAACCAATGAAAAATTCGCGTTGAGTCAACCGAAAGAATATCCAGGTTATGTCGATAAACTTAAAGGTAAAGTTGTGAATGGTGAACCTGGTGATCCATTTGTTTCGACACCTACAAAATCAGAACTCTTGAAGGGTGTTGATTTGCGCCTTGACTTTATCGATTCCAATAAAGCAATCGGTCCTGCCGGTGGCGAAGATGACAATGCTTACTATATTCTTTATAAAACTAAATTATCCAGTGATACGCCAATGGAAAGTGTTAAAAATGCAGGCGCATTAACATTTGCAACATGGGTCATTGGTGAAGGAAACACAATCAGTTGGACGGGTGGCGACATTGAAGCATCGAAAGATCTTGGTGAAGTTGCGAAGTATAACACCGTTCCTAAAAAAGAAGGAACCGTCAAAGTCATTAACGATGCGGCAACAAACCGTCAACGTCTTGCAGCAAACTGGAATATCACATTTAACTATGATGTTGATACACGACGTGTTGCTGAAGTACCAATGGTTGTCGTTGATACCATCGATAAAAACCGTGACCTAGGTGGTTTCACGTTAGGAAATAAACACCTCGTTCCTCAAGAAATTGAAGCAATTACACTCGCAAAATTCGAAGTTGATAAGGATGGAAATCTAAAACCAACGAATGAAACAGTAGAGGTAACTAAAGCATCAGGCGAGCTTACTGTTGATGAAACTGCAGATAAAATTACATATACGATTAAGAAACATCTCGATCCTAAGTACGTATACCGTTTCGAAATTAACACACTCATTGAGAGTCATGAAGCTGTAATTCCAGTTGCAACAGAAGAAGTATCGAATACTGTGGCGACTGGAGAGTTCGAAAACACCGTAACGTATACTTGTGGACACGAACCAAACCAAGTCGATTTACCAGAACCTGGTGTAGCAACAGCTAAAGCAAACTTAGGAAATCGCAATCGTGTTCAAAAAACAGGATCACTTGTCTCGGGTACATATCCGGGATCACGTCAACAAGTTCAATGGACATTGACCTTGAATGAAACGTATGAAAATATGTCAAATATCGTGATTAAGGATACTCTTGAAAGCAAACATACATTCAAATTTATTAAAGACCACAACGACTTGGAACAAAGTGGAACTGGAAATGCAGTCTTAGATCGCTTCTCAATTCAAGAACTTGTCGGATCAAGCTGGAGAACAATTCCAAGTGACAAATATGTTCTAACGAATGCTGATGGAGATGCAAACAAACCATTGGATAACTGGACAACGGGAGAAAGTGGATTCATTCTTCGTTTTACCGAAGCAATGTCTAACCCAATCCGTATTCAATATGCAACCTTTGGTCATGTTGTTGATAACAAAGAAATTCCATTAAAAAACCACGCTGACTTGTCATATACAACAGATGCAGCACAAGCAATTGACCACAAAGTAACAGCCGCAGTTAACTTTAAAGTTAATGACGAAGCTGGTGGTTATGAAGATGAACGTTTTGATATTGGTCTGACAGTGCGCTATAACGATAACCAACCAGCTTTAACAACTGACTTGGATAAAGGAGAGCGTATTACTGGAAACAATGTTGAGCAATCAATTATTGTACTTTACCGTTACCAGAATAAATTCGTCGAAAACAACCATGTTTACCGTATTGGTCAACCAGACGCAAATGGTTACCTAGAATTCAAGAATATTGAAAAAGGAAACTATATCGTTAAACAATTTAATGTAGCAGATGGTTATTCTGTACCGAACTCATTAGGTTATGTTGAATCTGGACGAAATACTACAAAAGATAAATCTGTAGAAATCAATGCGAGCCAACTTGCATCTGGAAATCTTGTAACACTTGATGTTAAAGATCCAAGTAAACGCATGTTTGACTTCTTTAAAGCAGATCCTGTTGTAACAAAAGTTGATTACGCAATCTACAATACAACACCAGTCTTCGAAGTGAAAACCGATGGAAAACTCGTAACAGCTACAGGAGCAGATGCAACTGAAAAATTGAGCGATATTAATCTAGATATTACCAATGAAGCTAAACAAAAAGCAGCATTTAGAAGTAGTGATCAAGGGACCTTTAAAGTGGGAACAGTTAATCCCGAAGACGATCGAATCGACTTTGGTAAATTTGCAATTACACAACCAACTCAAACCCTAAATGGTTACCTTCGAAATACAGAAACGGTTAACCATACACTGGCACGAAATCCAAATGGTACAGTTGATGCAACAACAATCAATGCAACGTTCAATAACTATAAGACAAGTGCAACGATGAAAGTTGTTCATCGTGGAACCGAAAATCTTATTGCAAATAGTGCTTACACACTTGAGCAGTACGACGGAACAGCATGGGTCCCTTATGAAGCAGCATCTACCGGAAAAGGTGATGCCAATGCATATACACTTACAAATGGAAAACTAACGGTTCACAATCTTGATGCCGGCCGTTACCGTTTCAATCAAACTGCAGTTGGTGATGGATATCTAATTAATCCAGAACCTTTAGAATTCTATGTATACGGTCCAACACAAGAAACAGCAACTGATGCATACGAAGGAAAACCTGAAGTCATGCAACTTACATTCGACAACATTAAAGCGTCTGTAAACTTCTCAAATGTCATTGGTACGGAGACAATCTCTGGATCCACATTTGATATTAAAGATGAAAGCGACACGGTTGTTGATACCTTCACAATTACGGATAAAGATGCAGGTTACACACGCAATCTCGCTCCTGGAACGTATTCATTAGTCCAAACAGGAACAAGTGATAATCGTCCACTTAATGCTTCACCAATGACTTTCGAAATTGAAAGTGATGAAGGAATCTTTGAAGGTGAAACAGAAGCAAGTACCCGTACCATTGTGTTCGAAAACCATCTTGGAAGTTTCGAGTTTGCGACACATACACCATCACTCGCAACATTTGATATTGAGAGCTATGCTCTAGATTACAATGCAACAGCAGTTGCAACACCAAGCCAAGTTAATCTTGGATATGGCAATTACGAAGTGAAAGATGTCCAAATTAACAATGCATGGATTCACGTACCAACCGATTACACATTTGTAGTTCCACAAAGCTATACGGATCCAGCTACCTTGAAACAAACAGTTCATGTTTATGGTACACAAGTAAATATGGATTATGTAAACCGTGATGGGGATGTCTTAACTGATACAACACCGCTTACTGGTGGTACATTCTCCTTAACTGAAGAAACATCAAATACACTTGTTGCAAGCGTTGATGAAAGCAATCCAATCCGCAACATTGGACCTGGAACCTATGCTTTCGCACAAACAAATGCACCACAAGGTTATGGACTCAACACCGCAATTCTTGCGAACATCGTTGTACCACAAACCTTAAGTCAAAATGATGTTGTGATCGATACAGTTAACCACACAATTGAAAACTATAACTTAGAACCAATTACTTACTACAACTATCGTGGAAAAGTTGGGTTAACGAAAACCTCAGCAGAAACAAATACTCCGCTTGCAGGTGTTGTTTTCAATCTCTATCACGAAGGTGTAAAACTTGATGGTGAGTATGTTACAGATACTGATGGTAAAATTACGATTGACCGTCTAGCACCAGGTAACTACTACTTTGAAGAGATTAAAGGGGATGGCAATCACATTGCGAACGCAAGTAAAACTCCATTTACGATTGCAGCTTCCAATGAAAATGCTTATGCACCACAAACAGTAGCAGTTTCTAACTACTACGCTGATGTCGTGTTTAAGAATACAAACCCAGACCATGATGTTATCTATACGGATGGTACATTCACACTCTTATCAAATGAGAATGGTACATGGACACCCGTTAATGGTTTCATTGACTTTAAAGTTACACCGCAGACAGATACTTTCAAAATCTTTGGTGTCAAAGCAGGTTCATACAAACTCGTACAAACAAAAGCACCGACACATACTGTCCGCAATACATTTGAATACTTGTTTGATATTCCAGACTATACACCTGAAGAAATAGAGGGTCGCTTGACGTTAGAACTTGATGATTACATTAACTATCAAGCAACATTAAAAGTTGATCTTATCGATCCAAACGGTGCGTTTACGAATAACGTTGATGCAACATTTAACGATGCGTCAGGCCGTAAAGATCCAATGCTCCAAGTAGGTTCAGTCCTCACACGCACTGGATTGGGATCAGGAAACTATAGCATCACAACAAATAAAGCCGATCAAGCAATTGTTGTTGATGAAACATTAGATGTTGTAGTTCCAGAATCTGCATTGAACGACGAAGGCTTAGCGCTTACTAAAACACTTCGCGTTACTTATGCTCGAAACACATTGAAACTCGTTGATGGTCGTACCTCAAATGCTTTAGGCTCAGGTATCTTCACAATTAACGATGTTGAATACAAAGTAAGCACAGCGGGTGTTATCAAACTTGATGCACTCACACCAGGAACATACTCATATGTTCAAACACAAGCAGCTGATGGCTATGTATTAAATACACTTAACCAAGGTAGCTTTGAGGTTTTCGGTAAATTGAGTGACTTTGAACCACAATTTGTAAACCGTGAAGGTTTCCCATATGTTGACCTTCAAACAACTACATTCAATAATTACCGCGTTAATGTCATTATTAATAAGGTTGATGATAAAGATCGCCCACTTCAAGGTGTTGAATTTACATTAACTCATGACGCAGACAACACTGTAGTAACTACAAACGCACAAGGTCAAGCAATAATTAATGACCGTGCTCCTGGAGCTTATGTATTGAAAGAAACAAAAGCACTTCCAGGCTATGAGGGAATTACGGATGCTCGTGAATTCATTATTGAATCTGAGTACGCTGGCGAACCTCAAGATATTATCTTTAAAGTAACAAATAAAGAAATTATTGATCCTGTTAAACCAGTTGCCCCACCCTTACCTTCAACAGGTATGGCTGCAAGTACACCATGGTTTGCATTCGGAATCGTCGCACTTGGTGGCATCTTCATTGTCGCTTCGCGTCGTCGTAAGCATCAATAGCATTTAAAGACTCCTTCTTAGGAGTCTTTTTGTGTGTGAAGACATAAAAAAAGCATCCGTTAAGATGCTTTTTTAGATGTGTGATTAAATCATAAAGAATACGATTGCGATGAAATGTGATATTGAAGCTGCATTAATGAATAAATGCCAAATAAAGTGATAGTATTTTTTATCTTTTTGTAGATAGAAATATGTACCCACGGAATAAAAGACACCACCCAGAACAATTAAGCCAATAAACATAGCGCTTGTATTTTGGATGAGTTGCGGAATTAATAATACCGCTGCCCAGCCCATTACAAGATAAATTGCAACTGATAATTTAGGCATTGAGCGTTTTGCAACAGTTTTCTGCAATATCCCAATTAAAACCATTAGCCATTGAATTACAACGACTGTAACGCCAAGCCAGCCATCAATGACGGTTAATGCAATTGGTGTATAAGTCCCAGCAATAGCTACAAAAATAAAGCTGTGATCCAGTATTCTAAATATATATTTATGTTTAGTATCATTCGCCATTGAATGGTAAAGTGTCGAGCCCATAAACATTAAAAATAAAGAAATAATAAATATCGCATCGCCAATGACTAAGAGCCATCCACCTTGCTGAAATGCCCGTACTGATACATATGGGAAAACCAAAAGCAGCAAGCCAGCCATCACACCATGTGATACAGCATTCGCAACTTCTTCACCAAATGTGAGTCGCTTATAATCTTTCATCGAACGATCCATTGTTTTAGTTGTCATAGTGTCATCTCCGTTCTTTAAAAGTGTACCATAAATCCTAAATGTTTGTATATCAAAGTATGCAGAAAGATTATGAAGCCTGTATGAACATATTCTCCATTAAGAAACTTGTATAATCAAGATACACTCTATATAATTAAAGTAATCGCTTAGGGGGTAATTATGAAAAATTCACACAAAAAAAACCTTAAAAAAAGCCTGAAAATATTTTTAGCGCTGACCATTATGGTATCAATGGGATCTTGGTCTTTATTTGCACTTGATGGTTCAAATGACGAAGACAAAGGGACGGTTGAAAAAGATAATGCAATTGAGCCCCCGGTCCAAAGCCAAGATGCGCTCGAGAATTCTATGCTCGAAGTAATTGAGTTGGAACCAATGGCTCTTGAAGAACCGAAGGAAGCATGGGGTGGTGATACCGAAGGGGTCGAAGCCGCAATGCAAGCTCGGGCTGCATCAACATATGCGAAATCGGGGTTTATTCAGTTCAATCTAGCCATTGATAAAAATATCAATCTCTATGATACTGCAACGGATTCAAGCCCGTATCGCTACTTGTCTGGACACGTTGCATACTCAGGCGTTGTGCCATTTTATGATGCGACAGACGACCGTTATAAAATAACAATTAGTGGCATCGAAGGATGGGTTCCTAAATCTGCCTTCAAAGAGTTTAAAGTATCGGAAGCTAAAGGAGCCAACTATTACTCTGTCCGTAATGGGAATTTATACAATAATATCAGTATGGGTGCTGCAACTAGCAACTATGGTACAATTCTCAACGGACCTGCGCCATCTTATCTAAAGGAAGATGTACGTTACTTCTCAGCAGATGGTCACTACTTCTACACTAATGTTAATGATTTGATTTTGGATTATCGCTCTGGAGGGAACTACAGCGCAGTTAACAAATCAACGCCATTCTATAATTACTACCAGTTTTTATCATTCCGTTCAGAATCATCGATAACTGCGGATCAACTCAATGCATTTCTTAGAGATCGTAAAGGATTCACGAGTGCACCTACAAACTGGGATTCAATGACAAGTACTCAATCTAAATTATATGGATCAGAATCTGCGTTCGTTGACTTGGGTCGAAAATACGGAACAAACCCACTGATGAACTTTGGAGTATCAATTAATGAGACTGGTTGGGGCCGCAGTTGGCTTGCCGTAGATCGTAATAATGTATTTGGACATAATGCAACAGATAGTAGTCCTTGGTTAGCAAACAGCTACGATAGTGTACCCACAGCCGTTGATATTCACTACACAATGTTCTTAAACTGGTTATATATGGATTTCGGTGAATCAAGTTTCTACTACGGTGGGTATCTTGGAGATAAACAAACCGGTATTAACGTCAAATACTCAAGTGATCCTTTCTGGGGGCAAAAAGCAGCTGCATTCTCCTATGAAATAGATCGTAACTATGGAAACCAAGATTATGGTCGATACTCAATCGGAGAATCAACGGCACAAGTTGTTCCTATTCGAAAAGAGCCAAGCACAGGCTCACAACAAGTTATGAAAACAGAAATCGTTGGGCAAAAAGTCATGATTCTAGATACAGTCCAAGGAGAAAGTGTGAACGGAAATGCGACATGGTACAAGATTGCTGCAGATTCGTTACTCAATAGTGATCGCGATCGGTTAGCATGGATAACAGGTGGTGCAAACCGTACTGCAACCTATGACCGTAGTAATAACTACCTCTACATTCACTCAAGCAATGTACGCAAAGTATTTGATGGTAAAGGATCGCCAGTTACACCTGAACCGGAATTTCCAAGAGGGGATATAAATGGCGACGGAAAAGTTTCGGTTGTTGATTTTGCGATGATGAAGAGTCACCTTGAAGGTGTTCGGACTCTAACAGGAGATCAATTAAAGCGAGCTGACCTAAATAATGATGGAAAAGTAACTGTCATTGACTTTGCAATGCTTAAAAGTCATTTGGAAGGCATACGACCACTTTAGGAGGAGATTTTTATGAAGAATTTTAAAAAAATAATGGCACTTTCTTTAGTGTTTTTAATGATGTCTGTGTTACCAATATTTGCACTTTCCGGATCTGCGTACGTAAGTGGACCTGGGTCAGTGAATGTGGGGCAATCAATCACTGTAAGTGTAACGGTCAATGCTGATGTAGATGCATCATTTGATCTTGTTGTTAGCGCAAGCGGAGCTGCAAGCGGTTCTACAAATTGGGCACCAGGATCACGAGGAGAAAGTAGAAGTTTTACTTTCCCAACACATGCAGCAGGGACTGCTACTATTTCTGTATCGGGTGAAGGTGCTGACTGGGTCAATTTTAATACCTTCTCTGTTTCGGGAGGAACCTCAGTTAATGTGGTTAACCCAAACACTGGTGGCGGAAACACTGGGGGTGGAAACACTGGTGGTGGAAACACTGGTGGTGGAAACACTGGTGGTGGAAACACTGGTGGTGGAAACACAGGTGGCGGAAACACAGGTGGATCATCAAACAATGGTGGTTCATCAATTCCAGATGAAGATAAAACACCAGAACAGCTAGCTGAAGAAAAAGCTGCGGAAGAAGCAAAAGCAAAAGAAGATGCGCAAAAGAATCCATTGATTAGTTCATTCAACATCATTTCTAATAATGAAAAGAAATTTGGTGAGACGCTAAGCGATATTCCAACAGCAGTTGATACATGGGAATACGAATATAAGTTACCGAAACGAATTGATAGTGTACTTTTAGACGTTAAGAGTGTCAGTGAAACAACGACGCTTACATTTGATAAAGAACAAAAATTTGCGGAAGGTGAAAAAACTAAAGAAGTTGTGATTCGTGCGGTTGATGGCGAAATCACTCAAGAGTATAAATTAAAGCTGACACTCGACGATAGCGAACCTGTTAAAGTCAATGTTGGCGATAAGACTGCTACACTCTATGATGATGAAGCACTTGATAAATTGATGACAGAGTATGGGTTTACAAGAGAAGTAATCGATCAAAATGGAACGGCATCATTTGCATATCAGAAAGATGCGATGAAACTACAACTCTTAACCGATGAAAAGCAAAATGCACAATGGCTAGCATTGGATAAAACAAATGCTGCGAAAACTGTAGTGTATCCGGTACTTCAAGATGAAGGAAAAATGTATATCTTGACGGCTCCAAATCCAGAAATGGCGAAGCAAACGTATGGTGGCGTCGCAGTGACCCCAACGGATTTAGATTTCAAAAAATTCGAAGGTGTTGACAGCTCGTTGAAATTTGAAAAACAAGTGTCGGTTTGGAATTTAGAAGGTGAATCAGGCATGATCGTGAACGGTATGCAAACTACGGACTCTGAACCACGACTTTACCATATCGATAACACACAAAAACTAACACCTGCATTCGTTGCATTTGATGTAGCGTCATCAAAAACGACAAAAGTTTGGGCAATTACCGCAACAGTTGTGGCAGTTGCACTTGCAGCAGGATTTGGTGCTTATTTATACGTAAATCGCGCACCCAAAAAACGTAAAGATGTAAACATTTAAAAATAGAAACTCGAGTGAAAATCTCGAGTTTTTTTATGCGAAAATTATCGGAAGATACGCTATCGGTGGCCAAATATGGTAGAATAATACAAGAGGTGCGTGCATGAATAAAATTATCAAATCATTTCTTAAATCACTGCTTTTAGTAGCACTCGCAATCCTATTATTTTGGATAGGATATGTAGGCTTCATTGGTGGTCCTGCGCGTGCATATGAACGCGAAGATCGACTAATGGTCGAAGCAATGATGGAATCTAAAGGATTTACAGAAGCAACAATTATTGATCGATTTTCATATGACGAAGTGTATTACATAACAGAAATAAATGACGATAGTGGAAATTTCATTTTTTGGTTTAACAAAGATCTAACAAAGACAGGACAACATGATGTTGTGACTACAGAGCCAGTCCATGCGCTCGCAACCAATTTTGGAATGCGTCCCGAGGATGTATCCTTCGGAGTCTATCAAGATAAACTTGTATATGTGCTCAAAAATAAACACTTTGAAAAATTTGTAGATATAGAATCGCACAATGTTGTATATGATCGAGGGAGTGGTGTTTAAAAATGTGGTGGAATAAATCATACATCAATCGAAGAGATTGGATATTAGAAAATATGAGTACACTAAAAGTAACACCGAACCAGGTGGTGGTGCTACTCTTAATTGATTTCTTGAATGAACAAAATATTGCCATATCGCTTGAAGTACTTGCCGAACAATCAGGGATGAGTGTCCAAGCGGTTGATGAAGTAATGCATGACTTAATGCGTCAGAAAATGCTTGCAATCAAAGTCGAAAATGAGTCCATTCGTTTTATCATGGATGGATTGTTTCAAGATGGCGTTGCCTATGAATACGTCAATCAGTCTATCTTTGAAGTGTTTGAGAGCGAATTCGGAAGGCTTTTATCACAACCAGAATTAGTGATGCTGAACAATTGGATGAAACAGTATACTGAAGCAGATATTCTTGATGCCTTGCGTAATGCCATGGTATATAAGAAGGTATCGATGAACTATATAAATACAATTTTGGCAAATAAACAAAAAGAAAAGCAAGGGTAGATCATGGATGTAAATATGATACTGGATATTCTCGAGGCTGAATTTCCAGAAAAGCAAGGAGAATTGGATTATAAGAATCCATTCGAACTTTTGATTGCTGTAGCTTTATCGGCGCAAACAACCGATGCTGCTGTAAATAAAGTAACGCCGGGTCTGTTTGAAAGATACCCAACCCCACAAGCACTTGCTAAAGCAAATCCAGAGGATGTGGAAGCATTAATATCCAAAATAGGGTTGTATCGAAATAAAACCAAATTTATTATTGCGTGTTCACAAATGCTTGTGGAAGATTTTAATGGAGAAGTGCCACAAAATCGTAAAGCGTTAATGACACTTCCGGGCGTTGGACGTAAAACGGCAAACGTTGTTTTATCGGAAGGGTTTGGATTGCCCGCAATTGCAGTTGATACACATATTGAAAGAGTTGCCAAACGATTGAAACTTGCGAAGCCGGATGATTCGGTTCTTAAAGTTGAAGAAAAACTGATGCGTAAGATTCCACGTGAACGATGGGCACGAGCGCATTTACTATTACTACTCTTCGGAAGGTATTACTCAACAGCACGCAATCACCAAGATGCATTTGAGATTCTTGAAGCGTTAAAGGAGAAACATAACTTATGAAACAATTAAATCTGAACACAATTGGTCAATGGGCAAGTGGCATCGTTGATGGAAACGGAGCGGCCGACGGGATTAACGTAGATACACGTTTTGTTAAAGAAGGAGACTTATTTGTCTGTTTACGAGGCGAACGCGTTGATGGCCATACATTTGCACAGACTGCAATCGATAATGGTGCAACTGCATTGCTTGTCGACCATAAAATAGACACGCTTGATGTTCCGCAAATTATTGTTGAGGATACACTTGTTGCGCTTCAAAAAATTGCAAAGGGATATCGCAATACATTAAGTGCATACTTTATTGGAATTACAGGAAGTAATGGAAAAACGTCAACAAAAGATATTCTTTTCAGTATCCTTGCACCACTAGGAAAAACAATAGCAACTTACAAGAACCAAAATACAGAAATAGGAACATATCTCAACCTATTCCGTATGGATGAAGACACACAATATGGTATCTTTGAAATGGGACTGGACTTTCCCAATGATGTTGCGGTGATGACAGAAATTGTGAGACCGCATGCCGCAATGGTTACAAGTTTAGCACCGACGCATATCGTAAATTTTGAAGATATTCATCATATTGCCCGTGAAAAGTTTGCAATTTTCAATCAGGTTCAAGACAAAGATATGGCATTCTACCAAGGTGATTTTCTAGAGTGCCGCCAACTAGATCAGGGATTCCATACATTTGGTTATAATGCTGATAATGAATTCATTGTAGATAACGTGATTGCTGATTCAACGGGAATTTCTTTTACTGTTAATCAAGAGGCGTATACTTGCAATCTGCTAGGTGGACACCAAGCAAGTAACTGTGCAGGTGTGATTGCTATGTTAAGCAAGATTGGAATTAGCAAAGAAGCAATCCAACATGGGTTAAATAATGTCGCATTAACGTCACTACGAACAGAACTTGTGAACCATGCAGCATCATTGGTGCTTCTGGATGCGTACAAGTCAAATCCAATCAGTGCAATCTATGCGCTAGAACTTCTAAATAATTATGCGTATTCGGGTGATCGTATTGCTGTTTTAAGTGATATGGTAGAATTAGGCGATGACAGTATCAAGTATCATGAAGAAGTACTTGAGTACATTAATACACTCAATCTACAACACGTATTCCTATTGGGACCGGATTTCAAAGCAGCACTAAACAATGTAACACTGAATACACCGTACACGACATTTGAAACATTTGACACACTTTACAATGCGGTTGCACCGCAATTCGATAAAGAGCAAATGATTCTAATCAAAGGATCACGATTCTATGCGCTAGAACGCTTAATGAAAGAGGCATAATATGAAAAAACAAGTAGCAGTAATTTTTGGATCACCCAATGCAGAACATGATATTTCTGTTGCATCTGCAGCATCAGCAATTGAGCATTTCCCTCATGATTTGTATGATTTAATTCCAATCTTTATTAGTAAAGAAGGTCGTTGGTTTACAGGTGATTACTCATTAGAAATGCTTCAGGCAAATAAACTTGAAGGGCATCATGAGTTACTCTTACAATTCAACCCAGAACGTCCTGGTTTTGTTTTCAAAGAGTCAAATGCAGTTTTACCAGTTGATGCAGCATTCCTTATGCTTCATGGACGAATGGGTGAAGGTGGAGAAATTCAAGGATTGTTGAATATTGCGAGAATTCCATATGCTGGATGTGAGGTATTATCGTCAGCATTATGCATGGATAAAGCGTATACCCATATGATTGCTGAATTGAATGATATTCCTATGGCAGATTATCGTTTACTTCTCAAAGGAGAGGCCTATGATATTTCAGACATTGAGTATCCTGTTATCGTAAAACCAAGCCGTGAAGGATCGTCTTTTGGCGTGACATTAGCTAAAGATGAAGCTGCACTACATGCAGCATTGGAATTTGCATTTAGCTTTGATTCACGTGTACTTATTGAAGAATACATTAAGGGTACAGAATGTGGTATGGGAATTTTAAAAACTAAAAAAGACTATATTGTGAGTGATGTGGACCAGGTTAACGTCGCAGGTGAGGTATTTGATTTCCAAGAGAAATATCATCCTCATGCAACTGAAACGTTACCAGTTTCAACATTCCCAGAGTCGGTACGCAAACAAATTCAAGCGTATGGTGAAAGAGTATTCGAATTATTAGATTGCAAAACATTTGCGCGTATTGATTTCTTTGTGACAGAGGATCATAAAATTTTCTTCAACGAAATTAATACAATACCTGGATTTACGGCGAATTCACGTTATCCAAAAATGATGGACCGTCAAGGTGTCAACTATACATCATTAATTGCTAAAATGGTGGAAGACGTTTTATGATTGAAAGCGTAACAGTTTATGTCGATGAAGCGGCAGTTGTACACAATACCAAGCTTTTACGTAAAACATTGAATCCGAATACGAGAATAATTTCTGTAATTAAGGCAAATGGATATGGCCTTGGAATGGTGCAGTTAGCGTTGTTAAGCGAAAAGATGAATATCGATATCCTTGCAGTCTTAGACGTCGCACAAGCGATTGAATTGCGTGAGGGTGGCGTAACGGCACCAATTCTCTTAATGGGTGCGACATTAGTTTCGAATTTTGAACTACTAATCAAGTATGATCTAATACAAGTGCTCATTGACTATGATTATGCCCAGAAGTTAAGTGACTTTGGTTTGGAGCATAATGAAGTTGTAAAAACACATCTCAAAGTGAATACAGGATTAAACCGTCTTGGGATGCGTGATTACGACGAAATTGAAGCAACTTACAATTTACCTGGAATTGAAGTCCAAGGAATCTACAGTCATTTCGTAGAAGCGCAAGCCTACGAAGTTGATGCTGTTGAGTTTTCAAAAGCACAGATCAGTGAATTCAAAAGTGTTCTTAAACGACTTGAAGAACAGGGAATTAACCCTGGATTAACTCATATGCAAAACAGCCCATCGGTACTTCATTTTGGAGATTTGGGGTTTGATGCAGTTCGATGCGGAATGGTAATGTTTGGCTTGTTCCATCCATCTCAGAAGGCCTATGCAGATCAAGAAGGGTACAAAGATGTCGTCCGTCTTGAAAGTCGCATTGCGATGATTCGTAATATCCGTAAAGGTGAGTTTGTTGGTTACGGTCGCTCATTTTACGCTGATCGCGATATCCGACTTGCAACAATTTCTGCCGGATACTGTGATGGCGTCATGAAACAATTATCATTAAATGGTGGTGGTGTTTACATCAATGGCACATGGTGCCCCATCTTAGGTGATATTGCGATGTCCCAATTTATGGTTGATGTTACACATGTTGCCTGTGAACCAGAAGATGTAGTCATGATTTTTGGTGGACCACAGCAAACAATCTATGACTATATAGCGATTACGGGACAATCAATTAATGAATTAGTGAGTCATCTTCGCTATAACATTCCGCGTGTTTATGAAAATAAAATATTTGACTAAAGAGTATGAAACATACTCTTTTTTTTAGATGAGTCAATAAAAAAAGCACCAACATAGGGAACTGACCTAGTTCCTTGGGACTCAAGAAAAAACCAAGTTAGGATGAAGCCAACCGATAATTAACGGGAGACTGATATCCTAGCTTTTCTTGTATTCGATTTTCATTGTAATATTTTAAATAGTC
>NZ_WTSX01000015.1 GCF_009828745.1 Erysipelothrix anatis
GATCTGGTGATTCTAGCAAAGTGGTCACACCTGTTCCCATCTCGAACACAGAAGTTAAGCACTTTAGCGGCGACAATATCTAGCCCAGCGTTAGTGAAGATAGCTCATTGCCAGGTAATTCGACATCCATTTGGATGTCTTTTTTTTATGGGTTTGAATGCACTACTGAACTTGTGATTATGGTATAATATTTAACATGGTGATATTATGAAAAATTTAAAAGAATATAAAACAAATTCCGTCGATGAGACAATTCAGTGCGGAAAAACATTAACAGAAGCATTTACAAAAGGAGCGTTGATTGCTCTTGCTGGTGATTTAGGAGTAGGAAAAACTGCATTCACAAAAGGAATTGCATTAGGACTTGATATTACTGAAGCAGTAACGAGTCCGACTTTCACGCTTCTCAAAGAATACGAAGGACGTCTAAATTTAAAACATATTGATGCCTATCGATTGGAAGGTATAGACTCTGACTCTTTGGGTCTATTCGATCTTATTGATGAGGGGAATGTTGTGGTATTGGAATGGAGCAATTTTTTAGAAGACCTTGATTTTGCACCAGATTATATTGTGACAATTGACTATGTTACGGAAAATGAGCGTTTGATTAGAATTGAGGAACTTTCATGAATACATTAATTATTGATACATCACATACTTTGTTAGCTGTAGGATTGGTTATTGACGAGGTGTTAGTTTACAATTACCAAGAACAAGTTAATAAGTCTCACTCTGAGCAATTACTTCCAATTGTAGATGCAGCATTAAAAGCACATGGTATTAATCCTCTTGAGATTAGTAATGTAGTTTTAACTGTTGGACCAGGTAGCTATACTGGACTCAGAATAGGAATGACTTTTGTGAAGACCTTTGCAATTGCGAATCCAAATTTAAACGTCTATACCGTGAATACACTTGCAAGTCTAGTCGGTAATAAGTCTGGGTTTGCATTTATTGATGCCCGATCCAAGCGAACATTTGGTGCCTATGTGGATAATGGTGTTGTTCGTGATCAACGTGTCTATATGATTGACGAAGTAACTCAAATAAATGCGGAGTTGTATGGAGACTTAGACTTAATTGAAAATGACAAAGAAAAACGTTACGGTTCAATTTTGGAGAACATTGTTTCCATTAAGCAATTGTGGAAACCTGTAGCATCAATTGATACACTTGTTCCTGATTATCTCAAATGATACGCAGAGCAACACAGCGAGATTTAATTCAAATCGTTGGTATTGATGAAAAGGCACTTAACAATCACTGGTCGCTCCAGACCTATCATGATGCAATAAATAATGACAATTATTGGTTTTTTATTTCTGAAGAGAAAGCACTAATCAATGGTTTCGTAATTGTACTTAATCTTGATACGGAGGCGGAGATATTGCAGATTGCAGTTTTACCGCAGCAACAACGTCAAGGTATTGGTACTTTACTGCTAAACCACGTTGAACAAGAAATGCAGTATCGAGGTTCAATGTTTCTTGAAGTGGCTTCAAATAATGTCAGTGCGTGTGCACTGTACTCACATTTAGGTTTTGAAGATATCGCTGTTCGTCACAATTATTATGATGATGGTACGGCTGCACATATCTTAAGGAAGGATTTAAAATGAAAATATTAGCAATTGAATCAAGTTGTGATGAAACTTCAGCAGCTGTCGTTGAAAATGGTCAAGACGTATTAAGCAACGTTGTCTCAACACAAATAGATATACATAAACAATTTGGTGGTGTGTTTCCAGAAGTTGCATCCCGTCTACATGTTGAAAAAATAAACTTCGTAATAAAAGAGTCACTGGAAAAAGCTGATGTAACATTTGACGATATCGATGCTATTGCTGTTACTGAAGGTCCTGGTCTAGTAGGGTCATTGCATGTAGGTGTTACTGCTGCAAAATCGCTCGCATGGGCATTGGATAAACCGCTTATTCCTGTTCATCACATTGCCGGACATATTTATGCAAATAAACTTTCTGGTACTTTGGATTTTCCGTTATTATCACTCGTTGTTTCTGGTGGTCATACTGAATTAATTTATATGGAAAGTGATTATCATTTTGAAATTATTGGAAAAACTCAGGATGATGCGGTTGGGGAAGCCTATGATAAAGTAGCGCGTCTTCTTGGACTTTCATATCCGGGTGGTCCTGTTATCGATAAGATGGCTCAACAGGGTAAGGCAAACTATATCTTGCCCAAAGTAAAAACAGAAAATCCGCTAGACTTTTCTTTTAGTGGTCTTAAATCTGCAGTTCGTCAGTTGACCTTACGAGAAGAACGCAATGAACGTCCTGTTATCGTGGAAGATGTTGCGTATGCATTTCAACATGCTGCGGTAAATGAACTAGTGACACGAGTAAAATTAGCACTCGCATCGTATGATGTGAAAACACTTGCATTAGCAGGCGGTGTTGCTGCGAACTCTGAGGTTCGAAAACAAATGAATGAATTAAAAGATACTTATCCGGAACTTAACATTCTTCAACCACCTTTGTGGGCATGTATGGATCAAGCAGCAATGATAGGACTTGCTGCATTTACAGCATTTGAAAAAGGTGCGCGTGCAACTTGTGAATTAACAGCACAATCTAACAAACAACTCCAATCTTATTAATATTTTCACATTCTATCACTACTGACTTTGTGATATGATTTACACGGTGGTGATAACATGATTAATCAAATCAATTCAAATAATGTACCAAAAGCAACAATGCAGCGTTATCCAATATATCTTAAAGCGCTTCGAAAACTCTATAATATGGGTGTAGAACGTATTTTATCCCGAGAGTTGTCGTTGTTTGTTGATATCGAATCAACAACCATTCGACGTGACTTTTCCTTTATTGGATCTCTTGGAAAACAAGGATATGGCTATGACGTGAAGACGCTTATTGACACCTTTGATAACCTATTAGGGGTTAGCTTTGATGAGGAATTAATTCTTGTTGGAGCGGGGAATCTTGGGCGTGCAATCTTGAACTATAACCGATGGAATCATGTTGTCGGTGAAATTTCGTGTGCATTTGATATTGACCCAAACAAATTAGGTGAAGTATCGGATATTCCGATTTACCATATGAGTGAACTCGAAGAGCGGATTCCAAAAGGATGCCGCATTGCAATAGTAACTGTATCTAAAAATGTGCAAGAGACTATTGATCGTCTTGTAGATTTAGGAATCGTCGGGATTGTTGACTTTTCAAGTGAGCATATTCAAGTTCCTAAAGATGTTGTCGTAAAAACTGTTGATGTTGTTTCGACAATTCAGGAGCTAATCTTCCAAACAAATAATATTCGATAATAAGAGGTGTAGAATGATATCGTATTTAACAATTAGAGAAATATATGACTTAATGTCTTATGGATCAGACATCGAGATAGATGCCATCGAGTATGTGCAACTTCAAGGATGGATTCGTACCAATCGTAAAGGTAAAAATGTTGGTTTTATCGAATTGAATGATGGAACTTACTTTAAAAATGCCCAATGTGTTTATGCTGCTGAGATTTCCAACTATGATGAAATCGGTAAATACGGAACTGGAACTGCGATTACAGTTACAGGAAAGTTTAAGCGTACACCAGATGGTCGTCAGCCTTTTGAAATTGACGTTACTGAAGTAATTTTAGAAGGGGCTGCATCGTCAGACTACCCAATGCAAAAGAAACGTCATAGCTATGAATATTTACGAGAAATTGCGCACTTACGCACTCGTACTAATACCTTTATGGCTGTCTTTAGAGTACGTTCAGTATTATCCATGGCAATTCATGAATTCTTCCAAAACCAGGGATTCGTGTATGTTCATTCGCCAATTATTACTGGAAATGACGCTGAGGGTGCGGGTGAAGCTTTTGTAGTTACAACCCGTCACGATGATAAATATGAAGAAGACTTCTTTGGTAAAAAAGCGAGTCTAACAGTTTCAGGACAATTGCATGGTGAAGCATTTGCGCTTGCATTCCGCGACATCTATACATTTGGACCAACATTTAGAGCAGAAAAATCAAATACTGCACGTCATGCGAGTGAATTCTGGATGATTGAACCAGAGATTGCGTTTGCGGATCTAGAAGATAACATGAACTTAATTGAAGATCTTGTAAAATATACGATTGAGTATGTTTTAGAAAATGCTCCAGAGGAGATGAAATTCTTCAATGAACGTATTGATACAACGATTCTTGAGCGTCTCAATGGAATCGTAAATAGTGAATTTAAACGTATGCCATATACGGAAGCAATCGAAATCCTTGAAAAAGTAAATGACCGTTTCGAGTATAAAGTTGAATGGGGAAGTGACCTTCAGTCAGAACATGAACGCTACTTGAGTGAAGAAGTTGTTAAGGGTCCTGTATTCTTAACAGACTATCCGAAAGACATTAAATCATTCTACATGCGATTGAATGATGATGGAAAAACGGTAGCAGCATGTGACTTACTGGTCCCTTATGTTGGGGAGTTAGTTGGTGGATCACAACGTGAAGAACGATTGGATCTTCTTGAAGAGCGCATGGACGAGTTAAACATTCCAAAAGAACACTTACAGTGGTACTTAGATTTACGCCGTTATGGTGGCGTTAAACATGCAGGATTTGGAATCGGATTTGACCGTTTCCTAATGTACATTACCGGTATGCAAAACATTCGTGATGTTGTGCCATTCCCACGTACACCAAGAAATTTAGAATATTAAGCGTGAGGTTTCTATGGACTATAGATCAAACTATGTTCCGAAGACTAAAAAAGTGAACTACAAACTTGTAGTTCCTTTTCTGTTTGTATTGGCATTACTGATTGTTTATGGGATTAATGCATTGCGCCCTACACCTGTAGAGAATCAAGAACAATTCGCATTCTGCCGTATGACACCAGAAGAGTCACGGAGTGTGATTAAAAAGAATTTAACCGATAATGTGATTGAGTTCTCCGATTATGGCGTCTACGGGCAATCTTTGGGCTTATATGGAGCAGATTATCAAGTGACTACTGCAGACCCATTCAATGGACGTACGGTATTCCTAACTAACCTTTGCACGGGTACAGAACAAGTGTTCCTTATGGGTGCGGAGTTGGATGCAAAGATTCCAATGAACGCACTGGATCCCGGATTCTACATTATCGAAGTCAGTGTTGGGTTTGAACGTTCACGTCTTATTGCAGATGAAAAAATGGATGAAGTCTTTCATGCTACATCTCGTAGTGGAGAAGCACGAGAAGTACGCTTAATCGCAAACAAAAATTTATTTAATACAAATGAAGAAACAATTATGGATCAACACTATGCATTTTTAGATGTGAAAAATACGCAAATAGATGCGAATACTTATGACGTAGTACTTGACCCAAGTGGTCTTTATGACGATATGGGCATGATTCTACATGGTAGTGAGTTTAAGGATTTTGTTGAGTCAAAAGAAATGTACCGTATGGCGGAAGCTATTGAAGCACATCTGACCAGTGCCGGCTACAAAGTGAAAATCGTTCGTGAGAAAGATAAACCTCGCGATACTAATGATGTGAATGGCCGTCTCCATGCTGGTTATTTAGCGGATGCAAAATATTATGTGAACTTAACAATGTTGCAGCAACCATATCCTAAGGAAACAGGAGCATCAATTATATATTCAAGTCATGCAACAAGCCGTATGGCATCGACGATTGCGAAACAGCTTGAAGCACAAACTACACTCGAATTGTTTGACTATGGTTCTAATGAAGGAATCGTGCAAACATCCAAGGTAGAAGGTTATGATAATAACGCTAAAATTCGTGAAGCAGGCGGTCGTTTTACGGGTGCAGGCGTACTCGAAGAATTTAAAGAATGGAATATTTTTGCCAAAGACAGTAATCGTGGAATGCAAGGAACTGTTATTGAATTTGGCTACATCGAAGACACAAAGGCCTACACAACTTGGTTTGCAGAGTTTGATCAAATTGCGAAGGCTGTCGCGGATGGTATTGCCATTGAATTAGCAAGTTAGGTGAAAGTATGATCGTACAAGTTAGAAATGCTACAAAATCTTTTGGTTCGCAAGATCTATTTAAAGATCTCAATATGCTGATCAAAGAAAATGAAAAAGTAGCACTTATTGGTGCAAACGGTGTTGGTAAATCAACACTTTTTCACGTGTTGTCGGGAGAAATTACGTTGGATGAAGGGGATGTCTTTTGGAAGTCAGGTGTGCGCACAGGATTTCTCGAACAAATTCATGTAACCCAGGATAGTATTCTCGTTAAGGATTATTTTGATGAGGTCTTCCAAGATGTTTTCGAACTTCAAAACCGTCTGAATGAACTGGAACTGATCCTTCAGGAGGATCCAAGCGAGAAAAACTTAAAACAATTTGATCGGGTTCAACATGAATTCTTGCGTCGAGGCGGATATACCTACGAAACGGAAATCCATACAATTCTGACACAGTTTAATTTCTCAGTTGAAGATCTCAATCGTTCGTTAAGCACATTTTCAGGTGGTCAAGTAACGCGGTTGGCGTTTATCAGACTTCTTTTAAGTAAACCAGATATTCTCTTTTTAGATGAGCCAACAAACCATTTGGACATATCAACGATTGAATGGTTAGAAGGTTACTTGAATAAATACGATGGTGCAGTGGTTGTGGTATCTCATGACCGCTTGTTCCTTGATCGTGTATGTAATGTTGTTGTTGAAATCGATGATTATCAAGCGACACGATTTGAGTCGAACTATTCTGGATATCTCAAACAAAAAGAAGTCATGATTGAACGTCATAATGTTAAATATGAGAATCAACAACGCGAAATTGAGCGGCTTGAAAAATTAATTGAAAAGTTCCGATACAAACGAAGTAAAGCTGCATTTGCGCAGTCAAAAATTAAATATCTAGACCGCATGGATAAACTCGAAAAGAAAACTGAGTCGAAACGTGAATTTAAAGCAGATTTCAAAGCGCGTTTACGTGGTGGAAAAGATGTCTTGACTGCTAATGAACTTCAAGTTGGTTATGATAAACCGTTGTTAGAGTTTAGTGGTATCTTTAACCGTGGTAAGCGGTATGCCATTATTGGTAATAATGGAACTGGTAAATCAACATTGCTTAAAACTATCTCAGGTCGTATGGAACCATTAAGTGGAGAGGTTCTTTTGGGACATCAAATTGAAATGGGATACTTTGACCAACAATTGTTGGAGTTTAACATGAATAAAACGGTCCTTGAGGAGGTCTGGGATGGATTTCCGGAACTTGATCATACTGAAATTCGTACAGCTTTAGGACGATTCTTGTTTAAAGGAGAAGAAGTGTTTAAATCTGTGGGTGTTTTATCAGGGGGCGAGCGGGTTCGTTTGGCCCTAGTTAAGCTCATGTTGAAACAGGATAATCTTTTAATTCTTGATGAGCCGACAAACCACTTAGATATCCAAGGGAAAGAAGCATTAGAAAAGGCTTTAAGTGATTATGATGGGACGATGATTTTTGTATCCCATGACCGTTACTTTATCGAGAAGATGGCAACGGACACATATGTCATTAAAGATGGTGCGATAACACACACTGAAAAGAAAGTGACTGAAATTCTTGCGGAGTCGAAACAACAAGTTGATGAGCAAAAAGAAATCAATAAGCTTTCATATCAGAATATTAAAAAAATGAAGAATCGTATTAAAAAAATCGAGGAAGAACTTGTTGAGTTATCTGAAGATTTAGAAGTGCATCGCGAATTGCGTTTTGATCCCGACTATTATCACGACTTCGAAAAAATGGATGAACTTAATGCAGTAATTGACGGTATTCATAATGAAATCAAACACCTCGAAATTGAGTGGGCAGAGATTGCTGAGGCTTTAGAAGAGAGTAACAACGGATAGGGCTTGGTTAATTAGATTTTATTGTGTATAATGAGAATGGAAAAAAAAGGAGTAGGTATACTACTATATGGCTAAATGTTTAGTGGCTCAATCAGGTGGGCCAACATCAGTTATTAACGCAACCGTTGCGGGTGTCGTTAAAGCAAACCAATTAAACCCAGTCTATGACACAGTCTTAGGTGGTCTTCATGGAATCGAAGGAATTCTTGATGAACTATTTGTGGATCTTACACACATGAGTGAGGACGAAAACCGTGTGTTACGTCAATCACCTTCAAGTGCTTTAGGATCATGCCGTTACAAATTAAAGCGTGAAAACAAAGCAGATTTCGAAAAACTCTTCGCAATCCTTGAAAAACACGATATCCGTACAATGTTCTATACAGGTGGTAACGACTCAATGGATACAGTTGCTGCTCTTGATGAATATGCAAAAGCAAACGGAATCGAAGGTTTCCAATTTGTTGGATGTCCTAAAACAGTTGACAATGACTTAATGGTCATGGATCATGCTCCTGGATTTGCTTCAGCAGCTAAATTCATTGCAACAACAGCTTACCAAACATGGATGGACTCAACAGTCTATACGCGTCAAGATGTTTTCATTCTTGAAACAATGGGTCGCGATGCAGGTTGGTTAGCAGCGAGTGCATGTGTTTCAGGTATCGTTGATATGGTCGTTCTTCCAGAAGTACCATTCGATAAAGAAGCATTCTTAGCAACTGTTAAGAAACATGTTGATGCAAAAAACAAATGCTATATCGTTGTCAGTGAAGGGGTACGTTACGAAGACGGAACATACCTTGCAGCTGGAGAATCAAAAAATGATACATTCGGACATGCTGTTTTAGGTGGTTCAGGTCACGCATTACGTGAAATGATCCTTGAAGCAGGTGTATCAGAACGTGCTAAAGTTCAAGACTTAAGCAACGCACAACGTTCACATGCAAGTGAGCAATCAAAAGTTGACGTTGAAGAATCATTCAAACTTGGAATGTCAGCACACATGCGTTCAATCGATCCATCATTTACAGGACAAACTGTATATGTTAAACGTATTGAAGGCGAAACATACGACGTAGAATTCTTAGCAACTGCATCAAGCAATATTGCAAACCACGTACGTCACTTCCCAACAGAGTGGATCTTACCAGAATATGCTGGAATCACTCAAGAAGCTCATGATTACTTTGCACCACTCTTAGTAGGTCAACCAGAAATCATGCGTGATGAAAAAGGATTACCACGCCAAGTAAAACCTTACTACATGCGTTAATAAACCTTAAAGCCATTGCTTGTGAGCAATGGCTTTTTCTTTTGACAAAAAATTATTCATGATGAAAGCGTTTAGATGCACGATAACCGCTATATAAGTTGACTATATCGCATACAAGTGGTTTAATTTAGATGTACACGAAAAACACAATTCAATATTGATTTTTTGTGAAACGAGTTCTCAAAGTTACAAATTCAGGTTTTTGAATGGGAAGGGAATTTGTAAGAAATCTTGAGGTGCTTGATGGGTTTAATAACTTGTATACCAATTCAAAGTCTTCTTAGACACAAAAAAACCCACTCTTAAGTGGGTGAATTGTTTAATTGGCGGAGAAAGAGGGATTTGAACCCTCGCGAGCTATGAACTCCTATCGGTTTTCGAGACCGACCCCTTCAGCCTCTTGGGTATTTCTCCAACGTGATGATTATAGCAAAAATAATTATCAAATGGAATAATATTCTTGAAATTCAAAAAACTTAGGAGTATTATTGATTTTGTCTTTTTAAGGAGGGACAGTTTATGGATGATTACATTTTACAGATTCTTAAAGCGAATTCAGTAGCTAAAGACCAAGTGAAAGACACACTTGACTCTCATGCAGATGGGCTAGAAGCAATCAAAGAAATGAAACAAAAAATTGATCAAGAATTGGAAACATATTTAGCAACAGAAACTGAGTCTATCTTAAACGAAACAGATTCATACCGTGCATCGATGAAACCCAAATACGATCAAGAATATCAAGAGCGTGTCTCAAACCTTGTTGATCGATTTAATGGTGCCAAATCCGAATGGTACTCAAAGCTGTATGAAAGGATAACCCTTCCAGATGGCAAGTGATTATGCAATGGCTGCGAAGGCACGTTCTTTGTTTTCTCAACATTTAACGGCTGAGCAATATCGTATAATGACAAACTATAAAGATGTCCCAAGTATTGCAGCATATCTAAAAAATGATACGCGCTATGCACAGGTATTGGATGGCATCAACGAATCGTCGATTCACCGTGAGGTTTTGGAACAAAAAGTTCGTATCATGGGACAGGTTGAGTTTGTTAAGTTAATGCATTACGTGAAAGTTAATCGGGTAAATTTCTTTTCCTACTATACAAAGCGTCGTGAGATTGAACAAATTTTATTTGTTTTACACTCGATTGAATCGGGTGTTGATCATCATGTGAATTATTACATTGATGATATTAATGAAATGTTGTCGTTTGACGTACATAAGTTAGCAGAGTTAAAAAGCTTCTCTGCATTGCATGATTTTTTAGAACTTACAGATTATCGAGGTGTCTTGACGGGACTTCTTGATGAAAATGTTGATATTGGGAAATGTGAATATGAACTGAATGCTTATTACCAAGATTTCTTTAAGAAACTAATTCAAAAAGAACCAAGTAATAAAGATATTCAAGATGCCTTCAATCTTGAAATTGAATTGAAAACAATTGGCTATGTGTACCGTCTCAAAAAGTATTATGATACGCCTGCCGAAGATATCCTTGCAATGATCCATTATGAACCATACCTCATCCCTGTTGCGCGTATGGAAAAATGGATTCGTACCATGAATGCAGAAGAGTTCTTAGATGCTTTTCATAAGTCACCTTATGGTAAATACGTCGAAGCCCCAGAAGAAGTCAATATTGAATTGCATCTCAACAATATTCGTAAGTTAATTGCGCAACACTATTTGCGGTTTACAACGAATACGAATTTAACCATGCTTTCATATATGACATTACTAAGCTTTGAAATTGATAATATAATTGATGTCATCGAAGGTGTTCGATATCAAATGAATTCCGAGGAAATTATGAAGTTGCTTACGAAGTAGGAGGTGTTTCTGTGGCAATTGAAAAGATGCGTTTGGTGTTAACCGTGACGACGCCAGACAATGTCTTGAATATGATAAGTGCGATAAAAGAGTATGAGCATTTCCATCCCGAATTGTCGACGGATGTTATGACAAACGATGATGGTGGTGAGCCGTATGTGGCAGATCATATCTATGAAGCTTATTTATCAAGGATTGAGCATTTAATACACGAATATGATATTCATATCAAACCAACATATGTAAAAGATATGGATTTAGAAACTGTTGAAAAAAATATTGCAGCTGCGGAGGCGGTATGTGATAAGAACGTGGCGATTGCAACGACTATTTCAACATTACACAAAGATGATAAGATTGCGTTGGAGAACTTGCAGTCTTATCCACTTGATGAATTGGATGAAGGTTTCATTACATTTAAATTTGGACGGATGCCGCTTAATTCGTTTCAAAAGTTAACCTTGTATCATAGCGAAGAATTTGTGTTTACAGAATTACATCGTAATAAGCACAATGCGTGGATTATCTATGTATGTCTTAAATCAAAAGAGGAGCATTTTGCTGAGTTCTTTGAGTCAATGTATTTTGAACCTATAACGATTCCAGAATCACGTGAGAAAACACTTGCATTTGATTTTGCAGGGCTTCTTAACGAAACCTATGGCTACGTTAAAGAACAAGCAGAACGTGAAGCTTTCTATAAATATATTTCGGTTTACAACGGTCAAACAACAATGACTGGTTTTGTATCTGAAGGAAACTTGGAAGCGTTTGATCAATTATTCGATGATCGGGTTAAAACGTATGACTTCCCACCAGAAATCCAAAAAGAAATTCTGGCGCCAACAGCATTAAAGAATAATTGGTTCTCATACCCTTTTGAAATGCTTGTTGAAATGTATGGACTTCCAAAATATGGAGAATATGATCCAACGCGTTACTTTGCGATTACGTACTCCCTATTATTCGGAATGATGTTTGGAGATGTTGGACAAGGACTCGTAATTGTCTTGGTCGGATATTTGCTTGCTAAGAAAAAAGATATGATGTTAGGACGCATTATGTTCCGCTTGGGATTCTTCTCAATGTTCTTTGGGATAATTTATGGTTCAGTGTTTGGAAATGAAGAATTGCTGACGCCGTTCTTAAAACCCTTGGGTCTTCCGATTCATGTTGCGAGTCCAGACTTTACAAGTAACCTCTTGATTTCTACAGTTGGAATCGGAGTTGTCCTGATTCTTGGATCGATATTGATAAATATTATTGTGTCGTTGAAGCACAAACGCTATACCCGAGCTTTATTCTCGCAAAATGGACTTGCAGGACTAATGTTCTATGGGTTTATGATGGCTTGGATTGTAACAATGACATTGGGATATTCAATTATGAACCCCCTCACAATTATTGTGTTTATTGTTGTTCCACTCTTATCAATACTCTTCCACGAACCTTTATCAAATCTAATTGCAAAAATGAAGGTTACACCGCAAGAGGGTTGGGGTGGTTATATAGTGGAAGGCTTCTTTGAATTGTTTGAAGTTTTACTTGGATTTGTGACCAATACATTGTCGTTCTTACGTGTCGGTGGGTTTATCCTTAGTCACGCAGGGATGATGAGTGTCGTTATGGTTTTAAAAGATATGTCAGGTGGTGCAGGATTTATCGTCTTTATTATCGGTAATATCATTGTCATCGGGCTTGAGGGTCTAATCGTAGGGATCCAGACATTACGTCTACAATACTACGAAATGTTTAGTCGTTATTATGATGGTGGCGGTAAGCCGTTTAAGCCAGTTAACTAAGGAGGAATATGACGATGTTAAGTTTATTAGAAATTATTTTACCACTAGTGTTAATCGCGGTAATTACGTTACCACTCATTCCAGTATTTAGAGGAAAAGTTGATGTTCGTAATGCAAAATTTAGAGTTTATATGCAAGTATCAATGTTCTTTGTTGCATTGATTGGAACAGTATTAATTACTGGTGCTACCTATGCTGCGGAAGAAGTTGCAACAGGGTTCCAAGGAAGTTTTGGACAAGGTATGGGATTCATTGCTGCTTCTATTGCTGTTAGTGCTTCAGTATTGGGTGCGGGTTATGCCGTAGGTCAAGCTGCTCCTGCTGCTATCGGTGCGATCTCAGAAAACTCAGAAAACTTTGGTAAAGCAATGATCTTCGTTGCGCTTGCTGAAGGGGTTGCTATTTACGGACTTCTAATCGCTATCCAAATTATTGCTAAATTATGAAAATGTTTCTTATCAGCGACAATATTGATACTCAAATGGGATTACGTCTTGCGGGTATTGAAGGAATCGTTGTTCATGAAGCAGATGAACTTAAGGAAGCCATTCAAGACGTCTTGCAAGATGACACCATTGGTGTCTTATTGTTAACAACAAAACTTTTCGACTTGGATCGTGAGCATATATTAGATTTGAAATTGACTCTGAAACAACCATTAATTGTTGAAATCAGTGACCGTCACAAGTCCCATGAAGTTCAAGCAATGATTGATGAGACAATTTCTAAAATCGTTGGAAAGGTGGTTTAAATGGAGAATATTAAAGCAAAAGTTACTCAAGATATCGTTGATTCGATTATTGAAGATGTAAAGCGTGAAACAAATGACATTAATTCTCATTTTGATAAACGCCTACAACAAGAAGTGGATGAATACCGAGAAAAAAAAGAAAGTATTATTAATACAAAACTCGAAACACTGCGCGACAAAGCCGATCGTGAACGATTTAAACTCGAATCAGAAATGCGCTTTGAAGTTGCGAAAGCATTGCGTGAGAAACGCAATGCATTACTGGCACAGTTTGAGAAAGAACTCAAAGATGATCTTGCTCGATTCATACAAAGTGACGGGTATGTTGCGTATTTAAACGGAACCCTTGACTACTTAGAATCGCGTATTGATTTAACGCGTGCCAAAATTTTAGTTCGTAAACAAGATTATGAACTCTTAAATCGTAAAGTTCATGCAGAATATGCTGATTTAAAAATGGGTGGACTGATGTGTGAATTTGAAAATAGTATTCTTGATTTCTCATTAGAAACGCGGTTTAAAAATGCAATGACAGAATTTATCAATGAAAGTAAAGTAAACATTTAGGAGGCGTCAATATGAGTACAGTATATTGGATAAATGGTCCAATTATTAAAAGTCGTGATGTTGACAACTTCGTAATGTCAGAAATGGTTTACGTTGGTAATAGTCACATTATGGGTGAGGTCATCGGAATTGATTCTGAGTACGTCACCATCCAAGTTTATGAATCAACAACATCAATGCGTGTGGGTGAAAGCATTACGCATACTGGGAAACCGTTGAGTGTTGAACTTGGTCCAGGTTTATTAGGAAATATTTATGATGGGATTGGCCGTCCATTAAAAGGTTTATCAGAAAAATACGGATCTTATTTGGAAGTGGGTCAAAGTATGCGAACACTTCCAGACTCAAAAAAATGGAATGTTACATACAAGGTTGCGAAAGGCGATTTTGTTAAACGTGGCCAAGTTTATGCGATTTTCCAAGAAACAGGTTCCATAGAACACCGTTTAATGGCAACACATGAAGGAATTGTTTCCATTGACCCTGTTGATGGTCCATACGGGCTTGATGACGTTGTCTTACACTATGAAGATGGAACAACACTCTCAATGTCCGTACATTGGCCAATTCGCCACGAACGTCCTGTGACAAGCCGTATCGATGCTAAAGAGCCACTTATTACGGGGCAACGTGTTATTGATACGTTGTTCCCAATTGTTAAAGGTGGAAGTGCCGCAATTCCTGGTGGCTTCGGTGCTGGAAAAACAATGCTCCAGCATCAACTTGCAAAATGGTGTGATGCAGACATCATTGTTTATATTGGTTGTGGTGAACGTGGTAACGAAATGGCACAAGTTCTTGAAGAGTTCTCCGAATTGGTGGACCCTAAGACAGGCCGTACAATGCTTGAACGGACTATCTTAATTGCGAATACATCAAACATGCCTGTCGCTGCACGTGAAGCGTCAATTTATACCGGAATCACATTTGCTGAGTACTATCGGGATATGGGGTATCATGTTGCCTTAATGGCAGACTCAACGTCTCGTTGGGCCGAAGCTTTACGTGAACTTTCAGGTCGATTGGAAGAAATGCCTGCGGAGGAAGGATTCCCAGCATATCTTGCATCACGATTAGCACAATTCTATGAACGAAGTTCTTTTGTAAACACATTAAATGGGGATATTGGTTCAATTAGTATTGTTGGTGCAATTTCACCTCAAGGTGCCGACTTCTCTGAACCGGTAACTCAAAACACCCAACGATTTATTGGAAGTTTCTGGGCATTGGATAAATCATTGGCGTATATTCGCCATTTCCCATCCATTAACTACACCCAAAGCTATTCCGAATATTTAGTCCAATTACAAGATTGGTATACCGTAAACATAGCTGAAGATTATTTGGATCTTCGCCAAATGGTTTTATCCGTTCTTAATGAAGAAACAAGTTTAATGGAAATTGTTAAATTGATTGGGCAAGATGTTCTTGCAGACCGTCAAAAACTCGTCTTGGAAATTGCACGAGTCATTCGTGTTGGATATCTTCAACAAAATGCTTTCCATAAGTTTGATAGTTCAGTATCGTTGCAAAAACAATATGAAATGCTCAAATTAATTAAGTATGTTTTTGATCAAAGTCAAAAATTACTGGATCAAAAGAAAACGATGAATGCGATTATCGAAACACGTATCTTTGAAGAAATCATTGGTCTAAAGTATGTAATCGATGAGGATTTATCACAGTTTAAAGCTTATTATGACAAAGTTGATGCAGCACTTGCATCGATAGAATAGGAGGACATTCATGAGTATCTATTTTAAAGGATTATCAAGTATCAATGGTCCTCTTGTTGCAATAGAGGGTGTTGAAACAGCATCATACGATGAACTTGTTGAGTTAATTGATGAAAATGACCACACACGTCTAGGACGTATCATTGAAATTCAGGGAGACCGTGCCCTCATCCAAGTCTTTGAAAGTACCGAAGGACTCTCAAAAAATAATGTTGTTTCAAAATTAACGGGCCGCCCGATTGAGATTGGGTTATCTGAAGAAATTCTTGGTCGTTCTTTCAACGGATCTGGTGCTCCGATTGATGGGCTTGGTCCGGTCTTTATCGACAAACATGCTGATATTAATGGCCGTGTTATCAACCCAGTCGCACGAACATATCCTCGTAACTTCATCAATACTGGAATCAGTGCGATAGACGGACTTAATACCTTGATTCGTGGTCAAAAATTACCAATCTTCTCGGGAAGTGGTTTATCCCATAATGAACTTGCGGCACAAATTGTGCGTCAAGCGAAATTACATGGGGATTCTGGTGAAGACTTTGCGATTGTCTTTGCGGCAATGGGTGTTAAGCATGATGTTGCGGCTTTCTTTAAACAAACATTTTTAGATCATGGGGTTATGGATCACGTTACGATGTTCCTCAACCTCGCCAATGATCCAATTATTGAAAGAATTCTCACGCCACGTTTTGCATTAACGGCTGCTGAATACCTAGCATTTGAAAAGAACAAACATATCCTTGTTGTTATGACTGATATTACTTCGTATTGTGAGGCACTTCGTGAATATAGTTCCTCTAAAGAAGAAGTTCCAGGTCGTAAAGGATATCCAGGATACCTCTACTCCGACCTTGCATCGATGTATGAACGTGCTGGATGTATCGAAGGAAGTACTGGATCTTTAACACAAATTCCAATTCTCACGATGCCAAATGATGATATTTCACATCCAATTCCAGACTGTACGGGATACATTACTGAGGGTCAAATTGTATTGGATCGAGGTATGACCCAACAAGGTATCTACCCACCAATTAATGTGTTACCATCATTATCACGCTTGATGAAGGATGGTATCGGTGAAGGATTGACGCGAAAAGACCATTCCAGTGTTTCCGCACAATTGTTTGCAGCCTATGCGAAAGTAATTGATGTTCGTAACCTTGCGTCTGTCATTGGACTGGATGAACTTTCACGACATGATCAACGCTATCTTGGGTTTGGTCGACTCTTCGAACATTTCTTTGTAGGTCAAGGTGGAAATAGTAACCGACCAATCACCGAAACTTTAGATATTGGTTGGCATCTTTTATCACTGTTGCCAAAATACGACTTAGATCGTCTTGATGCAGAGACACTTGAGGCGTTCTACAATAATCAAGAAGCCATCAACTATTTCAAGGTTAATAGCCCAACTGTGATTGATGATAGCCTTCTTGAAGGCAATAACTAGTGTTAATTACCAAAGGTAACTTACTCGCAAGCAAAGAATCACTTCGATTAGCGAATTTGGGCTATGAGCTAATGGATCGAAAACGTATCATTCTCATGCAAGAACTTTCAAAAATGATGGATGATGTTAAAGATTTACGTGAAGTGATTGATAATGCATACGAAGAAGCATATATTGCACTTCAAAAAGCCAACGTAAGTTATGGGGTTATTGATCGCATTGCGCAATTAATGCCTGTCGAAGAAGATATAAAAATCGTCTATCGTTCGGTAATGGGAATTGAAATTCCCAAAGTATCACTGGAAGATAAACCATTAGAAATCCCATTTTCTCTTGGAATTACCAATTCAAAATTAGATGATGTCTACCTAAAAATGCGGGCCGTAAAATATTACACCGTGAAATTAGCAGAACTTGATAATGGCATGTATCGATTGGCTAAAGCCATCGAAAAGAGTCGTAAACGAGCGAATGCTCTGGATCGTGTTGTTATTCCGAATCTTGAGCGAGACATTAAAACAATTTCAGAAGCCCTTGAAGAAAAAGAGCGTGAGGAATTCCTGCGCATGAAGATGGTAAAAAAACTCTAGCAGCACAATTTGTGCTGCTTTTTACATTTAAGAATAAATTCTCAAATATACACGTTTAAAAGACTTTGATAAGCACCTGTAAAAGTGATAGAATGAAGAAGATGTGATAAGGAAAAAGGAGATTAGTTTATGATTAAAGGAATTGCTGCATCAGCAGGAGTATCAGTATCAAAAGTATTCAAATTACAACACCCAGAATTTGTAATTGAACGTCGTGATGCAATCGTTGAGGAAGAATTAGCGAAATTGCACAATGCAATCGCTGCAACACAAAAAGACATTGAAATGATTAAAGCAAAAGCGGTAGGACGCCTTGCTGACGAAGAACTTGCTATTTTTGATGCTCACTTAATGGTTTCACAAGACCCAGAATTTGTTGGCCAAATCGAAGAAATGATCAAAAATGACGCAGTAAACGCTGAATTTGCGGTTGAACAAGTATCAAACATGTTTATTGGTATGTTTGAAAGCATGGAAGATGAATACTTCCGTGAACGTGCAGCTGACATCAAAGACGTTACCTTCCGTATTAAAGTTCACGTACTTGGACTTGTGATTCCTGATTTATCAGCAATCAATGAAGAAGTCGTGATCGTAGCTGAAGATTTAACACCTTCAGACACTGCTCAATTGAACCGTGAATTTGTAAAAGGATTCGCAACTGAAATTGGTGGGCGTACTTCTCACTCAGCAATCATGGCACGTAGTCTTGAAATTCCAGCAGTTGTTGGAGCAGGTTCATTACTCGATAAATGCGAACATGGTGATGAAATTATCTTAGATGCAATCGCGGGAACAATTATCTTCAAACCTACAGACGCACAAAAAACTGAGTATGCTGAAAAAGCACAAGCATTCGCAGATCATAAAGCAAGTTTACTTGCACTTAAAGATGCAGAAACAGTTACAACAGATGGACATCACGTTGAACTTGCTGGTAACATCGGAACACCAAAAGACGTTGAAGGTGTTATCAACAATGGTGGAGAAGGTGTTGGATTATATCGTACAGAATTCTTATACATGGATGCATCAGAACTTCCTAACGAAGAAGATCAATTCCAAGCGTATAAAGCAGTTCTTGAAAATATGGCTCCAGGTCGTGTTGTCGTTCGTACGCTCGACATTGGTGGTGACAAAGAGTTATCATATCTAAAATTCCCACACGAAATGAACCCGTTCTTAGGATACCGTGCGATTCGTCTATGTCTAGACCGTCCAGATATCTTCCGTGTTCAATTACGTGCACTCTTACGCGCAAGTGTATTCGGAAAATTAAGCATCATGTTCCCAATGATTGCAACAATTCAAGAATTCCGTCAAGCAAAAGCACTTGTTGAAGATGAAAAGAAAAACTTATCAAAAGAAGGTATTGCATTCAGTGATGATATTGAATTAGGAATGATGGTTGAAATTCCTGCAGCAGCAATGTTAGCAGACCAATTTGCTAAAGAAGCTGACTTCTTCAGTATTGGTACTAATGACTTAATTCAATACTCAATGGCTGCAGACCGTATGAACGAAAAAGTTTCATACCTTTACCAACCATATAGCCCATCAATTCTACGCCTCATCAAACTTACCATTGATGGTGGACACAAAGAAGGAAAATGGGTCGGAATGTGTGGAGAGATGGCTGGAGACGAGCGTGCAATTCCATTGTTACTAGGACTTGGACTTGACGAATTCTCAATGTCAGCCTCATCAATTCTTGAAGCACGTCGTATTATCCGTGACTTAAGCTTTGCTGAAATGCAAGATTTAGCTACTAAAGCATTAGATATGCCAACAACTGAAGATGTTCTTGAGTTATTGGCTGCAAATGTTAAGTAAGCACGAGCAATCAGTTTTATCAAATATTGACACTCACATTTTTGATTACTTTCAAAATGAAACGAGCGGTCATGATTACTATCATATTAAGCGTGTTGTGGATATCACTTCACGCTTAATTGCTTTAGAGGACGAAGCCCGGTATTTGGCACTTCTGATTGCGTATTTTCATGATGTTTTTGATGACAAAGTTAATCCGACAGATGACTTGGACAGCTCGTTACGCGAGTTGTTTATATCATGGAATCTTGACTTTGATGGACTAGAATCCGAAATAATTGCCGGTGTCGCACAAATTGGTTACAAGGGTGGACATGGCGTTGTAAATAAAACGTATGCGGCTCAGTATGTGAGTGATGCGGATATGATTGACTCAATGGGGGCGATCGGCATTGCACGAACCTTCTATTATGCAGGATCCAAGGGAACACCGATTTACGATCCTTCGCTCAAAGGTGTCACAATCGAGAGTTATGATGACTATCGCAATGTGCAACGTAATGCTATTGATCACTTTGATGAAAAACTATTAAAGCTCATTGACTGGATTAAGACGCCTGAGGGTAAACGTATGGCACAAGAACGTCATGATGTCATGCAGGCATTTAAAAATCAGTTCTACAAAGAAATGGATATTTAATCATGGCAAGGGATGAAAACATAATGGTTTTTGTACATGGCTTAGGTCAAGATGCGACTGCATGGAATGATGTCCTAAAAGTAATGCCTGATACACTTACACTTCGAGTTCCAAGTTTATTGAAGTCTACTGGTACGCAACAACTCACATATCAAACACTTTATGAAAGTTTTGAGACTATGTGCTTAGAATACAAAGCACCAATCCAGTTATGTGGACTTTCGCTAGGGGCAATTCTATCTCTAAATTATGCCATCGATCATCCAGAACGCGTTGAATCACTGGTTTTGATTGCACCACAATATCGTATCCCTAAGTTCCTCTTTACAATACAAAATGGAGTTTTTCGGATTCTTCCTCAAAAATTTTTTAAAAATATGGGGTTTTCAAAGAATGATACGCTATCATTAATGAAATCAATGACACACTTAGATTTCACATCGCGTTTGGATGCAGTTCATATGAATACATGGGTTCTATGTGGTACCAAAGACCGAGCGAATCGCAAAGCGGCAGAGTCATTAACCACTTTGCTTTCGAATGCAACCTTTAAACAGGTGAGTGATGCAGGACATGAAGTCAATAAAGATAACCCGTTAGCGCTTGCTGCAATACTCAATAGTATTGTGTGTGGTGAATAATCAATACAAGTTTCACATAAAAATTCACGGAATATTCAATTCTGTCACGTGAATAACGATGATAAACCCCTCAAAATCTGTTAAGATAATATAAAGGGGGTATTACTATGAAACAATCAACAAAATTTGGATTAGGAATTGCTTTTGCAACCGGTTTAACAGTAGCTGCGGGTTCATTCGCATACTACCAGTTACGAGACTCAGAAGCAGCTCAAAACAAACGTAAAGCCAAAGAAGCCCTTGATTATCTTCAAGAAAAATATGGTGAAGAAATCATGGAAGGCAAACGTATCGAAATTTTAGAAGACTAAGCAAAAGGGAAACCTTTTGTTTTTTCTTTTCTTAATAAGAGTCACATATTCTAACATTATCTTATGGTATTTTCACCGTAATGTCTTGCTATACTTACACATGTAAGAACTCCTTCTTACGACTCAATAATAAGATCTTCTCCTATAATTCATTCCCTGTGAATTTAATGTATCTTATTATTCCATATTCTTTCCCCTTAAGAGAAAAACGAGGCACATAATCGCCTCTTTTTTTTATTTCAAATGTAATCACACATTCTAACACGAACCTGTGAAAGTTTATCCGTATTTGAGGGCTATACTTACAAATGTAAGAACTCCTTCTTACGACCCTAATAAGATCTTCTCCTACAATTCATTCCCCTATGAATTACAATGTATCTTATTAATCCATATTCTTTCCCTTAAAAGAAATGAGGCACATAATCGCCTCTTTTTTTGTGTTTGATATGAAGTTGTCGTGAAGAAATTGGAGAACTGGGTGATGCTATGAAGTGCTATGCTATAATCAAAATGGTGATATTATGGAAACAATACTTGTAATTGAAGATGAATTTGAAATTCGACGCTCACTCGTTAAGAACCTGGAAAAAGAGGGGTTTTTAGTTTATGCGACGGGTTATGCGGAGGAAGGATTTGACCTTCTTAGAAAACATCCAATAGATCTCATTTTATTAGATATGATGCTACCTCAAATGCAAGGGGATGTGTTTTTGGAAACATTGCGCCAGCAGAATCAAACGATTCCAATAATTGTTATAAGTGCTTTGAGCGATGAGCAAATTCAATACAAAGCATTTGATCATGATGTTGACGATTATGTCGTCAAACCATTTTCGATGAATATTCTCACATACAAAATTAAAGCAGTCCTCCGGCGGATTCCAAAAGATACAGCACCCGAAGATATGATTAATTATGCAGGCTTAGTGCTATCAATTGATAATTATGAAGTGCGTTATCACCAAACTGCTATTATTCTGACAGCTAAAGAATTTGAGATTTTGCAGCTTTTGATGTTAAATATTGGACGTGTGTTTACCCGTGAGGAAATTTTAACACTGGTTTGGGGTTATGACTATTTTGGCGATGCTCGTAATATTGATGTGCACGTCAAGAATCTTCGTAAAAAACTTCCAATTCAATGTATTGCAACAATTAAGGGCGTTGGTTACCGTTTGGAGGTGAAATCATAATGAAGTACTTTAAAAACCTCAAACTCTTTCCGAAAACATTTGCACTGACTTTAATTACAATCTTAACAACAATCATGGTCTTTGCGTTTGGCTTCAAATTTATGTATACATCGTATATTAATAGTTTTCTTGATAAGCAATTTAACAGTTCCGTCTCACAAGTACAGAATATGCTCGAAACTTCATCAATGGATAATCTTATTTTGAATAATAAGCTAATTGAATTTGAGCGTAGTGCGGGAGTGTATATTGTCGTTACAGATGCATATCGCAATGTTGTGTATCCGTATACTGGTGGGATTTATCTGCCATCTTTGGAAACGGCAACGACCCAAATTATTTCTGGTGATGTGAATATCTCTGCAAGTGTTGTGGGCACCACATCAACGGCGCGAACTAAAGAGTTTCAATTTCTTAATGCGGGAAATGTGTATACAGCCCGGATTGCCTCGAATACGGGTATTGATAATGAAATGTTCTCGTCAATATTTTTTAGTGTGATGCCGTACATGGTTATTGTTGGTCTCATTGTTTCGGCACTCATATCTTACATTTATGCGCGGTATACCGCTCATAAAATTATTCACTTGAATCACATTATGGAAAAAATGGAGTCGTTTCAATATGTCGCTTTAGATGCACCGGTTCGTGGTGATGAAATCGCAACCTTGGAAAATCAGATTGATCACTTATACAAACGTCTGATGCATGAGATGGATACTATACAAAAATTTGAAAAGGATCGCGATATCTTTATGAAAGGAAGTATTCATGAGCTTAAGACACCACTTATGGTCATGAGTTTGTATATTGAAGAGTTAATGCATGATGAAGAACTCCCGTTAAATTACCAGGAGATAATTTACGAACTAAATCATAAATTAGTGCACATGAATGCTTTGATTAACGAAACGCTAAAGGTTAGTCGCTTAGAATCAATTCGAGATATACCAAATCTAATTGTTAAAGAGCCATTAGAGACGGTACAGGCCTTGTATCATCCTATGTTGGTTGATAATCGCCAACAACTTGATCTAGATATTACGTCTTCAACGGTACCAATGAGTGAATTAGATTTTAGTCGTGTCACTTCGAACTTAATTGGAAATGCGATTCGCTATGGAACCGTTGATTCTACGATAAAAATGATACTCTCTGATACTGTGCTCAGTGTTTCAAATGTCTATGAAGGGGCATGGGATGACAGTGTCAATCTTTGCGCACCGTTCACGAGCATGGGACAACATGATGACAGTCATGGACTGGGCCTCTATGTTGTATCGATGATTCTCAACAAATACAACTATTCCTATAATTATATATACGATTCACGTGAACATTGTTTTACCTTTACCATATTTTTAAAATAGAGCCTTCGGGCTCTTTTTTTATCTTTACACTAACTTCATCTTGACCCCATGAGTACTCCATATCTTATTGTTATGATGGGTTCGAAAGCGAGGAATATACATGAATATTTATCAGCGGGCACTCACGAGTATCTCGAAACGAAAGGGAAAAACACTCATCTTATTTATGGTTGTTTTTCTTCTTGGAAATTTAATTGCGGGTGCGGCGGCGGTCTACAATGCAACACAGCAATTAGAAACATCGATGAAAGAACAGTTGGGTGCAAAAGCACGCATTGATCTGGACTTTATGAATTTGAAACAGAATGATGTCATTATGCCATTAACCGCAGACCAAGCGGATGCGATTGGTGCGCTTCCTGAGGTAAAATCAGTTTCGTACCAATTAAATACGCATATGGGTTCAGAAAAGCTAAAGCGCTATACTCAAGAAAAGCAAGATGAGACAACCAATGGCATCATGATTTCTGGAAGTGCCAGTCTTGCGGACTTTGCGAATTTCAGTTTAGTGGGAAGTAGACATGAACTCCCAGATGCATTTATGAATGGAAAGCAAAAAATTATCGAAGGAAGGTATCCCAAAGCAAGTGACACCGAACGTGAAATTCTTATTTCCAAGAAACTTGCATCACAAAATGCGCTCGAATTGGGATCTGAAATTACATTGGATCATAGCCTAGTAGAATTTGATCCGAAAGCACAAGACATCAACGTTAAACAAAAGGAATCGTTTACCTTTAAAGTTGTAGGAATATTTGACACGACAGACTCAGCGTCAAGTAATGACCCGATGGCATCTTTTATGGAAGAAGGACAACACAATACCCTGTACACGAACTATGAGTTTCTAGCGGCCTTAGATCTAGCGGATGCTAAAGTCATGGCAACATTTGAAAAAGGTTTTTGTAACAGTGTTGAAACATGTCGTACCATGGTAACGCCCACGTATGAATTAACGTCACCCGATGTTATTGATCAGTTTGTTGAAAAGGCAAACCAACTGCTTAATAGTAAGCAATTTAAAATCGAAACGACTAAAGACAGTTTTGATGCCGTTGCTGGATCGCTAATGAACATGAAGGAAATGTCGAACACGATTTTACTATTTGGAGTTGGAGGATCTGTTTTGGTATTATCATTAGTTCTTATCTTGTTTATGCGTGATCGCAAACATGAGTTTGGTATCTATCAAGCTTTAGGTGAGACAAAACTAAAATCAATGTTCCAAGTACTTCTAGAAGTTATCTTGATATCGGTACTAGCGGTAAGTTTAGCGCTCTTTACTGGATTGAAACTGGCAGGCGGCTTATCACAGTCGATGATTCAAAATCAATTAAAACAACAAGAAACACCACCGGAAGGAAACTTTGTCATGAGTATTGGAGGGTCGGAAAACCAACTTACCGATATTACTGAGGAAGAGATTGCAAAAAACTTTAAAGTTGAAATTAGTCAAGAATATGTTGTGGTCTTTTATAGCATCATGCTTGGAACAACACTTGCTGCAACCATGGTTTCATCGATATATATTTTAAGACTTAAACCAAGAGAAATTTTACTATAGGAGGTATTTATGTTAGAAATCGAAAATGTTTCATTTAGCTATCAGGATGGTACACAACGCAAAAATGTCTTGGATGATATCAGTGCAAATTTTGAAAGGGGTGTTTTCTATACTATTTTAGGTGAATCGGGATCTGGAAAGACTACATTACTTTCAATGTTGAGTGCTTTAGATATCCCGGAAAAGGGACGAATTCTGTGCGATGGTCGTGACATTCAAAAGACAGGACTTCAGAAGTATCGGCGCAATGAGATTGGTATTGTCTTTCAGAATTTTCATTTGATCCCGTATATGTCAGGCTTACAAAATGTATTGGTAGCGATGTCTATTACCGACAATGAAGTAGGTGGAACACAACGAGCTCTTGAAATTCTAGAAGATTTAGGAATTACTGAACGTATGGCGAAACGTCCAGTAACGCAATTATCTGGGGGTGAACAACAACGTGTTGCGATTGCGCGTGCTCTTGCAACGGATATCGATATTATGCTCGCAGATGAGCCAACAGGTAATCTCGATAAGAAAACCCAACAGGAAATTATTAATGTCTTCAAAACATTGGCGCATGAATATAATAAATGTGTTATTGTCGTTACACATTCTAATGATGTATCACGAGGTAGTGACAAAGTGTATCGAATGGAAGCGGGCAGACTGGTCGAAGGATAAGTCACATTTTCTTCCATAGTTCTATCGTGTTCTCATCACAAAGATACAATATACTAACAGTGTAAGATAATTCTTACATATGTTAGTTCTCCAAATAATTCATTCCCCTTTGAATTATCAGATATTACATATTCTTCTCCCTTAAAAAAACGAGGCTCATAATCGCCTCTTTTTTTTTGCAGAAACAGTCACATTTTCTTCCATAGTTCTATCGTATTCTCATCACAAAGATACAGTATACTAACAGTGTAAGATAATTCTTACATATGTTAGTTCTCCAAATAATTCATTCCCCTATGAATTATCAGATATTACATATTCTTCTCCCTTAAAAAAAACGAGGCTCATAATTGCCTCTTTTTTTTCGCAGAAACAGTCACATTTTCTTCCATAGTTCTATCGTATTCTCATCACAAAGGTACAGTATACTAACAGTGTAAGATAATTCTTACATATGTTAGTTCTCCAAATAATTCATTCCCCTGTGAATTATCAGATATTACATATTCTTTCCCTTAAGAAAAAGAGGCCCATAATCGCCTCTTTTTTGTTATATTAAAAAAATGAAACATCTGTATTATCCATGAAAATATAAAAAACTCATAATTATTAAATTTTGATTAACTTGTTCAAAAATTAATTTAAATTATCTTCAAAAATGACATACAATTTATATATAGAAAATCAGGGGGGGGTATTCTATGATTACAATTATAAGTGAGGACGTCTTTAAAAGCCATGAGCTTCGAGACGCTTTAACGGGCATAAAATCCATTGTTGATGTGGTATCGCCATTAGAGGCATTGACACAAAACTATGGAGATATTTGCTTTGTTATGGATGCGCATATGGAACGATTCAACTGGATTGATTATTATGAGATTTTGAAATTTCAAAATAAGAATTCTGCGATTGTATTGTTACATGATGATGGTGATGAAACGGAACTAGAAATCATTCAACGTGATATTCGATTCCATACACATCGCGATGCTAACATTGATCTGATTAAAGCCTATGTACTGAAAGCTGTAACAGAATGTGATTCATTGAAAAAGACACGTAACTCTGGCTACGAGCCAATTCGTTATTTGGATAATGATTTAGAAATAAATAACCTGACGAATACAATACAACGGGGTAAACAAATGGTTTCATTAACCGCGATTGAAAAAGAAATTCTCTTGTTGCTCATCGATGCGAAAGAGAATATTGTAACACGTCAAGAAGTTATGGAAACACTCTATCCAGAAAAACGCGATGATGAGAGTGTGAACCACCGTTTCGTTGATGTTCACATTAAGAACATTCGTGACAAACTCGGCCGTGATTCAATTCGAACCGTCCGTGGTCGTGGCTATTTCATCAACTTAAATGCAATTTTAGGATAATTCTCTGTTCAAAATACATTGAAACTAATTTAAAAAAAGAACAGATTACAATAAATAAATTAATAATCAGAAGAAAGCACCAAATCAGTCACAATTCGTTTGACAAGATAGGTGCTTTTCTCTATAATTAAGTAGCGTTAAAAAAGTAGGTGAGAGTATGATTTTTGTTAGAAATGATTTGGACAAGCTAACGTCACAACGTATCGATCTGGATGAGGCTGTGGAATTAGACCCAACACGACTTAAAGAAAACCCTCGTCTCTTAGGTTTACGTGATATCTTCGCAGTAGGTCATGGTTATTATGACAGCCACTCTTCAAGACTGATTTTAGATCTTCGGGTTGAGGGGATCATGACAGTGCCTTGTGCGATAACGTTACGTCCATTTGATATTGAATTCTCAGTACGTGTGGATGATATGTTTAGTTTTGATCCATTAGGACCAGAAGACGAAGGTATAGAAGAAGTTGAAGGGGAAACACTTGATTTGTCTCCATACTTTATGGATGCAATCTTTGCTGAAGTTCCACTGAAAGCAGTTCACCCGGATTTGGAAACATATCCTGAAGGTGATGGCTGGGTAGTGATGACTGAAGAAGATTATATAAACGAAAAAAGTCAAGAAATTGATCCTAGACTCGCGAAATTGAAAGATTTCAAGTTTGATTAAACGGAGGTGAAAACATGGCAGTTCCAAAAAGACGTACTTCTAAGGCTCGTAAAAACAGCCGTCGTACACATTACAAATTACCTAGAGTAACTCTAGCTAAAGATCCACAAACAGGTGAGTGGAAAGTACCTCATCGTGTTGACCGTAAAGAGGTTAAATAATAAAAATAGTCTTGGATAACAAGACTTTTTTTATGTGATTTTGTGGGAAAAGGAAGTGACAGGATGAAAAACAAAACGGTAAAACCTTATGCAACAATCTTCATCGTCATAGCGAGTGCCATCTTAGTGATGTCACTTTTAAGTATGCGATTCTTACCGATGCAGTATCGATTGATACTAATCTTTGCGTGTGGGGCACTTTCAATGTTAGTTTTACTCTTAACAAAAAAATCAATATGGCGATATACATTAGGTGTTTCTATGTTGATTATTGCTTTTGGTTTTGTGTTGGGACAACAATTTGTCGATAATCTATCCGATGCTAAAGACTACGAAGTCTTGGAATTTGTGGTAGTACGTCGCAATGACGTTGTTGATGCAGATACAATAAATAAAGTTGGCTATTACGGACATTTTTCTAAAGAGACGTTAGCGGACGTTAAAAAAAATAATGAACAAGTTGCTAAAGCAGAATTAATACATTATGGTGATACCAACCAATTAGTCGATGATCTTAAGTCAGAGAAAATTGATGGTATTTTATCTCAAAGCAACGTTTTACAAGATATAATGTTCTTTGAAACAGATTTCGAATCATGGGCTCATGTATCTGAAAAAATTGTCTTTCAAGTAGCACGTCCTGAGATTGTGAAACCTGTAGATGTTACGAAGGAGCCTTTCACAGTATTAATAAGTGGTGTTGATCTCTATGGTGATGTAGTAACCCGATCACGAAGTGACATGAATATGATTGTTGCAGTAAATCCAACAACCCAATCATTGCTGAGTGTAAGTCTACCACGTGATACTTATATACCGCTAGGGTGCGAAGATGGATCACTCGATAAACTTACACACGCAGGGCTTTATGGAATCTCGTGTACTGTTAAAACTGTCGAGAATCTTATGGACCAGCCGATTAATTATTTTGTCCGGATAAACTTTACAGGATTAGTAGATATAATTGATATTCTGGGTGGTGTAGAGGTTTACTCAGATAATGAGTTTACGACAGATTCAGGAATGCATATCAAAAAAGGCATGAATACTCTGGATGGTACGCAAGCATTAGAATTTGCACGTGAGCGTTATAATATCGAATCAGGTGATCTTGCTCGGGTAGCGAATCATCAAGCCTTACTAAAAGGAATTATTACGAAGATTTCGTCATCTGAACAAATGATGAAAATTCCACAATTGAGTCGATACTTCAAGGATATGGTCGATACCAACTTAACAGAGGACGACATATCAAAATTACTGTCACAACACCTATCTCAAAACAACAGTTGGACCATCCATGAGGCAATACTTGGCGGAACCGGTGATATGCAAGAGGTTTATTCCTTACCATCGGATTACAAGTATTATGTTTACTGGCCAAATGCTGAAAGTTTGCAAGAAATTCGACGTCAAATTGATGATATAATGACAGTGGGTGAGGAATCATAATGGATACCAAAAATTCTGAAAAATTTATTGATGCATTTGTAACGATTGAAATGTTCTTGAAAGACTACTTGGGTAGCCCCAATGTTGGGTTTTCGCAAATGGTTCATATGGCCGCACCGAAACACCCGGTGATTGGAACCTATAAAAACGAGCTGACTGAGTTTGGCCAGCTTCGTAATGCTATTGTTCATAATCGTGCAGGGAAAAATGAAGCAATTGCTGAGCCTCATGATTCTGTAATTTCGACAATGGAATTGATTATCCAAGCTTTAGAATCGCCTCGTCGTATTCGCGATGTCTTTCCGATGAATCGTGTGTTTGTTGCAGAAGGAACCGAATCGTTCTCGAAAATTTTAAAAATTCAACGTGAGCAAAATTATTCGGCTGTACCTGTTTATCGAGATAACCGATATGTTGGCTTATTACACACACGCCTTTATCAAATGTTCTTAGAACAAAATGCTGACGCTACGTTAGACCTTAAACAATATACTGTGAACGATATTCTCAAGTACTATGAAAAGGACTCACGAGTAATTTTTGTAAGTGGTGAGACAACACTGTATGATGTGTTAAAGATATTTAATCGGATGCATGAAAAGGGACAATCTATGATTGCAATGATTATCACCGAACAAGGATTTGTGAACGAAAAACCGATTGGAATTATTACGGTAGCAGATGTGCCGAAAATTCTATCAGAACTTGAATAATGACCCCTAAAAATGATAGACTTTAGGTTGATGACTACACGTTAAAAAAGGAGTTTGTATGACTGAATACTTCGTAATGAGAGATGCGTCTTTGAAACGCTTCAATACACTAAGATTAGATGTTAAAGCTGATACGATTGTAATGCCACACACGATTAATGGATTCGTGCAAGCATTGCGAGCATTTAAAGATAAAAAAATTGTAATTATTGGAAATGGATCAAATATGATGTTTGATCAAGATTATTTTGATGACAGCACGGTATTTATTATCACATCGATGATAAACGATATCGAACTCAATGATGGAGAAATCGTCGTTGAAGCTGGGACACGTCTCAATCGTCTCGCATGGTTTTCATGTGAACAATCCATTGGTGGCTATGAATTCTGCGAAGATATTCCTGGTACCATGGGTGGTGCATTGATTATGAATGCCGGACAATGGCAGTATGCTATTGGTCAATATGTAAACTGGATTGAAGTGTATAACTATGAGACAGATCAGGTTGAACGTATTGTGCCAGATGAAGCATTCTTTGCTTATCGCTATTCACGACTCACACAAATGCCCGTCTTCATGTTGCGTGCTGGACTAAGTGCTCCTGAAGGTGATTATAACGAATCCCTTGAGAAGATGCTTTACTACCGCCATGAACGTTACGTTAAACAACCGCGTAATTTTGCAAATGCGGGAAGTGTGTTTAAACGTCCAAAAGACAAAGATGGAAACTCACTCTTCGTATGGAAATTATTCGATGGTGTCAATCTTCGTGGCTTCACATCTGGGGGAGCAATGGTATCAGAAAAACACCCAGGATTTATTGTTAACACAGGAAACGCAACGGTTGCGGATATGAAAGCTGTTATCAATGAATGCATGACACGCGTTAAAGATACGTATGATGTCCAACTTGAATTAGAATGGCGCGTAATCCGCTAAGGAAGTAGAAACTATGAAAAAAATGACCGTTGTCGTTATGTTCATAACCATACTTTCAAAAGTATTGGGATTTATACGAGACATAACGCTTAGTTCTAACTTTGGATTTGGTGCAGTTTCAGATTCATTCACACTTGCTATTACCATTCCAAATAGTGTTCTTTCAATCATTGGAGCAGTCTTGGTAACGGGAATTATCCCGATGCTAACACGAATTCTTAATGAAGACGAAGATCGCGCAAACCGATTCACAAGTAATATATTAAATATCATGTTGCTATTCTGTATGGTCATGATGGTCTTGATGTTTGTATTACCAGAATTTGTAATTTTCTTGTTTGCTTCAAATTTAAGTCATGAAGCGATGTTGTACGCAGTACCGTTTTTACGAGTTATTGCCTTTGGAATCTTCTCGATTGCCATAGTCCAACTCGGAAGTGGATATCTAAACGTCAAGAAAAATTTTATTATCCCTGCGTTGGTGACAATTCCATCAAATATGATTGTTATCGTCGCAATTATTATTGCAAATAAAAGCGGGAATACGCTCTTACTTGCATATGGACAACTTGCTGCTTTAATTTTCCAAGCTGCAGTCATATTCATTTATATGAAAAAGATGGGCTTCGATTACCGTGCAGTAATTGACTTAAATGATAAAGATTTACGCTTAATGGTTACATTAGCATTGCCGTTACTCTTATCAGCTGTCTTGGGTCAATTAAATGATATTATTATGAAAAACTTTGCGACAGTCCTTGTGCCGGTCGGTGGATACAGTTATATGTCTTATGCTACAAAACTTATTGGGTTTGTATCAGGGATCTTCATTACTGCAATTCTTAATGTATCCTATCCAACGATTGCTCAAAATGTTGTAAACAATGATAATAAACGTCTTAACAAGTCAATCAATGATGCAATCCTAATGATTTTCGTGTTTGTAACACCAGCTGTTGTTGGATTTATTACATTAGCACGTCCTATCATTGAATTTGTCTTCTTGAGTGGTGAAGTAACTGCAGCCGATGTAAGTATCATCGTCCCAATCTTTGTTGCTGATGCACTTGTGCTTCTTGCAATGGGTATGCGAGAATTACTCTTTAGAATTCACTATGCATATCATGACATGAAGTCACCGGTACGCAATACGGTCTTTGTGACGATTGTCTTTATAATTGGACTTATCATTTTCCCATTCTTATTTGGAAAATTAGGACATCCACTCGCAGGACTTTCGTTCTCCTATTCTGTGGCTGCACTGATTGCAGTTGTTCCACTCTTCAAGAGTGCTAAGAAACTGATAGGAAAAACATACTTCAAATATATCGTTAAAGATATGACGAAAATTCTGTTGTCTGCTCTAATGATGGGGGTATTCCTCTTGTTAGTAAGAGGGCCATTACTAAGTGTGATGCCAGGTCGAATCGGAACATTGGTTGCGATTGCAGGTGCAGGAATTGTTTACGTTGTTGCATTAATTGCACTCCGTACTCGTTTTGCACTCTCACTGCTATCAAGTGTTCTCTTTAAAGAAACCAATTAATACACGAATTTAAGACTCAAGGACTTTCCTTGAGTCTTTTCTTTTGCTAGTATTAATAGGAAAAGGGGAACGCTATGCAATCATTTATTTATCCGGTTAAAACCGCTCTGTTTATTTTTCCGGTTTTGGCATTTCTATTTACAATGCCGTACACAATTTACCAGTACCGTAAATATGGTGTCATTCCATTATTTCGAACATTTGTCATTTTTTCATTTCTCTACTATATGATGAATGCTTACTTTATGGTAATTCTTCCGTTACCAGCACGAGAATCTGTACACACTACATATCGAGAGATGATGCAACTCGTGCCGTTTCAGTTTATTACTGATATACGTAATGAAGCAGGCTTGGTATTATCCAATCCATCAACATACATCAGTGCACTCAAACAACCTGTTGTGACTCAAGTGCTCTTCAATATTATCCTGACCATACCTTTTGGTGTATATTTACGTTACTTCTTCAAACGCTCATTGCTCCAAACTTTTATGATGTCCTTTGCGCTTGCATTATTCTTTGAGTTAAGTCAACTTTCTGGATTGTTCTTTATTTATCCAGGTCCGTATCGTCTTTTCGACGTTGATGATTTAATGCTCAACACATTCGGAGGGATTATTGGTTATGCGATTGCTCCACTCTTTATGAGTGTGCTGCCTAACCAAGATAAAATGCTTGAACGGCATCAAGATTATACAAATCATGTTACCATTTGGAAACGATTTACGGGATTCGTTGTAGATCTTATCGTGATTAATGTTTTGGTGATGCTGGTCACAATTGGCCTTTATGCCATCGAAAGACCAATTAATGAAGCAGTACTTCAGGGTATTGTCTTTGTGCTTTACTTTGTACTAGTGCCTTATCTTACCAAGGGATATACTGTTGGAAGTAAGATATTGAAGACCCGCTTCAATTCTCATGAACTCTCCTTCAAAGTATTCCGCTATCTATGGCGCGCATTGTTAGTTTTCTTTGTACTGTATAGTCCAGGGATTATCGTTAATGTGTTGACTGAATCATTACTGTTTTTCGAAGAGCCGATGATTATCATGGGTGGGGGTGCAATCATTGCGGGTATCATTCTATTTGGCGTGATTTACTGGATTCAGTTATTAATCCGTCGTCCCTATGTTCTTTTCTTCGAAAAGATGAGTGGGGTTACCTTAGACTCAAATTATCACAAGTAACCGCCAAACTTCTTAAATTTTTCTACAAGAGTTGTGAAAACAGCTCTTTTTTTTATGTTTCCGTACACTATGGTGAACGTTTATGATAATATAGTGGTAGAAAGTGGTGAAAAGTGGTAGAAAGTGGGGTGTTACGTCATGTTCATGGGCGAGTACCAACATACAATCGATAGCAAGGGACGTATCATCGTACCTGCTAAGTTCCGTGATGAACTCGGTGAAACAATGATTGTTACCCGATGGCTTGACGGCTGTTTGGCTATCTACACACAAGATCAATGGCTTAAAGTTTATGAAAACTTGAAACGCCTTCCTTCAACAAAACGTGAAGCGCGTATGTATACGCACATGATTATGTCGAAGGCCGCTGAATGTGATATCGATGGACAAGGGCGTATCCGTATCCCCAGTCATCTCGTTAAAGAAGCGACACTGGAGAAAAACTGTGTGCTTGTCGGTGTGAGTGATCACGTTGAAATATGGGATAAAGACAAGTGGGATAACTACTATGCACTTGCTAGTGAGAATTTTGAAGAGATCGCTGAATCTCTAACGGAGTTTTTTGAATGAAACATATACCAGTAATGCTTAAAGAAACAATCGAACTCTTAAATGTAAAACCTGATGGTGTCTACATAGACGCAACATTGGGAGCGGGAGGTCATAGCTTCGAAATTGTGAAGCAATTGACGACTGGACGTTTAATTGGATTTGATAAAGATTATGATGCGTTAGAGCGAACGAAAAAGCGTCTCGAAGCATATTCCGATAAAGTAACATTTGTGCAAGGGAGCTATACACAACTTGCAGAAACATTAAAAACGTTAAATATTGAAGCAGTTGATGGTGTTCTCTTTGATTTAGGAGTATCGTCACCACAGTTTGATGATCCAGAGCGCGGCTTTAGTTATCGCTATGATGCACGGCTTGATATGCGAATGGACCAAACACAAGCACTGAGCGCCTATGAAGTTGTCAATGAGTACAGTGACACTGAGCTCATCCGAATTTTTAAAGAGAATGCAGAAGAACGGTATGCGGCTCGTATTGTTAAAAACATTATGAGTAATAGACCGGTCACAACGACATTTGAATTAGTCGAATGCATCCGTGCAGCATATCCTGCAAAAGACTTAAAAAAAGGACATCCTGCAAAGAAAGTATTTCAAGCCTTAAGAATTGAAGTAAACAACGAATTTGAAGAAGCACAAAGTGCTATCGAACAAGCAATAAACGCAGTTAACGTTGGGGGACGTGTTGTGGTTATTACTTTCCATTCATTGGAAGATCGTATTGTTAAAAATATCTTTAACAAATACGGAAAACCAACTAAAGTCAACCCACGTATACCAGTTATTGAAGAAGAAGTATTAGATTACAAATTGGTATCGAAAGCTATAAAAGCATCGACTTCTGAACTAGAGACAAACAATCGTGCACATAGTGCGATCTTAAGAGGAATCGAAAGGGTAAAATAGACATGGCAAAACATATAATCGTTAAGAAAACTAGAAAAGTACGTTGGAGTGGATTGATTGGATCAATCTTCGCACTTTCATTATGCTTCGCATTTGTAACTCAAATCTTTGTGAAGACAACAAACCAACACCTTGCAAACAACATTCAAAAAATTGAAGCTGAAATCATGAATGTTCAAACTGCCAATGAATCCGTAACTGTTAGCATCCAACAATTACGTGACGCAACACGCATCGTCGGTATCGCAAATGAAGCAGGACTTCAAGCGAGCAAGAATACAGTAACGATTAAGGGTGAATAGTTTTGAAACGTTCTGTTAATTTTAAAGTATTGATGATCACATTAGGCATGGCGCTCACCTTTACAGTAGTGGGTGCCAATGTTTTTATTGTGTCTGTGTTTGGGTACCATCTCAACTCGGGGACTAATATTGGTAATGAGATTAAAGGAATACACAAAGTTGATCAAAAATTATTGGCCGAACGTGGTCGAATTTTAGATCGAAATGGTGTTGTGCTTGCGCAGGATGTTATAGCGTATACTTTATCAGCAAATATCGACACAGAACGTGTCGCTGCTAATGGGGATATTGCACACATTAATGATAAAGAAGCTGCAGCTGAAATTATTGGCGGCATTATTGGACAAGATCCAGCCACGACGTTAGCGCATTTAAATACTGATGCGAAACAAGTGGAGTTTGGATATGAAGGAAAATATATTACATCGTCGATGAAGGCACAGCTCGAAGAGAGCGGTCTTAAAGGATTAGGATTTACACAAGTACGTACCCGCGAGTATCCTAATACGGATGGAACATCGAAACTTATCGGAAATACGTATTATGACGATGAAGATGACAAGCTCAAAGGTGCTATGGGAATCGAACAACTCTATGATAATGAGTTGAGTGGAACCAATGGTTATGAGAAATATCAGCAAGATCGAGATGGTTATAAACTCTACAGTACTATTGACGATCGTAAAGAACCGAAGAACGGTCAAGACGTACAATTAACGTTAGATGCCAATATTCAACGCCAGTTGGATGAATCACTACGCGGTATCACAGAAGATCCGGGTGTTAAAGCAACTGCTGCATGGGGTCTTGTGATGGAAGCTAAAACAGGTCGTATTTTGGCTTGGGGTGAATATCCAGGATTTGATCCAAATAAAGAGGGCAATGTTTATGAGGACCGTGTTGGAACATGGACTTATGAGCCAGGATCAACAATGAAGACCTTCACCGTTGCGAGTGCCATTGAAGAGGGTGTATGGGATGATGCTGCTGTCTATGACACTGGACCTTTCCATGTTGGTGAAGACACTAACGGAAATCCAATTCGTTTATCGTCGCCTGAAAATGCTACAAATACAATTACGAATGCTAACGAAAGTGATAGTGGGATGTACCGATATGATTACGGTTATGCTGTATCATCAAACGTTATGATAGCGGAAATGTTATCAAATCAACTTAAATACGACGTTTATCAAAACTATTTAACCAAACTTCGTTTCTTTCAGCCAATTGAAATAGATCGCGTCCAAACCTCTGAAGGGTATTTCAATCCAGACGACATGTCACCGGCGTCAAAATTGTCGCGAGGCTATGGACATGCTCTTACGGTGAACTCGGCACAAATTGCGCAAGCTTATACGACGGTGATGACAGATGGAAGTTTAATTAAACCGTATATCATAGATTCATTTACCGATCCAGTAACAAAAGAAAAGGTGCAAATTGGAAAAACACAAAACTTAGGTCGTGTTTATTCGCCAGAAACGGCGGCACACATGCGTGATTTGATGCGCCAAGTTGTTACAACGGGATCAGCGCGTCGTTTTGATAGTCCTGATGTTGAAGTTATTGCGAAAACCGGAACCGCTCAATATGTTGAAAATGGAGTCTACTCGAAAGAAGATTATATCTTCTCAAGTGTTCAAGGATTCCCTTACAACGACCCAGAGGTCATTGTGTATACTTCATATGCTGCGAAATATGGTCATGATGTTGACTATTCTGCTGTGCATGTCAATAAAATTGTGAGAGCGGCCGTTAATGCGATGAATGTGAGTCAAGCAAACGGAAATTCCGTGATTGAGGCAGTTAAACCAACAGCATTAGAAAACTATACGAATACTAATGCAGTAACTGCAGAGGAAAGTGTTAAGTCACATGGACTCACACCGATTCGTGCTGGAAATGGATCACATGTTATTAAACAATTCCCGTTGCCAGAAACGAATATGATTGCGAATGAACGGGTTATCTTATATACCGGGGGAAGTGAAATTGTCATGCCAGATATGACGGGATGGTCTCATAAAGAAGTTACATCATTCATGTCGATGACTGGTTATATCATTTCAATTGAAGGTTCTGGATATGTCGCATCACAAAGTGTCGCAGCGGGTACTGTACTGAGCGCCGACACAACAATCAGTGTCAAATTGTCATAAATTTGGTATAATAGTACAGATTTAAGGAGAATTGTATATGGAAATCGCATTGTTAGGCCTTGTTGCCTCAGCAATACTTACGATCTTAGCGTATCCTCGTTTCATTGCTTTTTTAGAAACACGAGGGTCAAAACAAACTGTGAGTGAGTATGCACTAGACGCATTTAAGAATAAGAAAAAAACACCAACATTTGGAGGCGCATTGTTTGTTATTGTACCAATTGTTGTAGCATTAATCCTCAATGGATTCAATGTTAATCGTGATTTATGGTTGTTGGTCCTAGTCTTTGGAAGCTATGCTTTTATTGGTTTTGTGGATGATTACAAAATCGTGACTGAAGGAAAAAACGATGGTATTTCACCTCGTACAAAAATGCTTTCACAGCTTGTTTTATCAGTTGTGTTCTACGTAATATATATTCAAACAGGTGGCGATAATTTACTCGCGATTCCGTTTGTTAAACAACCGATAGATTTAGGAATTGGTTACTTGTTCTTGATTATGTTTATGTTTGCTGGAGCATCCAATGCTGTAAACTTAACAGATGGCATGGATGGCTTAGCTGGTGGAACAACCTTGATTGCACTGATTCCGTTTGCGTATCTTGCGATTAAATTAGGTCGTAACAGTGTACTTCTTTTTATACTATCCTTAATTGGTGCCTTAATTGGCTTCTTAGTATTTAACCGTAAACCCGCAAAAATATTTATGGGTGACGTTGGGTCGTTGGCATTGGGAGCAGCACTTGCTGCGATTTCAGTGCTATTAGGTGCTGAGCTTATCTTTGCAGTTGTTGGTGGTGTTTTCGTTTTTGAAACAGTATGTGTTATTATTCAACGTACTTCATGGAAAATTCGTAAAAAACGTGTTTTCCGTTATACACCAATTCACTATAGTTTTACATTAAATGGTTGGGAAGAAACAGATGTTGTAAATCTATTTTATGCAATCGGACTTGTGTGTATGGTGATTGGATCAGTCTTGATTGCTCTCACATGAATGCATTAGTTATCGGTGGTGCACGTTCGGGTTTAGCTGTGGCTAAACTTTTGAACGCTAAGGGGTATGATGTTACGCTCACCACGAACCAAGATTTCCGAGAGCGTGAGGCAATAGAGCGTCTAGGCATTCATGTGTCACTCAATGACCGCGATTTAAATTTAGTAAAGCCGTATGATGTGGTTGTCAAGAATCCTGGAATTCCCAATAATCACCCCTTAGTCTGCAAATTTGAATCAGTAGTTAACGAGATTGAAGTAGCAACATGGTTTGCGCCTCATTACACGTACTACGCCGTATCGGGAACGAATGGTAAAACAACGACCGTATCGTTATTAAATGAAATGCTCGTATCGAAAAATAACAATGCGTTGCTTGCTGGAAATGTGGGTTATGCATTAAGTGAAGCAGTCTTCCAAGATGGGGATGCAGTGCGTGATGTTGCATTAGAAATTTCTGCTTTTCAAATGGAAGGAACGCCTTCGTTTACTCCAGATGTTTATGGGATATTAAACTTAAGTCCTGATCACTTGGATCGTTATGACGGTGATGCTGAGGCATATTATGCTGAAAAGGTACGAATTTTACCAAATGTTAAATGTTTTGTGAAGAACATGGATGACGCAAATATCGTACGCTTAACGCAAAACTATCAAGGGGAAACAATAACCCTTTCGCTTAAAAATCAAAATACAGATATTTATCGTGATGGAACGCATATTATGTATCGGGATATGATACTGTTTGACATCTCGTCGCTAAAAATTGTGGGCGAACATAACGTTTATAACGCCACAATGGCAGCATATATGGCCTATCGGGCTGGTGTCCCGGTGGATACTATCCAAAATGTGATTGCATCGTTTACTGGCGTTGAACATCGTATAGAGTATGTAGCGACGGTGAATGGTGTTCGCTATTATAATGACTCGAAAGCGACAAATCCTGAATCAACAGAAGTCGCGCTAAAAGCATTTGATAAGAATATCATCTTACTTGCTGGTGGATTTGACAAACGAATATCATTTGAGGGGCTTCGCCCTTACTCAAATCGTATCAAATCAATATATGTTTTTGGCGAAAGTGCGGAACAGATTAAATCAGTTTTCCCAAATGCAGTTGTGGTCAAAACAATGCTCGATGGTACCAAAAATGCTATAAACACAGCTGTTAGTGGTGATGTAGTCCTTTTATCTCCAGCTTGTGCAAGTTATGATCAATTTGATAATTACGAGCAGCGGGGAACAATCTTTAAAGAATACATAAAAACTCTTGAATAAGAGTTTTTTATTTATGCATTTTCGTGTATGATGATAGGTATGAATGGGGTGAAGCAATGAACGAGAATTCTCAACAATTTAGATTGTTACTAACATTAAAATTGCGACAACTCCATAACGGAGGGCTTGAGGGAATTTCCTATGACGATTTGTATCGTATGTTTACGACGCATATTTGGAAAAACCAAAAACCGACACGCCTAAGTGATTTGGCAGATCAAGTTCTTAATATAAAAGATGAAGATATTATACGTTGGCTCGCTGTAGAATCAAAAATCCAAGGCTACAAATCAACACTCGATGATTTCAAAGCGTTGTTGGATACTGAGGAGCTCTAATGAAAACAAGAAAAGATTATCGACTCGCGTTTATTGGACTCATCCTAACGCTTGGGATGGTTTTTTTTACTTTGGCTATTTCCAGTTCAATTCATACGGGAATAGGTTTTGGACGTGATATCTCAACAATTGTGAAGACAAGTGATGTGCCATCTTTGAATTCATTTTTGGACAGTCAAACAACACAAAATCGTGAATGGGAACGGAAACAGATATCGGATGATACGTTTATTATTACAATTTCAGGCGTTGAAAGTGCGGAAGATTTTCGTAAGGCAATGATATCCAGTGTTGATGATGTAGAGGTATTGCGTTTGGATACCTTTGGCTCGACAACGAAACTTCGAAACAATCAAAGTTTCGTCAGTTTGTATATTATCGCAATCGTTGCTTTAACGTATATATTCTTAATTGTAAAATTCCGCTTTGTCGGAATTTTAAGTGCGACACAAATTAGTGTTTCTATTCTTGCAGGTCTTCTATTTATGGATATCATGGGTTATCCGTTTACCAAATCACTCTGGTATACGATTGTTCTTGTTTACCTAATTGCGATGATTCAAACACATGTCTTTAATAGAACACACAATGGTAAGACCATAGAATCGGTTAATCAATCCAAGTTAAGTATGAGACGCGCAGAGATTATGGCATCCAGCTTTGCTGTGATTGCTTTACTTATGTATACATTTTATGGTTATGGTTTTACCATTAATGCATCCTATGTCTTAGTCTTTACATTTACATATTTTATGGTTGATATCCTGATTTCACAGTGGGCTTTCAACCGAATTAAAAGTCATCTTGAACCAGAAGATCTAATCTTTACTGAACAAGACTTCTTCGGTAAACCGAGCCAACCCCGTCGTGCATTCTATAACATTTTGATTCTGGTAACAGGAATTGTTATTATCATGGGTCTTTTCTCCATCAACAATACCCCACGGTTCCACAAGAGTAAGGATTTTGCGAAACAGAATGTTTTAATTGTACCGCACGGTAGTTCACGCACTTACCTAGAAATAGAAGCTATTTTAAATTCAATTGGAATGTTCGAAAATCAAATTGATTATCAAGTAAGTGAACAAGGCTACATTTGGATTTATTTCGATGAAAATGTAAATACGATTGATTTACAAATTGCACGCGAATCGATTGCAAAGAAAACTGGATTTGAGAGTTCGTACTACTCAACCGAGCCTATTCCATTTCCGTTGGTGCGACCAGAATTCTACCTTACCTACGTTTTAATGAGTGTGGTCGCGATGTTAATGTTACGACTTGTTTACGTTAAAACACCGACCGTTATGGCAGGGATAATCAGTCTTTTATCATTTATCTTCTATGTCCTCTTCTCAATGATTTTCAGTGTTCGTTGGAATCGTGAAATGATTTTTGTCACATGGGCAATACCGTTTATCGTATCCAACATCTATTCCAACGAATTGATGCTCGAAAACAACTTAGATTTTGACAATTTCGTAAATAAATTTGTAACAACAGCATTTATGCTCGGAAGTATCCTTGCATCGATTATATCGGTGATACTGATTGTTATACCATTAACGACAGGTATAGAAATTAGTAAAAATTTCTTCTTTGTGGTCGTATCAATTTTAGTTGCAATTGTTACATATTATGGCCTCTGTCTTCTAAAAAGAAAGGTATTTAAATCTTATGATGACTTCACATCTTAAACATTATGAACCGTTAGTTCAAAAACTCTTTGAAGCACTCGAACTGAGTGATGCACAAGAGTTAGCATTGATTCACCCTGAAACAAAAAAAGTAGAAAATCCAGCAATAGCGCATATTGCGGATTTTTTAAAGTCTGCCGATAAACTGATAATCTGTGGAGATTATGATTGTGACGGTATCGCATCCACGAGTTTGACAGTACTTTTGGCTCGCAAACTTGGTTTAGATCCTGGTTACTATATCCCAGACCGATTTAAGGAAGGCTATGGTGTTAACGTCAATACGATTGATGCAGCCCATAAAAAAGGATATACGGATGTCTTAATAATTGATAATGGTGTAAAAGCACACGTTGAAATTGAACGGGCACAATCCTATGGAATGCGGGTTGCTGTTGTAGATCACCATATCATTGAAGAGCCACTGCCAATCGAAGCTTTCTTGCATCCGGACGTTTGTGAACCCTATGCTGCATCGATGTGTGCAACAGGTTTAATATATTGTGTTGCAGAGACGATGGGACTTGCTGATGATTACATGCTTTCTCTTGCAGCACTCGCAACGGTTGCGGATGTGATGCCACTATGGGGGAAAAACCGTGAAATCGTGCGTCGTGGCACAAAAGCACTTAATGAAAACCAGTTTAAACAATTTGATAAAATCGTTAAACGAAACCAATATACACATTATTCTGCCAAATTATTAGCATTTCAGCTTGTGCCGAAAATCAACAGTGTCGGTCGAATGGCAGATGTTGCGAATGTTAATACTGTGGTTCAGTATTTTACAACCGCAGATGATGCAATCATTAATTCATATTCAAAACAACTACTTAAATTGAATGATTTCCGAAAAGAGAAAGGGAAACAACTTCAAGCCGTTGCTATGGAGAAAGTGACCGATGATGCCATTCAGATTATTACTGATGCTTCATTTCATGAAGGTCTTCTAGGTATTGTTGCTAATCAAGTTGCATCTGTAACACAAAAGCCAACATTAGTTTTGACAGAATATGAAACAACGCTTAAAGGGAGTGGGCGTTCAATGACTCACTCATTGCAGGATATCTTCTCCAGTATTAATCGTGACTATTTTGAAGCGATGGGTGGACACGACTTTGCATTTGGGATGACAATAAAAAAAGAATTTTACGCTCAATTTGTCACTGACGTAAGGGCGGTCGTCGATACATTGCCACCATTTGTACAAACAGATACAGCTATCGTTTCAGTAGACCCTGAAGATGTTACACATAAAGCAATGTGTCAGTTAACTGATTTTGAACCGTATGGCGAGGCGTTCAAGCTACCAAAAGTTAAGATTCCATTACCAACTGTTTATGGACTTGTTAATCTCAATGGTTATGGATTTAAATTTACATTCAGTGATTATCCGATTCAAGAAGCAGTATTTTTCACGAAACAATATACACGCAACCAACTTGCGGGAAGAACCTATATGATTGGTGAGTTAGACTTAAGCAACACACGTAAATTATCAATATTAATCGAAGATATAATTTAAGTGTGTTATGATAAATAAAAAGGAGGAACGCCTATGAAACGTCTAAGATTACGCAATACATTGGGGATATTTTTAATTGTGTCACTGATAGTTCCCACTGTCGTTCCACATACATTCAAAGTTCATGCTGAGGTATCAGACGACACAGCGGCGACAGATCCTAAAGAAAATCTCACAGATCCGATTATCGTAAACGAAACGCAATTAACATTAGAACAGTTTCAAGCGACAACAATAACCTACTCAATTGTTGATAATAAAGAAGCTCAAGTCACGTTTTCGACCGCAGATGCCAATATCGCTACAATCGATAGTAAAGGGTTTGTCAGTGCAAAAAATCCAGGAACGACAACAGTATCGATTTACGCCGTTATAGAAGGTGAACGATATCAAAAAGACATTCTAGTTACCGTAAAACCTGTTGGTGGTTCGGTAACCTTTGCACACAATGAAATCTCATTGAACCGAGGTTCAAGTTATGCACTAGAATATACGCTTTCCGATCCAAACTTAAACCAAAGTGCAATTGTATGGAGTAGTACCAATTCGGCTGTTGCTACGGTAGAAAATGGAACTGTAACGGGTCATAGTATTGGAGAGACAATCATATCTGCTTCAATCGGTGATCAAGTTGCATCGGTAAAAGTAAATGTTGTTGTACCGCTAGAAAGTATTACATTTAATCCAGAATCACTTTCAATCATTGAAGGAAATAGCAAAGATTTACCAGGTCTCATTTATGTTCCTTATGATACGAGTACAAAACGTCACGTCGAATATAGCGTTAAAGATCCAAGCATTGTCCAGATTGAAGAATCGATGATTGTTGGTCTAAATGTTGGAAAAACTACGATCACAGCCACTGTTAATGGAATTTCTACAGTGTTAGCGGTAGAAGTAACGCCCAAACAAACTGAAACAGGTGCTGAAATGATTACGCTTTCTGAACTTGGGGTGACAAATGATACAATAACTGTCGGACTTCAGAAGAACCAAATAAGTGATAAGATGAAACAATCACTGACTATTTCTGAAGATATCATTGTGAAAGCAATCGCAGGAAAGCAAAAAATTGTCGTCCAACTTCCACGTCAGTACTTTGAGAAAAATATGTCGCGTATTGATGCAATCAAGGTTCCAGAAGGATCGTTAGCGACGCTTTCAGATACACCACTAATTGTTGAACTTCAAGCCGGCGAACAAAAACGAACGGTTGCAGAATATACTTTTTCAAAACCTCTAACCAAAGATTACAATATGCGTTTTGCAATTGATCCGCTTTCCGATACATCACCTTTAAGAGAACACGTTCATGGCAAAGCATTTGATATTCGTTTTCCTAAGAATTTGGATGTAAGTGGTGTCAAAGTTACATTTCCGGCTAAAATCTTTGAGTCCAGTGATAGTCAAATTCATTTTGTATATACAGTTAGTGGGTCAGAGTTAGGAAGTAATCCGCAAACTGTCACTACTGCTGATAAAAAAGTAACGATAGCTCCGCTTGATTCCCGTCTCGTGTTGTCGTTCAATAAAGCATCAAAAACGTCCGATATGACGGTTATTTGGATTCTTGGAAGTATTGTACTTTTATTAGGTGCAGGCTTCGGTGTATTTTATTTTAATCGTTATCAAAAACAGAAAAAAATATGATATAATGGCTATTGCACTATGGAGGACATTATGGATTTAAAAAACTATATTGCTACAATCGAAGATTTTCCCAAACCAGGTATTAAATTCAGAGATATTACGCCATTAATGGCTAATGGTGAAGCATTTGCCGAAGCAACGCGACGTTTCACAGAATTTGCGAAGAAAGTCGGTGCTGACGTTATTGTTGGACCCGAATCACGCGGTTTTATCTTTGGATGCCCTGTTGCCTATAACTTAGAAGTCGGATTCATTCCAGTCCGTAAGCCAGGTAAATTACCACGAGAAACAGTAAGCTATGCTTATGATTTAGAATATGGATCAAATGAACTTCATATTCATAAAGATGGCATAAAACCAGGACAAAAGGTCCTCATCATTGATGATCTCTTAGCAACTGGTGGAACCATCGAAGCAAGCGTTGCTCTTGTGCGTGAATTAGGTGGTGAAGTCGTCGGGTGTGGGTTCTTAATTGAACTTGAAGAGCTCGAAGGCCGTAAAAAATTAGAAGGCATTGAAGTCTTTGCAATGATGCAATATTAATAACGAAGTGTGAACTTCGTTTTTTTCCAAATTAAGGAGGGGTAACCATGAGTCAATTCAAAGAAGTATCATTCGAAACAATGATGGATGAAGTTGGGAAATACATTACAAACCCAGAAAACATCGATCTAATCGAACGTGCGTACGCATATGCCAAAGAACATCATGAAGGTCAATATCGTAAAAGTGGGGAACCTTACCTTGTCCATTTAGTCCATGTTGGATATATTTTAGCTGACATGGGAATGTCTCCGACAACCATTGCGGCGGGTTTGCTCCATGATGTTGTTGAAGATACAGATGTCACCAAAGAAGAACTAACTGAAGCTTTCTCTGAAGAGATTGCGACGCTTGTCGAAAGTGTCACTAAAATTGGAAATATTGAATTTAAAGATGAGCGCGAGTACCTAGCTGCAAATCACCGTAAAATCTTTATCGCGATGGCGAAAGATGTTCGTGTTATCTTTATCAAACTGGTGGATCGCCTCCATAATATGCGAACCTTACAATATCAAAAACCAGAAAAACAACAGAAAATTGCTGCGGAAACACTCGATGTTTATGCTCCAATTGCCCATAGGCTTGGGCTTGGAGAAATCAAGAACGAACTTGAAGATTTAAGTTTTAGCTATCTTCACCGAGACAAGTACTATGAAATTGCGCGTCTTGTCGATTCTCGAAAAGCGGAGCGTGATGCATCGGTCACAAGCATGATTGAAGAAATTGCTGAACTCTTGCTTGAAAATAATATTAAGTTTAATGTGTTTGGGCGTTCAAAACATCTCTACAGTATTTATAAAAAAATGAATCAAAAACATAAACGATTTGATGAGATTTTGGATTTGCTTGCAATTCGTATCATTACTGAAACAGAACTCAACTGTTATGAAATCTTAGGGCATATTCATGCAACGTATCGTCCGATTCCAGGGCGCTTGAAAGATTATATTGCAATGCCAAAGATGAATATGTACCAATCACTTCATACCACCATTGTTGGTGATGAAGGCAATATTTTTGAAGTTCAAATTCGTACGAAACGAATGGATGAAATTGCTGAACGCGGAGTTGCGGCCCACTGGCGATATAAAGAGGGATCCACAAATACGGAAACTAACCAACGCGAAATTGAAGATCGTCTCTCATGGTTTAGAGATTTTAATACCATCACAGAAGGGGTCGATCAAAACGCAGAGGACTACATGAACTTGTTACAAAAGGATATTTTTGAAGCAAATGTGTATGTTATGACACCAAAGGGTCGCGTGATTGATTTACCCAATGGTGCCACACCGATTGATTTTGCATACCGTGTTCATACAGAGGTAGGACATCAGACAGTCGGTGCGATTGTTAACGGAACACTCGTGCCACTAAATACGCCCCTAAAAACGGGTGATGTCGTTCAGTTGAAAACCAATAAGCAGTCAACACCAAGTGAAGATTGGCTTAAAGTTGTAAAAACAACACATGCTCGGAATAAAATCCGAAGTTACATTCAAAAGAAACAACAAGATGATAAAACCCAATACATCAGTAAAGGCGAAACGATGTTCAAAGAAGAATGTAAGCGCCGTGGTGTTGATGAGAAAGAGTTGCGTCATTCTAAAAAATTTGAAGCTGCATACAAAGAATTTTCGGTGGCGTCGTACGATGATTTGATGTTTGCCATTGCGACGAAATCATTATCATTACCTGCATTGTTTGAGCGTCTTGATATTAAAATTCAACAAGAGTCTAGTAAGCTTGACCGTGCTGTAAGTCGAAACGCCCTACAATCTAGCAAACAATCAAATGGAAAAACTGGGGTTCGTGTCCCTGGAATTGACTCCATGATGATTAGTTTAAGTCAATGTTGTAATCCTGTTTATGGTGATGAAATCATTGGCTATGTTTCCAAAGGAAGCGGCGTTAAGGTACACCGTACGGATTGCCCCAATATTGTGAATGAGACATCACGCTTGATTGATGTTTATTGGGAAGATGAACATAGTGGTAAAGAATACGAGGCAGTACTAAAAATTCTGTCGACTGATCGAAGTTTCTTATTGACGGACTTAGTTACGATTGTATCGCAACTTAAAGTAAAACTTAATGCCGTTAATTCTGAAGTTGACCCCGATGCCATCCATGTTAATACAACCATGCGTGTCGTTGTTAAAGATGCCGATCATTTACGTAATTTAATCGTCAACCTGCGCAAAGTTGATAGCGTATTACGTGTTGACCGGATAACATTGTGATTGCCTTTTCAATCATACTATGTTAAAGTGATATCAATATTCGAAGAACATGATTAAGTTGTTGAAAGTAGCAAAGAGAAGTGCTGGTTGGTGAGAAGCACATGTACGTGAGGCAATGGGACACATGGGAGAAATAACCCTGAAATGAGTAGGGGTTGTCGTATACCTGCGTTAAAGGTTTGAGTAAACAAACAAAGGTGGTACCACGTCGCAGACGTCCTTGGTAGCACCTTTTTATATATTCGAGGAGGAACAGACATGAGTCAAAAATATATTGCACCCCGTGGTACACAAGATGTATACGGTGCTGAAGCCCGAAAATGGCAAAAACTTGAAAAGATTGCACGTGAGATTTGTGATCGTTACCATATCCAAGAAATGCGTACACCTATGTATGAACATACTGAAGTATTTAAACGTGAAAATGATGCAAGTGATGTCGTCAACAAAGAAATGTACACATTTGTAATCAAGAATCGTGATGGTGAGAGTCCTTCACTAACACTTCGTCCTGAAGGAACTGCAGGTGTTGCCCGTGCTTTTGTACAACACAAATTGTATGCAACTGGTGGAAGCTATCAAAAATATTTCTATATCGCGCCAAACTTCCGTTATGAACGGCCACAAAAAGGACGTATGCGAATTCACCACCAATTTGGAGTTGAATTAATTGGCCCGATTAGCCCAATGGTTGATGTAGAGGCAATTTCAGTAGGATTATCATTCTTACATGAAGTTGGATTGAAGAAATTCAAACTCCTCGTCAATACAATCGGAGATGCAGAAAGTCAAGAAAATTATAAAGTTGCGCTACGTGAGCATTTTAAACCGCATCTTTCGACAATGTGTGGAGATTGCAACCGTCGTTACGAGCAAAACCCACTCCGTATGCTTGATTGCAAAGTAGATCACGATCACGTTGCAGTTCAAACAGCCCCAACAAACTATGCTTATTTAAATGAGATGTCTCGTGAATACTTCGAATCCCTCAAGACACTACTTGATGCGCAGGGTATCGCGTATGAAATAGATAGTCGATTGGTTCGTGGTTTGGATTACTATCACCATACTGTTTTTGAAGTAGTTTCCACAGATGAAAAAGCAGGTGCTCAATCAACCATTTTTGGTGGTGGACGTTATAACCACCTCATTGACTACTTTGGTGGTCCGGAAACCGGTGCTGTTGGGCTCGGAATTGGACTTGAACGCTTGCTTATTTTAGCAGAAGATTCAGGGATTGAGTTCGATACTGAGGACGGTGTTGATGTCTTTGGTATGCCGATGGGAGCTGCATCCAATAATGCGGTCTTTGCGATGATTCAATCATTGCGTCAAGCAGGCTATGTCTGCGACATGGATGTAGAAAATAAATCATTTAAAGCACAATTTAAATTGGTTGATCGTAATAATGCGAAAATCGCATTATTATGCGGTGATGATGAACTTGAAAAAGGGGAATTCACACTTAAAAATATTGAAACACAGGAACAAATTCGTGTCAGTGCGAACGAAGTTGTAACACATGTAAAAGCATGGTTAGGAGAAAAATAGTATGAATAGAACACATCATAATGGAACATTACGAATGGAACATGTCGGTCAAGAAGTATCACTAGTAGGATGGGTAGCAAAACGTCGAAATTTTGGCTCCATCAACTTTATTGATCTTCGTGACCGCAGTGGAATTGTCCAACTTGTAGTCAATCATGACGAGTACCCAATTGTTGAAGGGATAAAAAATGAATATGTCTTAGCGGTAACGGGAATTGTTCGTGAACGTCAAGATAAGAACCCTAAAATCGCAACAGGTGATGTAGAAATTGAAATCTCAAACGTTGAAATTATCAATAAAGCAGCACAAACACCGATGATAATTGCTGATGAAACAGATGCACTTGAAGAAACACGTTTGAAGTACCGTTATTTAGATTTACGTCGTCCAATCATGCAACAACGCCTTGTGACCCGTGCGAAAATCGTGGGTGAAATGCGTCGTACACTAGAGAAACAAGATTTCATTGATATTGAAACACCAATGTTAACGAAATCGACACCTGAAGGTGCCCGTGAATATCTCGTACCGTCCCGTGTGCATCCCGGAGAATTTTATGCGCTTGCTCAATCACCACAGATCTTCAAACAATTATTAATGATCGGTGGGTTTGAACGTTATTACCAAGTAGCGCGTTGTTTCCGTGATGAAGACTTACGTGCTGATCGCCAATTGGACTTTACACAAGTCGATATTGAAGCATCCTTCTTGTCAGAAAATCAATTCCAAGAAATTGTCGAAGGAGTTGTAGATAATGTTATGGTAAACGTTTTAGGGGAAGCCAAACCAGATATTCCCAAAATTAAGTTTGTTGATGCAATGAATGACTATGGAAGTGATAAACCGGATTTACGTTTTGATATGAAATTAAAAGACTTTGGTGAAATCTTTGCTGCATCCGAATTTAAAGTATTTAGTGATACTTTAACGACAGGTGGAACATTGAAGGGATTGGTTCTTAAAGGACAAGCAGATGCCATCACCCGTAAAGTAACGGATAAATATACAGACTTAGTTAAAAAATATGGTCTTAAAGGACTTGTTGTCTTAAAAGTAGAAGCAGACACATTGACTGGATCTGCTGCGAAATTTATTAGTGAGCAAGAACGCGAAGCCATGATTGAAGCGTTCAACCTAGAAGTTGGTGACGTCGTCTTCATCGGAAGTGGTGAGTGGGAACTTACTGCTACAGCGATTGGAGCTTTACGCCTTGCTTTAGGTAAAGACTTCGATCTTGTACCATTGAATACATTTGCATATTGCTGGGTTGTTGACTTCCCGATGTTTGCAGAAGAAGATGGGGTATTAGTTGCACGACACCATCCATTTACAGCACCTAAAGCTGAAGATGTGGCATTACTAGATGAAAAGCCTCTAGAAGTAATTGCTCAAGCATATGACCTCGTATTAAATGGTTTTGAGGTAGCTGGTGGATCAATGCGTATCTTCCAACAAGAACTTCAACAAAAACTTTTCCAAATGATCGGATTTACTGATGAAGAAATTCAACGTCGTTTCGGATTCTTTGTGGATGCATTCCAATATGGAACACCACCACACGGAGGAATTGCGTTTGGACTTGACCGATTCGCAATGGCATTAACACATTCGGATACAATTCGTGATGTTATTGCATTCCCTAAAAATGCATCAGCACGATGCCCGCTTACAAATGCACCAAGCCCTGCGATTGAAAAACAACTGAACGAATTACATCTTGAAATCGTTCGTGAAGACTAAGTAGAAAGAGACCTGAGTTCAGGTCTTTTTCTTTGTTTATAAAATTAGATGATTATCTAATGATGTGTTGACATCAATCTAATGATAGTTTACAATATCACTAGAGGTGAATCTAATGATAAAATCATATATAGTTCTAAAGAAGTATCCAGACTTCATTAAAGTTTGGATTGCCGGCGTTATTAATACGTTTGGTGATAGTTTTGATGCACTAGCAATGTCCTGGCTAGTCTACGAGATTACAGAATCAAAATTTTGGTTTGCGCTAAACTTTACTATTAATGCAATTCCGAATCTTATTATTCAACCATTTTTAGGCGTATATATCGAACGATTGTCGAAACGTTGGGTTATGGTTGTGACAGATGTTGGGCGTGGCGTTTTGGTGCTTACACTCATTATGATTACCAACTTAGGTTATACAAATGGGTATCTTATACTTGTGTTCACATTCTTAATGACTTGCATGGAATCGTTGCGACAGCCAGCAGCAACATCCTTGATGCCGCATATCGTTGACGTGGAGCATTTTGAATCAGCAACATCACTTCGTCAAATGTCTGCGACATTGTCGGCACTCGTAGGAACATCCCTTGCAGGGATTGTTATTGCAATGTTTGGAAGTATTACAGCATTGTGGGTTGATGGGATTTCATTCTTTATGAGTGCACTTATCCTCATACGGTTAAAAACAGATGCAAGAAATCGCTCAATCGAAAAACAATCCTATAGCGAGTCACTCAAAGAAGGGTGGGAAACATTCATTCATCATCCTTATCTTGTTAAGTTGACAGTTGTGATTTTCTTAATGCAAGTATTTTTGACAGGGATTAATATTATCATGACCCCAATCACAATAGAAGTTATCTTTGGTGGTCCAAAGACGCTCGCATTCTTAAATATTCTCTTCCTTTTAGGCACACTGTTCGGGTCATTCATTTACCCAACACTTGCTCAAAAATACAATCCATACACGTTGTTTATTGTGTCGGGTTTAGTTGGATGTAGTGGACTTTTATTAATGGGAACTGTTGGGTATGTTTCCTTTATGACCGCCATGATGGGTATTAGTATAACAGTTTTAAGTGTTGGATTCGGTATCCTTAATCCAACGATAAATGTATCCCTTATGAAATCAGTTGATAAAGATCAACTTGCACGTGTCAGTGCGTTGTTAAATGCAGCAGTTTATGGTTCGATGCCGTTAGGATCACTCATAACAACACTATTAATGACTCAAATTCCATTGCCCTTGATAGCAATGACCTATGGTATACTGTTGATATCAATACTCTTGCGATATAAAAATGATCGCTTGATGCAAAGGATGGCCTAACATGGAAATATCAATCAAACCACTCGGAACTGTAACCCAAGAATTACTTCGGTATTTGACATTGCGTTATGAACACAAAGTACCCCTAAACTTGGATACATTAGATCAGCGTTTTAGCACCAAACAGGATGTTGCACTCACATTGTCGGAAGCTTTTGTTGAGCGTCATCGTTTTATAGAAGCCTACGGAATAGTAGTAAACAATGACTATGACTTAATGTTCAAACCTCTTAATGTCAATAATCACTATTCACTTGCGGAACTTTTTGGTTTGGTTAAACACTTTGGTAGTGATAAAATGATTGACATCATCAATGAGGCATTGAACACGACGTTTGAAAGTATGTACACAATTTCTCAATTCATCATCGAATCGGATTCCATTCAAGTTGAAGATAAATATCGTCTGAATCTATTGATGCATGATCGAGAGATTGTTGAGGTTGTCTATGCAAGAATGATGGATCATTATACAACGCTAATCGCACAGCTCGATCAACAACTTCCTGCAGTAAATACTGCGTTTGAGAAAACCATCGATAAGCAAAAAATGATTGATGTTGTCGCAGGATTCTTTCCGCAAATAAAAAAAATTCCGACAGTTTTACTCACACCAAGTTTTCTATTTCATGATCGGTTGACGATCAATCACACACCTGCTCAAAATGAAGTCCAAATCGTTGTTTCGGACATTATGCTGGAGTTAGAACAATTGGAAACAAATCTTGAAGCTACCGAAAAGAGGTTCCAAGACGGATTGAAAGTTTTAGGGGAGACCACAAAATTTGAAATTTTGAAACGCTGCTTAGAAGAAACAAAGTATGGTGCGCAATTGGCTGAAGAACTGAATATCAGTGGTGCAACTGTGAGTCATCATATGCAAGCACTGTTGAACCTGAGTTATGTAACAGTTGAAATCATAAATAAAAGAGCATACTACCAAACAAATATTGAAAAAGTGAGAGAAGATTTAGCACTCTTCGACCAGATTTTTACACAGAATTAGGGGTGAATCATGATGCATACACTAGATACACTAATCAAATATGACGTTTTTAAAACCGTGACTGCTGAATCACTTGATGTTGATTTTTTTGCAATCAGTTTTACAGATGGAATGTGCTCTTGTTGTCATGACGTGTTTGATTTACCTGATGATTCGTGGCGACATGGAAAATCTCGCAAATCATCTGATAATCCAACGTGGATTCTGTTTAATAATGCAGATAATCTTGTTGGGGAAGTAACAACAGAAATGTACATCAATGATTATACATTCATAAAATACTCTGAAAACCTTCAAAATACATTGCAGTTACAAAATTTCATAGTGCTTCTTGAAGATGTACTGAATGAAAATTATAAAATCGATGTTGAAGCTACAGGAATCTCGATAGAGTTTGTAGAGCGTGCTGACCGCCTCTATAGGGATAACCTGTATCTTGAAGTGAAAGAGTACAACGAGCAATTCCGAAAGGGATTGAAGACTGCTTATTTTACTTAATGTTCGCTTAAGAGGTTTGTTGGTATAGACGAGTGAGGGTAAAGCATAATGGATAATAAAGAAATTTTTAAACGAATTGTATCAATTGTCGAAAATGATTATTCTGGGTTTGTTGATAAATTTGATTGGGCTGATCCATTTGAATTTGAAGTGCAAATTAAAAGTGATATGACTCGTAACGAATTCCGAGATGTATTGAATAACTACCTTGGCAAATTTAAAGACGGACACTTAAGAATTGTTGATTTATCTCAAGATGATACATACTGCGGATTTAGCATACGGCGATATGAGAACATTCTTGTTGTAACAGAGGCAAATCCTGACAGTGGTTACAAAAAAGGAGATATTATTCATGAAGTTGATGGTAAGTCGATTATCGAACTTGAATCAGTTTATTGTCATCTCTTTTTCTCTGATGTTACAGACCGACAAGATTGGAGTATAATTTTAAAAAAGCACAGAACCTGTCGATTAGTTCGTGACGGAAAGAGTCTTACAAGAGAAATAAAGAGATTTCCGAAAAGTAAGTATTCACCCAGATTTTACGTTGATGTGGTTCATGGTATACCAAAGATGACGATTACTGATTTTGTGGATAGTGCGTCATTGAAACAGTTAATTGACAAGTACATTGCAATAAGAACTAATGATGAAGCACTGATTATTGATGTTCGATACAACATTGGTGGGGCTGATTTTTCATATTTTCCTTTGCTTGACTTCATTTTCAAAGATAAAAAATCATTTGTCTCTTTGTTTCCAAACGAAAAACAGCAAATGTTGTATTCTAAACGTAACTGTGAGCTTATGACACTAATGTTGAATGAATATTCTCAAAATACTAGCGACCCAGTGATTCAAGACTTAATACAAAAGGATCTACACTTGATGAAAGAAAACTTCGGAAAAGGATATGTAGATTTTGAAGGATTAAGTGATGATTTCAATTTTGAGGGCAACGAGATCCCAAAGAGGATCTACGTGTTGATTGATCAATACTGTGCGAGTTCGGGAGAAAACTTTGCAAGAGCAGTAAGACATTCTGAAAAAGTGACACTAATCGGAAGAAATACAGCAGGAATACTAGACTACAGTAATGTAATTACGGAAAGTATTACAGATGACTTGAATATCATTTATCCAACTACACGGCTAATTAAGGGTAATAAAGTGCTTGGAATTGATAACATTGGAGTAAGTCCGGATATTTATGTACCGTGGACACCAAAAGCATTGGAAATTGATATTGATTTAAATAAAGTAGTACAGTTGGAAAAAATTATTGAGAAAGAAACTGTCGACCGAACTTCTGTGGTAAGTTCACATTTGTGAATACTATTAGACAGAATGAGTTGTAATTTGTTACACTAATCGAGTAAGGAGATATTATGGACAAGAATCTAGAAAAAACAGTTGAGAAAATCGAAAGTGGATTTGAAACGATTTTACGTTTTATCGAGAAATACGGAGATACATTAACAGATGATCAACGAAAAGTATTCCTTGATAAAGTAGTTCAGATTGATGAAATGCTTGAAAAACTTGAAGCAACACAAGATGAACAATAAAAGCTTAAGACAGCTTTACTTTGCAACAAATTAAATAAGATAAAACCTTGACGAAAGCCACTGGGGATGCTATACTTTACGAGCAATAAGAAAGTAGAAGCACTCTTCTCACCTGATGACTGACGTCATAGGTAAAGGCTTAGGTTCTAAATTATAACCTTTGAGTGTGTTCTTATAATATGTACACACTTTTTTATTGTTTCAACACCAGAGGAGGTGAGTTTTATCAGTAGAAGAATGGGACAAGACAATCGCAAGCCAGCTCAAGATGATATGGTGAACGATGCAATTCGTTTTAAAGAATTGTTAGTTATCGGACCAAACGGAGAACAACTTGGTATTTTGATGCGCCGCGAAGCTTTGGAAAAAGCATCTGAGCTAAATCTTGACTTAGTTGTTGTTGCACCAAATGGTAATCCGCCAGTAGCGAAAATTCTCGATCACGGGCGTTACCGCTATGAGCAACAAAAGAAGGCCAAAGAAGCGAAACGTAATCAACACGTTACTCAAATTAAACCATTGCGTCTTTCTCCAGTTATTGACCAACATGACTTTGATACAAAATTGAAGCATGCTCGTAAATGGCTTGCAGAGGGCACAAAAGTTAAACTTGATATGCGATTTAGAGGTCGTATGATGACACGTATCGATGTTGGTCGCAAGACAATGAATCGTTTCATCGAGGAGACAAAAGACTTGGGTAGTGTCGAAAAAATGCCTAAACTCGAAGGTAACACAATGTCAGTAGTTATCTCTCCAAATAAAAACTAAGAATATTGAAGGAGGGCTTCAGAATGCCTAAAATGAAAACAAAGCGTACTTTAGCAAAACGTGTAAAACGTACAGGTACGGGAAAATTAAAACGCCAACAAGCATACGTTTCTCACTTTAAACGTCACAAAACAACAAAACAAAACCGTCAATTACGTGGGGCTGTTCTTGTTTCTAAGAGCGACTACAAACGTATTAAACACTTGTTACAAGGTTTCTAAGGAGGACGAATTAAATGCCAAGATCAACAAATTCAGTGGCGTCACGTGCACGCCGTAAAAAGGTTTTAAAATTAGCTAAAGGGTACTATGGTTCAAAACATACGTTATACCGTACAGCGAATGAACAAGTTATGCGTTCACTACGTTACGCTTACCGTGACCGTAAACAACTTAAACGTGAAATGCGTAAACTTTGGATTACACGTATTAATGCAGCAGCACGTCAAAATGACATGAGCTACAGCACTTTAATGCATGGACTTCGTTTAGCAAACATCGATATTAACCGTAAAATGTTATCAGAAATTGCTATTCACGATCCAAAAGGATTTGCTACATTAGTAACAAAAGCTCAAAAAGCTTTAGAAGCGTAAATCTAGCATATGACAGCTGATGCTCGAAAGGTATTGAATGAATTGCTGGTCGATATTTTTAATCAAATTTTGATTATTGAAGAACGCTACCATCGTGTTCATGGCGTAAAACTATCCATGACTGAAGTTCATACGCTTGAAGGCATACAAAATAGTGATACTAAAATGATGAGTGATGTTGCAGCTCGCCTTAGGATTACCCAAGGAACGCTGACAACAACAATCAATCGTTTAACTCACAAAGGATATGTGTATAGAGAACAAGACGTAAACGATAGACGTATCTATCGTCTCGGATTGACTGAAAAAGGGAAAGAAGTTATGGATATCCATAACCACTTCCACGAAGAAATGGTAGATAGATTACTTTTACATATTGATGATAGTAGTAATCTTATTGATTCTGTTAGTCAGATCAACTCCTTCTTTAAAGACTTGTACGATATCTAAAAAAAACTCCCGAAATCGGAACTGACCTAGTTCCTTGGGACTCAAGAAAAAACCAAGTTAGGATGAAGCCAACCGATAATTAACGGGAGACTGATATCCTAGCTTTTCTTGTATTCGATTTTCATTGTAATATTTTAAAT
>NZ_WTSX01000016.1 GCF_009828745.1 Erysipelothrix anatis
CTCCTTTGATAATTTTAGATAGTTTGCAGACTACACTTAAATATTATCAAATGGAGGTTTAAAACAGAATACATCGCTAAAGCTATAATCGAACCCCCAGACTATCTGGGGGTTTTAAAATGCACAAGAAAGCTACAGACTGATGATCTGTAGCTTTTGTTTTGACAATTTTAAGGTGTTTGGATAAGATTCCATGTAATTGTGGCATTATAGTTTCCAACACGGGCATCGCGAGTATCAAGGTTTAGCGTAACTTTATCATTTGACTTTGAGTCTTGTGCAAGCCATGTTGTAATCCAGGTACCCATACCGTGATCGGTATCGGCATTCATAATGTCAACAAAGTTGTTGTCTTTACTTGAAGTGAGTTCAATTTTATTTGATGTGACAGGAGCATTTTTATCGAGCGTATCTCCAGTTTTAACTGCACCATTTTCAAGCACGAGTTTGGCATTTGGAAGTACATGCGTACCATTGGTAAATTCACCAAGGCTTGCTTGAAGATTCCATCCTTGCCCTGTTCCACGAACGTCTGTAACCTGTACAAATGGTTTCTGAGTTGTTGAATTCATCGTTGTCACTTTACGTGTTAACTTTTGTTCACCGAATGAAATCTGCGGTACATAGTCAATGGTTAAAGGACCAATATTCCCTGTACCTTCACCCCCATCGCCTGGTTCGAGCGGTTTCGTTGGATCGGTAGGATCGACTGGCTTCACAGGCTCTGTTGGTGTTTCAGCAACAAACTCAACGCCAACATTAGATGTGGCCGTTGTTGCATTGTTTTCATCAGCGAAGACCGCGGTTGGCACCATTAAAGCGATAACCAACGCTGGTATAAGTAATTTCTTTTTCATATTTATTTCTCCTCTATCGTTTTACTATCATAATTTAATGCTAAGTTAATTATAATTTTCATCTGTTTTTTTATGTGGTATATGTCATGAACCGATTTGTATTTGTAATGAAACATTGTTTTTTCACAAGTGATTTGTTCATTACTTATATGTCAAAATCCACTCCAATTCGGCAGTATATCCGGTATTCGCGTAAATACCATTAGGACCACCCAATTGCATAAGCACACCTAAGTCGTTAGCAAAATCCAGTTCGGTTACAGCATCGTAATTTTCAGGTGTTTCATAGACAACAATCGGTCTATTATTGATGACATTGCCGTTATGTTGGGCATTCTTTTTAAAGATTAGGCTATCATGAAGGACTGAATTACGTCCGGATGTATCTGTAAGTTCTTGTTTTGCACGAACTTCAAGTTTCCATCCTGTTCGTTCATACCGAGTATCTTCGACTCGTAGCGTCATTGTATCGTGACGTGCATGTGTTCCAGCAGTATTTCGAATATCAACGTCACCGAATTGAATGGTCTTTGGATAGTGTGTCAAATCAACACTTCCGTAAATGGTATAATCAAGTACCTCAACGATTTCAAAGCGTCCATCTTTGATAGTTATCGTATGATAATCAACTCCTAATGGCTGATCCAGTTTTGCATAGTATCGGCCGTTGGTATCCGCATTCCCTTCAATGACTTGGTTGCCATTGTAGTTGAAGGTGATCGCAGCATTTGGATTTGTTTTGAAATCTATGATGTTTTGGTCATCACCACTATGATTTTGAAACATAACATGACCCATTGCATAGGTGGCACGACCATTAAAAATACCTGTTTCAATCTTATTTGAACCTTCGTGAGGAACAAATGTGTTACGAATGATATTTATGCTGTTATCGGTTCCGACTGTAAATTCTAAGGTACCCGTACTGTTATCCTTGTTAAAAATCCGAATATCAGCGGATGTTGTTGAATCACTGTCATTCCACAAGTTAATTTGTTGCGTCGTAACTTCAATGGTTGGTGTTTTCTTAGTATTTAATAAAGCCATTTTGTGATTTCCATCAGCAATAAACCAACTTGGTTTCGTTCCATCATTCACAATTTTTATATGCTTTTCCACATCGAAGATGCCGATTATTTCTTTATCATCAATAATTAGATTGACTCTTGCATTTTTGGACTCAAACTCTTTCGCTGTAATCATATGGTATTTTGAAACGGTCCCAGCATTACCTTCTGAGTCAACCAGAATGTCTGAATCTTCAATCATGAATTTTTTTGCGACACTGACTGCACCGATTCTAGAATCATTCGAATCTGCCCAAATGTTACTATTGGTTATCGTTAGATTTCCCATTGTGCTAATGGCTTCTCGGTTTATTTTTGCAGCTTGCATATTAACTGTGGAATTGTTGATGACCATATCACTGCGGGATTTCATCATACCAGCATATGCGTAGTCAATATTAAGGTTGACTGTTGAGTTGTCAATGACAAGACCTTGAGAGTATGGTGTTGATTCTGAAGTTTGATCGATAACATCAGGAGATGTGTAATCGGCTTCAATTGTAACCGTCGAACCATCGACAATTTCGATACGATTTTTGGCTGTCAAAGCTTGCCACGAGCGGTTACTGCTTATGTAGACATTTGACTGACTAATAATCATTTCATCCGTTAGAACAATCGCAGATGTTCGCGTGTACGAGTTTATGACAACATTCAGATTTGCACCCTTCATCGTCAAGATTCCTGTTTGAATAATCGAAACTGTACTTGCATCATATGCTGTCACAATTTCGATATCTAAACTTGAATTTGGTTTTAAATCCATTGATTTCGAGTATATGGCACGGTAGTCTGAACTTATTTTTGTACTTGAGCCTTCTTCAAAGACAAGTGCTGTTGTAGCTGAATTAAATGTAGGGCCATTCTTGGATGAGAAGTCAGTAATGACATTATCACCATAGAAGTTAATCTCAAGTGCACGAGCTAACTCCTGGGAATAACCAGATTTCATTGTTGCAGTAAAGTTGTTTAAGACAACTTTACCTTTTAAGTTATGTACTAAGGTTGTTCCAGTAAATGAAACATTTTCATATATAAACGTTGTATTGTCATAACCCGAATACATTAATCCATATTTATTGTATGTTGAGATGTTCATGTTTCGAAAGTGCATTGTTGTAGGCGTTGCATTCTTTGCTTTAAATGCGTATGTAAAGAAATCGTCATTTTCACGAGCAGTTAGGCTATGATATTCACCCGTTACCGGATCTCTTCCATCAAGGACAAAGCTATAGCCTTCAGGAACCGTCAAACTCTTGCTCACTACAAAGTCTTGACTCATATAGTAAGTATCATAGACTCCATTTCCACGGTTTGTCACTAATGTATAAAGTTCGTCGAATGAGTTCACTACTACTTCATTTTCTTTTAGCGTCAGTACTTCTATTTCCGCTGATACAGGAGTCTCCACTTCATGATTTAGAATAGCTTGTTCTGTCACTTCATCATTATCAATACTATCTTGCGATACTTCTTGGTCAACTGTAATGGGTGCCTCAGGTTGTGGCTCAGTAGGTGCTAAAGGTTGAGATGTCACATCTCCACTATTTATAGTCGTTGTGTAGACTTTAGTCTCTTCGGCACTAATGTTTGTCGTTTGCCCTGCTGTAAATATGAGGGTGAGAACTAAAGTTGCACTCAATGCTAAAAGTGTAATTCGTTTTAGAATTTTGTTCATATGACATCTCCTTTTTCAATATTTATCAATGTGATGTTTGATTCTCCTTGTCATTATGGCGTTTCCATAATAGGAAGAAGATAATCATGAGCATGACGCCCATAATACCTAGTAAAATCCATGTTAGTATGTTTGCATTTTGTTCAAAACTGACGACATCGTCATTGATTGACGCTGATGCATCTTCAGATACTGTAAATGTATCTTTAAAGTGCCATACATCAGACTCATGTTTAATCTCTAAATCAATGGCATAAGTACCTGCATCAATCGTTTGGCGATCTCCAGTGTATACAACATTAAAGTTCGTATTCGGTGCGATAGATCCATTCTTCTTATCAACCATACCAACAACTTTTCCCGTTTTTGTATCACTGATACTTCCATGAAGTGAAACACCATTCATCAAGACTGGTTGATCGTTTTGAATAACGGACACAAAATGTGCATCCAAATCAATCACATCAATATCTGTCTTTACATAATTTAAATTTGATTTAATTGGTGTGTCGTGCATTCTCGTTTGTAATCCAAGTGTATACGCAACCCGGTTGTTTAACGTAACACCTGAGGCGTTTGATGTATCCTTATTATTTAAGGTATCTGCAATGACTGTAATGCCTCCCAGACGAATTCCTTCAAAATCTACGTCTGTCGTGTCAATGTCAATGTAGATATTTTCTGTTGCATGAGGTGCAACTTCAATCTGTTCCTCACGTAGTGTTGCAAAGCTTGTAAGTGGTGTGCTTAATGAAGCATCTGGCGCTTTTACTGTACTAAACTGTTTCATAGCATTATTGTTTGTTGTTGCATCAACCAGACTAACAGTCGCATTCATCGGTTCATCACCTTGATTTATAATTTCGATTGTGAGTGTTTGTTTCGTGTTTGGTTTTAAATCGAGATCGAAATAACCAACATTTTGATTTATTTGATTTTCAGGAATGATTGGATTGATGCTAAATTTATCGTATGCATCTGCGCGTACAATGTTAATTTGGGTGACCATAATGAGCATCGTTAGAATCATTGCCATTATTGTTTTATTTTTTTTCATATTCGTTACCTCGACCTTTCAATTGCTCTCCATTCACGAAACTTTAATATGTTAATATTTCGTTCACTAAATCGATTGCAAGCACATAATATCAATTTATACGGTTTTATGTAGTCGATGTCATTAATGCACGCATTTATGTAATTAATGACAATATTTTTCTTATGTAAGCGCAACTCAATATTTTCCAAACAAAACACATTCTATTTGAATTAAACAAATAAAAAGGACTTCCCGAAGGAAGTCCTTGATTATACTAAGCTTCTAATTCATCAACGTGTGTTGCGAATTGGTAGTCATCTAAGTAAAGTTTAACGTAGTCTTTAATCAATGACAATGGATCGTTAGATACTTTACCATCTTTAATACGACGGTATTGGTATGGCATGTATTGTGATAACAATGTCATTGGGATTGGTGTTGCTTCTAAGTTTGCAACTAGTTTATTGATGGCAGCTTGAACTGCTGGTGTTGGCAAGTAGTAACGTGCACGGTCTGAGTAGCTATATTTACGTTTGATTGCAAGTTCAGCGTCTGTTCCGTGGTAGTGTTTTTGCCAGTTTCCTGGGCTTGCTAACATCGTTTCTTCAAGAACATCAATGAAACGTGAAGGGTCTGTTGTAATTTGATCTTCAATGTGTGAAAGGGCAAATAACGCTTCACGTAAAGCAAATGTCAATGCTGGTCCTACTTTGAGGATTGCAATTCCATCTTCAACCATTTCACGTAAGTGTTCTGGTGTTTGGTAATCTGTTGAGTGTCCTTCGAATACAAAGTTATCAAACTCATCACGTAATGTTGCAGTTAAGACTTTGGCATTTTCGCGGTTATATTGGAAGAGGTCTTCATCTCCAAACTCAACTCCAGGTTGAACAACAATACCAATTACAGCATCAAATACTTTTTCAACACCATATTCTGTAAATGTCTCTTTAAAGACACGGTATGTCTCTTTAAAGTCTTCTGGGCTTGTAACTGCTAATGTTTCTTCTTTTTCTTGAGCTCCTCCTGGGATTGGAACTTCACTACCAATAATGAATGCTGGGAAGATTGCATCTGGGTTTTCTTTTAAGAGTTCATCATAAGCTTCTAATGATGCTTTAGCCATGATTGCAGAACGACGCGCAATCGTTTCATTTGATAACATTTCAGTTGTGCTATCATCCGCAACACGCATTGATGTATCCAAGTGGATTTTTGTGAATCCTGCACGAACATAGTCATAAACAAGTTCAACTGCATTTTTCATTGCTTCGTCTTCGTTTAAGTCTGTCCATGTTAGAGGACCTAAGTGGTCTCCACCTAAGATAATACGTGACTTGTCATAACCTACTTTGTCCGCTAAACCGTAAACAAATTCACGGTAATCTGCAGGTTTCATGCCTGTATATCCACCAAATTGGTTAACTTGGTTCGCTGTTGCTTCAATAACTACTGATGAGTTGTGTTCTTCTGCGAATTCTAATGTAGCTTCAAGTACAAGATCACTCGCTGTACATGCTGAATAAACCCCAACTGGGCGTTTATTGCTTAATAAAAACAATGGATTTTTTTTCATACTTTCACCTCGTACTTTAATTTTAGCACAGTTCAATTTGCACTATGTTGTGGTAAATAATAGGGTTGTTGCATTTTTCGACATAAAATGCGATTTTGTCATTAAAAATTCAAAAGCGTGAATCTTTTTTACTATTTCGGATAATGCATTTAATTCAGTGACATGATATAAATAAGTTAGAAATGGAGTGATACTATGTTATGGATTAAAAATGTTTTACTGGAAAAAGGCTATGTTAAGCATGCTTCCCTCGGTTACAAAACTAAGACAACACTCAGTGTCTTGGGAATTGAGAATGGAAAAATTGCTGTCATTTCTGATTACTTGCCAGATGATGCAACGGATGTTGTAGATGCACAGGGATATCTCGCAATTCCCAGTCTTGTAGACAATCATATTCACTTAGATAAAGGTCATCTTGGTGGTCCATGGCAAGCAGTGGTTCCCATGTATTCAGTCGCAGACCGAATCCGTGAAGAAGAAGCCTTCTTGGAATCTTTTTTGGTAGATACGCCTCAACGAGCACAAGCTTTAATTGATCTTTTTGGTGGTTATGGTGCAACGTTTCTTCGGGTTCAAGTCAACGTAGATCCAGTCATTGGACTGCAAAACCTGCAGTGCATTCGCGAAGTATTAGAAAACAATGCTGACCGTTTGGACTATGAACTTGTCGCTTTCCCCCAACACGGTACACTTGCAACTGAAAATGACAAATGGTTAACACAAGCCATGCAAGAGCCCGGTGTTAATGTAATTGGCGGTCTCGACCCTGCTACAATTGATCGTGATATTGATGCATCGTTACAGGTATTGTTTGACCTTGCACAAACATATAATAAAGAGATTGACATCCATCTACACGATCACGGCACACTCGGTATTTTCGAAATCGAAAAAATTGCAGATTTTACCGAAAAATATGGCTTAGCAGGACGTGTTCAAGTTAGTCATGCCTACGCATTGGGTGATGTTCCTCTAGAAATAGTTGCAACACTGGCACAACGGTTGGCGACATTAGACATAGCAATTAACACTACTGTTCCGATTGATACTTCAGCGCCACATATTCCGACACTTCAAAATGCTGGAGTTCGGGTTCATGTTATTAACGATAATATCAACGATCATTGGAGTCCCTTTGGAACCGGTGATCTTATTCAGCGTGCAAGCCGTGCTGCTGAGCGTTTTAATCTCACTGATGAAATCGCACTGTCTCAATCATTAGGGCTTGTAACAAAAGGGAAAACACCGCTCTCGCCTTCTGGTGAGATGCTTTGGCCTAAGATTGGTGATTGCGCAAATATTCTCTTTATCAAAGCTGAATCTTCGGCACACGCTATCGCACGGATTCCTCAAGATCGTGTATTGATGTTCAAAGGAACCCTTATGACGCATCATTTCGAGAAATAATACCCTCATCCAAAGAGTATCTACGGATACTTTTTTATTGTCATTTTTAATAATAAAAAAACCTCTAATGTGGCACCATTAGAGGTTTATGTTTTTATAAGGAATTAAGACATGCTAGCAACAAAAGAATATTATTTTAATGCCTCTAGAATAAAGTTCATCATGAATAGCGCAGTTGAGATGTAGACAATTGGATGGACATTACGTGCTCGACCTTTCGCTACTTCAACAATAATATAAGCCATAAATCCAAATGCTAAACCATTTGAAATACTGTATGTAAGGACCGTCATGACAACTGTAAAGAATGCAGGCACTGCCGTTTCGAAATCACTCCATTGAACGTCCCCAAACGAAGCACTCATTAAGATTCCGACAACAATCAATGCTGGTGCAGTCGCAGCAGCAGGTATTAACGAAACAACGGGTGCAAGGAAAATACTGAGTCCAAAACATATAGCAGTAACAACTGATGTTAGACCAGTACGTCCACCCGCTTCAATTCCAGCAGAACTTTCTACAAAGGTTGTAGTATTTGAGGTACCAAAGATAGCCCCAACTGATGTTGCGATGGCATCAGCAAACATCGCTTTATCCATTTTTGAAGAAAAACCTTTGCCTTCTTCAAGTGCACGCTCATCTTCAGCTGTGAATATACCTGAACGACGACCTGTACCAATAAAAGTTCCGATTGTATCAAAAGTATCAGTAAGACTAAATGCAAAGACAATTGGGAATACTGTCATTAAACTATGGTTTGTAAAGAGGCTTACAATCCCTTCATTTCCCAACGCTTTACCAAAGATACTGCCAAACTCTGTGAAGATTTCTCCAAAGCTCACAGTTTGCGCTGCGCCACCAAGATTAACAACTCCCATTGGGATACCAATTAATGTTGTAAGTACGATTCCAATAAGCATTGCGCCTTTAACTTTGCGAAGCATTAAGACAAGGATCAAGACCAATCCAATTAATGCCAACAAGATGCTTGGGTCACTGAAATTCGAGAGTGCCGGAACGCCAGCTGTAAAGTTTACAAAGTTAATGTTCAAAAGGCCAATATAAGCAATGAACAATCCAATACCAGCACCGATTGCTTGTTGCAATGTTTCTGGAATTGCTTTAATGATGTGTTTACGAATACGGGTGACAGTAATCAAGATATTAATGACACCACATACAAATACAAGTGCTAATGCTTCGTAAGGTGTGAACCCCCCGATAATAACAACAGTATAGGTGAAGAATGCATTAAGTCCCATACCTGGTGCTTGTGCATACGGTACGTTTGCAAATAACCCCATAACCATGGTCCCTGTAATTGCTGCAAGTATCGTTGCAATGTAAACTCCGTTGATCGGTAATCCCGCTTCGGATAAGATCTGTGGGTTTACAAATAAAATGTAGGCCATCGTAAAGAAGGTTGTAATCCCTGCTAATACTTCTGTACCTACGGTTGTATTATTTTCTTTGAGTTTAAAGAATTTTTCCATTTATTCTTTCTCCCTTTCGTCTCAAATGATTAAAAAACCAAATAAAAAAGATCGGGAGAAAACGATCTTGAGAGTTTTCACCACGATTGTCGATACATTTACGGTGTATCGGTAGAGACTACCCGACCATATTTCGGGTATTAAATTCGGCTAATTAATACACTTACAGTATATGAACACAACTATTGATTGTCAAGTGAACCTTTGAGAATGACTAAAAAAACTGCCGAAGCAGTTTAGTCGAGATATAAAATGTAAAAGTGTGTTGTGATTCCGACGGCAGGAACATTTTCAAGAACCGCATATTGTTTGAACCCAAGTTTCTCGTAGAATTCAGGACCTTGGAAGTTCAATGTTGAAACTGTAACAGATTTACAGTTATGTGCTTTCGCATAATCAATCGCCGATTTCACTAATTTTGAGCCTATACCCTGACCACGATACCCTTCCTTAACCGCTAACATACTTATTTTGAGGCGTTGATAGAAAATTTTTCCAGTAATACCACCGATGTATTCGTTGTCGATTGAATATACATTTGAGAGAGCTTCCTGTTTTTGTGATGGAAAAACTGACAATGCGGCATTGTGCTCATCAAGAAGGACATTTAGCAGTGCTGAATTTGTATCATAGTCTATAGATTTAATCATAGTAACCACCCCTTATATAACTATTGTAGGCAATCTTTTCATTAATTTCCATGATTTACGCATATATTTCACATGAATTTTTATACATCAAAAAAGAGAGCATTCGCTCTCCTTTCATTACGCTAATTCGTTTTTTGATGTTCCGGTATTGATAAACTCTTGTAAGTTTTCATATGAGTATTCAACCATATTGCTGACGGCTTCATCTGTATATGATCCAACATGTGGTGTTACAAGTACACGTGGGTATAAGTTCATGATACGTGTCATCAACGCATCAACGTCAGTTCCACGTAAGTCTTTATTAAAGTAAGCTGTTTCGTTTGCGAGGACATCTGTACCAAATGCTTGAACTTTTCCTGATTCGACAGCATCTAAAATTGCATCTATATCTTGGAGTTCACCACGGGAAGTGTTGATTAAGATAACGCCATCTTTCATTTTAGAAATTAAGTCTGCATTTAAGAATTCGTCATTTGAACCTTTAAAGTAAGGCATATGCATTGAGATGATATCAGATTCTTTAAGAAGTGTTTCAAGATCAACTTGTGTACATGTATCGCCTAAGTAATCTTTTTCCACAACATCATATCCAATAACGTTTGCACCAACACCTTTGAAGATTGTTGCTGCTGTAAATCCAATTTTACCAAGTCCGATAATTCCAACAGTTGATTTACGGATTTCTTTACTAAACATGAAGTCATCAATTTTGAAGTTTCCTTGTTGAGTATTGTTTGTTGTATAAGATGTATGGCGTGCAAGTGTCAATGCCATGGTTAATGCAAGTTCAGCAATCGCATTGGGTGAATAGAAAGGTACATAAGCAACTTTCAATCCGAACTCTTTTGCTGCTTCTAAATCAACATGGTTGTATCCAACTGTACGTGTTAAGACATATTTAACGCCATAGTTTTTATAGATTTCTAAATTTTTACGATTTCCCGGGCAATTTCCACGAAGCATAACTGCATCACAACCTTCTGCAAGGTGAACAGATTCATCGTTTAACATTGCTTCAGTTAGAACTAAGTCATAACCAAATTTTTCATTCAATGATTCAAAGAATGGTTTTTCTACTGGGCGTACCCCATAACATAAGAGTTTCATAATTTTATCCTTTCAAAATTAAATAATACCTGCTGTACCAAGAGCTGTTAAGATAATTAACCAAACAATAATAGCAACGATTGATAAGACGGTAGCAACTAATGATGCATTCGATGCAAAGAGTGCTTCTTTATCAAAGTTGATTGCGTAGCTAACACAGACAGTTGCTGGTGGTGTTGCTAACATAATGATAATTCCTGTAATTGCAACAGAGTCTAATGGTAAGAATCCGATTTTCTTGAAGATGATCATCATGACTAATAGGATTGCTGGAATAATGACAAGTTTTACTGCTGAATAAATCCAAACTGCTTTGTCTTTCACAGCATCTTTTAATGAAATTTTTGCAAGTGTCATCCCGATTGCTAACCATGCTAATGGTGATGATAGTGATGCTAAGTAACCGACTGATTTCATGAACCATGGTAATGTTTTATCTAAACGTAAGAATGCACCAGTCCATGCTTTATCACCAGTACCAATTGTTACTTGAGGTAAGCTACCTTGGAACATCCAAATTGCAAATCCAATAAATGTTGCAAGAATGATTGGGTTCAAGATGATTTGTTTTAAGTTTTTCTTTTCGAGTTTTAAGCCAGAGAAGAGAATAAATCCATATGAGTATAAGAAGACACGGTAAGCAATATTAAATAAGTTTGCATAAAGTGTTCCTTCTGTACCTAAGAATGCTGAAATAATAGGAATTCCGAAGAATGTTGTTGATCCAAAAATTGTGATTCCACGAATAGCGTCAAGTTTATCCCCTTTATAAATAAACATGTAGCCAAATGTGATGATGATTAAGATTACGTAAGCGACAAAGCCGAAGATAAATGTATTGAGTCCGACTGTAAATGTCTCAGGTTTAATTTCAGTCATAAATGCTTGGAATGCTAACGCTGGTAACGCAACATTCAGCAAGACTGCTGTTAATGCTTTAGACGCTTGGTCTGTAACTTTATTTGATTTTTTCAAGTAGTATCCTAAAAGGATAATTGAAATTGTTGAAAAAATCGCCCCTAGAAATGCTTGATCCGAAAGGACCTGTTTCATAATTTCCATATTCTATTTCCTCCATTGTTCTCATCTCACTTCAAGTTCCGCTTCGAAGTGCTTCGAGATATTAATCATAAGAGATAAATATGCATATATATAGGGTGTTTTATCGGTTTTTATCATTTTATGTCATTTTTAGTGCATGAGTGGTATCCATATTATATAATATGTGAAATATTTAACTAAGATAACAAGTGCAACCCTTTACAAAAAAAGATACTATTTTACAGTATCTTTCATCACTAATGGTTTCAACAAGCGAAGGCTGTTGAGAATAACAAGAATTGTACTTCCTTCATGACCAACAACTCCAAGTGGCAATGAAATATCGCCCATAAAGTTAGCAGACACAAGGAGTAGGATTACACTGAACGAGAAAACAATATTTTGAATTACAATTCGACGGAGTCGTTGAGACAAGGTATATGCGTAACGAATATTCTCGATATTATTGTGAACGAGAATGATGTCCGCTGCTTCAATCGCAATGTCTGTTCCGCCTCCCATGGCAATTCCAATGGTTGCATTCGCAAGTGCGGGTGCATCGTTAATGCCATCCCCTACCATCGCAACATCACCATATTCTTCAATTAAATTGTTAATAATATCTGCTTTTTGATTTGGAAGTGTTCGTGCAATCACGTGTTGGACACCTACTGCTTCGGCTATTTTGTTTGCCGTTTCTTGGTTATCACCGGTAATCATAACGGTTTGGATGTTTTGTTCGTTTAACCATGAAATTAAAGCGATCGCATCGGGACGTAACGTATCAATTAAGCCAATAATACCAACAATTGTTTCTTCCTCTTGAATGTAGACCAGTGTTTTCCCTTCTGCCATCCAAGCAGCTTCTAAGGCGATCATTGGTTCGCTAAGAGCTTGTGATGATTCATTCCGTCCAACTTTATACAGTTTGCCTTGATACAATCCACGCACACCAAAACCCGGAAGTTCTTCGATATCTTGAACAGCAACAGCACCAGTGTGCATTTCTTTAACTATAGCCTGTGCAAGTGGGTGAGTCGAATGGCGCTCTAATGCAACAACAATGCCGCGAAGTGTTTCATCGTTTAGATAGACATCAGTTACACGCATCTCGCCTTCCGTTAAGGTTCCTGTCTTATCAAAAGCAATTGCTTTTAAGTCCATAAGGTTTTCAAAATGAATACCACCTTTAACTAAAATACCATGTTTGGCACCGTTAGATATTGCTGCCAAAGTTGCTGGTGTTACGGAAGCAATTAATGCACACGGTGAAGCAACTACAAGTAAAATCATGCCTCGATAGAAGGCTGCTTCAAACGGTACATTCATCAACAATGTCGGAATCGCAATAAACAATGCAACAACAACTAAAACTCCTGCTGCATAATAGCTTTCAATTTTATCGATAAATCGTGCTGTTTTTGACGGATAATTTTGAGCATCATCAACCATTTTGACGATTTTCTGAAGCATCGTATTTCCGGGTTCTTCGTCTACTTCTATGGTAATTGGACTTGACACATTCAACGTTCCACCAAAGACACGATCTCCGATTGTTTTATTACGTGGAACTGATTCACCCGTAATTGCAGCTTCTTCAAGTGCAGTTTCACCACTAATGATTTTTCCATCAATTGGAACACCGGCACCACGAGCAACGATGACTTTGTCGCCGATGTTAAGTGTTTCAACTTGTACAGTACGTGTGCTTCCATCTTCAAGCAATTGTTGGGCTGTTTCTGGTTGCATCGCCATCAATGAGTTGATTTCGCGTTTACTTTGATCCAATGTCATTGCTTCAAGAGCACCCGATACCGCAAAGATAAAGATTAATACAGCACCTTCAGAGTAGTAACCGATTAAGCAGGCCCCTAATGCGGATAAAATCATCAACAGTTCAACGTTTAAATGTTTATTTTCTAGCGTATCTTGAATCCCTTCAAGCGTTTGTTTGTATCCCCCGATTACAATTGCCAATACAAAAAATACGGGACTATTGGTAACAAATCCTAATACAAGGAGTATTCCACATGTAATCGTATCCCAAAATTCTTTTATATAATTCATACATATACCTTCTCTCACAAATGATATTGATAATGATTATCACTATATGTAGATTGTATCATACGTTCTCCCGCTTTTGAAGTGCGAACCATTAATTATTCAACTTCACAAAGTATTTGCTTCATGGACGCCATCGTTTACGATTCACTATGTATGAACATTTGATTTTTGTATTAGTGAATTACAGGTTTGATTCTTGATTCAGCATTATGAACAAATAAAAATAGGAATCTGATGATTCCTATTTTTCAATGATAATATCACTTGCTGGTGAATTCTCTTTATGCAACCCAGAAATTTCGTCACACTCTGATGGTGATAGTTCAAAATCAAAGATATCAAAATTTTCTGCTTGTCGACGCTCATTCGCCGATTTTGGAAAAACAACAAATCCAGTTTGAATTTGCCAGCGCAACACAATTTGCGAGACTGATTTTCCATATTTTTGTGATAATGTAACGAGAATGGGTTCTTCTTCCAAAGCACCTCGTAGTAAGGGGCGCCATGCTTCCATAACAATTCCTTGATTATGATTATATGCATATGCTTCCGCTTGAATCATATATGGATGACGTTCCAACTGATTTACCATCGGCATCACAACCGCATCTTCCATTAAAACTTCGAGTTGGTGATTACTGAAATTAGAAACACCAATTGCTTTGACTTTACCTTGATCGTACAAGTATTCCATCGCACGCCATGTTGCTTTTGATAGCGCGTGGGGCCAATGAATCAGATATAAATCAAGATAATCAGTTTGTAGATTTTCGAGTGTATGTTCAAACGCTCGAAGTGTTGCATCATATCCTTGATCAGTTTCCCACACTTTAGAGGTCAAGAAGAACTCTGATCGTGGAATACCACTGTCTTTAACAGCCGTTCCGATGATTGTTTCATTGTCATAATATGATGCAGTATCGATATGGCGATAGCCTGTTTGAATTGCATGCTTAATGGCTACAAGACCTTCGTCACCTGTTAATTTATACGTTCCTAGACCAAGAACTGGAATAGCAACCCCATTGTTTAATGTTTGATAAAGCATGATAACTTATCTCCTTTTCAAATGATCGAACCACGTTTCCTTTTTTGTAAGTTTGCGGATATCGTCCATGTGATATCGTATCACGCGAGCGCCTTGAATCATCGTAAATTGCCCACGACCTATTTCAAAAATACCAACTTTATCAAGGGGAATGTTGATATGGACATCGGCTTGTTTTTGTACTAATTGGTCTGCTTCAATCCGCATAATATCCATGACCCGAGTTCCCAATCCAATCATCGAATCAAAGTCTTTAAAAGGCTCGTTCGAATGCATTGTTATCGCAATGGTTCGATCAACACCGTAGTCTTTAATCGGAACAAGGGGTAGATTCTGACGCACCCCACCATCGACCAGCATCATCTCTTCAAACGGTGTCGCAGCAATCACGAATGGGAACGAACACGATGCCCGTACGGCCGTCGAAAGTTTAATGGTGTCAATCACAATCGTTTCAGGATCGGAGTTTTGGTAAAGCTCTGGATGTGAAACAAACATAATCGTTCGCCCTGTAATAACATCAACGGCATTGATTGCTAGGGGGATTTTGGCATCTTGGATCATATGGAGTCCCAGTTTCTCTAAATAGACATCCAGCACATCCTCTAAGTCTTGACCATCGACAAGACCGCCTACTAATTTGTCTTTTGAGAAGGGCAGAAGCTTCATCGAAGGACGACTCATAATTTTCTTGTCTTGAATTTCTTTCTCCAATTCCAAAGCGATTTCCTTAACCGTTTCAATATCTGCACCACTGGCATACAATGCAGCGATAACAGAACCCATGGAAGTTCCCGATATCGCATCAATTTCAACACCTTCACGATGTAGAGCCGCTAGAATCGGCAACTGGGAGAATGCTCGGATTCCACCACCCGATAATGCAATTCCAATTTTTGTCATGTTTATCACCTCTGCTTTTAATTATACCGTATCTTCTATGATACAATTACAAAAAGGATGTGAAACTATGACACTGACACTTGAACTAGTATTACTTATTTTAATTGCGTTGGGAATCCTCTTACTTCTAATCCGCAGTTTTATTAAAACTGATAACACACACAATCAGCAGGAACTACTCAATCGTAATTTCAATAACCTAACTGACCGTTTGGATATAAAAATTAATGATTTGAATCAACGGAATTTAGAATTTGAACGGACCATTACGTCAAGTTTAATCCAATTTCATGACCGTACCACAACAACCATGGGTACACAATTCGATAAACTGCAAGAGTCTGTTGAGAAGCGACTAATGTTGATGGATCGTCGTATGTCTGAAAGTCTTGAAGAAGGATTTAAAAAGACAAATCAAACCTTTACCGATATTGTTGAGCGACTCAGCAAAATTGATGAAGCACAGAAAAAAATTGATGCGCTTTCGTTTGAAATTGTTTCATTACAAAATGTTTTGACCGATAAGAAAACACGTGGCGCTTTTGGTGAAGTGCAACTTGCCCACATTCTCGCTTCCATCTTTGGTGAGAAAAACGACAAAATTTACCAACTTCAGTATACATTCTCTACAGGTTCCCGATCTGATGCCGTCTTGTTTGCTCCGGAACCTTTGGGAACACTTGCTATTGATTCTAAGTTTCCGTTAGAAAACTACCGCCGGATGGTCGATGTGAACCTTAGCCCTGAGGCGCGAACACTCGCCACCAAGACCTTTGTGAGTGATGTGAAGGCGCATATTGATGCGATTGCCAACAAATATATTATCCCGAACGAAACATCCAACCAAGCTATAATGTTTGTTCCTGCAGAGGCTATCTTTGCAACCATCAATGCTTATCACGAAGATATTATTGACTATTCCCAAAAACGTCGTGTCTGGCTCGCGTCACCAACAACATTGATGAGCACCTTAACCACAATTCAAACAATTCTCATTAATCTTGAACGCGAGAAGTATGCAGCTGAAATTCATGACCACTTACGCAAACTATCCGTTGAATTTGACCGTTACCGGAGCCGTTGGAATAATTTATCGCGCCATATGGATACACTCCATACCGACTTCAAACAACTTGACATTACCACCGAAAAAATCACCAAACGTTTTGATGATATTTCCAATGTGGATGTTCAAAATACAGACGCAATTTCCAACGAATAGTAAAAAAAAAAAAAGCTTGCTTCAATAACGAGGCAAGCTTTTCTTATCCAAATATAGCAAATAATAAAACGACATACCCAACCATTACGATAGGGGCAACGATAAATTTGATTTTTGAACGTTTTAATAACGCTTCATCTTTTTCATCTTTCCCTTTGAGACGATCACCGTATGCGGATATCATAACAGCAATACATGCCATAAATATCAAATATCCCGCTGTCGACATATAATTATAAAACGTAACACGATCCATATTTAAACCCTCTTATCTACATTGCAATCAGCACAAGGAATGAAATACCATTCATCAATGCGTGAAGCAGAATACTATACACCATACTATCTGTTTTGGCATAAACCCATGCCATCACAAGTCCAGCCCAAATGTAACTCAGCGACATAATCCATTCAACTTTTACACCTTCAAGAAGCCCAGGGATAATGTGAAGAAGACCAAAAATGACGCCCGTCACAACATAAGCAAGAATTTTATGCTTGCCGTATATTTGTCGGAAATAGATACCGCGATACGTAATCTCTTCAACGATTGGTGCTTGTAGCACAACCATAAAGAATCCATAGATAGGTACCGAACGGATGATTGTTTCCACCATTTGTTGGTTTACGGTTGATTCTGTTACACCCATAGCTTGGGTTACCATTGCTGTTCCAATATTACCCAAATAAACAAGTCCTAAACCAATAAAGACATAACGGTATTTCTTATCACTATTTTTAAAGTTTTGCCACGATTCATAAATGACCACGCGCATCTTGTACACCAAATAGTAGATACTGATGAGGCCCATCACAATTTGCGAATATAAGCCAACAACTTCAGTACCACCAGCGGCCATGGATATCGTTACAAACATAATATTGAGTACAACCTCAAACAGAAACAGCTGTAAGATTGTGAGTGCGGCACGCCCCAAGCTAAAGTTTGATCCATCTTCAATATGTTCATAGACTGGAACTGTCAGTGGATCCTGAAAAAGGCGCATGTACAGCTCGTGTCCGCCGAAAACCAAAAATACCGAACCTGCAATAATTGTACCTAAGAATGCGCTCATGTCAGCATTGAATGGTAACAGTGCTGCTAGCATCGCTGCACCAACATAAAACCCAATCATGTAAATCCAGATACTTCTTGTTCTTTTTTTCATCATAAGCCCCCTATTGTTATTTTGAAAAAAGTGTTTGTAGTCAAACCTGAGTTAGCCTATAAACACTTGTTTAACGCACGATTACGGATACAACGTGTTGATTACGAAGATAGCGCCGTTCAATCCGATCACTTAACGTTGACAGTTGAATATACGGCATAATGCCTGTTGCTTCATGAATCAATTTTGCAGGTCGGTTAGGACCTAGTAATTGTATCGTATCACCAAAATTTACCGTTTCATCCACACGTATCATCGTCTGATCCATACACACTTTACCAATGATTGGATAATTACGATTGTTGATTGATACTGGAACAACTTGATTGCGAACATCAAAGCCATCTGCATACCCAATCGGCATTGTTGCGAAAGTTTCGTCCGCTGTTGCCGTGTAGGTATAATCATACCCAACAGTTTCACCTGCGTGGATGTGATCCAAATGAGTCACTGATGCATTGAGTGTAAGGATGGGTTCCAAATCTGGCATATCAACGCGATAACCATACAATGCGATTCCCAAACGTGATCCATTAATCCACGCTTTATCTGCAATCAGCGCGGTTGGCGCATTTCCTACATGAATCCATTTCATCGTTTTCTCTAAAGATGTCACGATCGCTTCAAATGCATTCAGTTGGCGTTGTCCTATTTCAAGATTTTCAGGACTTTGGAAATGCATATATATTCCTTCAACCTCATGGTTTGAAACAATATCTCGAATGACTGCAGCATCTTTAATGCCATAACGGTTCATCCCTGTGTTCACTTCGATATGCAAACGAAGTTGCATATTTAATGCTTGAATTGATGCATACCATGCTTCTGATGGCACAGTATACACAAATTGCGGGTGATGATATTTCTGAATCACCGACGCAGAAACATAGCTGAAGATAAGGATATCTTGCGTAATTCCAGCTGTTTGAAGACGCAGTGCTTCATCAAAGGATGATACGCATAAAAAAGGTGTTCCCAACGCTTCCAGTTCGCGTGCAATTGTAATATCACCGTGACCATATGCATTGGCTTTCACTACCCCAAATACTTCTGTATTTGTATAAGCTTGGATCCGTTTATAGTTACGTTCCAATTTATCCAAATCTATTTCTGCCCATGTTTCTCTAAATCCCATTAAACAACCCTCGAATATATATAAGATACATACAGTGCTAACGCACGGTATAAAAACCATAAAACTGATGAAATACTTTCTTTTAACATTGAGCTAAATGTCAAACGAATGGATTCCATATTAATAAGTCCCACAATCCCAAACTCTGAAATAATATCAGAAAGGATGATTGCAAGTAATGTTGATAATACCGCTACAATTGCGAATTTTAATTGAATGCCTCGCCCTACGCGATTGATTAGCATTGCGATAAGTAAGCCAACACCTGTAAGAACGATTGCATGGTTAAAGACATATTGTCTGAAGTAACCACTAATCACCCCTAAAAGCACTGCCGAAATCACACCAGCAATGATGGACATCGTAAAACGATGTTTTACAGATGCTGCTTGATTGTTGAATAGTACCATAAGCGCCTCTTTCCTTGTGTTTTCATTGTATATTTTACACTATTTTTACTGCAGTGACATCATTTCACGATTAACTTGTCATATGCGATGCGTTTACTGCCATTTAATAGGGTAATTTCCCCACGTTCGATATATCCGTTACGCTCTAAGAAGCGACGCATTTTTTTATTTTGAACATGCGTATCGATGCGATAGTAAGGAATTCCAATTTCTGTTTCGATTGCTTGAAGAAATTGGCTTCCAAGACCTCCACGTTGATGTATTGAAGAAACGACAAAGCGATGGATGACGGCATACGGTTCGTCATAGCCCCAAGCACCATCAATATTCGCATATGTTGCCTCACCCATTGTGGATATCATGCCACTGGCCAGTACGATCTTGTCCTCGACATAAACAAATGAAGTTTTTGCATCTATATCATGTGTCAGTGTTTCTATATTAGGATACCCATCTTGCCACTGATCAATTCCATCTTCTCTCAACATCGTTGCGGCATTGCGATACATTTCTACGATAGCATCTCGATCAGAATAAGTTGCTTTTCGAATTTGATATGTCATTTTTAACCTCGCGTAAAGACATTCGTCACTTTGATTGTTATAATAAGGACATGAACAATATTAAGAGAATTTCCTATGTCATTGTAGGATCATGTTTATTTGCAATGTCCGTTAACTTATTTTTGATTCCTGCCTCCATTTATAATGGTGGGATAACAGGTATAGCCCAGTTGCTTCGTGATGGGATCATGAATACATTCAATATTCATCCATCATTCGATATCTTTGGCCTCATCAATTTAGGTCTTAACATTCCAATTTTTATCTTTGCTTGGAGTCGTTTATCCCCTAAATTCGTTCAATTAAGTTTACTCAGTATTATAACACAAACTGTAGCGCTGACGTTAATACCCATACCAAAATCGCCATTAGTGGAGGATGTCTTTATTGCGATTGTATTAGCAGGAATTATAGGATCATTTGGTGCATCACTTGCCTTTCGTGCAAAAGCATCAAGTGGAGGATTGGATGTTATCGGATTCTACTATTCCCAGAAGAAAAAGGGAAGTCTTGGTAAAATCTACTTAATTATTAATAGTATTATTTACTTAATCTGTCTTGTCGTTTACGATGTTCAGACTGCAATTTATTCGTTGGTGTATTCCTTTGTATTTTCGTGGGGACTTGATCGTTTCCATGAACATAACTTGGAAGCCAGTGTCATGGTCTTTACGAAGAATAAAGATATCAAAGCACATGTTATCTCTGAAATTCACCGAGGCGTTACTCACTGGGAAGGTTTTGGAGCCTATACAGGAACAAGCATGGATGTCTTTGTTACGATTGTTGCACAATCCGAGTTGAGCGATGTTAAACGCTTAATTCGTCACCATGATCCGAGTGCCTTTGTTATTGTAACCAAAAACCTTAAGGTTGATGGTGGATTCGAAAAACGTCTTATTTAGAAATGGAGCGTATTATGAAAAATATTCCAGAATATAATGGTAATTTAAGAAAACACATTCTCCGTGTTCCTGACATTATTGATACAGCAAGCGGCATTCGTGTCTTTGGCCGTGTTATTAAGTCGCTCGTTTTCACAACGGATATCGCCATTATTCGTAATTGCAATGCTGATGCTGTCATGGCTGTCTACCCATTCACACCGCAACCTATTATTACGGATGCAATTGTTGCTTCGTCTGACAAACCCGTCTTTTCTGGCGTTGGTGGTGGTACCACACGTGGTCCTCGGGTAATTGGACTCGCTATGGATGCGGAACGTCAAGGAGCACACGGTGTCGTCGTGAATGCGCCAACTTCGAATACAATTATTCGTTTGGCAAAACAAAGTCTCGAAATTCCAATCATTATCACAATTACCGATATTGATACGGATATCTCAGCCCGCATTAACGCAGGTGCAGCAATCTTAAACGTATCTGCTGCCTCAAAGACTCCAGAAATTGTGCGTCACATTCGTGAGTCTTATCCGGATGTTCCGATTATCGCAACTGGTGGTCCAACCGAAGAATCTATTCAAGAAACAATTGATGCTGGTGCCAATGCAATTACTTATACACCGCCTTCAACTGCAAGTCTCTTTAAAGGTATTATGCAATCGTATCGTTAGTGTACCTCCTGTGCACTTTAAACCCGTATAATTGATTATTATGCTATGATGATATTAGAAATTAGGAGAGATTGATATGAAACTAACAATTACAAACGAGGCCGCAAAATGGTATATCGAAGAAATGGGATTAGTTCCTGGTGATAGCATCAAATTCTTCGGTAAAGTATACGGTCCACATGGTGGATTTTCATTCGCGATAGCTAAAGAGGAGCCTACCAACCCACTTATGCTTATCACGGAAGAAGGCATAAATTTCTACGTCGAGCAATTTGATGAGTGGTTCTTCAATGATAAAGAAGTCAACATCAAAATGCGTGCAGATGGTTACGAACCAGAATATGAAGTTATTGTAAAATAAGGGCTCACGCCCTTTTTTATTTATACCTATTTGGTACAATATTGGTATAAGGAGTTTTACTATGACACAACAGACTTTACAAGAAATCATAATTAACCGTGACCAACGTTTTAATATCCCGTCACTCTTTCTTCAACAAGCCAAACGCTTTCGTGAGATGATGTTGCTCTACGAATGTGCCGTTGACGAAATCACAACCAAATTAAATATTTTAGATAAAGAATTAGGATTTGTATCACAACGCAATCCCATCTCGGCCATCAAATCACGCGTCAAGCGTCCACAAAGTATTGTAGATAAACTTATCCGTGACGAAAAACCCGTGAATGTCGATTCTGTTCGCGAAAACCTCAACGACGTTGCGGGGGTTCGTGTCATTTGTTCCTACATTGATGATATTTTTGCACTTGCCGAAATGATTAAGAAACAAGACGACATTCGAATCATTGAAGTCAAAGACTACATTACACACCCCAAAGATAATGGATACCGTAGTTTGCACATGATCGTTGAAGTTCCGGTCTTCCTTTCATCAGGTAAAGAATATGTGCGTGTCGAAATTCAAATCCGCACGATTGCGATGGATTTTTGGGCGAGCCTCGAACACGAAATTCGCTACAAAAAATCACACAAGCACTTAGAAAGTGTTGCTGAAGCATTAATGGACTGTGCCAATACCATTGCCGAAACGGATCAGAAAATGCTTGATATTCGTTCGCTCATTGACGATGGCGATGAAAAACACGAAGAATAACAATCACTAAACCAGAAAGATAACTCACTTTCTGGTTTTTTTCTGTTATTTTTACTGTCTCGATTGTTTTTTTAGGGTTTATGAATTGTAAGCGCATTGCAATATTATGTAGAATAGAGAAAAGGAAGTGATTTATGAAACGCCATACCCTAAATTTCTTATTATTCTCAAGTATTTTACCGATTGTACTTGCGTTTTTGATAGCTTCGCCTACGGAGCTTTTTAATGGTATTATCGCAATTATTCAGGCACAAGACATTCTTATCACAGATTACATAGCAATTGGAGGGTTGGGAGCCAGTTTGCTTAATGTAGGGTTGATATCACTACTTGCTGTTTGGATGATTCAATACTCGGGAGCAGAAATTAATGGTACCGCGATTGCTTCAGTCTACCTAATGGGAAGTTTTGCCTTTTTTGGAAAAAACATCTTCAATGTCTTACCGATTTTGCTTGGTACCTATCTTTATTCTAAAATAACAAAAGAGCGCTATTGTGACATTGTCCACATTTCGCTACTGGCTACGAGTTTTGCGCCAATTGTTACGGAATTGCTATTCTATATTCATGCACCGTTATCGATTCGCTTATCACTGAGTATGGTTGTCGGTATCTCTGCTGGTTTTATTATTAAACCAGTCTCACGACATCTGTTTAAAGTTCATGAAGGGTTTAACCTTTATAATACAGGATTTTCAGTTGGTATCTTAGCGACGCTCTATGTTTCAATTATGAAGTCATATGGCTATGAACCGGTGAAACGTTTAATACTTGATACAGGCAACACCTTCCCGTATGCTCTGTCCCTTTCCGTTTTATTACTAGCAATGTTTATGTACGGGTTTTATCTTGATGGTTTCTCATTTAAAAACTATCGTCAACTTTTGAAGGAACCTGGTTATCTGGATCATGACTATCTCAAAATGTACGGTCTTTCCACAGTTCTAATCAATATGGCTATTAATGGCTTTATTGTAATGGGATATGTCCTCTTTGTGGCTCGTGCTGGATTAAACGGTCCTTACATTGGCGCCATTCTCACCGTTGTCGGATTTTCGGGTCTGGGAAAACATGCTCGGAATATCTTACCTATTCTTGTGGGTGTTGTATTGGGAAGTTTAACCCAAAACTGGACTTTAGATACACCAACGATTGTCTTTGCCGCATTATTCGGAACTGCCCTTGCACCGATTGCTGGTCACTTTGGTTGGGGTTGGGGTATTCTTGCAAGTTATATCAATTCCTCAGTCGCCTTGAACTCTGGACAGATGCATGCCGGTATGAATCTCTATAACACTGGATTCTCTGTTGGTATCGTTGCTGCCGTTTTGGTTCCAATCATGCACCGCTTCGCACCAGTACCACCAGATTTGGATAAACAACTTGAATACGATTTAGACGCATAGACATGATAAATGTCGTGCGTTTTCTTTTGATAATTGGTATCATACTCGTATGTGAGGTGATGAAATGTTTGGTTCTGTTTATTTAAAAAACTTCCGTTGTTTCGATGAAACTACTGTTTCTTTGAAAAATAAACGCGGATCGTTCAAACAACAAGTCAGTGTATTCGGAGAAAATTCAAGTGGCAAGACATCGTTTCTTTTAGCTTTTGGATTTCTAAGACGGCTCACCGATGGATATCGTGTCAATGATATTTACCGTACCCGCACTCACTTCCGCTATACACCGAAAGTAGATCCATTCGATTTAAAACGTGAAGTTGCAAAGCACTATCGAAAACTAGCATGTGATGACATGGTCTTGGCTTTCGAAGTCTCCATTAAAAACCAAATATTTGTTTATACAGTACAATTTGACAACAGTCATAATCTCATTCAAGAGTCACTCATGAAACGTGTTAACAATAAAGAAAACATTATCTATAAAGCCGACAGCACCGGGATTGTCTTTGGTCGCAGTATGGTCTTAGTCCGCGATATTGATACTATCAATGCTTTCCACCAGAAAGCCTTTGGTGAGTATACAATGTTATCGATTCTTAATTATATATGTTATGAACACAAAGACATTGTCTTTAAATCAACACTTTCTGACTTCATTGAATACATTGCGCATATGCGCGTTGTAATTCCAAATCATTATATGCAACTAGACTTCCATAACTTTATCTGGAATTCCAATATTTCAGTTTTCGGTGGCCGCGCGGATATTGAGTTGAAACAGTTTATTTTAAGTTCTTTACCCGTATTAAATAATACGATTAAAAGTATTTTTCCATTGGTTGATTCTGTGGATTATACATTCGTTGAAATTGAACCTAACTTATGGCAATACGATCTCGTTGTTTCTAAACGAACCGATTTAGGCATCGTAAGTGTTCCTGCGAATGAACTTCCATCAGGATTGACACATGTTTTATCGATGTCGATTAGCTTTGTTGAACTGATGTTGGGAAATACCGTCATTTATGACCAATTTGACCACTATCTCCATCAAATACCAATGCTAAACATTATCGAAAATATTGTTTCTAAATTTTCTGGACAAAGTATTCTAACCCTTGATTCTTTGGATACTATGAATCATTTAGAGCCCCCTTCAGTCTATGTAACCAATATCAAAGACTATACGTTTACGGTTACCGGAATTGAAGAGATTTCACCAACCCAACCGAACCATAACGTACGCAGTCGTTACGAATCGGGAGTGTATGGGCACCCATTAAAAACAGAACCGAATACGTTGTACGTACTGATGGACGACTATGCTAAAGTGGTCCGATGGACACGTAACAAAAACAATTACTAATCATTGGGAACGTTTTATTTACCGTTGAGAACATCAACAATCGACATTTCCGAAAGTGGTGTAAACTTAAGCTAGCATCGCAAGATGACGTTTTACCCCACCATTTATATGACTTAGTACAGAACGTCTTCGACATCTGACATGTATTAAGCTAAAAGATCCGCCCCCGGATCTTTTTCTGCGTTACCCCATTTAATATGTTTATTTCCTTACATTATGTATGAATTATACATTTTCGACTGTGGAAACGAGACACTTCACTACTTTTGTATTCATCAATTTGATATAATGATTCTCATGTCTAAAGGAGAAAATATAAATGAAGAAGAATAGATTTCTGGCGCTAGCCTTAGCGCTACTTGTCGCATTCTCTCAAGTATCTGTACTTGCCGAGGATAAAACAACCCACGAAATCGCCCCCACCGTTCTTTCTGAAACTAGTCATGATGCAAACAAAAACAATACATCAAATATAGATTTAGATCCTGCTGTGGGCACACCCCAACCACAGAAGGTTGAGATTTCTACAGAAGTCGACGCAATGCAAAACGTAACTACACTATCGACTGAATCCGTGAAACCTCAGCAAGCCGCACCACGTACCCAGCGCGGGCCTAAAGATTGGTCAAATGCAATCTTACCAGGAACTGCACCAATGCTGACGTTATTACATACTAAGAAAGACAATGTCATCGATAATAATGGTGATATCACATATCGAGACAGTCAAGAAATCACTGATTTCGATCAGCCTCTAAACATTGAAAATGGCGATGTCCTTAGTTTCAAAATTAATTGGAAAATTGATGAAACAATCGCAAACTCTGACGACCCCGTATTACCACAAGATTATCTCGAATTTGATTTACCCAAACATTTTGCAAGTACTGCAAATCTGTTTATAACTGAATATGGTACTTATAAGGTTGAAGATGGTAAAGTACGCTTTACCTTTAACGAAGCACTCAATTCAGGATCAACATCGAGTGGTTTGCCAGAAGGAAAACTCAACTTAAATTTACGAGCAGATCTTAATAATGTTGATTTGAATGTTCCATTCGATATCACAATTCCTTATACTGATGAAAAAGTCTTAACCTTAAATCCTCGTTTGGATGTTAAAGACGATGTTACCAAAAAAGTACTTTCAGCTGAAGCAAATGGCCAAACAATCACATGGGAAATTGATATAAACCGTAGTAGTACATCAATAACCAATGCCAAGCTTCTTGAAACACTCCCCGAGCATAGTTCATTAGTATCTGTAACAAAAACCGAATTAAAACCAATCTTAAAGAATGGTAATTTATCATTAGAACCCGTTTCTAATACAACAACACCCCTTGATGTAGCGTCTCAAACAGGCAGCAATGTCGAGATTAGCTTAGGCGATATCGATAAACCCTATCGAATTCATGTTACTACCAAAACAGATGACTCATCGATTGACCAAAGCAAAGAATTTGAAACACTCATTAACCATGCCAAACTTACTGGCGAAGGAATCAAACCTGGATCAAAAACTGAAGATTCAGCATCATTCACTTATACACTTCCTGAGAAAGTAACCAAAGAGCATATAGCAGGTGTAGAAAATTCTGGTAAGGATTCATGGGCAGTTGCGATAAATCCTCATAAAGTCTCTTTAAAAACTGGCACAGTCTTCAAAGATACACTTTCAGGCATTGCAAGTACCTATGATTCATCCAGCTTCAAATTTAAAGTTGGATCAAAAACTTATACTCTTGCTGATTTAAAACAAGATAGCACAAACCCTAATAAATATACGTTCGAAGGCTCAGATGCTACATCACGTTTCAGTTTTGAATTGAACAATAGCAGTAAGAACCCCCACTTCGAGCTAACCTACCTTAGCAATTCATCAGAACGTGTAGATATTACTTACGATACAATTGTGACGCTTCCCGAAAAAGGAAACAGTGACAATGTAACAACCCAACCTGATGGCAATGTCACCAACCGAATTATTGGTAAAACAGGTGATACAGTCATTGGTAGTGGTGGCGGTACCGGAGCTGGATACCACGGTCGAATTATTTCAAAATCAAGACCAGTGATTGATTATGCAACAGAGACAATGACATGGACCGTCGAAATTAACAATAAAGAATATCTTCACGATAAGATTTTTGTGAGTGATATGCTTCAAGGAACCCATAACATCTTCTCGATCGATACGGATTCTTTAAAACTGGATGGCGTCGCAGTTTCAACAACAACGCACAGTTCTCTTACATTCACCAAAATAGGTGACAATGTAACAGGATTCTCGTTCGAAATTAACCCACCTAAACCAACCAAACAACGTTATGTACTCACCTATACAACGAAGTTTGATGCTCGTCAATTTGAAACAAGTGAAGCAATTGGTATTGCCAATAACGCCGCAGTAGAATTATCAAATGGCAGTACAACATTAATTGATACAACACGCGTCTCAGAATCAATCAGAACGACAGTTTCACACAACGGTGAGAAACGTGGTCATTTTGATTTCAACGATCCGAAGAAGATTATCAAATGGGAAAACTATCTCAACTTCAACAATCGTCCGGTTAAAGATGCGATTGTATTCACAGATGTTCTTCAAGACAATCAAGTTTATCATCGTGAATCACTCAAATTCTTCCGTTATACGGTTGACGCGAATGGTCGCACTGTTTTAGGCGATGATATCAGCAATGATCTTTCGATTACCCCCACTGTTGATATCGCTAAAACAATTAATGATGACCAAACAGAATCACAAACAACAACACTAACTATTCGAATCGATGGCGATAACCTAAAGGCATTAGGTTCCGACCAACGTATCGCAATTATATTTGAAACCGATATTAAAGATGTAGAAGCACCCCAAGAAGTCATCAATACCGCTCAGGTAACATATGATGACTACAAAACCGACATTACTGCGAAAGTTAAGGTTTCCGATGGACAGCATGTTGTGAAGTCCAGCCCAGGAGCGATTGATATCGATGCGTCTGGAAATGTTAAAATTCCATGGCAAATTGACATCAACCAACGACGTTCAAAGTTACAAGAAACTATCCAAGTTCAGGATTTATTGAATGACACACACCTTTATCTTCCTGAAACCTTGAAGGTTTATAAAGTCGTTTACGACAGCACGGGGCAAGAAATTCCAGAGAAAGCTGAATTGCTTGAACCCAACCAATACTCTGTAACCTATCTAAACTACGCCAACGATGGTAAGACAGTTTTAGATGGGCCTATTAACGAACCCCACAGACAAGGATTTAAACTCAAAACACCCGTAACCAAAGGCAATGAATACGCATCATTCAAAGTCACATACCAAACAGAATCAATCGTTTCTGAAGGTCGTGTTGAATGGACAAATAATGTATCGATGGCAGGAATTATCACGGACAGTGGAACAAAAACTGTAACGGACTCCAGTCAAAACTCCTATACATATGGAAGCGGTAGTTCTGGTGTTGTGAATCTCGAACTCGAAATTCTCAAAATATCAGAAAGCAATATTACCGACAAGTATGGTAAACCCCTCAATGGTGGCGACCCACTTGAAAATATTCAATTTAAATTGATCACACCAAACGGACGTACAATCCGTGAAGCAACAACCGATAGAGATGGAAAACTTGCATTTAAGGGACTTTATCCAGGAAAATATCGTATTGAGGAAGTTGCTCCATATCCGGGATATGTTTCAATTGCTCCGCGTGACATCGTACTCTCAGCAAATACTGAAGCAGATCGTAAAAAGCACGAAACAGTTGTTAATTACCCACTATCGATCGAAGTTCTAAAAGCATCCGTAGATGGCACAGCACTTGCGGGCGCTACATTCGAACTCTATACCCACTCTGAAAGTGACGGCTATACGTTATTCCGTTCTGCACAAACATCGGATGCACAAGGCCGTATCGTCTTTACAAACGATATTAATCCTGCCTCAGGAGTTACAGCAGATCGCAGCAACTTGCTTGAAGATGGCGTCACTTATTATCTTAAAGAAACACAAGCTCCTGATGGATTTATCCACAATGATGCATACATCCCAGTAACAGTCAGCGTCAACAATAACGGTCTTACCACCGTAAATGTCGTTAACCACAAAGCAAAACTTAGCTTTGCGAAAACTGATGCTCTTGGCAACACACTAAGTGGTGCAACATTCGGATTATTTACAGATGCTAGCGCAACACAACAAGTTTACGAAGCAACATCAAATACACAAGGACTTGTATCCTTCGAAAATGTCGCTGTTGGCAACTATTATTTAAAAGAAACACAAGCAGCACCTGGCTATGTTCTTGATAACACAATTACACCAGTTGTTGTTGACCTTCACTCACCGCTTCAAGTTGAACTTGATTCACGAATCAACTACCAAGGATCCGTTACATTAACAAAACACAATGCGAACAGTGATGTCCTCGAAGGTGCTGTCTATAAACTCTACGATGCATCTAACAACCAAATTGGAGATACGTACACAACGGATATCAATGGCTTGATTTCTGTTACAGATTTAGCTCCAGGTTCTTATTCATTTGTAGAAGTAGTTGCACCAAATGGTTATCTCTTAAATACCATTCCTGTTACCTTCACAATCGCAGCAAGTGCTTCCGGTGAACCAACCCCTGTCGTTACAAACCATATCAACTACAAAGGTTCAGTTTCACTCATAAAAGAAGCACCAACAGGTCAAACGCTTGAAGGTGCGGTGTATAAACTGTACGATGCAGCAATGACCCAAATTGGAGATACGTATACAACGGATGTCAATGGCTTGATTTCTGTTGAAAACTTAGCTCCTGGATCATATTCATTTGTTGAAATTGCAGCTCCAAATGGCTACCTCGTCAACACAACACCAGCGGTCTTCACAATTATGGCTCAGGCTGAAGGCAACTTAACAAATACGGTTGTAAAACATGTGAACTATCAAGGATCCGTTTCATTCACAAAAGAAAACGTGAATGGCGATGTCCTTGAAGGCGCTGTTTATAAACTTTATGATTCCAGCAACAACCAAATTGGAGATACATACACAACGGATATCAATGGCTTGATTTTTGTTGAAAACTTAGCTCCAGGTGCTTACTCATTCGTTGAAGTCACAGCACCACTTGGTTACCTCATTAATACTGTACCAGCAACCTTTACCATTGCTTCTGAGGCGATTGATACACCAATCGCTATCACAGCTCACCATATCAATTACAAAGGCTCTGTTACACTTACTAAAGGAAACAAAGACGGAAACGTCTTAGCAGGTGCTGTTTACAAACTCTACGATGCCGATAACAACCAAATTGGAGATACCTACACAACCGATATCAATGGCTTGATCTCTGTTGATAATTTAGCTCCTGGTACCTATTCATTTGTAGAAATAACTGCGCCACAAGGTTATCTACTTAATACTGTTCCGGCAACCTTTACGATTGCTTCTGAAGCTGTAGAAAATCAAACAGCAACAGCAGTAACTCATATTAACTATAAAGGAACTGTTTCCTTAATTAAGGAGAGCCCAAATGGCACTGTTCTTGAAGGTGCAGTCTATAAGCTCTACGATGCTCAAAATCAACAAATTGGGGATACGTACACAACGGATGTTAATGGTATTATTTCGGTTGCTGATTTAGCACCGGGTTCTTACTCATTTATTGAAGTTCAAGCACCACACGGGTACCTTATTAATACAACACCTGTTTCATTCACAGTTGTGGATGAAGCTGTAGATAACTTAACAAATACCATTGCACGACATGTTAACTACCAAGGTTCCGTTTCACTAACAAAACAAGATGCAAATGGAGATCTTCTCGAAGGTGCAAGCTATCAACTCTACGATGAGACAATGAATCAAATCGGGGACACGTATACAACAGATATCAATGGCTTGATCTCTGTCGAAAACTTAGCTCCTGGTACCTATTCATTCGTGGAAATTTCAGCACCTCAAGGGTATGTCATTAATACAACACCAATTACTTTCGTGATTGATGCTGAAGCAATGGGCGCACCAACACGTGTTGAAACATCTCATATCAACTACAAAGGATCCGTTTCATTTGTGAAACAAGATGCAAGTGGCCATGTACTTGAAGGCGCAACGTATAAACTCTACGATGCTACAATGAAACAAATTGGTGATACCTATGTTACGGATGAATCAGGCTTAATTACTGTATCTGACCTTGCACCTGGAACCTATCAATTTGTGGAAGTTGCAGCACCTAACGGGTACATTATCAATACCGTTCCTGCTGAATTTACAATTCAAGCTGAATCAAAAGGTGAACCAGCCTCTGTTGTTATACACCATATCAACTACAAAGGATCTGTTTCTCTTATCAAAGAAGACGCTCATGGCAACCGTCTTCAAGATGCTGTTTACAAACTCTACGATGCAGATAAGCAACAAATTGGCGATACATATACGACTGATACACAAGGTACGATCGTAGTTTCTGATCTTGCCCCTGGAACTTACACCTTCGTTGAAGTAACAGCACCTAACGGCTTTATGATCAACACGCTTCCAGCAACATTCACGATCAAATCTGAATTAGCAGGTGAACCATCTCTTGTCGTTGCACACCATATCAATTATCAAGGATCATTGACAGTCACAAAAGTTGATCCTAAAGGAAATATTATTGGCGAAGCTACCTTTGAACTATTGGATGCATCTTTAAATCCTGTCGCAACATTAACTACGGTTAATGGTATTGCACATTTTGAAGATTTAGCTCCAGGAACATACAGCTTACGCGAGACAGTCGCACCGCAAGGCTATGTCCTTTCGAAGGAAATCATTACCATCGAAATCCCAGAAACTTATGCGGGCGCATTCGAATCAATTGCTGTCGAATTTGAAAATGATGAAGAACCAATTGTTCTTGGCGAAAGCAAAGAACCTAAGAAACCATCTGAAACACTCCCACAAACTGGTGTTTCTAATTCAGTTCTCTTATCTGGTACTGCACTAACCTTAATGGGGCTCTGTGCTTTAATCATTGCGAAACGACGCAAACATACCAAAAATTAATCATTTTGAGACTTACACCCTAGTGGTGTAAGTTTTTTTTAATCACTTGATGATATTGGTTATCACTTCACTTTCATTCTCGAACAAATAAGTGCATAATAGATATAGGAATGAAGGGTTGTAGCGTTTAACGACATTCCAAACCTTGGTAAACCAAGAACCTTTCAATGAAGCGAAAATAAAAAGCAAGATATCTTGCTTTTTATTTGTATTCGGAACACAATGAAATAAAGGAGTGATATCATGAAAATAGGATTTATTGGAATTGGAAACATGGCACAGGCAATCATTCACGGAATGCCGAACAAGGAAGATATCATTATTAGTGCACGAACGCATGATGATACGCTGTTTAAAGCAAATAAACTGAACGTTACCCCCGCTGCCAATCATCATATGCTGGTTATCGAGTCAGATATTATTGTGATGTCGGTCAAACCTGAAATGTTTAGTACTATTTTTGATGAAATAGGCCCTTACTTGCGGGGAAAAACAATTGTGTCTATCGCAGCAAAACTTACCATCGAGATGATACAGGAACAAGTCGGCGACATTCCCGTGATTCGCGCAATGCCCAATTTAAATGTAGCCATTCAACAGGGCATCACGGCCATCACGGCATCAGACAATGTCGAAAATCAGGTTGCAACATATGTTCGCGAAATGTTTGATAATTTGGGTTCAACGGTCCTCATCCATGAATCACAAATGAGTGGTTTTATCGGACTTGCAGGAAGTTCTCCGGCATTTGTATTTAAGTTTATTGATGCAATGGTTAGTGAAGCAATGCAAGAAGGGTTTGCTTACGACGATGCATTAAGCATTGCCAGCCACGCTGTATCCGGAAGTGCAAACTACTTACGTATTAGTGGTGTCGATGCCCAAATTTTAACGGAACGTGTTTGTTCCCCTGGCGGCACAACGATTGAAGGTGTCCGTTCGCTCGACGCCAATCATTTTGAAGATACTGTCCGTAAAGCGGTACGCGCAACCATTAACAAAGATAAACAATAAACAAAAACTCCTATGATGGGAGTTTTTTTGTTGAATCCGGTGCACTTTGCAAGTCATCGTTTATCTCTAAATGCTAGAATGAAGATAAAGGAGGATACTTATGGAAAAGATTTCAATCACAACTCGGGTTAATCAACCTATTGACCTTGTTTGGGAGGTTTGGAATGACCCACAACACATTATGAAGTGGAACCAAGCATCTGAAGACTGGCATACTGTCCATGCCTCGAACAATCTTACCGTTGGTGGACAATTATTGTCACGAATGGAAGCCAAAGACGGTAGCATGGGATTTGATTTTGGTGGCACATATACCGCGGTAGAACCGCTCTCACGTATTGACTACGTGTTAGATGATGGGCGTGAGGTATCGGTTATATTTTCAGAAAACTATGACTCCACTACCGTAACACAAACATTTGATCCAGAGGCAACAAACCCCGTCGCCTTTCAACAAGCCGGATGGCAAGCGATTCTTGATAGCTTTGCCCACTATACTGAAAAACTTTAAGGTTTTTCAGTATGATATGCATACTTAATTGTGTGCTTTATTATCTCATGATATAATAGCCCTACGGGGTCGTCATGGTTTCGACAGGATTTCGTTTGATCTCAATTGCAGTGGTGTGGCTACCTAAAGGCCAAAAAACTTATAACTGGAAACAACAGTTTACAATTCGCTGCTTAATTAGCGTTTAACGCTGCAGCCAGATACTATGCGTTTTAGCCTTTGGGCAAATAGTATCTAACAACCTACAAAGGATAAGGTGTTGCATTGCTCGGTGTACCACACGAAAATCTAAGAGCGCATCAAGGTTAATGGTTTGTCTTATGTCCTTGCCTTGATTATTAACACGAGACTAAACTGTAGACGTTGAGATGTGGGACACTTTCTGGACGCGAGTTCGACTCTCGCCGACTCCACCAATAGCTTATTAAGTGGGTTTTATGGACATAACCACCTACAAAACCCCTACAAATTCAATTTTGGTTATTAAAGACACGATTATCGTGTCTTTTCTTATCTTACAATCTCTACAAAGAACAATCCCTCAGAGAAGTAAATCTTCTTCTGTTTACCATCAATCGTTGCCAAGTACAGTTCAGATACAAATCCAGTTTCACTCTTAACGAAAGCCCTAGATTCAAACTCCGTTATTTCAAAACGTTTGTCACCCCAGTACATAGCAAGTAGGTGAATCTTACCTTTTGAATTGTATATTAATTCAACATCTATATTTACACGTTTGTAATAGCCGTTCATAACTTCACCTTCATTGTAGTTCGACATAAAAATAAAATAGCCATTCATATAGTAGGCTATTTTCTAGGTGAAATCAATTACAAATTCTGTTTATTCATATAGTACAACCTCATTCCGCACACACTTAGTGTGTAGTATTCAATCTATTATGCAAATTCATGGATTGGATCCAATCCAACAATATAAAATGTTGAGATATGTGTAAAACCGAATACTACTGCCTTCCCTTTACCATTAGCCTTAAGGTGCAAATGGTCTAATTCATCCTCAACATACTTCCCAACATCTTCTGGTAAGGAATCGACAATACTTTTTACAAAACTATTGGATTTTGAAATTTTTGATCCGTTCTTATGTGATGCATATCTTTTTTTAGCAACCTCTATATTTTCAAGAGAAGAAAAATCAAATAGAAACTTTTGAAAGTCATCATAAAAGTCATTAGTTGCTTTCTTATTATTTTTAAAAGTTTGGAACGCATGCTTGAAGCACTTACTAGATTGGTTTAGAAATCTAATATCAACAGACGGCTTTAAGTTAAGTGCGGATTCATCAACATAAACGTCACTTTTATTTAGTGATTTTGGAATTGATTTTGAGACTGGTGTAGATTTTGGAAATTGAACTTTTATCGTTCCTTTTGATTTTGCCATTTCAATTTACTGTTCAAAAAAATTGATATAATAATTTTTCATATCTTCTCTTTTAATTTTGTTTCTACTTCTTTCAAAATCTGTTTTACCAAGTCTAGAATTTATCCAAGGGACTTCGGAATGTGTCAACGCTTCTAACTCATTGGCAGTGTAATTACCGTATGTATTCCAAACCAACTCCATTATTTCTATTTGGTCTTTTCCCCATACTTGCTCCATTTCTGCCATTATTGAGTCTTCTGATTCTTTGTTAATCATTATATCTCGCCATCCAAAATCCTTACAAATGTGCCATATATTCATATTTACAGGACCATGAACCCATCCCTCAAATTCAAACCCAGGAATGAAATCAACATCATTTAAAGTAACACTCCACGCTTGTAGGTAGTATGCCATTTTTTGAATTTTTTTGTGACTCATTTGCTCTTTCGAAAGCAGCCAATGAACTACATTTATCTCTCTAGCATTTTTATATTCCAGCGGATCAGAAGTTATCAACGATACCATAATGTTTCCTCCTATGTGTATTATACCATATAAGAAGGGACATAATAAAAAGTGATTCACATCACCAAACTCCAATTTATGCCCATAATTTCCTCTTGTTGGTATTATTACACATTTTGTGTTCTTTATGCAAGAGCGTATATCTATACGAATAAAAAAAGCCACCCTCAATCAAGAGAGTGGCTTTAGTTTACTTCAATACTATTTTTAATAGTGCGGCTACAACAGCACCAACTACAGCAAGAACTAACCAACGTTGATTATCTTCAAGTTTTGTAGTTCTTCGTTCAATATCTTTAAACCTGCCATTCACACTGTCATCAATCTTACTTTCTAAGTTAACAACACGTTTATCTACTTTATGAATGGCATCCAACAGACTTAGTTCTTTTTCGTCCATTAAATCACCTACACAAAATTTCCAAAAGGATTTCCTTTTTGAATTGGGACATAGCGCTTAGCGCCATCTTTAGTATAAAAGAGCCATGTGTGATTATCTGCAAAGGTCATACCTTCAAATAGTACAGTTTCTCCTGCTTTATATGTTGTAAGGCGAGTACCTGTTGTCCAGTTTGGCTCGCTCAGGACATGAGCATCCTGAGCGAATGTAAAGTTTCCATCTTTACCATTGCTTGTATCAAATAAAATCATTGGCGATTTCTCCTTTTGAATTATGTTACTTTGATAATCGAATGTATCAAAGTCGTGCCATGTATTATCATATTTATATAAATTCGTTGATTTTCCATCTTGAATTCCAATATGAAGATGATCTCCGTAACCAACTCCGTTTACCGAGCCTGTATTACCTACTGTAGCGATTTTTTGTTGCGCTTTGACATGTTGACCTTTAGATACGATAAAGCTATCTAAATGAGCGTACAGCGTGGTTTTATCAATAGCTGGATGATATATCATAACAATATTTCCGAAGACATCATCCCAACCACAATAGATGACTTCTCCATAATCATAAGATGCTACTGTTTCTCCTTTATTCGCACCGTAATCAACTCCACTATGTGGCCTATAAGGATAGCTTTCATCGCTATTCCAAAACCCACCAGTTATATTACGTCGTTTCCAGTGCCAGTCAGGAACTTCAGGATAAGGGTTATCCGGTAAAACATAACCTGCATTACCACTTGTTCTTAATGTTCCGTTATCGCTCCATGACATTATTTGTCCTCCCGGTACTCATAAGTGCCGCTTTCCGTTTTAATTACTTTATTTTCATCAATAGTTGTTGGTTGTTTAAAGATTAATAGAAATAGTGAAAAGATATCCTTCACGTATACGGCAACTGCACCCGTGATTATCACAGTAACGGCTTGTACGAGTGTTAAACTCGTTCCATTAACAATGACACTCAAATCATTACTTAGAGCTGCCATGACGGACAGAACTGCGATTGCCGTGTAAATTAGTAATCCTTTGTATAATCCACGTTTCAGATAGTTCCAGTTCAATTTATTAGATTGTTGTGCATGTCCTGCACCGAGTAAATTCTTCGCTATGATTGCTAGCGGTAATAATACTAAAGCGACCCATAATGGATCGCTTTTAATGAATAATATGATTTCGTTCATAGTTGCTCCTTTAAATTGTATAACTAATATTTAATTGAAATGCTCCCCCTTGTGCTGAAGTTGGGATATTCTCTGCTACTATTTCTCGTGTTCCTTGATTAATAATGAATTGTTGTGCTCCGTAACCACTTGATGACGTTAAAGCAACACCAATGACACGTAGTGCACGTTCTGGCACAGTATCATCTGGAATAGTGCCCACAACTTTATTTCCTGTACCTGTTGTAAATGTCCCTGCTATTTCAACAAACACAATGTTCCCTATTCTCGAAACCTTATTTCGTACTAAGTCTGTTACTCCGCTTCCTTTTGTTATTGAATCAGTTATTTTTGTCAAGGATTTAACGATTTCTTTAGCGAAATTTGCATCATAGAGATCACTGTTTGGATCATAGTCTGTGAATGTGTATTCTGTAATTGGTGTGCCATTTGGTTTAGGTGATTTCATTTTCTATATCACTCCCTTTTCTTTTAGTATCGGCATCAATGCATCAAAGTCATTTCTTAACTGTTGATGTTCTTTCTTTTGTTCTTCAAGTTGTTTACGCAATTCTTCGATTTCTCGTTTACGAGCTCTTGTTTCCACTTCAGCCATTATGATGTCTACTTCTGCATATAGCAGGGATAGATAACTTTCTCCACGCGCAAGCAATTTAAATCTGCTTAGCCATTGATTAGCTTCACTATATCCCCATACTTTTAGAATGTATTTGTATAAGCAACGTTCTACATCTTGTGCGATATAACCGAAACTATATTTATCATCATGTTTAGTAACAAAAGACTTACGCTGAAGATTTTCAAATTCATCAAGCAACAAGTCATCAATCTGAGATACGTTGTATTTGTATCGCTTATCAGATGATACATTTGGTTGGTTTTGAAGGTAAATAAATCCTAATCTTTTATCGCTGCTTCCGATAGCGTAACCTGATTGTCTAATATTTATGTTATCTATCCCCATCGATCTTGTTCCCGTACTAGCAAATTGCACAAGAAAGTTTTCATCTCTGATTCTCATCATAAATGAAACTTCGCTGTTTGGATCACCAATATTAAGTCGATTAGCATCTATATGTAATGAAGGTGTGCCCTCAATGATTGACCCTTTAAATTTCGCACTTCCGATTTTGATTTCCTTATTTTCGCTGTCGAAAGCAATTTCTCCTCCCTCGGATTGGATTGACCCAAGCATTTTGACTTCTTCTTTTCCTTCGACCGTTACTACCTTGAATACATCTCTCTGCCTTTTTGAATCCATTACCCTAAACATATCACCATAGGTTGTGATTCCTTCTTTAGCATTGATTTCAACCCCTGCATTGTGGATATCATGACTTAATCCATCAACTCCGCGTTCAACTTCTTCAATATCGATTTTGAGTTTGTTGTCTAAGACTTGTACAATCGTTTCAGCATACACCCTTACTTCTTCAGAGCTTTCCTTCCAAATCGAAGGTGTTCCTCGATTAAACATTATTTCAGTTAATACGAGAGACATGTTGTCATGTGTTTCAATTTCAAATCTTGCATACATTGTTTCACTTGTTGGTTTAAAGGATACATCTTCATATTCATTGGCATCGTCAAATACAACGCTCGTTTTCTTCAATTGAAGCATGCCGGCATTAAACTCAATAATTGACACACTAAAACTTTGCATACCCAATTGTCTTTTTAGTCTCAATGAATAAATTTCGTTTGGAACTATATACGCAACCGGAGATAATGCTTTACCTTCAGTGAAGAATTTTAGAGCAGATTTAGATAGTGAATGAACTTTCTCCACGATGAATGTAGGAGTAATTCTACTCATTGGTACGTGAGGTGGCGCGAATGGTGGGTACAATCCTGGTTGAGAAAACTCCCAGCCGTTGTACCCGAGTTCTCCATTAGCTCCAACAATCAAGTTTTGACCATTATCTAGCGTACCTATATCTTTTACCAATGCAGTTATCGCTTCATTGGACCATAAGTCTAGACTCGCTCCAAAGTCGCTAGAAACTTTGTTTACTGTTATAGAATTAGCAATAATTTCTTGACCCGCAATACCATCTCCGGTTAATACCGTTCTCCAGTCCCAATCACCATTTGATAGTTTCGAATTGGCAATTCTTAATGACCCACCAATTAATTGAGTGACTTTAGTTGGATTTTCATCTATTGGTTTATCATATGTCATGATCCCTTTACCAAGTTCTGCATAAACATAACCACCAGTTTGGTTGATATTATCATTCCATGCATCAAGTAAGTCTTTAATGTATGACCCTGCTAATTGATTATTTGAATCAAATGCATTTGAGCGGTCCCATACTCCACTTTTAGATCTAAAATTATTGACGTAGTCAGTTAAAGAGATTGTTTCGGTAACAAATGACTTTACAAAATTTCCAAGGGTAACTGTTGAATTGTTTGAGTTCAACAAGTCTTTATTGAGTTGAATGACTCTCCCTTTAATTCTAATTTCGTTACCGAAAAAATCTTTGTCTATGATTGCAACAACATCTCCGATTGATACATTCTCATGTGGTTCGTCCAATAACACTACACTGCACTCATAAGACACTCGAGGTTCTTTAACTATTTGAAGTTTTTTCTTTGTTGCTATGTAAAGTTCTTCTGTATCTTCGATATCGTCAAATTCAACGATACCAAAACGATGTCGACGTATATTTCCGTCTTCAATACCCCATTTGTTTAATGCATCTAAGTCGAATACATACTCAGTTCCTTTAGGACTATCAACTTTATTAAGATCTGTGAACATAATTCTTCTTCCGAAGCCACCTGTATCTTCAATTTCTTCGCCTCGTCCACGACCAATCAAAGCAGTATAAACTTCATCATCTAAAATTGTTCTTGTGACACTTTCTAAATCTTTGGTGTACGTAAACCTCTTCCCAACATCACTTCCTACTTTGTTTAAAATATCGACAAACCTGTCTTTAATTTTTCCATTTTCTACAGTAATTCTAAATTGAACTTCACCTTCAATTTTTACACATAGATTTTGGATAGCAGTGTAGATTGGCATGTAATAATACGACAAATAATATGGGTTCCCTATTTCCACATGTCCAACTTTCCACCTCGTCTCAGACAGAAGTATTTCTAAATGCTTCGAAGGAACTTCGGTAGGTCTTCTATTTCCAACATAACTTGCATAGAGCTCATACGATGAATGCTCTGCATAGACATTTGATGAGTAACGACCGTCAGTTACTCGTTGAGCAATGAATTCTTCCCAATGACCGCGCTCATTCTTATAAACAATTCGATCATACTTTTCAATTGCATTTTGACATTCGAACTCAAGTGTATTTAAGCCATTTACTACTTGCGAGTGAATAGCCGATTCTACAATCAGCTTCTCTTTTAGATTATCGTCTTTATCGAGCAGCCACATAATCAGATCCACCTCTCTGTAAACGTTATTTCGCCAGTTGCTCCAGCTACCGAAATAGAGCTTTCTCCCGAAGGAATAGAAAAAAAGTCACTCTCTAAACTAATCTTGTTCATGACCAAATTATCATTGATAGTGACTTTCTGATTTTTAAAATCTACAATCATTGTTGCACCTTCGACTATTGGCCCGTTCACTTTGATGAATTGACCATCATTTAAAGTGATTGTTACTGAATTTGATGCTTGGGTTGTTAAAGTAGCAATACCTTGTGTTGATGCACTTCCAGCATTAACTACAGTTGTAGTACCTTCTAATGGAAACGTTATATGCTTCCCATAATTAAATGGGTCAAAACATTCGAATACGACTTCACAAACCCCTGTATAAACAGTCTTTTCGACATCTGTAATTTGAGATACAATCGCATAGTTATAAAGTTCGCTATCACGTAGTACCAATTTTTGCGGTTTAAGCGAATAAAGAAGTTTTCCGAGTTCGATCACTCTGCTTTGAACATCTTCATATGAGTCTTCGATAAATCGTAGTGATACATTTATATATCGAGACTCAATTTTGTTTCTTTGAAAATAACGACCATCCCTCTCGCCAATGCTAATGCCTTGATTTATGACAGAAGGGATAACCTGTCTTAGTATTTTTTCAACAACAACTACATCTGATAAATCATGTTCACCAAACATAAAAGTATTACTTCTCTTTATATTTCTTCTTGAGAAAGTCATATTATCCCCTCCTTTGTCTATTCATTTCATTACTCAACTCTCGCGCAATTTTTTTAATGTCGGCATCTTCTCGCACTACATATGTTCCTGCAAGTGTGACGTTTTGAGTGAATTGAGATTGATCAATGTTATTGACATACGAACCAATTTCACTTAATTTCCCCTTCATCGAATCAAGGAATCCTTGAGACTTAAGTTGTTGGTTTTCATCAGCAGTTAAAACGCGTTCACCCTTGTGCAATCTGGCAACGAAGTTATGATGTGGAACAAAGTCTAGGCCATCGTTATACCCTGGATAGTAATTACCACCACTTCGGTAGTTTCTTTCGGTATATTCATTTCGATATTCAGTGACTATTACTGCTCGTTTGTCTTCATATCTTTGACTGTTCCAGAACCTCTCGAATTTATGACCTGAGTTAAGAATGTTTCCGGTGTTAATGTCGATTTCCTTATATAATTCACCGTATGCGCCTTGAAGTTTATCTAATCCTTCAGTCCGTGTCTTAGAGGATGCCGATACTGTAGCTTCATATTGCCTATTGGCATCTGCTATTACTTGATCGGCAAGGGTAGAATATTCTCCACCTAATTCCGATTTCATAAGTTCGGCTTGTTTTACAACTTCATCACGTTGTGCTCCGGCTTTTGAAACAGATTCATCATATAAAGTATTGAATTGTTTAACTGACTCACCAACCATTTCCGCAGTAACTCTTTGACTTGATCCAGACAACCTATTTAAAATCACGCTTTGTTCAGCCTCTGAGTCGGCCATAGATTGCACTGCTTGAGTTTTCATCTGCTCATACAAAGAATCAATGGATTGCTGTTGATCAGCTGTAGCCGCTGTTCCTTGTTCTTTAATTTGAGCAAAAATAATGTTCAATTCTTCTTTGAGTCCATTAACATCATTGATTCTATTTTGACTACCTTCAGTTACTAATCTCAGAATTTCCGCTTCCTGCTCCGCAGTTGTTACTGTGGTATTATTAAACATTTCATGATATGCAGTTAAGCTATCTTCTTTTTGACGATTAATATTTGTAATCACTGAGTCAGTTAGCCCTTGATTCTTTTCCATTAAGGAAGCAATATTAGTATCCGTGATTTCGGTTAATCCGAGATACATGTTCATAGACTCCTGTTGAACCGCTTGAGACATGTCTAAATAATTTTGCAACCTACTTTGTGTATCTTCAGATATTTTTACGGTTTCCGTCTGAATTGCTTGTGTCATCATGCCGTAGTCATTGGATACATTTTGTGCAGCAACTTGAACATGGTCTGCAAATAAGTCAACCGAAGGAATTGCTTCCTCTTGCATTGTCTTATACACTAAATAACCACCTGCGGCAACTGCACCTACAGTAGCAACAAATGGTGCTGCAGCAACGACTGCACCGCCTAATCCTGCAGCAAGTCCACTAAGACCACCAACAGAAGCCAACAGTCCTCCAGATGCTACAGTTGAGGCGCTTCCCACTCCAACCATTGATGCAGTTGCACTTGCAGCTGGAGAAGTAAGTAGACCTAATGCTCGTCTAGCTTTTCCTGCAGCTCCTAAAAGACCGCCAAGACCGCTTGATAATTTACCAATTGTTCCTATGAGTGGTGCACTTGCAGCAGTGATTGCCAATGCTTTAACAATGAATTCTTGCATACCTGGTGAAAGATCATCAAATTTGTCAACCAAATTACCGAGCCATTCCAAGAATGTATTCAAATGAGGAAGTATTTTTTCGCCCAGTGAAATTGCTAAATCATTGAAGCGATTCTTAGTAACTTGTAGTTTAGATTCAGTCGTTCCATATCTTTGATTTGCTTCATTAGTTAACGCGATGTTTTCACCCCAAGCAGCACTACTCATATCCACAGCAGAAGCTAAAATGTCTGTAGCATTGGCAGAACGAAGAACTGCATCCCTAAGACGAACTTCAGTAATTCCCATGTCATCTAAAACTGCTAAGGCACTTGCTCCATTTCTTTCAGTATCGTTAAGACCGTTAATGAATAATTGAAGCGCTCCAACTGCATCTTCACTAAATTTTTTCGCAAATTCGTCTACAGATAGACCTGCGATTTTAGCAAAATCTTCTAGAACTGCTTCCGCACCGGCAGCTTCCGCATGCATTTGTCTGAGTTCCTTAGTTGTCATGCTCATTTTTGAAGCCATTTCTTTTAATGGTTTTCCGCCATTGTTCACAGCTTTATTAACATCTGCAATACTGTAACCCACTCTTTTTGCTGCAGTCTCTAGTGGCCCGAAAGCATTGAGCCCTATTTCTGATGCTAACTGCATTTCAATCATGAGTTTACTCATAGCGGTTCCACCCGCTTGCGCTTCAATGCCTACAGAACTTAAAGATGTCGCAAGTGCTAAAATGTCTGCTTGAGACATTCCAACTTGTGTACCTGCAGCCCCTAAGTTCATAGCCATTGCTGCAATTTCTGCTTCAGTCGTTGCAAAGTTATTTCCAAGCGCAACTATTGTTGATCCTAGTTTGTCGAAATCACCTTGACTCATCTTCGTTACGTTAGCAAATCTTGCGAGTGTAGTAGCCGCAGTTTCCGCGGACAAGTTAGTTGAGTTACCCATGTCAATCATTACACGGGTAAAGTCTAGAACATTTTCTGTTTCTATCCCAAGTTGTCCAGCAGCTTCAGCAACTGCACTAATCTCGGTGGTGGAAGAAGGAATTTCTTTTGCCATATCTCGAATTCCTTGCTTAAGGTTAGCCATTTGTTCAGATGTACCATCAACAGTTTTTTCTACACCTGCAAAAGCACTTTCAAAGTCGATTGCTGATTTAGCTGCTAGCCCTAATGCAGCACCCGCAGCTAAAGAAGCAGGTGCAAGTTTTCTTGATACATCTGATGCTTTATTCCCAAAGTCTTTGAGACCTTCAGATGCGACACCAAGCTTAGAAGAGTGATGTGCGTATTCGACGCGAACCTTTTTTAGCTGATCCTGATATCCTTTTAATTGCGATTCAGTTTTCGCAATTTCAGTTTGAAACTGCCGATATTCTTCTTCGGGGATGTCACCATTTTTATAGGCTTGATTTACTTGTTCCTGGGCTTGTCTTAATGCATCCAATCTTTTGCTTGTTTCATTTACCCTCTCGCCAAGTATTTTCTGTTTTTGTGCCAACAGATCAGTGTTCTTAGGGTCGAATTTAAGGGAGTTATTTACATCTCGTAATTCTTTATTAAGAGACTTGGTATTACGATCGATCTTATTTAGTGCAGCATCTAATTGTGTAGTATCTGCACCTATGACAATATTTATACCTTTTACATAAGACATAATATCTCCTTTCTATCCAAAGAACTCTTGGAATTCTTCGCTCGTAGCTTTTCGCAACTGGGGTTGTGAAACAGCATTTATCAAGTCACTTGGCAATAGCAATTTTAGAGTCTCCAAATCAAATCCAAGTTTTGCTGCAGTAGCGAGTGACTTCACTTCATAATGTTCAGTATTTTCGGATTTCTTTGTATCTATATCGACTTTACGAAGAAATTTGTTTGTTTCTATCAAGATACCTTCATAGTCTGCAGGCCCTTCTTTTAGTTTTAATAACCATTGATCATAGTCGACTAGATCAAAGTCATGAGATTTTGCCAGTGACCACACAATTTTTGGTGTTACCAGTGTATTAGTTTTGGTTATCATTTCTAATAGGTCACCTAAAAAATCTCTGCCAAATTGTTGTCTATAAAAAAAACCTGTTAACACATTTGCGTTTATTGGAAACTCTAATCCTCCATACTTAATCAGTCTCATGAGAATAAGTTATCGATAATAGGCATTAACCACTTATCTACATCGGGGCCCCATTCGGTTAGATAGGCGCTAATGCTTCCATCGATAATTTCTAAGAACTCTTGAAATTGCATGAATTCATGATTTTGAGTCATACAGCAACTCCAAATGATCCGTTGCGTTAAAGTCATACCTAAATCGCCTTGTGAAGCACGAGAAGTAATAATATCTAACGATAAATCACGGCGAAATTGTTGAAAGTATATATCTGGGGTTATCGGCGTAAATGCTACTTCGAAACACTCGATATTTTTATTATTCGGAATTTTTAACTTCATAGTTCCTCCTTAAAAAGAAAAGGAGCTTTTACGCTCCTTCAGTTTGTCCATTCACAGTTGTGTAGAAACTTTCAAATGCTGCTGCATTTTCTTCAGTTTTTGCCATCGAATCTTTAATTACTGGTTTCCCATCGATTTCAAATTGTCGCATAGTTAATGAAGCAACACTTGGTGCTGGTTCAGTTGTATCTGCTGTCGTTTGCATTTCACGTGCTGATCGACCTGCAACTACGTTGTAATAGACATATCGTTTACTTGTCATATTACCGTCTTCTTCAAACATGAGAGCAAATGCAGTTGGTTTACCGTTGGCTACTTCACGAAGTGCTCCATTTGCAGTAATTTCCCAACCATACATTTTGGCAACTACTTCATCCGGAAAGTCGACAAGAGTAATATCACCTGTATATCCTCCATTAGTAGAGTGTGCAAAATAGTTTGGGTCATTATCTGCAGCAAATGTTGAGTTCTCTCCGACGGTAGAAGGTGTGAAGCTCACTGCACCTGGGATGTGTACAGGCTTATCAAATGTTCCATCTGCTTTATGGAATGCAATATGGACTTGCGAGAGTCCGAAAAATGCTTGTTTTTTAGTTGTCATATTTTTTTCCTTCCATGAATTTAAATTCATATATAGTTTGGTACATCATTTCTTTATCAAGATAAAAGGGATCACTCTTAGTATAGAATAATCCCATTTGTTCAAGAATTATTTCAATTTTTTCTTCGTTTACGAAGTCGGGATTTGCAGAATATAATTCAATAGTTACATTTTGAATTTTATTGAAATTAATATTGTCCGCACTTCTATCATCCCTACCATTCATCATATGAACTATATAGGGTAGTTTCGGAACATCCTCCGCATCCCAATGATGATAAACGCTTGGGATATTAATTTCTTGTATTCTTTTTACAATAGTTTTATATTCCATGCTTACCTCCATTTTCAATAACTTGTGAGACCCCCTTAACAAAGCTCTCTACAGCTTCTTTTTCTGCAGGTTCCCAGTGTTTGAATGATTGAGTTCTACCACCGTTTTTTAAAGCGTGACCATGCTCTAACAAATGAGCAAGTCTGTAATAAGGCTTCTTAACATAAACTGTCACCTTTTTATTACCTAATAATTGCTTTTCGACCTTTAATGAGATGGCTTTTCGATACTTACCTGTCCTTTCCGGAGCTCCGCTTCTGACTTTACTCATTGTTTTTTTACCAACTTCTTCAGCAGTTAAGTCAATTCCATTTTTTACTTCATTACTGTAATCATGAATCGTTTCTACTATTAAGTTTCCCAAATCTTTCAAATCAGACACCTCGAATCTCCGAACAGGTAAGCTCTACTTCATTCAAGTTTTCTCCATATATGCGCTCAACCGAGTAACGCATTCCGTTATGAATAACTATTTGTTCTCCATTATACTCAAAAGAGTGAATAGCAAATTTTTTATCCCACTTTACTCCAAGTTGCCGAGCTTGAAAATCTGCATTTTGTCCGATTGGAAGCACTTTGCAATAGACACTTCTCTCCGATTCCTTTTTGTTTGGAATTCCCAAGTCATTTTGACCTGTTGAATTTACTACAACCAATTTTAAAATTGAATCGAATGTGATCTTACGGTTCATCAGTTTTCATCCCCCTTAAAATGAGATTGTTTAGCCAAAGTCTCAGATAGGGAGGTAATGAAGGGTTACCTGCATTTTGATACCGCCAACAAGATAGCTCAGATATATACATATTTAAAGCTGCATCATCAGAATTGTACGTGATATTGTTAAAATCATTTAGTTCGCTTTTAACTCCATCAATAATCGCAGTAATGAGAGTATCTCTATCAGTACTCAAAATACCGAGTTTAGATTTCGTTAATTCTAAGAGATCAAGCTTTGGTTGGGTCATCGACTTTCACCTTCTCAATCAATACAAGTCCGCGCATATTTGATTCAGTAGCAAGTTCTTTAATACGTTTTTGAGTCGACTTTAACCCATTTCTTGGGTATTCATCGCCAACTTCATATCGTTTCTCTCCGTCTTGCAAATCATTAAATGGGACTACAACAACATATTTCATATCTTTCTCCTTTCAAAAGAAAGAAGGAGTTTTAGGCTCCTTCACCAGTTTCTTCTTTGATATCAAACGTTACAAAGAATCCTGAATTTGTGTCTTGAACATCAACCCCCATACGAGCACCTGCACGCAAGTATTCTCCATAAATGTGATGATCAACCCATTTGATTTCCAATTGTTTACGGTCTGATAAAAGTGCAGCACGTTTAGTATCGCCAATAAATCCAGTTGCATTTCCCGCTGACCCAAATAATTCATCATCGATAACTTCTACAGTTTTACCGAGTAGTTTGCCGCTAGTGGATCCGGTTACATCAGGTTGTAATAGGTAGCGACCGTCTTTATCTTTTAGTTTATCTAAGATATTGAATGCGCTTGATGTGATTACCAAATTCTTGGTATATGCACGTTTGATTTTAACGTTTAGTAAATCTTTCAGATCATCTACACTTTTGATTGTTAGCGGTGTGAATGATTTTAAAGCAGTAGTGATTAAATAATTTTCTGTATTAATTTTTTGTTCTTTTGCATCTTTCTCCACGAGTGCTGTCAAATCTTCTTCTGCGTCTTCGATTGCTTCTTGCGCAATAGGTATAGCTCCCCGATACGTTTCTACACTCCAATCAACTTCAGTAAATACTGGTTTTGCAAGTTCTGGGTTTGCTTCTAATTCAGCAACTGAGTTAAGCCGGTTAGTTGCGTGTTTACGAATAGGTTTTTTTCCTGATGCTCGCTTAACAGGTTGGACGCTTACTAAATGACGTAATGAAGGAACTTCTCCGACTTCGTCATCTGTTCTATAGATTACTTCTTCGGGTATAACCAATGCAGCATCTGTCGATGTAATGCCATCTACTGCACGCATTTCTTTTTTTCGGATATATGCATTAACAGCATCTCGTTGTTCTAGCAATAATTCTTTGTCCATATTTCTTTGTTCTCCTTCTCCGCCTTCTAGCGCTGGTGGTGCTAATTCTTTTTGTACTTCAATCAATTCTCTCTCTAACTCAGCGATATCTTCTTCAGTTTTTTTGACCTCTGTTTCTTTTGCTTCGCCTTCTTCCTTGATTGGTACTAGTTCTTTTTCAACTGACTCGATTTCTTCAGTAGTTGATCCATCAGTTATTTTTGAATACACTTCCTGTTCCCGTTGTTTGATTTCGCTTAAATCATTTTTTTGATTCGCTAGTAAATCCTTTTTAAGTCTAATTTTGTGAGAGATTAATCCTTGTTCTGTCATAATGACTCCTTTCCGTATTTGCTTCTAAACTCTTTGAGTTTTGCTTTGCGTTCACGTTCTTTAATATCTTCGACTTGTTTAGCTCGACTCCTTGCCGATATTTCAGTCGTAGAATAAGCGCCCCACGCAACAATCGATACTTCAATAACATCGGCTTCTTTAACGATGAATTTTGTTGTATCTCTTTCTTGATCTCTTTGAACTTCTTCCTCTAAGGGATAAAAACCAAATGAGCATTGATTGATATCTCCACGTGAAACACGAGCATAGATGTCGTTTGCTTCTCGATCATCAGAGTTAATAAAAACACGACCATATAGACCGTGTTCATCTGCTTTTAATTCTAATGTTTGATTACCAACTCTTCCAAGAACAATTGCTGCGTCATGATTGAACAGTGCCCTAATATCGTTAGTCTTTAAACTATTAACTACAGCACTTGGTGCAATTTCTTCGTAAACACCTTGCCATAATTCTGTTTCCTGATTAAATACAACGAAATACCCTTCGAGGATCTTTTCATCACTTTCTGAGCGAGTTTTTAAATCACTTTGAAAGTATGATATTCTTTTTTCCATTTATTCACCACCTTTATCTAGTTTTTTCTGTTTGCCTATGTCTTCTACGTTTAAATAGTTCTCAAGCATTACATATTTGTTCAGATCTTCGTTGTCATCAAATTCAAGCCCAACCTTGTTTCTGACTTCATTACCGGACATAACTCCAATTGCTCTTAAATCTTTACCAATTTTCGCCCATTCTGTAAGTGAATAATCGAGTAGTGAGTGATGATTTAGTCTAATGAACATATCGTCGGAAATGATTAGTTTCTTTGTCATTTCCTGTTGAATGATTGTTGCGATTGATTTAACTTTTGTTTCAATAAAATTGTTGTATTCATCTCTCTTGAAATCTCCAACACCCAACAAAAAAGCAGGAATCCCTAAAACCGCTGCTACTGTTTTCTTATCAATTTGTACTGCATCGTTAATCGCTAAGTCCTGTAACGTTAATGGTTTTACAGATTCCACCTTTAGCATTGATGAAGGAATAACCATCGGTCTTCCAGCCTCATCAGAAGAAACATAATCATCAATAATAGAATCCCTTGTGTCCGCCCAATCTTTGGCATCTCCATCTGCTTCAACAGCAATAACCATTGAGGGAGAGTATTTTTGAGACATATATGCTTTCTTTGTCTTATTTGCTGTTGTTAAGTTTTCAAGAACATCTTTCAGCACTAATCTGTGGCCCATTCCTTTGTAAGGAAAATTTGGATCCGGATTAAGAACAAAGTGAAGCACATTGTCTGGTTTGTATTCTTTTGTGGAGATTGTTATTGAATATCCTACGGGTTTCGGATTGAATGATACATTACCTCTTGTGATAGGAACTAAGTCTTGTAAATAACCGCTACCATATTGCGGTAGCGTGACTTGGTTTCCATACAACAAGAGGTTCCTTACGATGTTATTGATAAACGTTTTACGAGTCATGTACTGGTTTGGATTAATATCAAGTTTCCTTGAAAGTCCATCTCTGACTCGTTTTTCATGACCTTTTTCATTTTTATACATAATATGAATTGTCATATTTGAAATCAAATCCGCGACTTTATCGACTCCTGCAACGAACTCTGGATGCTTATCTAACGGCGTGTACCCTTGAAAGAAAAGCGAAGGAAAGTCACTTTTGTCGAGATAACCTATATTTGATTGTTCTTTTGGAGGGTCTTCTCTTGATCTTGTAAATAATTGATTAAATATTCCCATTTTTCTCCTTTCTAATAGCTGCGTAATAATCCGATACACTCGGTTTGCTATCTGTTATGTTTTCCAAATGTCTGACACAGGCCATGACACTTGCATCGAATAAGTCAATTTTTAAGTTATCATCAGTTTTCTCATAGCGCACTCTATCTTCCTGGGTTTCTACTGCACGTACATTTTCCACACAGTATTCATATGCTTCCGAATGTATGTAGTAAAACTCTCTTTTTTTAACTTTGTGCTCTATGTGTCTGAACCCTTCAGATTTAACCCAGTATTTTTGTGGAACGTCAATCATCTTGAATTTTGCTTGTTCCATTTCCTTAACAAATTCTCGCGACATCTGTCTGTCAAATCCTATTTCTCTGATTTTAAACTTATGTTTATCGCGCATTTCTTTGAACCAATTAACAACTTCGGAATAGTTTACAACACTATGATTAGAAAAGGTCAACCAACCATCATCACTCCAACCAAAATAGGGAATATTCAATTCATCTTGCATGTTTTGTGCTCTAATGATTGGATAAAATGCGTGTGTGATGGCAATGTTTAGACCTTTGTACTTTCCACTTTTCACTTCGCCATATAGGCACGTGGCTGTAAGGTCAAACATTTTGGACAAGTCAGCACCACCAAACCACTCAACATCGAGATTTGAAAGAACTCTATAATCAACTTCACCATTGTCTTTTATTCCGATATCATACTTATCATCACTTCTTCTAAATTCATCAAGATTGAAATATGCTTTAACTGACGATGTGTAGACATTCAACGATTTTGACAAAAAGTCTTTACGTTGTTGCGGATCATTTTGTGCTTGCATTGCATCATTGAGGATATCTTCAGGTCTGATTGATACTCCAAATGCAGGATTTGCCATTTCGTGAGTAATTGGATTTGTATAATCAACATTTCCATTTTCGTCTGCATCTGCTTCAGCAATAAACACGAAGTACTGCTCGTCTGTGACAGTTTTATCCAATATTTTTTTACAATACTGAAGTCTTTGATAACAAAATGAGTTCATATTGTCACCGGCAGTTGTAATTCCTATCATCAACTTGTTTGTGTAAGCCTTCATCGCTTCTTTGATGATGTTGTATTGCTTTGGAGTTTTATAAGCATGAATTTCATCAGCAATTGCAATATTACAGTTTAATGAATCTTGTCGATCAGGATTGGCTGCAAGTGCTTGGATGTATAACGATCCACCACTCGGAAATTCACGATAGATTGAATATTCTTGATTATTCTCTCTTAGCCTATATCCAGCCTTTGGGTTTTTATCAACTTGGTTTATGTGTTTTAGACTATTTGATATGAATTCAAAAGACTCTAAAGATTGCTTTAATGCAGCAGATACGATATATACTTTTGAACCACTTTCTCGTTCAAGAATTCCTAATGCCCACGCTAAAGCACCGGCAAATGAAGTTTTAATATTTTTTCGAGGTATATAAATAAATGCTTCCTTGTATCGTCTTATGTTAGTTCCTTTCAATTTAAATCCCAATAGGTTATAAATTTGGAACACATGAAAAGGCTCTAAAATGAATGGCTTTCCCCTTAATGGAGTTCCATCTAATAATTCACCTTGTTTGTGCACCATTTGATACTCTATAAGACTAATTACGATTTCAGCATCCTTGGGTTTAAATTCATACTTAGGGTTCTTTAAATCCTCAAGATACCTTTCCACCGCTTTTCTCTGATATGCATTTACTGGTTTATCACCACTCATGACACCATTTACATAATCATCAAATTTAGCTTTATTCGGATAGTTTTTCATCAAGGACCTTAAATAAATCCTCTACATCCATATTTTGAGTGGGTTGAGTTAGGATTTCAGATGTCATCCCTGTTTTCGGATTTAGCAGGAGTCTGTCCGATAAATTTTGGATATCTTTACGCAAAACTTCCAATGAAGATGCAGTACCACTTTTCTTCGTTGTGCCATTTTCGGTTTCTACTTCTAGCTTTTCTCCGCCCTTGATGAATTGTTCCATCGCTTTGTTGTAAGCACGAACAGTATCAGCAAAAACAGTGATGATTACATCGTACTCAGGTTTGTAGGTACCCAGTAACTGCATATTACTTATGGTCTTCTTTTTTATAAATTCTGCAGTCGAGTTTCTCTTAATGACCGCTTGTCTAGACCGTTTTCCGCTGTTTGCCAATTCATCACCTCCATCCGGAAAAAAGTTTTTGAAATATCGTACATTTGGAAAAGTGCCCCCTTACCGTTCCCTAGGAGTTTCTAAACTCCATTTTTGGAGTGGGGGGGTCCTTGTATCGACCACAGAAAGCTCATAAGTAATGGCATGTACCTTTACATGCGTAATATTTTTAGTTACGTATGTGTCTATAAATGCCTCACAACGTCTGTTCATCATACATCTATTCTTCTTTTTCAATGAGTTGTAAGACAAGCACAACCACTATTAGATTAAAACCTAGCGTTATTAAGATAGTTTGCCAATAAGGAAGCCAGATATATATGGCCACTTCAAACAGTATGAATGCGATGCATAGTAGTATCACTTGAACTTTTTCTGTTTTTTCTTTTCCCATTCTTCGAATTCCTTTCTACGTCTTCTTTGCCAGTACTTACCTTTATTTGTTATTTCATTTGTAACTCGATCATGCATTTTATTGTGTTCCACTCGAGAGAGTGAAATCAGATTCCAATTTTCAAATCTTAGTTCTGGATAAGACTCTAATGGATAGATGTGGTGTACATGACTTGCTTGTATCGTTCGACCATATCTTTTTGACTCCTGGCAAATATAATGGTCTCGCTTTAATATATATTCTCTTTTATTTTTCCATTTGGTAGATTTGTACATCATAGTTGTTTAAAGTTGAATCTCATCGATTCCTCTTGCATAGTCAAATTACCTTGACCATTGACAGATACGATATAGGAGTTCCTTACTTTTTTGACTATTTTTAATACATCACCTGGATTAATTTGGACTTGAATTCCGCTGACATTTTTTCCAATTGTCTTTCTTACACAAATATACATAGTATCTTCCTTTCTCGTTCCCACCACAGTGGAGGTAATAATAACTTGTTTTGTTATACTGTGGCGCGAACCAAAACAAAAGACACACAAATTAATGCATGCCTTTTGTACGGATAATGATTGTTGTCAGATAACTGAATGGCTTGAAAGCCACACTAACATAATATCATCAAAAAACAGGGCGCGACGGTCAACTTAAAAATTAATCATGATTTCATCAATCGATCGTCTTAATGTTTTTTCACTACCTCCTAGTCTTCTCGCTAAAACTTCCATAGTGAGTTTGTCCTCTCTTTTGCTATTGATATATATTTTTGTAACAATCTTCCTGTCTTGATCCGATAAGTTATCTAAGAAGTCTTCAATTTTATCAGTTCTGTGGCGAGTCGTAGCATATTCTTTTTGATACTCCTGAAGTTTATCTCTAAGTGCTTGAGCTTTTACTTCTTTACTTTCGCCATTTCCATTTGAAATGATTACAGTTGTACCAGGAGACTTTACACCTTTTAGTTGAGTTAGGATCACAAGTATTTTATCTTGCAATTCATGGCACACACCTAATAAGAACATATATTGTTTCAATTCAGATTTAGCATAGTTTATATGGGCACGCTTGTTCTCAAAGACCTTTAGGAATTTGCTAGATGCTTTCTCGACGATCTCAATTTGATTATTAATATCATGGAGTTCTTCGATTGCTTCCTGAACTATCAATTCATTTTTCATTTCATTGCTCTTGCTGTTTGTAATTAAACCTTCTAATCTTTTGCGTTCAGATTTAAGCCGCTCAAGTTTGACATTGTCAATCACTATTCATACACCCCTAACTTTCTTTGAATGATTATTCTTACAAGTTCCAAGTCTGTTCCATCCACTATCCCATCCTTGTTGATATCAGCTCGGAGTTGCTCTACTTTCTCGAGACGTCTTACTCCCATTAGATGACTTTTAATCATGGCCATATCCGATATGTTTAGTATTCCATCTCCATTAACATCACCTACTAGATGATCATTTATCTGCTGTTTATGTTCTAACTCGGTTCTGATTCCAATAGTGAGTATCATAGAAACAATTATCATTAACAATACGTTAGTTACTATTTTCGATTTAAATGGTTCCATTGATTATCTCCTGCGCTTCTAAGTACCTGATTGTTAGGTTGATTGCGTGATGAACTTTGGGTGTAGTTCTTCCTGTGTATGGATCATA
>NZ_WTSX01000017.1 GCF_009828745.1 Erysipelothrix anatis
TATTTAAAATATTACAATGAAAATCGAATACAAGAAAAGCTAGGATATCAGTCTCCCGTTAATTATCGGTTGGCTTCATCCTAACTTGGTTTTTTCTTGAGTCCCAAGGAACTAGGTCAGTTCCATTGATAATAGAGGGTTTTTATTTTGACTTATTTTCCGAGTAAACGGAACATGTTCTTTTTGTAAACTTCAACGCCAGGTTGATCAAATGGATTCACATCCAACATGTAAACTGACATTGCAAGTGCCGTAAAGAAGAAATAGACCATATATCCAAATGTATAGGCATCGGCTTTCTCAATTGAGATCAAGATGTTAGGAACTCCACCTGTAACTTCATGAGCCTCAAGCGTTCCTTCAAATGCTTTTTGATTTATCCAGTGTAGGCTCTTGCCTGCGAGATAATTCATTTGGTCAAGATCATTTAATTCTTCAGGTACTAACATATCTTCGATTGGATTATCGATGAGTACGACCGTTTCAAATATATTTTTAGTTCCGTCTTGGATGTGTTGTCCCATTGAATGCAAGTCTGTTGAAAAGTTCACGCTTGCTGGTAATATACCCTTGCCTTCTTTTCCTTCAGATTCGCCAAAGAGTTGTTTCCACCATTCAGCAACAAAAAGCATGTGAGTTTCATAACTCACAAACATCTCTGTAACCTTCCCTTGTTTTTCTAGCATACGGCGTGCTACTGCATAAGTGTATGCAGGGTTTGCTGTAAGGTCAGGCGTATTAAATTCAAATGTAGCGTCTTTGACACCTTGCATTAACGCATCAATATCAATCCCTGCAGCCGCAATTGGTAAAAGTCCTACTGGTGTAATAACTGAGAAGCGACCGCCAATATCATCAGGAATCACAAAAGTTTCATACCCTTTGGTGTCGGCAAGTGGTTTTAAAAGACCATTCTTTGCATCGGTTGTAGCATAGATGCGTTGTGCTGCTTCTTCTTCGCCATAGACTGCTTCCATGTGCTGACGAATCATACGGAATGCGAGTGCTGTCTCTGTTGTTGTTCCAGATTTGGAGATGACATTCACTGCAACACGTTTGCCTTTAATATAGTTCAAAATACGAACTATTGCAGTTGATGAGAATGTATTTCCCACATAAATTATTTCTAAGTCTGATTGTGCATAAGGTCCTTGCAGCATTTCAATCGCTGCACGAGCGCCTAAGTATGATCCACCAATACCACATACTAAAAGAACATCAGCTTGTTCTTGTATGCGTTTAGCAGCAGTTTTGATACGTGCAAACTCTTCTTTATCATAACGGTTTGCCCAGTCTAACCATCCTGTATAGTCGCTTCCTTTTCCAGTACCTGCATGTAACATTTCATGAATACGATTCACGTCTTCTTGATAATCTAACACATTACCTTCTAATAGTGCGTGGCTTAAATCTACTTTAACCATATCTTTCTCCTTTTGCTTCAACCATCGAGGCATTATTGTCTCAAGCGTTTCAAAACCCAACTCAGCGTCCGGTACTAAAGGTCGTTTATTGTCTTTATCGGTGCGATCTTTTCGCGAAGAATAGTTCAATGCTTTCAATGATAAGCGCAATTGACTGGGTCCTTCACTCACATCAATAATCTTCGCAATAATATGTTCCCCTTGTGTTACATATTGACGAATATCACGTACAAAATCATCCGAAACTTCTGAGATATGGATAAGACCTGTGGTCTCTTCATCTAAGACAACAAAAGCACCGTACGGTTGGATTCCGGTTATGACACCTTCAACTATCTGTCCATTTGTATACTTATGTTTCATTTTCATACCTCAATATCCTATATATTATAACACATCCTTTTTTGTATGATATAATAAAAGTCAGAGGTGGATCCTATGAGTTCAAATTTTTATCCAATCATTTCAGCAATCTTGGCGAATGTGCTCGCACAGCTCTTGAAGCCATTGTTTTACTATTTAAGAACCGGGGAGAAAGACTTAAGTTCAATCTTCGAAAGTGGTGGTTTCCCAAGTTCACATACATCCTTGGTTGTTGGTCTTACGATGTCGTATGGGTATCTCTCAGGGTTCCAATCACAGTATTTCTTTATTTCGCTGGTATTTTCATTAACTGTTATTTATGATGCTGCGAATGTTCGCTATTATGCTGGTCAAAACATTAAGATGACCAAACAACTCATCCAAGATATCGAAATTTTGACACAAACTACATTGGAAAATCCTGTGTATCGTGAAAAAATCAAAGATGTTTTAGGACATAAATGGGTTGAGGTAATTGGTGGTTTCCTATTGGGATTAATCACAGCATCTGTTCTGTATTTCTTTCAGGGGTGATTAACATGACATTAGAAGAACGTATAATTCAATCGTTAGATAAAATCAGACCATATATTCAACGTGATGGCGGTGACATGGAATTCGTAAGTGTCAGTGACAAAGGCGTTGTAACGGTACGACTTCTTGGAGCTTGCATTGGGTGTGGCTTAATTGACTACACACTACGTGGCGGTGTTGAAGCACTGCTCATGGATGAAATTGAAGAAGTCACAGGTGTTATTGCCGAGGATTACGATTTATAATCGCAATACGATTTGGGATTGACACAAATCTAGTAGAAACAGTAAAAAAAGCATCTTCTATTTGTATCTTGTCTTAGCACAAGTGTACGAATAGAGGATGCTTTTTAGTGCTGCATCATCTTTATGTTTTTGTATGGGTATTTTTAACCAACCATGCGATAATCGCAATCACCAAAATAACGATAAAAGTCACGACAATATCAACCGTCATAAAACTCATGAAATCAAGATGTTGTGCGGCCGCATCATCCATGTTTTTGATAATCAAAAAGAGGATTACTTTAAATCCCATATAGCATGCGATTGTTGCGACAATAATACTTAGAACGAGACTGGACTGTTTTTTCTTCATAGATATACCCCACATTAGTTCAAGTATAGCAACCCATGAAGCTTCCTACAGGTTTCTTGGTTTAGGTGGTCAATTTTTATGTTTATCTGGTACAAAGAAAAACGATAAGTTTACTTATCGTTGTCATTAATAGGTGACCATGACCGTGTTGTTCTAAACTGTGACGCCAGTTCGTCTGCTACAGCAACCAATTCCGGATCATATCCATAGTGCTCAAGTAATCGAATCGCATTGGTTGTGTTCGACGGGCCTTGGCGAAGTTGATAATCAAATTCGATACCGTAGTTGGTGATCGTTTCGCGGAAATGATAATTCGTATAGATGGTCCCCAGCATTTCCGTAAGTTCAATATCGTGTGTCGCTGCAGCCACAAAACATGATTCATGAGCAAGAGCCGATAGCACTGATGCTGATGCTGCAATCCGCTCGATTGTATTGGTTCCTTTTAAAATTTCATCAATAAACACAAGTGTGAATGCTTCATGTTTTACAGCATCTAATATTCGTTTTATTGATTTTGTCTCGGTCACAAAGTAGCTATCTCCCGATTCAATGTTATCCCGCATAGCCATCGATGTAATGACTTGAGCATGACGCAATTCAAACGAATCTGCAGTACATGTATTGAAGTTTTGTCCTAAAATTGTATTCAATGCCAATGCACGGACAAAGGTCGATTTACCACTCGCATTCGACCCCGTTATCAGGCATCTTTGATCCATTTCAGCCGTATTCGCAATCGCTGCTTCTTCAATCAACGGATGGACAATATTTCTAAATTTAGGTGCGGAACGATCCGATATGATCGGAAGTGAATAACTTTGCAATGATTCACGATATGAAGCTGTCGCGACATAGACTTCAAGCATTCCCATTATTTCTATAGCTTCACGCATGGCGTCTTGATTCGAATTATAGATTTTGATGACGCGACTGTAGGCTAAGGGTGTTATCAAAAAATAAGTTGATAGTATCGTTGTAAAGAAACTGACACCCATTATATCACTTTGGTTGGTCGGCATCGCAAAGCTTAGCATCGCGGATACACCATTAAAAGGTTTTAACGATAATCGCAAACGCTCCATTTCTACTTCAAAAGATTCATGGTCAAACTTGGTAATTTTGTGGCCACACTTGATAACATCGGTAAAATAGGCTGCACTGGTTATGTTGGCTTTTATTTGATCGGTAACTTTTTCATTAAGTGCAAACATGGCAATGAATGAAAAGGTAACCCCTAATATTCCCGCCGTGACATCGATAAAAAGCATGAGAATTGATCCAATTGCGAAGGCTCTGGCTAATATAAGTATTATATTAAAGTTATGATCAATGGGCTCATAACCATCAAAGTATGCTTGCATCATTTTCTCACGCGGTTTTCCAATGCGGTTGAGTGGTAATAGCACTTTGAGTCGTGTTGCCTCATCTTCCATTGCTGTGACCTTTAATTCGAAATCATCGCGATTATGCTCGCGCATATCCCGTAACCGATAATAGAGCATGCTTTCTCCTAATGAAGACTGCGTTACATTCATGCGGTGAAACAATGCCTCCATATCCAAATCTTGGAACGTTGTCTCATCAATTGCCTGTACGGGTGTAAAACGATCAAAAAGATACCGTGCATTAGCCATTTCAAAAAACCGCGAATCAAACTCCGGTTTCTCTCCGTACTGTTGTTTAATCATTTGGATTGTTTGTTCTCTTTGAAATTTAGCAATCAAAAAGATAATAACTAACACACTTACTACAACACTAACTGCTACGATTATAACGCCCATAGTTTCCTCCTCATAGAAAAAGAAACAAGCACTATTTATTGGCTTGTTTCGTTAGTTTTATAAACTTTTGGATGATAAGCACGACTGCCGCAATCATTAATACATAATTAATAATACGTAGCATTGGCCATCCGCCAAAAGGATATAAGATGCGATCTGAAATCCACATTAAGGTAACAAGTATTCCTAATCCTACAATACTTGTATATGTCGATTTATCTTTACTCTTCTGTGCCATAGATCCTCCTATTCCACAATACTGAGTAGTTCCATTAAGTCCGCAATTTCATAATCCGGAATAATGTTACTGGTGTTTTCGATTTGTTTTGGATTGTACCATACGGTCGTTATTCCCGCAAGATTACCACCTTGAATATCTGCACTCAATGAATCACCGATAATCAATGTTGTTGTTTTATCCGCCTGTGGTAATTGTTTGAATGTATAATCGAAGAAAACAGGACTTGGTTTTGTTGCACCAACATCACTCGAAATAACAATGGCATCAAAAATATCATGAATTCCAACGTTATGCAAGCGTTTATGTTGTGTTCGACTTATACCGTTAGTCACTATTGCTAGTGTATACTTATCTGTAATTTTTGCAAGCAATTCCTTTGCATTGGGCATTAGAATGGGATGATTTTCTACATGTTGTCGAAATTTATCATCCATTTCATATCCGCTCATGCTGACTTCATAATCTTCAAATGAGCGCGCAAATCGCTGTTCCATGATTGTTTCTTTCGGAATATGGCCCGCTTCATGGTCGTGCCATAATTGATGATTTATGGCTAGATATTTTTCTTTGAGAGCATCGCTGTAAGGAATGCCCACATCGTTAAGTAACTTACCAAAAGCAATGTCTTGTGATGCTGTGAAATCGAGTAATGTATTATCGATATCTAGTAATATAGTTTTATACTTCATCTTAAACCCCGCTTATTTCATACTTCTAATAATACAACATTCTAAACGTTTTGTATCGCTTACTTGAAAAAAAGTCCATGAGCTAAGCTCACGGACTTTAGGATTAGTCTTCAGAAAATTGGCTATTGTAGAGGGTTGCATAGAAACCATCTTTGGCGATGAGTTCTTCATGATTTCCCACTTCAATAATATCTCCTTTGTCCATAACAAGAATCATATCTGCGTTACGAATTGTCGAGAGACGGTGTGCAATAATAAAGCTCGTACGTCCTTCCATCAATTTATCCAATGCTTGTTGGATAAGAACTTCGGTACGTGTATCAACAGAACTTGTGGCTTCATCAAGTATCATAATTTTCGGATCGGCAAGAATTGCACGAGCGATTGTTAATAATTGTTTTTGTCCTTGGGAAACGTTGGATGTTTCTTCATTAAGAACTGTATCATAACCATCAGCTAAGGTTCGAACAAAGTGGTCGACCTGTGCTTCTTGAGCAGCGGTATAAACTTCTTCATCCGTTGCAGCGAGATTACCGTAGCGAATATTTTCTTTAATAGATCCACTGTATAACCATGTATCTTGAAGAACCATACCAATGGTCGAACGTAAATCTTCACGTTTGAAGTTTCGGATATCAATACCGTCAATCATAATTGATCCAGAAGTAACATCGTAGAAACGCATTAACAGTTTAACAATGGTTGTTTTACCAGCACCTGTTGGACCAACAATCGCGACTTTTTGGCCTGGTTTAACGTAGGTACTAAAGTCATTGATAATTGTCTGTCCTGGAAGGTATCCAAAGTTTACATTCTCAAACATAACAGAACTTTGCAGTGTTTCCAAATCGTAGTCAACGGGTGTTTCTGCCGGTTCTTCGTCCTCTTCTAAGAATTCGAACACGCGCTCTGCAGCCGCGATTGATTGTTGGAATTGTGCGGAAATACTTCCTAATTGTGCAATCGGATTTAAGAAGTTACGCATATATTGGATAAAGGATTGAATATCCCCAACACTAATCATTCCTTGCGTTGCGTACCAACCTCCAAGAATACTAATTACAACATAACCAGCATTCCCAATAAAGTTCATCATTGGTTGTGCTAAGCCTGAGAAGAAATTACTTTTCCATGTTGAGTCGTAAAGACGGTTATTGATTTCATCATGTTTTGCTAATGAAATGTCTTCCGCATTATAAGCTTTAACAACAATTTGGCTTCCGTACATTTCCTCAATATGACTGTTCAACTCTCCCAAGTTGTCTTGTTGCGCTTGGAAGAATTTTTGTGATCGGCTAAAGATAAAGACCATGATTCCAAATGATACCGGCATAACGAGCAATGCCGCAAGCGTCATTTGCCAGTTAATCGTGATCATCATATATAAGACCCCAACAATGGTCGTTACCGATGTGAGAATCTGTGTAATACTATTGGTCAAGTTTGTATCAATAACGTCAATATCGTTCGTTACAATTGAGAGCGTATCTCCAACTGTTGTTTTGTCAAAATAGCTAAGGGGTAGGCGGTCAATTTTAACCTGCATATCTTTACGCAATTTGAATGTAATATCACGAGAAATTCGTGCCATCACAAATCCTTGAATATAACTAAACAGGAAACTAAAACCGTAAATAGCTGAGAGGAAGATAAGGATTTGTCCAATCTTCTCAAAGTCTACACCACCAAGTCCTTGGACACGAGAGACCAATCCTTCAAAAAGAACGGTTGTCGCTTGTCCTAAAATCTTCGGTCCAATGATTGCTAAAACCGTTGAGATGAGTGCTGCAATCAGAACAAAGATGAATTTCACCATATGAGGTTTAATCAACCCTGCTAATTTGCGAATTGTTTGCTTCATATCTTTTGCTTTTCCAGATGGAGCTGAACTGTTATTTTTTGCCATAATTCAATTCCTCCTCTGATAATTGTGACGCAGCAATTTCATAGTATGTGGCGCTGGATTTGAGGAGTTCTTGGTGAGTTCCAATTCCTACCATTTTACCTTCGTCCAATACAATGATTTGATCTGCATCGATAATTGTATTAACACGTTGTGCAACAATCATCAGTGTTGCATCTTCATAATTTTCGTGAATTGCTTTTCGTAAAAGTTGATCTGTTTTAAAGTCTAAAGCAGAGAAACTATCATCAAAGATATAGATTGACGCATCACGTACTAAAGCACGTGCAATACTGAGTCGCTGGCGTTGTCCACCAGAAACGTTTGTTCCACCTTGTGCAATACGATATTGGAGTCCTTCTTCTTTATCAAGAATAAAGTTTCCTTGCGCAATTTCTAATGCTTTGAGGACTTGTTCATCACTTGCCCCTTGATTTCCGTATTTCAAGTTTTCTTCAACCGTTCCAGACAGTAAAATTCCTTTTTGAGGAATATAACCGATGTCTTCGCGAAGCGTCTTCTGATCGATATCACGCACATCGACACCATCAACACGCACAACACCTTCACTTGCGTCATAGAAGCGTGGAATCAGGTTGATTAAGGTTGATTTCCCAGACCCTGTAGACCCAATAAAGGCCGTTGTTTGTCCTGGTCGTGCAGTGAAACTAATGTCTTTGAGGACATATTCATCCGCTCCGTCATATTTAAACGAAACATTGTCAAACTCAACAACACCTCGTTTTGTATCATCAAACGGAAGGCTTGTTTGCGGATCCTCAATTGAGTTTTCCGTTTCAAGAATTTCGTTAATACGGTTTAATGATACCATCGCACGCGGAATAAAAATAAACATCATCGAGATCATAAGGAAAGCCATAATAATTTGCATTGCATATTGCACGAAGGCCATCATATCTCCGATTTGGATGATTCCATTTGAAACTTCACCTGCACCAAACCAAATGATTCCCACAACTGTCATGTTCATTATTAACATCATGATTGGCATCATAATCGACATGACACGGTTCACAAATAATGTAAGGTCTGCAACATCAACGTTTGCTTTTTCAAATCGTTTGTTTTCAAAGTCTGTATTTCCAAATGCACGCATAACCATGACACCACTTAAGTTTTCTCGGAAAACTAAGTTTAAACGGTCTACGAGCGATTGTCGTATTTTAAATTTCGGCATTGCAACAAAATAAATAAAGAGAAGAACAACGAAGAGAGCGGCGCATGCTGCACCAATTAACCACGTCATGGAATCGGCTTTATTTTGAATCATGACAATCCCACCTATAGCCATAATTGGCGCATAGAAGAAAATTCGAATAGACATCATGATCATCATTTGTACTTGTGTAACATCATTGGCTGATCGAACAACCATTGATGATTGTGAGAATTTATTAAATTCTGCACTTGAGAAGCCTTGGATTTTTTCAAAGACTTCACGACGTAGATTACGGGAAAATCCTGCCCCTGTACGTGTTGCGGATAGTCCGACTAACACAGCAGCAATAACCCCAACAAATGTTATTCCTAGCATTTGTAATCCGGTCTTAAAGATATAGTCACGTTGTAACGTTGATATATCCGTTCCTTGTTCTTCATAAAGCATTTTTGCGACCATGACGCCTGTTTGTGCTTTTAAAGAATCTTGAGTTTCTTCAGCCTTTGCAAATGCCGCTTCTTTGATTGAATTGTCTAAGGACTCAAAGAGTGGAATTGCAGGGTAAAGATCTGTGATATTGAAATCTTCGGACATTTGACCGTTCATCGGTTCGGTTCCGGGAATTTCGTAGTTCATCAATGTCCAAATGGATTCTCCCACTAACACATCGATTTCTTTTCGATCTACATCATCGTTGATGACTGCTTCATTACCAGATACTGTATATGCATTTTTAAATGCATTTGATTGTGTTTCTGGAAGTACAGCAGCGATTAGATCGTAGCCATTCTTACTCATTACTTCTGGACTTGCATGTTCGATCCCCGACTGTTGGATTCCGACGTTTACGATATCCGACATATAATTCGGAAGTTTTAGGTCGGCCCACGCCTGAACAAACAAGAGCGATATCGCTACCAGAACTAGTAGTATGAATGGTTTCATATTCTTAAGAATACGTTTCATTCATGTACCTCTCTCTCATAATCTTCACATAAATTTCATAAAATGAACCATGTTCAGTTACTATTATATTACAAATTATCGGCCATGACAATTTTAATGGTTCGATTTTAACAAATCTTCACGTTCCCATAGAAAAAGTTGTTATCACAGGATAACAACTTTCGTAAATTTAGAGCCTTAGCTGTAACACATTTGATTTCTAGAAAGATACGTCATAAATAAAATACCGCACTGGTCCCCACACAGCGCGGTATTTTATTTCGGTTCAAGGGCATTACTAATAACCAAACAGTTGTACGTAGTAATGCATGCCTCGAACATCTCGAATTACGGCAGTTCCAACCGTCCCAAAATCTCCATAGAGAATATTGTCACGATGTGATTCAGATTGCATGAAGCCAGCTTGTGCTTCTTCAGAGGTCTTTTGTCCGTATGCAATATTTTCAGCATAGACATGGCTACTCACGGTATCCCATAAGCGTCCATCCGGACGTTTATGATCAAATGTAATAAGAAGCTCCTTAGCCCTTGTTTTAGCAGCTTGCGATAATTCATCCGACCACGAAAGTTCTGTTAAATAAACATCACGTCGGGATTGATTAATTGATTCGAATAATGCACTTGCAAAAGCATCATCATAAACACCTTGTGTCACACTCTCCAAGGTTTTAACCCCAACTTCTATAATTTCTGCAGTTGCAGGAACTGTCTCTGCAAGATTTTCATATGTCGTTATGTCGCCATTATGTTCTAACTGAATGATTTCATAACGATAATACCCATCCGCTCCCGATTCAACAATTCGCGAATCACCAACAAACAATAATCCTGAAGGTCTTTCAATTGTTTCATAGTAGATAGGTTCAATTCGCTCATCAATTACTTTGGAATAACTGGTCACTGTGTCACCAGTCATCACCATGCCCAGTTGCTGATTTGAGGCACAACCCGTGATAAGTAAAACTACTATAAGTAGCAGTAGTATTTTCTCCACATAATCACCCCTTCAAAAAAATTACTAAGGGTTGTTTTATACAACACGGCATCCTATCATGAACATAGGATTATAATACCATTGTGTCTGACACATTATAAGGTTTATCGCACAATTATTAAATCATGTTCGTTGTATATTGACTAACATGCTGTATTTAGTGGTTATTTGGTAACTATTTTTCAATTGCTGTGTGTTTTTCTTGTGATTGAGGAATTAAGATTTAGAATTAAACATAAAAAAAGATAACCTAAGTTATCTTTTTACATTTTAAGAATGGATTCCATAAGTGCACGTTGTTTCTGTGTGTAAGTCTGTGGAAGTTGGCTCTCACGATACGTCATGCCATATGCATAGTCACTCACTGAAACAATCGGCGGCATTTGAATGCGCTTGTAGACAGCGACATTCATCGTTCGAATAACCCATTTCAAATCATCGATAAACGCTTCAGGTTTATCCAATTGATAGGTTTTGAGATAACTACCGAGTTTCGTATTGTAAATGGTACCATCTCGATATGATGTAAGCAAATCTTCCAAAGAGTCTTTTTGTAAGAATTCGATGAGAGCATCATGATACCCCCATTTCATAGGATCAAATTGATCATCCTTTAATTCTGCACTTGGTGCAAATTCCCAAGATACATGTGTTGCTTCGTCATGAGGAATGAGGTTTTGTGGAACGAGTTCTGCCTCAGCAATTTCGTTCAGTGATTGCGCAACTTTTCCAACTTCCATCTTAGTAAGATCTCCAAGTATCGCCAGCGCACCAATTGCATCACCATAAAGCGTTGCATAACCCAATGCAACCTCTATTTTATTTCCATTATTTGAAACTACAGCATTTTCTAGGCTCGATACACTCATCAATGTATGGCCTCGTAGACGCGCTTGAATGTTTTCATAGGATAAACCTTCGACCGTTTCGTAACCACCGTGACCTAAACTTTCAAGTGTTGCATCAACCATGGAAGCAATTGGAATCTCCAATAATTTAAAGTTTAGTTTTTCACTGAGATGATAGGCATTACTCTTGGTAATGTCACGTGTGAATTTACTTGGCATTGTAACACCCAATACACGATCTTCTCCCAGTGCTTTAACTAAGAGCGATACCGTTACACTGCTATCAAGACCACCCGATACACCTACGACCCATTTTGGACCGTATGCAAGTGTTTCCTCATCAAAATAACGAATTGCGTGGATGAGTGCTTCATAAAGTTTGTGCTCGACTGGATTTTGATGTGCCTCAAGGGCCATCAAATCAATCACGGTTTCTGATTGCTCAAAATTTTGTGGTAACTCATGAATTGTGTTAGGCGTCACAACCAATGACCCACCATCAAATACTACGACATTTTTACCATTGTTTTGCATTCCCGTGGCATTCACATAAACAAATGGCATTGATAGATTGTGACGACGGATTGTGTCAAGGCGCGATGTCTCTTTGCCTTTAACCCATGGTGATGCGGAAATATTAATCATTACATCAGGGTTATAGGCTTTCATTTGTGTCGTAGGTGACATATCATGCGTTTCATCCCACATATCTTCGCAGATTTGAATTGCAACTTTTTGACCTTTAAATTCAAACGGTTCAAAATTACCATGGCCCGCATGGAAATAACGTTTATCATCAAAAAATGTATAGTTAGGCAATAAGTGTTTGAAATAGATACCCCGATCGGTTTGAGATGCACGTTGTGCCCAATCCCCATCAACTGCAAAATACGCCGCGTTGTATAAATGCTTTCCATCATGATGCACATTTCCCCAAATAACTGCGGTTCCTTCAGAGAGCACTTTTAATTGATCGTTATACTGCATGAAATCATGAATTGTATCTAGATTATTATATTTATCCCCCAACATGTAACCACCGACGGCCATTTCTGGGAAGACAATGATATCTGCTTGATTCTTATGGGTTTGAATCGCTGCTTTCATTGCTTCAAAGTTTCGTTGTGGATTATTTGAAAAAATACGTTGTTGTATAATTGCTAGTTTCATTCGGATACTCCTTTTTGACGATAGTGCTCATAGGCAAAGGATGTTGCTGCTCCAACCGTACTCAACGAGACACGTGCATCATAATCAATTCGAACATGATCATCACTTAAATCAAGGAGTGAGCGCGAAAGCCCACGAAGTGCGCCTCCTAAAGCAATACAGACACGGTTAGGCATCGTGTAGTGATGAAGCGCAACACTCTCATCACCACGGTATGCAGCAACAATGCGAACATCGTTTTCTTTTACAATAGTCATATCGTGCGCTAAATCATCAGATTTTAACCACCATAACGATTCACTTGCACCAGCACTTGCACGAATCAGTTTTGCTTCATTATCATAAAAATCATAGTTTGGCGTCACAATACCATCAAATCCCAAAGACGCCACCGTACGGCAAATCTCACCAAGGTTAAAAGGATCCGTGACCCCTTCAATACACATAAGTGCAAGTTGTCCTTGCTTTAGCGTATCAAAACCATCCGAAATTCGTGGTCCGCATGCAACTAAATATCCACCATGGCTCGTATTTCCTGCCAATTGATCCATAGCCTCACGATCTAACCGTTCAATCGGTAGTCCCTGCGCAATTCCTAAAACATAACGCGACTCTTTGTCATGATGTTTATCAAGAATATAGACGGCACTAATTTCTCGTTTTCGTTCTTTTAGAATTGCTTTAACACTTATTTTACCTGATACAATCATAGAATACTCCACTCTTTAAATTTATCCAAAATCGCAGTCTCTAGAACGCGAACACCTTGTTTTTTCAACTGTAAACCATTTGGTTTAACAATATTATAAGCTCCGGTATCGAATGCCGCTTGATTCAGCAAGCCATCCAATGTAATTAATTCAAACCCATACGATTTCGCAATTTTACGGGTGATGTATATTTTATCCTGAATATCGTAGCGAACATGATCACAGATTGCATAACGAGATACATAAAAAGGTTCAATCAAGACAACACGTTTGAGTGTCATAGCATCCAGTTTACGGGCTAATTCATGATACTGGTTTTCAAAATTAAGCATGGATGCAGTTGTTCCCGATAAAATATCGCGCCGTAAGCTCAAACTATCTTCATTACCAATACTCACAAAAACAACGCTTGGTTTCAGTGTTGTGCAATCGGATTGAAAATTATTCAATACATCCTCCATAAGATAGTGCTTTTGTGCACTGTTATGAATGTTATAATTTTGCAATGATTTCGTTAATGATCGTGTTAATGATGTACTCACAAACGTATTATCACCCAACAGTACGATGTTCGCATTTTTCTTTAATCTCATATTCAGTCACCCCATTTATTTTATTATACATGTTTAAACGAAAAAAAGAGTTCGAAAACTCTTTTAAACTTGGAAAAATGCCCATCCACAGTACAATAAGAGCAAATCGAGGAACCCACCGGTAATTCCTACGGTTCCAAGTAATTGTCGAAACTCTGGTACTTGTAGAATATTCAGTTGGAATCCAAAGATAAAGACAACGATGATTGCGATGACAACTTTTCCTAACCAACGGTTATTTGCTTTGCTGTGTGGGGACATAAAGTGTCCAATCACTAGAAGCATAACCATCCAAATAAATGTTAGAAACCACGTAAAGGTTCCAGGTATAAATTTTAAGAGCAGACTGTAAATTATTGCGGATGCAACAATTGCCAGTAATGCGGTCCAATGACGTTTCAAACTTTCACAACTCCTTCTTGTTTAAGGCGTACAAACGCACCAAACAATATTCCCAATCCCGGAATAATTGTCGATGGTAACCAGACAAGATTCATAAACGATCGAATCTGCATCGTATCGTACATTAAATTCCCAAAAATTGGGTTCATAAGACTATAGAATAACCATGGCGTCTTCAGGTGTAACACGTAACTGTATGCAAAAATAATTAAAAACGTTGCAAGTAAGATACCCGTTAGTACAAGAACTGCTGAATCAATGGTTGCGATAAGGTTACGCTTATTAGATTTTGAAATAACGAGCAGATAACCAGGAATCGCATAAATAATAAATCCTATAATACTAATTATAATTACTTGGAAACCAACATGAATCCCTCTAATATATTGAATTAAAGGGTGACCGTTTCCATACATTAAGAGCGTTATTGTTGCGACAATGAACTGAATTCCTATCACAATTAGAATCATTTTTAACCGCTCTGGATTTTTATTGATTTTCATAAGACTCCTCTTTTATTTTTTATGGGTCAAGATCATGCTATCGCCAAAGGAGAAGAAACGATATTCAGTTTCAACTGCGTGGGCATATGCGTGGTCAATTTCCGCTTTACCAGCAAAGGCGCTGACAAGCATAATGAGTGTAGATTTTGGCAAGTGGAAGTTCGTAATAATTGCATCCACTGCTTTCCATTCATATCCTGGATAGATAAATATTTTACTTTCATCTTCTGTCTCAAGAAAGGTTCCATGTTCGCTCATAATCGTTTCCAAAGTTCGGACTGATGTTGTTCCAACAGCTACAATACGACGACCTTCGGCACGTGCTTGATTTAAAACATCTGCTGTTTCTTGGGTCATAAAGTATGATTCGGCATGCATCGTATGCTCGAAAATATTATCTACTTTGACAGGTCGGAATGTTCCTAAACCGACATGTAATGTTACAGGAACAATCATAACACCTTTTGCTTTCAATTGGTCAAGGATTTCTTCAGTAAAGTGTAATCCTGCAGTGGGTGCCGCAGCACTTCCTGCAACTTCCGAATAAACTGTTTGATAACGCTCTTTATCTTCAAGACGTTCATGAATATACGGTGGCAACGGCATTTGTCCCAGTTCATCCAGCACCTCTAAGAATATCCCCTCAAAAATTAGGTCAAAGAATCGAATGCCTTCTTCGCCAATTTTAGTACAGATAGCTTTCAGTTTTCCGCCACCAAAACTTAGTTCTGTTCCTAGTTTCACAACCTTAGCGTTTCCAACTAGGCATTCTGCAGTTGTCCCTTCAAATTTAAGAATCAACAACTCAACATGTGCACCTGTCTCAGGTTTTTCTCCGAAAAGACGAGCAGCAATAACGCGAGTGTTATTAACCACCAAGACGTCCCCTTCATGCAAGTAGTCAGTTATATTGTAGAAGTGTTTATCTTCAAGATTCATACCGTCCACAACCAATAAGCGCGACTCACTGCGTTTGGCGGCAGGTGTTTGTGCTATCAGTGACTCTGGAAGGTAAAAATCAAAATCATTTACGTTCATAAGTGTTCTCCTAAAAAGTTCTTTACTATTTTAACACATTCCCTTTTGTGATTGCGAACTCTTGGAATTCTTGAATCATTCGTAAGTGAACGGGAACCATTAATTCTGGCAATTGATCCAGTGGAAAAAAATGAACACCTAGGGATTCATCAGGATTATGTTGCAAATCTCCATCATAGTCCATTGTATAGAAAACCGCGGTTACAACGTACATCTCATCCCCATTTTCGAGTACAACATGATGCGACGGTCCTGAATAATTTTTGAAAAATTCCAGTGTTCGAATCGTCAGGTTAGTTTCTTCTTTGACTTCTCGAAGGGCAACTGTTTCAAAACTTTCGCCAAGATCCATCATTCCTCCAGGAAGGCCAAAATGACCTGAAGTACGCTGCTCCAAAAGAACTGCCCCAGCACTATCAAAAACAAGTACAACTGAACCTGGCAATATAATTGGACGGTGCCCAACAAATTGTCGTAAGTATTTGTAATATTCCATAAGTAACTCCTATCTATCCTTTGATATACAAAAAAGCTTAGGATATCCTAAGCTTTAAAATTATGCGTTTACTGAGAAGATATCCTCAGTGGTTGGTGTTACTGTTTCACCATCACGATGTAATGTTATCGCTTGGCCTGATGTTATAATCATTGGACTGATAATTGATTTTCCAGCCGCCTTGATGAGGTCAAGATCCATCGTTGCAAGTTTATCTCCACGGGATACTTTATCACCGACTTTAACGTGCGATACAAATCCTTTGCCTTCAAGTTGAACCGTATCAATTCCTAAGTGAACAAGAATTTCAACGCCATCTTCTCTGACAATACCATAGGCATGGCCCGTTGGGAACACAACCGTTACTTCACCTTCTGAAGGTGCAACGATTGTTCCTTCGGTTAATTCAATGGCATAACCATCACCCATCATTTTTTGGGCAAAGACAGGATCAGGAACTTGTTCTAATGATAAAACAGTTCCAGTTCCGAATGCTCCATATGATTCATCTGTTATTTTCTTTTTACGTTTAAAAAACATATATATACCTCCAAGTGGCGCTACGCCGCATCAAGTCATTATTAGTTGATTGTTGGCGCTTGTGTATCTATTTTATCATTTATTCACGCGGAATAGATACGTTAACGACTATTTATTATGAAATTACAATGACATTTGTGACGTATTCATCTCTAGTTTACATTACGCAGTGATGGCGTAGACACATGCTTCATACGGTTTCAATTCGCATGTTGCAGTTAAAGTCGTACGTCCCACATTGGAAAGCAAGATTTCTTTAACGTTTTGTTTCGGTTGATATGCAACGGTATTGCCATAAAAATTAATGACCACTACAATCGTTTCTCCGTTATATTCGCGGGTATAAATCATAAGCTCCGGATGATCCATTGCTTCAAATGTTATCGATCCCGATTCAATAATTCGCAAAGTCTTTCGTAACGCAATCAGTTTGCGGTAATAATGGAAGACTGAATTCGGATTATCAAGGTTATCTGCAACTGTTTGGACATTTGGATATTTGGTCAATCCTAACCACGGGGTTCCTGTCGTAAAACCATGATGTATGGTATCATCCCAAGGAATGGGAGTTCTTGAGTTATCGCGCGAGCGTTGGCGTAAAATTTCAAGTGCTTCATTATCTGACATCGATGTTCTTAGAATTTCATAATAATTAATCGACTCTACATCACGATAATCGTCAATGCTATCAAAGTATGCATTCGGTAACCCAATCTCTTCACCTTGAAAAATATAAGGCATTCCGCGCATTAATTGCATCGCGGTTGCCAGCGCAGTTGCCGATTCAAATGGATATTCTTGATCATTTCCGAAACGAGATACAGAACGGGGTTGGTCATGATTATTTAAAAATAACGACATGTTCGCATTATTTGCTGCCATTGCATCTTGCCATGTTTTCATCAATGTTTTGAATTGCAAGAAATCAAATGGCATTAATTCCCATTTCTTTCCATCTTTGTAATCCACTTTTAGATGATGGAAGTTGAAAATTGTGGATAACTCTTTATTTTCTGGAGTTGCATAAGCAACTCCATTTTGAACATCTGTCGACGAGAGTTCACCAACAGTGGTGATATTGGGATATTTTCCGAATGTTTCTTGATTCAAGCGGTGAAGGTGTTCGTGAATTCGCGGGCCATCGGTATAGAATCGACGTCCGTCCCCTTCAAAATCATCTTCAAAAGTATCGGGATTAGGTTTAGAGACCAGATTAATGACATCAAAACGAAGTCCTTGAATTCCCTTATCCAGCCAGAAATTCACAACATCTACGAGTGCTTGGAAAACAGGTTCATGTTCCCAGTTCAAATCCGCTTGGGTTACATCAAAAAGATGTAAATAATACAGATTGAGCGATTCAACATATTCCCAAGCATTTCCTCCAAACTTTGACTCCCAATTGGTTGGTTTCTCGCGGAAGAAATAGAAGTCTTGATATTGTGGATCCTTGAGTGCTCGTTTGAACCATGCATGTTCTGTTGAAGTATGATTTAAAACCATATCAAACATAATACCAATATCACGTTTTTTAGCTTCTTGTATCAACGTTTCAACCGATTCCATTGTCCCAAAAACAGGATCAATTGCAAGATAATCCGCTACGTCGTATCCATTATCACGCTGTGGTGATGTAAAAATCGGAGTTAGCCAAATCATATCGATACCTAAATATTGGAGGTAATCCAACTTTTCAATAATTCCTTGAACATCTCCAATTCCATCCCCATTTGTATCATAAAATGACTTTGGATAAATCTGATAAACTATCGGTAACTTATTTTGCATTGCCCTCAACCTTTCTGCCATATGCGACAGTAATTACAAACGGAACAATAATGACAACGAGGGCAATCATAAAGAATAATGGCCAACGGTCAATATTAAATGATAAGAATCCTGGCAATCCACCAACTCCAATTGAGTTAGCCATCAATCCAAATCCAACCGAGATAACAGCCGCAATTGATGAACCAATCATCGCAGCAATAAATGGATAGTTATACTTCAAGTTAATTCCGAACATTGCTGGTTCCGTAACACCAAGATATGCTGAAATAATGGAAGGAATCGATACTTGCTCTTCTTCGGTATTGCCTCGATGGAGCCACCAAATTCCAAGAACTGCACTCCCTTGAGCAATATTACTAAATGCAATCATTGGCCATAAGAGCGTTCCACCAAAGTCATTAACGAGCTGCATATCAATCGCATTACTCATGTGATGTAATCCTGTTAAGACTAGGGGTGCATAGAAGAAACCAAAGATTCCTGCAAAGAGAATTCTAAATGATGATGTTAGACCTGAATAGACGACATTTGAAATCCATGAACCAATTGTCCATCCAATAGGACCTAAAACAACGTGTGCAATTAAGACTGCAGGTACTAATGCGAAGAGTGGTACAAAAATCATTGAGACAGCACTTGGGATGATTTTCTTCCAGAACCGTTCCAGATATACCAGAGTAAATCCAGCAAGCATTGCAGGAATGACCTGTGCCTGATACCCAATCATTTGAACTTGTGCAAATCCAAAATCCCAGAAAGGAATTGCTGTTGCACCAGCTACCTCATACGCATTCATTAATTGTGGTGAAACTAAAGTAATCCCTAAGACAATTCCTAAGATTTGTGTTGTTCCCATCTTGCGTGAAATTGACCATGTGATTCCGACTGGTAGGAATTGGAAAATTGCTTCTCCGATGAGCCATAAGAAGTGGTTAATCCCTGCCCAGAATTGTGAGTTATCGACGATTTTACCCCACTCGCCCCATGTAACACCTTCCAGAATATTTCTAAACCCAAGAATGAGTCCCCCAATAATTAATGCAGGAATAAGCGGTGCAAAAATTTCTGCCAAGTTGCTCATGAGTTGTTGAACTTTACCCTGATTCGTTTTAGCGAGTGTTTTGACACCTTCTTTTGTGGTCCCTTCAACTCCAGATATTTCTACAAAATCATTGTAGAAAAGATCGACATCATTTCCAATGATGACTTGAAATTGACCAGCTTGTGTAAACGTTCCTTTGACTGCTGGAATCTTTTCAATTGCTTCAATCTCAGCTTGGTCAGGATGATTTAACACAAAACGCATCCGTGTGACACAGTGTGTTACAGCCCCAATATTATCCTTGCCACCCACGTGTTTTAGTAAATCACGTGCGTCATTTTGATATTTTCCCATCTTCTTTCCTCCTTTGGAATGGGGTTTAAAGAAGAAAACATAAAAAGCCTCCCAAGACGCCATAAAAGACGCACTTGAGAGGCTTGCCCATAATTCCGGTAACAAATCCTCACTTGCCTTTATTCATCATCTCCAAACGGTTTAGATGAATTGTAAGATAGACAAGTTCTTGTGGGTTTAGTTTTTTCTTTAAACGATTTTCAATGTATTCCTGAATTTGTAGCGAACATTTGTAAGCACTATCAAATTCTTCAATAACATTGTACAAGATATTTTCTTCGAAGTCAATTTGTGTATCGCTCAGTGCCCGCTGGACGAGCATTTTTATATGAATTGTGATGCGTTGTGTTGCTGCTTCTTCTAGTTTCAATGAGATTAAATAGTAATCACGAACAATATTCAAACAGTTTAGAACCGTGTCCGTTAGAATCGAGGATTGGTTTTTAATATCCGCATGGGCACCATTCACAATATGCATCGTCAGGAATCCAATTTCATCGTCAGGCATATTAATTCCATACTTTGTGTTGACCATTTCAAGCAATCGAGTTCCAAATTGGAACTCATCACCATAAAGAATTTGAAGATCATAGTTCATTAAATTTTTAATATCTTGACCACTTCGATGACGTTCCATCGCAAAATTAATATGATCAATCAACGTTACATACGCATGAGCATCCAAATTGATTCGCGTTTGCTTCGACACATTATCAATCAGACGATACATGTCATAGAACATACTTTCAGGAATATCGCGAACAAGCTGAGACGTCTTTAAAACATCTTCTTGCTTGAGTTCGAAGACTTTTTCAATTTTTCGGTTATCAACTTTGGCATGAACTTTCCCCTGAAAGCCAACACCCATCCCAACTATAATAACTTCCTGGAGTCCACTCATGGCACTCACAACGTTATTGTTGAGTATTTTTTTTATTCGGTACGTTTTTTCCATCGTGAGTTCTCCTGTGTGCATTGTACCGTTTAAATGAATTTATTGTCAAATCTTTAACAAAAGAAAACTCGCGGTTTATGAACCACGAGCTTTTGGATTTAGTATAAGTCGCCATGGACTCGAATATAGTCCATGAATGATTTTTGTACATCGTCATAATACTTGCAAATAACACGTTTTGAAAAAGCATCTATGTTTTCTGGAACGTCATACATTGGATAAAAGGTCTGACTGCCATTGGGTTCAAAATCTTCAGTATAGTAAATTGTATGAACTTCTACGAGCCACTTACTTGGGCTAAACTCGGAATCTGAGTACACATTCATCAATGATAATGTTCCTACTTCCAAATTATGCACGTCTTTCATATCCATACGTACTGAATTTTCTAATGTTTGCTTTTGTTTTAATTCTATATTGGGTAGCGAATATACCCCTCGTTCGTTTTTTGCGAGAAGGACATTTCCTTCTTTATCTACGGCCAATAACGTTGCAATTGGCACTACTTTTGGGGTCTGCGTTTGTCTGAATTTTTTGGACATCGTTACCACCTCCGTAAATCCATTATGCATTATTTATGTGTAATTTGAGCGAAATAAGTACTAACACACAATCTCACTAAGTTTGGGGAATTGTTGTTTTGATAGGTTGAACACGGTAGGTACTAATCATATCAATTAAAACTGATGACACTGTTACCGTGATTAATGAGTAAACTATTCGCGACATCGGAATATACGACAATGATAGTATTAGCACTGAAAAATCTGTAATCATGTACGCTTTCGCAAGTTTCCAACCTGTACGTTCAGAGATGATGAGTGCAAGTGCGTCATCACCACCACTCGATCCCCCACTTCTAACAATAATCCCGACCCCAATACCTACAAACATTCCTGCAGCGATTGCAGCGACGAACTGATTCGTAAATAGATGGGTAATTAATGGAGGTTGAAGTTCCCACATTCTTAAAAATGCAGCAACAAAAAATGATGTGATCACCGATTTTTTAATGAAATCGAGACCTAAGAATTTGAATGCAAAGGCATAACACAATAGATCCAATGCAAAGGAAATGTAGGAAGCGTTAATCCCTGTCCAGTGGTTGATGAGTAGAATCCCACCAATAACTCCACCTTCGGTGATTTGTAGGGGTTGGTGAATATTATAAAGACCGAATGATAGGATCAGAGATCCTAGTAACATTGCCCCAACAGTCTTCCTATTTTCTTTATTGCGAAACATTGTATTTCTCCTTTTTCTATATATTGACCATTCTAAACCCTAGTACTATACTAGAGTCAAACAAAGAACTTTGGAGGATACCCATGAAACAACTTTATACGATCAAAGAAATTTCGCAGTTATATGGTATTGGTGTTGATTCCATTCGCTATTATGAAACTAAAGGACTGATTGCACCGCAACGCGGCGACAACAATTATCGCTATTATTCTCTTAATGATATTTTCATTCTCAACATCATTCGCGACCTCTTGGCCTTAGATTTTTCCACTGAACAGATTAAAGACTATTTAGATGCTTTTTCACTCAGTCATACAATTACACTCTACGAAACCGAGAAAGAACGCGTCCAAACGGAAATATCAAAACTAAATGAAATCTATGAATCTCTAAACTATCGGAGTGATATGCTACGCTTTTACCGTCATTTAGACACCGCCACGATCACCATCAAAGAGTATCCAATTCGCTACGGTTACGAACTCGAATCACAAATGCGAAGTGATGAAGAAACTGATTTTGTGATCAAACAACTACATAGGAAGCACCAAGAAGAATTGGATGAATTGGGTGACTTAGAGATTGGTGCCATCCCTTCCTATGATGATGCAAATCAAGGAATCATAAATACCATGCAATCGGTATTTTTTATTGGTGATGAAGAAACCGACGATTATGACTTTATCCTTCCAGCGGGTACCTACATTTCTATTTTCTATCAAGGGTCGTATAAGCAGAGTGTTGCGAATTTGAAGAAAATTATTAATGTTGCACATGAGCACGGCTATACATCCGACAATCGTCCTTTTGAAATTTATCGTATCGATAACCGCTACACTCAAAATGAGTCCGAGTTTTTAACTGAGGTACAATTAAAATTAAACGATAAAAAAACCGCCTAATAGCGGTTTTTTATTGTTCTGATGTTTCCGTAATTGCTTCAAGCTCACGTTCTAGCTGTTGTTTCTCAAATACTTTAAAGAATGGATAGTATATGAGCAACGAGATTATGAAGTTTATGATTACTAGGATAGCTGCCATTATTGTCCAATCAGTGCTAATCCATGCAGCAATTGGCGAGAGGACAGTAAACGGTAACTTCGCAACCATCATCGGAATCAAATTAAGTTTCAAGAAGATGTATGAAACTGTCGTCATAACCAATGGAGCCACAATAAATGGGATCGCAAGAATTGGGTTCATAACAATTGGAGCTCCAAAAATAATTGGTTCATTAATGTTGAAGAGTCCCGGAAGAATCGACAGTTTTCCCAATTGCTTCAAATATTTTGATTTTGAGAACATAAAGAGAACAACAAGTGCCAACGTTGCTCCCGACCCACCAATCCATACAAACCATTGAATAAATTGCTCCGTAAATATATTGGGGAGTTGGGATGCAGGTACACCATTAGTGAATGCTTCCATATTTTCGGCAATCGACATGTCCCAAAATGGACGAATAATGGGACCTAGAATTGCCGGACCATGAATTCCCATTACCCAAAAGATGCAAATTAAGAATACCGTTAGTAACCCTCCAATTAAACTATTTCCTGTTAATAGGCCTTTCAACGGCATTAGGATGGTTGTGAGGAAACCATTAATATCAAAGCCTAAGAGATAGCGTATCGTCCAGAAGAATAGAATTACCACAGCTGTTGGGAGTAGCGCAATGAATGAATTCGCGACTTCTGGTGGAACGCCATCAGGCATTTTTATCGTCCAATCTTTTGCTTTCATATAACGGAAAATCTCGACAGTAATTATCGAAGTAACAATTGCTGCGAACAATGATGATGAACCTAATGCTCCGATATTGATGTAACGACCTGAACCAATCACACCATCAACAGCTTGTGTGACATGAACAGGAACAACTGTCGAAATAAGAAAGGCCAAGACAGCAAGTAGTCCTGTTGATACTTTATCCAATTGGTAGGTACCTGCTAAATGCTGGGCAATGGTAAACGTACAATATAGTGACATCGTTCCGACAGTAAAACGGAAGGGAATATCAAGCATTGCTTTGTACGGCTCGATGACCGCAGCAATTTCGGGTACGGGAATATTCAGCAAAATTGTAAAAAACGATCCTACAATCGTTAACGGAAGGGTGGCGATAATACCGTGACGGATTGCGGACATGTGGCGCTGTCCACTAATTCGTGTCGCATAGGGCATAATCTTGGCTTCCAAAAATGTCATTAATGCATTCATAGTGAATCCTCCTATATAAAACATTATAACATTATATTCATTGGATTCAATACAAATATGTATGCGTTTTCAATATATGGGTATTCTCCCTTCTATTAACAATAAAAAAGCTTCGACATATTGTGTCAAAGCTTTTTTCTGAATTAGAAACCAGAAGTGTTACTTCCATCCGCAATTCCATACGCTTCATAGACTTCATCACGAAGTGCAAGGAGACGATCGTCTTTAATTGCTTCTCGAATATCTTCCATTAGTTTTAATAAGTAACGTAAGTTATGGATTGATAATAAACGCATTCCAAGACCTTCGTTTGTACGCATTAAATGACGTAAGTAGGCTTTAGAGTATTTAGTACATGCCTCACAATCACAATTTGCATCGAGTGGTGAGAAATCACGTTCATATTTTACACTCTTCATGTTGATACGACCGACACTTGTCATCGCAGCACCATGACGTGCGATACGTGTTGGTAAAACACAGTCAAACATATCAACACCGCGCAACACACCTTCAAACAATCCATCAACACTTCCGACACCCATTAGGTATCGTGGTTTGTCTTCTGGTAAGTGTTTGATTGTATCTTCAATCATTTTATACATTACATCTTTAGGTTCACCAACACTGGTTCCCCCAATTGAGTAACCTGGGAAGTCCATATCAACGAGTTGTTTTGCATGCCATTCGCGAAGATCAGAGAATTCTCCACCTTGGCAAATCCCAAAGAGGGCTTGGTCATGCGGACGTTGGTGTGCTTCTTGGCCACGTTTCGCCCAGCGAACTGTTCGCTCGATACTTTCTTTCATATACTCGTAAGTTGCAGGATATGGAGGACATTCATCAAAGCTCATGATGATGTCTGCTCCTAAATCATTTTGAACTTGAATTGAAATTTCTGGAGTTAAGAAGAGGGCATCGCCGTTAAGATGGTTCTTAAAATGAACGCCTTCCTCAACAATTTTACGAATTTTCCCTAAAGAGAAGACTTGGAATCCACCACTATCTGTGAGGATTGGTCCGTCATAATTCATAAATTTATGCAATCCACCTGCCTCTTTAACAATATCGGACCCAGGGCGAAGCCATAGGTGATAGGTATTACTCAAGATTACTTGTGAATTGATATTGTACAAATCTTCAGGTGATAAAAATTTAACAGTTGCAAGTGTTCCGACCGGCATAAACATTGGCGTTTGCACAACGCCGTGTGGCGTTTCAATGGATGCGAGTCGGGCACCTGTATCTTTTTCAGTTTTCAGCAACGTATATTTTAGTGGTTGGTTATCCAATGCCATAGTACGACACCTCTCTCATTAATTATTCTTGGACGTTTCGGATTGCAGCTTTACGTTCGTGTGGTTTTAAGAAACGTTTACGTAGACGAATATTTAGAGGTGTAACCTCAACCAATTCATCATCGCGAATGAACTCAAGTGCATATTCAAGCGTTAGTTGGATTGGTGGTGTAAGCTTCATGGCTTCATCACGTCCTGAACTACGAATCGCTGTTTGTTTTTTGTTTTTTGTTGGGTTAACATCCATGTCGGTATCACGTGCGGCAATCCCGACGATCATTCCTTCATAGACATCTGTTTGTGCACCAATAAAGAATTGGCCACGTTCTTGTAAGTTAAAGATTGAGTATGCCATCGAAACACCTTGTTCTGTTGAAACCATTGAACCGTTTTGACGTTGTTGGATAGCACCTTTGTATGGTTCGTAACCGAAGAATTGGCGGACCATTGTACCTTCACCACGTGTTGAGTTAATAAAGTCTCCACGGAAACCAATTAAACCACGTGTTGGAACACGCCAGTATTGTTTAACCATACCACGGTCTTCAGTCATGTCAGTCATTTCCCCTTGACGAAGGCTAATTTGGCTGATCATTGTTCCTGAATATGCTTCTGGCACTTCAATGATTACAGTTTCAATTGGCTCATGTTTTTTGCCATCGATCATTTGTGTGATAACTTGTGGTTTTGAAATTGCCAGTTCGTATCCTTCACGACGCATGTTTTCAATAAGGATTGATAAGTGAAGTTCTCCACGTCCAGAGACTTTGAATGAATCTGCTGACCCCGTATCATCAACGCGTAATCCCACGTTAACTTCGAGTTCTTTTTCAAGACGTTCTTTAATGTTACGAGATGTTACGTATTTTCCATCACGACCTGCAAATGGTGATGCATTAACCATGAAGTTCATGGACAATGTTGGTTCTTCGATAATAATTGGTGGTAATGGATCAATGTGATCAACATTGTTTAATGTGTTACCGATTGAGATATCATCAATACCAGCAACCATTACGATGTCACCAGCGTATGCAACTTGTGTCTCCACTCGTTTTAGACCTTCGTAGACATATACTTTTGAAATTGATTGACGTTTAACGTTTCCATCATTATCAACAACAGCTACTTGTTGTCCTTTTTTAACTTGTCCTTTAGTAATACGACCGATTCCAAGACGTCCAACATATTCATCATAAGCTAATGATGATACTTGGAATTGAAGTGGATCATTATCGTAATCTGGATAAAGTGGTGTGTGTTCAACAATTGTGTCAAAGAGATCTTTAATGTTTGTTGCATCTTGATCTAATGATTTTTGAACAATTTGTTTTTTCGTAATTCCGTAAAGAATTGGGAATTCAAGTTGTTCGTCGGTTGCATCAAGGTCCATAAAGAGTTCGTAAACTTCTTCAATGACTTCTTCAACACGACGGTCTTGTTTATCAATTTTATTAATTAGTAAGATTGGTTTTAAACCATTTTCAAGCGCTTTGTTTAGAACAAAACGTGTTTGTGGCATTGGTCCTTCTGCACTATCAACAATTAAGATAACTGTATCAACCGTTTTGATGATACGTTCAACTTCACTTGAGAAGTCAGCATGGCCAGGAGTGTCCACAATATTAATTTTAATGTCGCCATATTCGACACTACAGTTTTTGGAATAGATTGTAATACCACGCTCACGCTCGATATCATCACTATCCATAACTTGGTCCACGACCACTTGATTCTCATGAAATACACCTGCGGACTTTAACATCGCATCTACGAGTGTACTTTTACCAGCGTCAACGTGAGCAATAACTGCTATGTTTATTATTTTTTTCATATATTACATTTTCCTTTTCTACAACTGGTCTATTATACACGAATTCGTAGTAAAAGTGTAGAAAATGCAATCATGAGTGCGTTTACAGACGAAAAAAGTTCCATTTTCAAGCAATTTGCTCTGTTTTTCTCGTGTTCATCACCCATCGTTAACATTTGCACCTGTGCTTTACTACGAAAATAGCCCACCATGACGGCGGACTATTCGTATACTTTATAGATTTGATTGGTTGATAATTTCTTTAAGCATATCTGCAGATTCTCGAAGTGCCGACACTTCGTTTGTGCTGTATGGAACTTCAACGGTATTAAGAACTCCTTGACGACCCACAACTGTTGGTACTGAAATATAAACATCTTCGATTCCATAATCACCACTTTGTAATGAGGAAACGGTTAAGATTGATTTTTCATCACGAAGAATTGCTTTAACAATGTGCGTAACGGCAAGTGCAACCGCATAATTGGTATAACCTTTACGATCAATAATTTCGTACGCAGCCGTTTTAACATCATGCGTAATTTGATCACGCATCGCGTCATTAAACTCAATGTTCATATTGCGTGAATACTGCTCGATTGTAAGTCCAGCAATGGTTGCGAGTGACCATGTTGCAATCTCACTATCACCATGTTCACCAATAATATTCGCATGGATATTACGAGGATCGACAGCAAACTTGTTTGCTAAAATTGATTGGAAGCGTGCGGTATCAAGAACTGTACCTGAACCAATCACGCGATTCGCTGGGAAGCCTGAAAGTTGGTAGGTTATTTGTGCCAAAATATCTACTGGATTTGAGACAACCAAGAGGATAGCATCTGGATTGTATTCAACAATACTTGGAATTAATTGCTTATAGATCTCAATATTACGGTTTACAAGATCAATCCGTGTTTCACCAGGTTTTTGTGCCAAACCGGCAGTGATAATTACAATATCGGATCCTGCTGTTTCTGGATAGTCACCAGCAACAACCTTTACGGGAGAAACAAATACTTGACCTTGATCCAGATCCATTGCTTCACCTTTCGCTTTATCTTTGTTGATATCAACAATTACAATTTCGGATACGACATTACTATTCATTAACGCAAATGCAGTGGTTGAACCAACAAAACCTGCACCAATTATTGAAACTTTATTTGCTTTCATAGAATCTCTCCTTTTGTCTGTCTTCATCATACCAAAACTGCGTTAAGAAGCGGTAGAGTTTGCTTGCATTTTCATCGTGATAAGTTATTCTTAATCTATGAGGTGATTCACATGTATACAAAGTTTTATAAGAAAGATATCGCAGCTCGGAAAGCTGTCCTTGCTCAAGACCATCGTTACGATGAGTCCTTGGATACGCCTTTACCGGAATCTGTTTACGACAATATGATTGAAAATGCAATTACAGCCTATGAACTTCCAATGGGAGTTGCTCCTGGATTTCTAATCAATGGAAAAGATGTTGTGATGGCAATGGTCACAGAAGAACCATCAGTGATTGCTGCTGCGAGTAATGCCGCAAAGATATTCCAACGTAATGGTGGTATAACAAGTCATGTAGAAAGTCGTTTCATGCGTGGTCAAATTGCATTTGCTAATCCAAAAAACCCACAAGAAATGATGGAATTTGTTGAGAATAATTTCTCAGAACTACAGCATATTGCACACACTGCTTACCCATCTATTGTGAAAAGGGGTGGCGGTCTTCACAAAATAGAAACCAAGTATGTGATGAATCCCGATAAAACACACTTCCTGATTGTCTATTTAATTGTAGACACGCAAGAGGCAATGGGTGCAAATATGATGAATACTATGCTTGAGGCCGTTAAGAGTTACTTAGCCGAAACATTCGCAACAGAAGCCTTAATGGGGATTTTATCAAACCTAACAACGGAATCCGTTGTTCATGCTTCCGTACGTTTGAATCCAGATACGCTTAAACATTCTGATCTCATTGCCTCACGCATTAAACAGGCATCCGATCTTGCGATGGTAGACCCATATCGAGCAGCAACACATAATAAAGGGATTATGAACGGTATTGATGCTGTCGTCTTGGCAAGTGGGAATGATTGGCGTGCAATCGAAGCCGCAGTCCATAGCTATGCTTCACTTTCAGGCACATATCAACCCTTAACTAAATGGTCTATAGCAGATAATGGTGATATCCTCGGTTCCATAACCTTACCCATGCCCATTGGCGCTGTTGGCGGCTCAATGGGTATTCACCCTAAAGCACAATTAGCACGTAAAATTATGAAATTCGAGAATGCTCAAGACCTCATGATGATGATCGCAAGTGTCGGCCTTGCACAAAACTTCGCTGCCATTTACGCATTAACTACTGACGGCATTCAAAAAGGTCACATGGCACTGCATGCCCGGTCGCTCGCATTACAAGCTGGGGCTCTCGCTGAACATCTCGATGCAATCGTGACTGAACTGACACAAACCCAACCCATGAATCTTGAAGCAGCTCATAAAATTGTTTCAAAATATGAAGGTAGAGAGTAATCTCTATCTTTTTTATAGGATTTATAGCGCACGCTTCCTATTTAAAAGATAGAGGTGAAATTGATGTATTCTATATTAACTTCTATTTTTTGTGTACTACTGACATTTTTAATATGGTGCTGGGGATTTCGCGTTATTGATGCAATCAAAAGTAATCAATATGGCCAACGGCGCGTCTCTGTCTTTATTTTTATGGTTTTCAATCACTACATTATTTTTCGACAATTGATGCAAATGGAACTCCCAACGATGCTTCGAATTGTCCACGGTTTGTTTATATCGCTTCTGTTGTTGATGAGTTTAATTGATACATACACCTGTTGTATATCGAATCACCACTTAATAATCTGCTTAATTTTAGCACTACTTCAGCGTTGGCTAAATCCACTGACCCAAAATCACTTTTTCTTGTTAGTCTGTGTTGTTCCGCTAACATTGATAGGTTTAAGACACAAAGAATATCTCGGTTTTGGCGATGTTATCTTACTTATTATTTGTGCGACTTACTTAAATGTACTTTCGTTTTACATAACACTTGCGATCGCGGTGATAAGTGCTTCGTGTGTTTCTATTTTGTTAATTGTGATGGGGCGACGATCGCTGCAAGATGCTATCCCCTTTGTTCCATTTATCACTTTTGGGTTCGTTATGACCTTACTTTTTGACGCACCAATTTGGTTTGGATTCCCATAAAAAAAGCTCTTACGAGCTCTTTGATGTATATATTTTTTTCTGAATTACACCAGATCCAGGTTTTTTTAGTTGGCTTTCAAGATACTCATAATAAGCCCCGGGAGTTGCCACACCACTTATTTGTATTAATCGCATTCCACTTGATTCAATAATTTGATCAGCAACCAGAACGCAATTGGTCGTAAACACGTTGTATGTTTTGAACTTTCCGCGCTTAAACTTATAGAAATCTACTTTTAGATTTGCTTGACGGAGTCGTGTTAGATAGTTTTCGCCTTCTGTATCTTGTTGATATGGGTAATCATAATAAAACGCATCTTCAAGAATTGTATCAATACGTGCTTCTATTTGACTCGCTTGCTCTTGTGTTAAATGAATAAAGAAACGAAAGACTGTTGTGCCCGTATCGACTGCATATTGGACAAAATCTTTCTCACTTCCAATAATCATGACACCGTCGCCATAGGCCATTGATTTTGCACGGTTGAAGTTATCATGGGCACCATAAGAATAAATACTGCCACGATATCCTATATCAAGGTGGCCGATTCGACTATGTCCTTCATCTTTAGCATAAAGGTATACGGATAACATTGTACCCGTTGAGGGCTCAACCTCGCTCGAAAAACTGCCAGGATTTTCCAACTCAATACGATTAATACTCTTTATTAAAAAATTCGGAATTAATGCAGCAAAAAAGACTGGCAAGGAAAAACTAATCTTGATTTTATTACGGAAAAGAACTTGAACTGCCGAAAATCCCTCCACTATACCATATAGAATAATGTATGATCCAACTTGTAAATTAATAATAAAACGGTTTTCAACACCACTGAAAATCAGTAATAAACCCATGCCAAATGAAATTAGAAACGCAATAATTTTTCCAAACTTTCCGGGTTCGTTGTCCTTAATTTTGACATAAAGTTCAAGTCCGTGGACTGCTGCATTAAACATTGCCCACATCCCAAAAATAATTGCAATGATCTCGATATAGAGGTACTCCGTCAGTCCCAGCAATATAAATAGACCCAGTGCACCTAAACCAATTAACCCATTGAAGATATTCCGATTTCGGATACTTTGATAAATCGAAACCACAAACGAAGCAATTAATGCAATACGGATAGCGAGATAAATGAGTGACCACATGAGATTATCACGATAAATAAAAAGTACCCCTATTACGATTAAAACTACAGACACGAGTATCTGTATCCATAAAACTGATTTTTCTTCCCGTGAAAACACATGTTTCATACAATACCTCTTTGCTTTATTATAACACTGAAATATAGCCTCGTCGTCGAAAAACGCATGTACATTTTCGATACACACTCTCATATTCTCATAAATTTTCAAATATTGTATACATATTACTGTTTTTCTGTTCGTAGATATTATAGAATAGGACAATAAAGGGGGAAAACTTATGAACTATTTAAAGAAATTTGTAGCTAACATGGCAATCATGGACGGTCGCACATCACGTCGTGAATTCTGGTTTACAATCTTATACATTTATCTCTTTGCAGCACTCTTTGGCGTTGCTGTTGGTTTAATTGGATTAATTGTTAAATTACCTACACTCTTGGGCGCAGCTATCATCGTTATTCAAGCCATCATTTTCATTGGAACAATCTCGATGCAAGTTCGTCGTCTACATGACACAAATAAATCTGCATGGTACCTACTCGTAAATATGATTCCAGTTATTGGTCAATTCGTATTTATCTTCTTCTTAGTAAGTCCTGGTGATGACCACATGAACAACTATGGTTACCCAAACAACTCACAAGAAACAACATTCTAGTAGATTAAAAGGCACTCGACCTACGTCAAGTGCCTTTTTTTATGTTCTATAGTAAATTTTCTTTGGTTCAATTGGGATGTTACGTGATTCGAGTAATTCTTCGACCGTGACAAATTTATAACCCTCAGCCGATAATTTTTCGAGCGCACACTTAGTTCCTTCAACAGTACTTGAATACAGATCATGCATGAGAACAATTCCACCATCATGCGCATATTCCACAACTGTATCGCAAACTGATTTGCCATCTTTATAACGCCAGTCATTTGAATCAATTGACCAGTTAATAAATGTGACATTTGAATTTTCACGAACATACTCATTAGCATTCCCGTATGGTGGGCGGACCATGATTTGACCATCATATCCCGAAGCATCGCGGATTGCTTGCTCTGTACTCGCAATTTCTTGCTGGATTTGCTCTGGAGTCGCTTTATTCAAATTTGGATGTGAAAAAGTATGACTCGCTATTTGATTTCCTGAATCAAGAATTTGTTTCACAATGTCTGGGTAACTTCCTACACGACTCCCCACTGTAAAGAATGTCGCTTTTCCATTATACGTTGCAAACAAATCGATTAATGCCAAGGTATTATCACCATGTGGTCCATCATCGTATGTGAAAGCAATCAATTTCTCATTGCCATCGATTCCTTGATCAAGGTAGGCTGATGGAACATCGGCTGCAGTTTTATCAGTCTCAAACGGTGGTTCATCAAAGAAATGGGCAGACTCTTTTAAATCGTACTCGACCTTACGATCATTCGAAAACAGACACATTTTCTGATCGTTGAGCAGCCAATTTGTTTTCCCATCCAACGTCGATGATGCAATAACTTGATCACGCGGCATTACTGGTTCTAAAATCTTACGGTAGTCACTCATGACCTTTCGATCTGCTTTGTCAACGAGCAGATCTTTGGGACTTACTTCCGTATCTGAATTCATGTCAAAAACACGACTTTCCACATTGGTGAGTGCACCATCAAGTTGTTGGTAGAATGTAACACTCAAATATTTATCTTTATACGTCGATACCGCGTAGTCTTGGAGAAATTCGACATCGGTTCGTTCACTGTCGGTAAACACCTCTTGGTTTCGAGTTTGGGTATTTGTAAGCACATTGTCCACAAATGTATCTGCAGATTTGTATCCCGTCTTTGGATAATGATACGCAAAATATCCTTGATCCATTGATTTTAAATCCTTAACTTGGGTTCCAATTTGCTTATTATCTGTATCCACATTCTTTAAATGACTTGGATATTTGGGAAACATACCACTTATAATATATATTCCTAAACCTACTACAAGTAGGATTGATAATGCAAAAGGAATCGCAAATTTATAATTAATTTTATAACGTCTTCGCTTTGCCATTTATCTTTACCTCTTCTTAATAATCCTATCACACTCATCGTTTAAATCTAACCCCTTCCAATTGATTATCTTTTGAAATTTTCGGGAGTTCACCATCATTTCATGAACTCTTCCGGTAGTGTTAGGTTTCTTCACATTATCTTTACAATATAGTCAAATACCAAAATTACACATAATGTTATCGATGGTAATTGGTTGATTTTTTATTTACAAAAAGGTATTATGTTAGTAACAACTTCAAATAATAGATAAGTTGTTACTGCATCCGTCGTAGATGACTTCATAATTTCCTTCTTAACCACTTATGAAGACCACTACGATGTTACGCACTATCTCTCTTAAAAGAAATGGGTTCCCGTCCATTTCTTTTTTTGCGTTCAAATACCCAAAGTCGCGAATATGGGCTATACTATACGCATGACATTTACAGATAGATTAATAACATGGTATCGCGCAAATAAACGAGACTTACCGTTTCGTCGTGAGCGTGATCCCTATAAAATTTGGGTCAGTGAAATCATGGCTCAACAAACACAAATTGCAACGATGCTCCCTTACTATGAAAAATGGGTTGCGAAGTATCCAACTGTTCAAGCTTTAGCAGCAGCTGATATTGATGAAATTCTCAAAATGTGGGAGGGATTGGGTTATTACCGCCGTGCTCGTAACTTACATGCCGGGGCACAGTTTGTTGTGGAACATTTTGACGGTGTTCTGCCCGCGGATAAACAGGCACTTATGAGTATTCCTGGCATTGGTGACTACACTTCTAGTGCGATTGCCTCAATTGCTTTTAGTTTGCCGGAAATAGTGATTGACGGTAACGTCAAGCGTGTCATGGCACGATATCTTAATTATACCGAGAACGTAAATGCACGAGCAGCCCATAAGGTCTTTGATGCGTTTCTTAAAGAAGAGCTTATTAAGGATGGTGCGGATCCTAACGAATTCAATCAAGCATTAATGGAGTTAGGGGCCCTTGTATGTACTCCTAGTAACATAAACTGCGAAGGGTGTCCTTTTGAGGAAATGTGCGCTTGTTGGCGTGGAGAAGTCGTGGGTCAGGTTCCCTTTATACCCAAAAGCAAACCTGTGAAAGCGTATGATAAATCAGTCTTTATCCTCGTTAAAGATGGAAAATTGCTTATTTCGAATGAGCACGATGATGGTTTAATGGAAGGTCTCTTCCGTTTACCACAAATTGATGGTCACCAAGATTTGAAACCTGTCACAACTCTTGTCCATAAGTTTTCTCATTTGCATTGGAATATTGAAGCTTATCACGTTGATTCGTTAGACATTGGAGATCACAATTGGTTCTTTGTGCCTCTTCAAGAAATTGTGGACACTTATCCTCTCGTGACGGCTCATCGCAAGATTCTCCAAAATCAGAAGATATTATAAAAAGAGTTCACCATTGGTGAACTCTTTTCTAAATTATTTTTAACGTTTCAAGGGCATAGGCTATTCCCGATTCATCGTTTGAACGGGTCACAAAATGGGCCATATCTTTAACTGCATCGACTGCATTCCCCATTGCGACAGCATGGCCAACATAGGATAAGAACGATTTATCGTTATGACCATCGCCAAACCCAATCATCGCATCAGGATGGTATCCTAAAGGTTCTAATGCTTGCGCTAGTGCATTTCCTTTATCAATCCCTTGCGCTGTATACTCAAGGTAAAATGGCGCGGAGAAAACACAATTGAGTTTTCCTGAAAATGGTGCAATAAGGGCGTCGTGGTGTTCCTGAAGATACTCAGGTGTAGCACTCACCAAAACTTTACTAAGGGTAAATGTTGCGGCTTCACGTAAATCTTTAATGGGTTTGAGCTTCAGATAGCACATTTCTGCTTCGTGTTGAACCATATAACCATCTTCATTATTCGTATACAAGAATGTCCCGTCATCAAACATCATACTGACGTCAAATTGTTCCAGGTGATCAATAATTGAAAGCACTTCTTCATGAGATAGTGGTTGATGAAAGAGAACTTCATCCGTTGCTGGATTTAAAACCTTGCTACCATTATAAGAAACAATCATGCCACCAAAGTTTGCAAGATCGAGTTCGGCTGCAAGTGGAAGCATACCGCTTGTCGGTCTTCCCGACGCTAAAACAACACGCGTTCCCTTTTGTTGAGCCTTAATCAAAGCTTTTTTTGTAGTCTCATCCAGTGTTCCATCGGACGAAATTAGTGTACCATCAATATCTGTAACGATTATTTTAATATGTTCCATAGATCCTCCACATAATGCATCTATTATAGCTTATTTTGCATATAAAAAAAATCATGGTTTCCCATGATTATTTACTTGATAAATATGTCAGCAAATAGGTTCCACTCAAACCTAGGGACCCAACACCTAAGGCAAGAAGGCCCCACTTTGATGCTTCTTGTGTAACGCCTGTTAATGCATAATATGTTAGCAGAACGCCGAACAATGCATACAAACCAATATTCATCATCAATGCTTGTGGTTTTAGATTATCATTCATCACAAAACGTTCTTTTGGTACAATCGTAAGCCCTTGTAAAAAACGTTTACGATAAATGATTTCCATTATAATGAGTGTCGCAAGACCGAACACCATGGATGCAGGTGTATCAAAAAACAGGCCATTCACAACAACTGCAAGTGCTAAAGTAATTGCAAAACGGCTCTGAAATACCTTTGCAAGTGCCTCTTTATCTTTGGGGACAAGATATACATTCTTATTAAAAAAATCAATAAACATAGTTTCTTCTGTTTTTGCCATTCGATGATTCTCCGTCTCTATATACCTATTCTACCTTATATTTTATAGTGTAGCACCAATTCATTTGTCTTTTTCAGTTTGCTTTTTGCATCTTTAACCAATTTGGTTGAGGCACACCCTTTCCAATCCTATAATGAAGATGATAAAAAATATAAGAAACGGAGATTTGTATATGTTTAAACAAGATAAAGCCCACTGGGAAGCACTTGCTGGTTTCCACACGGCAAATGAAATTGCACAACAACCTGAAACATGGTTGAAGACTTTGGACATCGTAACTTCAAAACGTTCTGATATTGAAGCGTTCATCAACCAAGTTACAGGCCAAGAAGATTTTGATGTTATTTTTACAGGAGCTGGAACTAGTGAATTTGTTGGAAACTCACTTGCACCAATCCTTCAAGCAGCGTATGGACGCAACTTTAAATCAGTTGCAACTACAAACATTGTAGTTACTCCTGAAGTCTATGTTCACCCAACACGCCCTACATTACTTGTATCATTTGGACGTTCAGGAAACTCACCAGAATCCATTGCCGCAGTTGATGTTGTGAACGAAGTCAACAAGAATGCAAAACACTTAGTCATTACATGTAACCATGAAGGTAAATTAGCGTTACGTGATGACGAAAACATCTACTCAATCAAACTACCAAAAGAAACAAATGACCAATCATTTGCTATGACAAGCAGCTTCTCAAATATGTTCCTTGCAGCTTACCTATCATTCAACATTGATAAATTAGAGAGCTACACAGATGCAGTCAAAGAAGTTGTCCGTGTTGGAAAACATATCGAATCCGATCGTTTCCAAATTGTTAAAGATACAGTTGATAGCTTTGATTTTGACCGTATCGTTTATCTTGGAGATGCAGACCTTAACGGTTTTGCCCAAGAGAGTGCATTAAAAATGTTAGAACTTACAGCTGGTGAAACAGTAACAATGCATAACTCACCACTTGGTTTCCGTCATGGACCTAAATCAATTGTCAACAACAAAACTTTAACTGTTATCTACATGAAAGAAGCAGAATATGTTCGTAAATATCAAATCGACTTAATTCGCGAAATGAGCGGACAACGTGCAGGCAACAAAATTATGGTTGTCGATACACGCCACGATTCACAAATTAAAGACTTAGTTGATGTCTACGAAGTCATCGAATATAATGAAACTATGAATATGGACCTTGTTGGTTTAAATATGGTGATGTATGCTCAAATCTTCTCACTGTACCAATCAATCAAGTTGAATAAATCACCAGACAATCCATGGCCATCAGGACTTGTAAACCGTGTTGTTCAAGGGGTTATCATTTATCCATATCATAATGGAGGCGCAAAATAATGATCGGTATCGTTGTAACAGGACACGGCGAATTTGCTTCTGGTTTAACATCAGCAGTCGAACTCATCGCTGGACGTCAAGAACAATATGAGGTTGTAACATTCAACCAAGATAAAACACCGGAAACTTTATCTGAAGACTTAAAGGCAGCAATCGAACGTGTTAATACAGGCGAAGGTGTCTTAGTGTTCACAGATTTAAAAGGTGGAACACCGTTTAAAGAATCAGCAATGTTATCTGCTTCATTCAGTAACATTGAAGTTTTAACAGGAACAAACTTAGCGATGTTGTTAGAAGCAAGTTTAATGCGAATGGGTGATGTTGAAGTTCAAGCATTTTCACGTTCATTAGTTGAAACTGGCGCATCACAAGTAGATTTCTTTGAATTAGTTTTAGAGACATCAGAAGATGATTTTGATGGAGATGGTATCTAGGGAGGCTAACTATGACACCAATGTCAGTAGTTTTATATTCAAGCTTAACTGTTGGAGTGCTCTTAGTTTCATTCGCAATCATTTACTATATTACAACTGCGCGTAAGATTAAGCAGCAACACAGCCGTATGCCTGATATTCTTAATGAATTGAAACCAGGGGTAGAGATTGTATTCGCTGGTGGATTCGTCGGAAAACTTGTAAGTACCGATGATGAAAAAATCTTTGCAAAAGTACGCCTCAGTGATAACACTGTAGTCGAAATTGCAATGTATAGCATTACCAATATTTTAGATCGTTAATAAAAAAGCTGGAGTCTTCACGACTTCAGCTTTTTTTGTGCTCTGATTTATTTTCTTCTGTAATTGATTCAATGGATTCTTTGTATATCGATTGTGAGAATTCACTAGGTGCTAATCCAAAACGTTTTTTGAATTTACGTGAGAAGTAGTGGATTGAACTAAACCCAAGCTTTAACGCAATTTCTGTAATTGGATAGCGTTCTTCTAAGATCATGTGTTGGGCTTTCGCCATTTTCAATTCATTAATATACTGCTTCGGCGGCATATTGAGATTTTTCTTAAAAATACCCTGTAAGGTTGAACGGCTAATTGAAAACTGATCGCAGATGTCTTCCACCGAGATGGGTTCAAAAATATTATTATGAATGTAAGTACTAATTTCATTCATTAACTCATTTTCAAAGTTTTCTTGAATTGGATTGTTTGTCGTAACTTTTGTTTGATCTTGATTCTCAAGTTGGATCAAAAGAATGACTAATTCTTGAAGATATGAAACCATGAGATCACGCGAGTATGGTACGTTATGCGACTCCATAATGGTCGAGTGGCGAATGAATTTATCCGTCAATTGATACAACTCCGGAGTACAGTCAATGATTCGATCTTTAAGATGTGCCATATCCTTCGTGCGAATGTTCATATCAAACATAATGGTGAGGTATGATGACGATTTATCACCTCGAATATATTGTTTATGAAATTGTCCTGGAAAATAAAGCATGATTTGTTGACTGGATAGGATATGTTCAACACCATCCACTTCAACCCCTAACTCTCCCGTATCCACATACGTTAATTCCCAGAAATAATGGGATTCGCCATCAAAGTGATAGTCCTTCCCTTTTACACTATAATAATATGAATAAATGTCGGTAACAGCAAATTTTGGACGAATCGGCTCATACGCCAACTGGTTGGGTAAATCGATCCGTTTCAACTCTTGAGCCATCGGTGTTTGATATGAGAAATCCACAACAACGCTTTGTGTTAATGGAATGACTGTATAAGGTGTATTCTCTTTCAGCATAATTGGACGGTGGATAACAAATTGTTCGCGGCTTCCAAACTCTTCTTGAACTACCAAAATCGCAATTCCTTCTAATAACTCAATACGAATTGGCACTTCACTTACTTCTAGATAGTCTGGATTTTTTCCTTCAATAATCCTACGATGTGATACATATTCTGACGGCTCTTCAGCAATCGAACCAAATTTAAGAAACTGTGGACTTGTTGTCTTTAAATACATAATTCACCTACCTAAACTTCTCTCTATGCCTCTATTATACAACATTGTGCTTTTTCATTAAATAATTACCGCCGATTAATCAAAAGTGCAAAGGATATGTAAAATAATGCAAATAAAAATGTACCTATCTATTGTAATATTACACTATAAGAGCGCTTACATCTCTTATGGGTATGAAAGGAGAGCATGAATTATGCCAAATATCGTATTAACTCGAATTGACAATCGTCTCATCCACGGACAAGTCGCAACACAATGGTCGGGAGTTATTGGTGCTAACTTACTGTTAGTTGCTAATGATGAAGTTTCTACCAACAAGATGCGTCAAGGCCTTATGGACATGGCTGCACCAGGATACGCACAAACACGTTACTGGTCACTTCAAAAGACAATTGATACAATTCACAAAGCATCTGATCGCCAAATGATTTTCATCATTTGCGAATCACCTCAAGATGTCTTAACACTTGTTGAGGGCGGTGTTCCAATCAAAAAGGTAAACATCGGAAACATGCACATGGCGGAGGGGAAACGCCAAGTAGCAACTGTTGTCGCAGTTGATGACAACGATGTTGCTGCATTCAAACGTCTCCAAGAACTTGGAGTTGAGCTTGAAATTCGACGCGTTCCTCAAGAAGGTACAGAAGACGTCGCTAAATTATTTAAATAATACTCAAGGAGGAAAAGATTATGGATTTTGGAATTATTCCAATCATTCTCGTAATGATCGTTACATTTATTGCAGCGATTGACCAATTTAGTTTCCTAGAATCCCTCTACCAACCAATCGTATTATGTACAATTGTTGGTGCTATTCTTGGAGATATTAAGGCCGGAATGGTTGTTGGTGGTACATACCAATTAATCTCAATCGGTAGTATGCCAGTTGGTGGAGCACAACCACCTAACGTAATTATCGGTGGTATCATGGCTACTGTGTTTGCTATTTCATCAAATATGGCACCTGATGCAGCTGTTGGTTTAGCAGTTCCATTTGCTTTATTTGGACAATATGCTGTTACATTGACATTTACATTAATGTCACCAATGATGGCATTAGCAGATAAAGCTGCTGAAGACGCAAACCCAGCAGGAATTACACGCGTTAACATTATCTCAATGGCAATCTTGGGATCACTCTTCGCATTTATCGTCTTACTTGGAATGTTATCAGGACAAGTTATCGGTAAACAATTAGCAGAAGCTTCCTATAACCTTAGCTGGTTAATGGCTGGTCTTGATGTTGCTGGTGGTATGATGAAATATGTTGGTTTCGGTATCTTGATGAAGATTATGCTATCTGGCGAACTATGGGGATTCTTCTTCCTTGGTTTCGCATTTGCTACAATCGTCAACATGGTTCCTGGACTTTCAGGAGCAGCATTGCTTATCCTTTCAATGATCGGTGGCGCTATTGCTATCTATGACTTCCAACAAAATACAAAACTACGTAAATTAACACAAAATGCAACATTCGGTGGAGGTGAAGAAGATGGAATCTAATGTAACACACTACAAAGATTTAACTCCAGCACAACCGCTGGACAAGAAAACTCTTAACAAAATGGTTTGGCGTTCACTCTTCTTGCAAGCATCATTTAACTATGAGCGTATGCAAGCAGCTGGATGGCTCTATGGAATTCTTCCTGGATTAGAAAAAATCCATACTAACAAAGAAGACCTCTCAGCATCTATGACGCATAACCTTGAGTTCTTCAACACTCACCCATTCTTAGTTACATTTGTTATGGGTATTGTTCTAAACTTAGAACAAAACAAAGCTGATATCCCAACAATCCGTGCCGTACGTGTTGCTGCAATGGGTCCTCTTGGAGGTATTGGTGATGCTCTATTCTGGATGACACTTGTTCCTATTACAGCTGGTATTACAGCTAATATGGCAATTGGTGGACAGATTATGGGTCCAATCTTGTTCTTATTAATCTTTAACGCTGTACAATTTGCACTTCGTTTCTGGTTAATGAACATGTCATACCGTCTTGGTGCACAAGCAATCGATGTCTTTACAGAAAATGCTAAAGAATTTACACGAGCAGCTGGTATCCTTGGGGTATTCATTGTTGGTGCGATGGTTTCTATCTTCGGTGGAACACAAATTCGTATCTCAGTTGTTGATGGTGACATGGTAACAAACGTTCAAAAAATTATGGATGGAATTTTACCAAAACTCTTACCATTACTCTTAACAATGTTAATGTACTTCTTACTCAAGAAACGTAACTGGACTCCTACAAAATGTATCGTACTATTATTAGTAATCGGTATTGGTGGAACTGCAACAGGAATCTTAGCTGGTGATTCAAAAGCTATTAACCCTGAAACAGGAGAAGCAATCCCTGGTGGCTATAACCCACTTCTAAACTGGTATGAATACGGTGTAGAGAAACCAAAAAACTAAAAACATAGTATTTCAGAAACTCTCCTTTCAAAAATACTAAAAAAATAAATATCCACCAGCTTAGCTGGTGGTTTTTCAGATGCGGGCGTAGCCCTTTACTTCTAGTTGCGCTTTACAGCGCTAATGTAGTCTGCCATCTACATCTATTTCTTGCTACCCGTAAACGGGT
>NZ_WTSX01000018.1 GCF_009828745.1 Erysipelothrix anatis
GACCCGTTTACGGGTAGCAAGAAATAGATGTAGATGGCAGACTACATTAGCGCTGTAAAGCGCAACTAGAAGTAAAGGGCTACGCCCGCATCTGAAAAACCACCAGCTAAGCTGGTGGATATTTATTGTAATGAAACGATAATGCTGCAAATCTACATTCCTAAAAATGCATCATAAATTTTGAGGCGCGTCTCAATAAAGGCTGTGTTGGAGCGTGAAGGAAAAGTGCGGTTGGTCAAAATGATGAGTGCACGACCTCGATTGAGATCCATAATTATGGCTGGTCCCGTAAATCCAGTATGGAAAAGATAGGGTTGTCCCTCATAAAGATGCAAATTCCAACCGAGACTTCGAAGCTCTTGATTTGTATCTACCATAATATCAATTGTTTCAGGGGTTAAAATAGTTTTTTGAAGATATCCATTGGTGAACGCGATAAGGTCGTGAATTGTTGAAAACAATCCAGCATTTCCAGAAATGCCATCTAAAGATGCTGCTGTTTCATCATGGACTGTACCGCATATTAGGCCCCGTGTAGGGTGTATTTCGCTTGGGACGATTAAAGGTGTGGACACAGGGTTAAATGTTGTATCGTGCATGCCTAAAGGCTTAAGAACATGTTCATTTAGCGAATGGTCCAAGGATCCATCCAGTGCTTCAATAATCCAACCAAGAATAATAAAATTAATGCAAGAGTAGGTCATTGTATGATAGTTGGCTTCTTGCCAATCATATGCATGCATAATCGATGTCTTAATTAGTTGTTTTGATTCCAGATATTTTTTGGATACAGAAGGGTTAAAGCCACTACGATGCAACAATAAGTCTTCAACTGTAATATGTGCGATTCTAAATGATTCTAGAATGTCTTGAACAGGCGTATCTAAGTCAATTTCTTCATCTTCAACAAGTTGCATAATGCGTGTCGTTACTACAAGTTTGCTTAATGACGCAATATCAAAGTGCAAATTCTCACTCATTGCAAGCTCAGGGCTTGCCTGTCCTGCAGTTTTAATTGTTGCAGTTTCGTTTTCAATGATGGCATAAACATAACCACCAATTTCTTGATTTAAAAGAGCGTTGTCAAATAGTGTATCTATTGTCACGGTCAATACCTCCACATGATTCCTTCTTATCTTACACCATGCTGTGAAGACACCCAACAATTTTTGAAATAGTTTCGAGAATATAGGAGAAATATGACCACCTAAACAAAAATCGTGCAGCATAGACCGTTTTCATCACGAATGGTATGGCAGAATGCTACACTAACTTTACAAGAAAGTTTAAAGATCATGTGACGAAAGTGAGGAAAAACGAGATGAAACGTGAATACAAGATTCGAAAAACATCAGATATTGATGGTTTTGATACAAATTTTGGAGCACTGCTTCGTGGCGTATTACTTGGAGTGATTATTACGTATATGACAGGTGCGCTCATACTAGGACTTGTCTCCTTTCTTCTTGGTGCTACTGGACTTCCTGCCTTCAAAAAACAAAAATAATAGTAAAGTAAAGAAAAGACATCATGAAGATGTCTTAATAATTGAATAGATCGTACTGCGCGTTGATGGCGGATTGAGGCTGCTCAACCAATGATTGATTTCATTTGAAATCAAAGCAAACGTATCGGATGAAAGTTCAAAATACTGGTTTGTTTTTGTCTCGACGCTATGCACCTCAAGCAGATATGAATCATTAAAATGATAATAGGTTAGTAACGTATGACCATCTTTTTCGCGAACTAAACCTTGCGTCGTCGTTGCGTAGTCAGGGACTTGTTTATTGATGCTGACGGTATAGATGGGATTCCGTGTTACATCTTTATGGATAAAAGGAATTTTCGTATAGGCAGTATCATCATAAGCATAAGCTTGAATTCGTGGAACAATTAGAGGATTTTTCTTCGTATTTAATGTTGTGTTGGTACCAATACTTACAGAGTCAATCACTGTAGCCGGATCATGCGTAATTAACCGCGCTTTGATGGCCTGTGTATCTTTATAACCAATCAGTAATGAATCTTCTGCTTCGATATCAACATCACTTTGAAGATAAAAGGCATTTTGACTCTTAGTCATTGGTACTTCAGTAGGTTCTGATTCGAACTTAACATTGACATTGTCTAAGTCTTCATCAATGACCAAAAAACAGTGAGAATCTTTATTTAACGATAAATCAATATAATTGAGACGCTGCGCACTCATCGAATTAAAATCATAAGCAATGCCGCGAATACCGGTATAGTACATGTTCATTTGTGCGACATCTTGGTAGTAGTAATGACTATTTCGCCATAACGAACCCAAACGTTCCAGCACGACTGGAGCATACAAATCATCACCATATTTAAAGACATAAACTTCTTTACGATCATTGAGGGTTGTTGCGAATACGATTTCACCGTATTTAGGATCTTGAGAACGAATCGCCTCAAGTACGGATGTTTTTGAGAAAGTAAATCCAGTTTGAATCAAAACAAGCACAAAAAGAAGGACACCCGTAATAAAAATAAGTACCCAATTCAGATAATAATGTCGCTTATCTTTCAATAGAGTCGCCCCCTCCATATTTTTATATATTACACCTATAACTATGTAATTGGTAGACATTCGTCCTATCTTGTCGTATTTATCGTGTATAATGTAAAAAAGGGGGACTTATCAATGAAAAGTTCATATTTTGATGGCGGTTTTATGTCATACCTTGGCTTACAAATCGTCAATGTTATTATCGTAGTCTTTACACTTGGTTTTGGATCACCATGGGCAATGGTTCGTACGTACCGATGGGAAGCAGACCACACAGTCCTTGAAGGCAATCGTACAGTCTTTACTGGAACTGCAATGAGTTTATTTGGACAATGGATTGTATGGTGGTTACTCACTCTTGTAACTTTCGGAATTTACGGATTCTTTGTTCATGTTAAAGTATTACAATGGAGAACGGAGCACACATATTTTGTTAACTAATTCAGGCACTATTATCTCGAGTTTTATTGCAAGTAAGAAAATGCGTATAGACTGGAACTCGAGTGTTTATCTTCCTGCATCCTATGACACATCGGATGCAAGGTATTCAGTACTCTTTATGTTCCATGGCGCTGGCGGACATCAACTCAATTTCCTTGAGCGTATGGATATGAAAGGTCAGTTAGACGCAATGCATTATGAAGGCATCGTAGTCTTTGTTGACGGTTTCAATTCATTTTATCTTGATGGGCCGGGATATCCTATGGAATCCATGATTATGGAAGAATTAATTCCACATTATTTGGAAAAGTATCGTACCAATGGTGATATATTACTCGGTGGTGTATCAATGGGAGGCTATGGCGCCTTGCGCTTATCGATGAAATATCCCAATACGTTTAAAAAAGTCTTCGCCATTGCACCTGCAGTATGGAAAGAAATGACCCCCGAGACAGAAACTTATGCTTGGAGTATTTTCCGCGATGAAGATGGTACTTATGATTTCGAAAAATATTATACAAATCATCCAGTCTCTTTCGCGCAGGCGAATACCACGCAGTATTATATTGAGACAGGAATGTTGGATACGATTGTTCCGTTTGCGGATGTTGATGCAACGGTTGCAGTCTTTGAAAAACATGCGCAAGTACGCTATACACAAATCGCTGATGGCGATCATGGATGGCCCTATTTTGCAGCTGCTGTCCAACGAGGACTTAATGCGATAACAGAATAAAAGACGTCAGTGACGTCTTTTTTTTAGAACTAGTGGCCTTTGGTGGGTAAAGTCTCCATAAGTGCATAGAAGACATTCGGGTTCCCTTCGTTAAAGAAAGTGTACCATAATGCTAGGGTGTCATCGTTAAAGGCATCCAGTGTCTCAAGAATTGTCTTGGACCAAAGGAGCGCGTCTGTGGATCCCGCAGTAATAAGGTTGTTGTCGCGGACAACCGGTTGATCTTGATAAAAGGTCTGACCCGTATAATTGGTTGCAAACATGTCAAGGAATCCCGGACCATTGCTGGTATGTTTGCGTGAGTTCAACATGTTCGAAGTGGCGAGAGCGAGTGTAGCACCACAAATTGCTGCAACACTACCATTGGCATTTAAAATCTGTTGTGCATACTGAAGTACGGCTTGGTGCTCTGGTTGATGCCACGTATCTGACCCAGGTAAAATCAACACAGTATTCTCGTCTACAATCATACTATCCAATGTGCAATCAGGAGTAACATTAAGCCCTCCCATGGTAGTAATCGACTGCGGTGCGTAGCTTATCGTTTGAATAGCAATCTCAGGTGCATTGTCCTTAAAAAAGCGACGCGAATGCAATTCTGCGGTAATATATCCAATCTCCCAATCTGCTAATGTATCCATTACATATACATAAATATGTTTCATCATAATCTCCATTCTCTTGGTATTTATAGTATACGCGACAATTGTTGACACCATTATGTCAACAATTTATAATTTGTTTAATAAAGATGAGGAAATACCCATGAAAACGGATCGTATGATGAGTATCATTATTGTATTGCTAGAAAGAAAACGCGTAAGCGCACAAGAACTTGCCGAAATGTTTGAAGTGTCACTCCGGACGATTTATCGAGATATTGATGCTATTGATTTGGCGGGAATCCCAATTCGAACAATACCTGGAGTCGGTGGTGGCATTGAAATAATGCCGAACTATAAACTTAATCACAACGTATTTTCAACTTCAGATTTGTCAACAATTCTTACAGGTCTATCGAGTGTATCCGATATGACATCCAATGACACTTTAACGAATGTCTTGACCAAAGTTAAAAGTCTAATTCCACCGGAAAAAGAAAAGGACATTGTGCTGAAAACGCAACACGTTCATATTGATTTAAGTTCTTGGTTTGGAAATCGTAATGTTCAATCGTATCTAGAGATTATTAAGGAAGCCATTGAATCGCAAAAACTGCTAACATTCACCTATCACGATCGTTTTGGTAATAGTACACAACGTACAGTTGAGCCGTATCAACTCGTACTTAAAGGTAATCGCTGGTATTGGCATGGGTATTGTTTAGAGCGAGAAGACTATCGAATTTTCAGACTTTCACGCCTTTCGGACCTAAAGATAACACCCACATCATTTGAGCGTAGAGAGTACTCCCAAGTTCGCTTTGATGTATCAACTGTCTTAGATAGTCCCAATGAAACAGTCACGTTACGTGTACAACGGTCACTAATGGATCGTGTAATGGATTATTGTTCGTTTGATGCATTTACTGCAATAGATGATACGTACTATCTCGTTAACTTTCCCTTCATGGAAAACGACTATTATTACAATATTTTGCTTAGTTTTGGAGATAAAAGCGAGTGTCTCGCACCAAAACATGTTCGTCAAGAACTCAGAACTCGAATCCAACGTGTTGCAGATTTATACAAATAAAAAGTACCCACAGGGTACTTTTTTAGAAGTGACGGTTAACGTATCTCATGAAGTTTCCAAAGGCTATGTCTTCTGCGAAAGCGGAACCTAAGCGTACTGAGATCTCGTGTAATAAATTCTGACTCTGGCTAGCATCTTCAAGATTCATAATTTTGGAGGAGATACCATCGAAATCAGAACCAAGTCCAAGTTGTGATGCGAGCCCTGCATGATGCAAATGCTCTATGTGGTCAACAAGCATTTGAATTGTAGTCGGTTCAACCCGATGCTGGTCATTGACAAACGCATCGCAATACACAAAGTGTACAAGAGCCCCTTTATCTTTCATCCTTTGAATTTGTCCATCATTGAGATTACGTCGGTGTGAGGCAAGTTTCTGAACGTTTGAATGGCTTGCAATTACATGCTTAGCCGTATCTAGGACGTCTTCGAATCCATTCAAGCTAATGTGGGAAACATCGATGAAGACGTCACGGTCATTAGCGAGTTTCACAACATCAAATCCAAATGTTGTGAGCCCGGCGCCTCGTGTTTCACCAATTCCATCACATGCCAAGTTTGCGTCGTTCCATGTCATTCCAATAGATAGGACACCTTCATCTATAAATTGCTTCACTTTTGTAATATCCGACCCAACGCAATCAAGTCCTTCGAGAGTCAAGAAGACACCGATTTCATCATCTTTTAGGTTTTCAATTTCCGCAAAATGCTTTATGTGGACAATTCCCTCTTGTTTGAGAACATTGTTTTTAAATGCATCAATCTGCCCCAATGCAACGTCGTACTTGTTATCAATATATGCGTCGGGATCAATGAAAATTGCACAGGCTTGGACTTTAACGCCACCTTTACGCAATTTCAAAACATTAACGTCAAGGTTTTCATTGTCATAAAAACTGTAATCTGGATTCTGATGTAGTTTCATCAATACATCGCAATGCCAATCAATAATAGGATATGTTTTCATAGGAATCTCCATTTCTTAGGATTGATTATAGCATAGTTTTGCATAGTGAATCTCATGAATGTTAACGTACGTCCTGCGCGAATTACTGACGATCGGCCTTCTTTCCCATTGAGATCGCAATGCGATTCCATGCATTCATCGGTTTATACAGAATACAATTTAATACATATGGTTGTAAATCTACGACAATATCTATAGTATCGGTCAAGGAATGTCCGAAACTAAGTTTATAATGAAGTCAGGTGATAGAGATGACATTAAGTAGGAAATATGTTGAAGTCGTAGTGCTCCATAAGCTCGATGGGAGTTATATACCATTATTTGTAGTAATTGGTATGATAAAAAATACAGTAACCAAAGTGCTAAGTATCGCACATCATCGTGATGTATCAATCCGTACAACGCAATACTGTGTACTGATGAATGGTGAGAAACATGAACTCTATGAATGTGATGGAAAATGGTGGTTTTATTTGTAATCGCAAGAAAAATAACACCAAACTAAAAAAGGGGTGTCCTTAAGCTGGGATCCCCTTTTTAGTGCATTCTATAATTTCGTATTCTTTCGTTTTCGCGAGCCTAGTAATGCGAGGCTCCCAAGTAATGTAACAATCACACCGATAAGTGATGTTTGATTTGTTTGTATTCCGGTTTGCGGCAATGTTGGTATCGTTTCGTTTTCGATATTTGGCTCTGTAGGTTTAACAGGGACAATAGGAATAATTGGATCAATTGGATCAACAGGCCCAATAGGTTCAACGGGGTCAACAGGGTCAACAGGCTCAACAGGGTCAACAGGGTCAACAGGATCAACAGGATCAACCGGCTTTGTTTTTGTGTAAACATAGGTAACATGAGTATCTGTTTCTACGAAAACACCCTTCGGATTACCCTCGACGCGTTCAAGGGTATAACCATCGAAATCGAATGCTTCGGTAGTGTAGTTTTCATCTACTAACCCACTACTCGTAAGGTCTTCATGAAGAATGTTTCCAAGATCATCAACGTAATGGACAAATAGTGCACTGGGCGCGTTAAGCATAAAGGTACCGTTACCCTCAAAATGATATTCCTGTTTATTGACGCCATCGTACTCTGAAGTATGAGTCACTGTGAAGTAGTCATCAAGATCATCCATAAAATATCCTGGAGGCTGTGAAGGATAAGAGCCTGCATTACGTGAATAAGTTCCTGCACGGTACGAGCCGTCGATTAATGAAAAGTGGAAACGGGAATCCATGCCATTATTCTCGATTGTTACATTATAGGTGAGTTGGTTGCCACTTTTGCTTTGAAGGACAAATATTTGCTCCAAAGGTTGAGAATATCTAAAGTATATATCCATTACTGCATCTGCGTCGGTATTTAAAGGTTGATATTGTTGACTTAGAGGAATACTGAAAGATGTATAATTCTCTTCAGTTATTGTTTCTTGGTAAAGAGCAAGCATCTTTTCCGGTGGTGTGGAAGAAGACTGAACATAATCGATTGATATATTAGTATTTCCAATAAGTAAATTCTCATCAAACATAGACGGTAAATTCCAAGTTCCTTCGATGGACTCCCAGTCTAAAGGTTCACGGATATCAGCATTGGTAAAACCAATGTTAATGTTGGTATTGGGTAACTGTTGTGCGCTATAAGGAAACACAAAGTCAGAATCAATGAGGTCAAAATTATACCTCAAACCATTTAAAACGTCTAATTTATCAGAAATTCTTTCCACAGGAGCATTGATAAATATATCTTTGACGGTACGCCAATTGAAATCAAAAGCAACGTATTCACCAACTAAATCTGAAGGTTTTAAATCATTGGGATGAATTTCAAATTCAGCACATCCTGGTTTCCCACGATTTGATCGCTCACAAAAATATTTTGTGGCAATGTAATCGATGAGGCGATTGTCTAAATTCCAATCACGTGCTGTCTCTCCAAAAATCGTTGAATTACTTTGTGATAACACCAGAGCAGCTAATGCAACTTGCGAAACTTTTAAAATTTTATGCTTCATCGTATCCTCCCCTTGAATAGTTTGTTGTAAGTAAAATAAAGTTCGTTTGTATTACAGTAGAGTTTATTCCATATTTCAGCGTCTGTGAGCTTTAGTTCTTTTTTGATACGTTGAATTGTATTTAACTCAACCAAGAAAATGTACCAATATAAGCTATTACTGTCAGAAAAGCAATCGTTGGATATTAAAAGAGATTCAGGAATGAATCGTATTTTGGGCATATCCGGTCCTTCGATAGACCTATGATAGCGGTGGTTTCCATCGATGAGCAGTAACAATGAATCATTGATGGGAAAGTAGCAACTTAGTAGATCGCCTTTTGATTGAGATTTTTGCGAAGGGTTTACAGTTGAAACCCTTCCGTAACGCTTAAAGAAAGACAGTGGAACATCCGGTAAATGATCGTAAAAATGTGATTCAGGCATCAATAAATCAGGAAATTTGAAATATAAAGTTATATTTTGTTGGCTGATTTGTATGGTGCATGAGAAGTCTACCTTAATATTATGAGGTAGTGGAGTATTATGTACATCAAGTAAGTTTAACCAATAGTGGTTATATTTCTGGTTAAGTTCCGTATCGGAAAAGAGTTGATTTTCGTCAAGAAAAGACACTAATCCCATGAATTACCCCCTTAGATAGTATGTTCATTATAGCATAGACAATTTTGTTTATAATAAATGTGCCTATTATATGTTGATTTAATATAGAAACGTATCATCAACAAATCTTAAATATATGAGTGAATTATGGAGAAGCAACAAAAAAAGCACTTATGAGTAGTAACTACTGATAAGTGCTTCGGTTGTTTTTATTTGGTGGAGTCGGCGAGAGATAGAAAAGCATAATTAGCGGTGTTTATTAGTGATGAATAACCGCTTATATAGAGGAATGTAGATACACTCGAAATAATGTGTTTATAAAATTGTAGGGGTTTTTGTAGGGGTTTTTACATTTTCTAAGATTTTCATTAATGCATCGTCTGATTCTTGTAGTAGATGCGTATATGTTCTAAGTGTTGTTTGAACATCACTGTGACCAAGTCGTTTAGATACCGCAACAATATTTGCTCCTCTATTTATTAACAATGTAGCATGGGAGTGTCTTAAATCATGTATTTTAATTTTTGGAACGCCGGACGCTCTTATACCATTTTCGAATGCACGCTGGATTGTACTCATTCCGATTGGTTCAGGGCCACCAAACAAAAAGTCGCCATCAGAAAGGAGCAGCGGTTTAATCATATTTATCGTTGAATCATCCAAGCGAATAGTTCTTTTACTAGATGTATTCTTAAGTGGGTTAAATCCTTCTCTGTAAGAGCGTATGCTCTTGTTAAATGATACTGTTTCATTTGATATATCAGACTTTAATAATGCTCTAGTTTCGCCAATTCGGGCACCTGAATAGAACTGAAAATGAAAAAGTGCTTTAAGGGTGTAGTCGTCGATTTCTGATAAAAATAAATCGAGTTGCTCCGGTAGCCAAACTTTCATTTGTTCGACATCATCAGATGTTTTGATAAATGGTTCAAGTAATTTTGTTCTATCTGTAAAATCATAGTGTTTATATGCAAAATCGCTAACTGCTCTAATATGCATTAACGCTCTGTTCTTTCTTGCCACAGACCAATCAGTGGAGTTTATCTCAATGTAAATATCCATAAAGTCATGTTTGGAGACCGCACTAAATTTCTTGTTAGAAATATTCTCGGTGAATTTATTAATTAGAAATGTTTTATCTTTAATAGTACGTTCATTTGCTCTTTGACTATTCCATTCGATAAATCTTTTAACCATCTGAGAGTATGTTACATTTTCATCGTATCCTACTTGCAATTGTCTCCTAAAATCTGTCTCGAAATTTTGCGCTTCTCTTTTAGTGAGGAAGCGTTTTTCTTTTGTCTTAACAGATCCGTTTATATCTCTGTAGTTAACTTTGGCTAGCCATCTATCTTTTATTTTATATACTGCCATTGGCGCTCCTCCTATAAGTGGTAATATTAAATAAAAATCATAGTTCTGAAGGGTCGAACAATAGCAGCGAGGCATCGACATTATAAATTTTTGTCATTGTTCTAATAACATTTGCAGGAGTGTCAAATTCGTTGTTTTCGTATCTCGATAGAGTTGCTTGAGTAGTTTTAACGCCAAGCTCCGATATTCTTTCTGCGGCTTCGCGTTGAGATAAACCTGCTTTTTTACGATATATTTTTAATCTTTCGCCTAAAGTAGTCATTGTTTGGCCTCTTTCTATAGTTTATACGTATAAGTATACGAGCAATATTTTCTTTTGTAAAGAAAAATATACGAATATGTATAAAAATATACGTATTTGTATTGACAGTGATACGTATTCGTATATAATGTGTACATAAGGAGGAAGAAAATGTACGAAAAATTAGTTGAATATTTAGAAACAAATACCGAATCAAGAAATGCGCAAGATGAATTGGCAAGATTATTTGGATTCACTCAAGCAACTGCTTCTAGAAAACTAAATAACCTAATCGAATTTAAATCTTCAGAAATTAGATTGTTTAAAAAACACTATAATTTATCTGCGAATGAAGTAACGGAGCTATTTGAGCTATAAACTATTTAGAACTATTTTTTTTATAATGTTTGATACGTATACGTATTTATTCGGAGGTGTATATGACAAAAAAAGAAAAGGTAGACGAACTTATTTTTAATAGTAATACTGCATATCTAACAATGACTGGCATCAAAGATTTTATGAACAAAACCCAAATAGAGGCTGAGAAAATATTTGCTGCATGTAAAAAAATAGAAAAAATCGATGCAGACAAGAAATTGAAAAAATATGGATTATCTTACGAAGAGCTTGACATTAGGCCCACTAAAGTATTAATCAGTACAGTTTTTAAAGTTCTAGGTATGAATTATAAATTTGAATTAAACCGTTATAAACAACGAAAGGAAGATATATGAACCAATTACAAGTAATTAAAGAAACCGAGGTATTAAACAGAAACTTCAAAATTTACGGAAATACAGACAATCCATTATTTTTGGCTAAAGATGTAGCAGAATGGATCGAACACACTCAGCCGAGTGTGATGTTGAAAAATATTGATGATGACGAAAAGGCTATGAATACTATTCACACCCTTGGAGGAGTTCAAGAAGCATGGTTTTTAACTGAAGATGGATTGTATGAAGTGTTGATGCAATCTCGCAAGCCAATTGCGAAACAGTTCAAAAAAAGAATCAAGGCAATTCTTAAAGAATTAAGATTAGGTAATCAGATTATGGTGCCAACCAATCCTATAGAGGCTTTGGAACTAATGTTTAAAGTTCAAAAAAATACAACGAATCAAATCGAATCTATTGATAATCGAGTTGTAGAGCTCGAAGAAAATGTTCTTCTGTCACCAGGGGAATATAACTTAATAGGTCGCAAGGTAAGTAATCGAGTTCGAGTGATTGCTATAGATAGACAAATATCAAGTGAACGAAACGTCCGAAGCGAATTATTTAAAGCAATCAATAATGACGTTAATAAAGTTGCTAGGGTACGAACACGCGCCCAAATTAAACAAAAAGACTTTGATGTAGTCTTTGACCTAATTAACGTCTGGGAGCCATCACAGGCCACTATGCACGTTATCAGAGAATTAGAAAGAGGAGAATAAAAATGAAAAAGAGTATTTCGTTAAAGAAAGCCACTAGAAATCAACTAATTAAAGAACTAGCTTCAAGAAACTCAATTACCTCATATAAGGTGTTGCCGGGCAACGGAGCTGTAATTAAAACTGTATCAGGAAACATTTCCGTAAACGATGAATCGCATATCTTCGTAATCACACCAAATAAAAACACCACTACTGAGAATAGTGATGTTTCGCTAGATAATTACAAGCTAATTTTGAAACCATACAATCCAGTTCAAAATACTTAGCCTTTGTGCGCATCGCAATCACAATGATTATGCGGATGATCACATTTTAAATTACTGATAGTTGAAAATACTGCTTCGATTAGATTTTGGACACTATCTGGTTGAAGAGTAAATGCAGTTGAATTCCAATTTTCAATATAAGCAGTCACAATTTCTGCGGTTAATTCTTTATCGCATTTTGCCATAATAATCCTCCCTTCTATAAGGGAATGATAACACATAAACACACGTATCTATAAGGAGGAAATAACATGATTAACGTAATGATAACAGTGTCCAAAGCAATGGTTGCAATACAAGTAGGTCTATTTGTTCTATTGATTTACGCAGTTGCTCAATGGTTAAAGGAAAAATGGGTGCCTAAAGCTAATGAATCAAGTGAAGGAGAGGGTAATGAATAAATATCAAGAAGCACTGAATAGGTTAAAACTTCTGAAAAACTGGCAAGAAGGTAACGAATTTCAAATTCTCCAGGAACTAATCGATAAATCAATTCCTCAGAAGGTCTTGTGGATTTATCCTGATGAACCTTTATGTCCGTTTTGCAATAATCCAATCGACGACGATTATGCTCGGACAAGTGAATGTTGCGAACAAAGATTGGATTGGTCCGATGATGAAGCATAAAAAAAGAACACTTATCTTGATTGGAGTCGCGATCGTGTTCTTAGAATCTACTGCTTGCGTTAGTAGTTCTTCTAAATTATCTCATGAAGAACAAGTAATCACAAGTTCAATCGATAAAGAACCCACTTTAATCGTGCCACAACAAGAATTAGAAGAAGTTGAAGTAACAACTGTCGATTACCAATTTGAAGCCTTAGTGAACGCTACATTCAACCTGGAGACAGGATATGGAACAAGTGACCTATGGGTCTACAACAATAATGCAGGTGGTTATAAGTGTAATGGATCCCCAAACGAGCAATGTACCCTAGATAACTACCGAATATTTGATGCGAAGTATGAAAGCATCTTAGCACTGCGAGAATTATTAACAGATTATGTCAATACCTATGGATATGACTTACAAGCAATACGGAGTCGCTATTGTGAGAACTGCGGTGAGAGTGACTTAAATACATTCTCAGAACTATATTACAAAGAATTGGAGGCTTTGACATGAGAATGGAGGAACCTTAATGAGAAATAAACATGATGCATTTTATATCGATGAAGAAATACTTCATCTACAACGCAAACGAGATCGATTAACTAGGGGTGAAATTACCAAGGTAGAACTCATGGAGTTAGCAAAGGTATTCAAATATCCATACCTCGAAGTAGAACATCCGCGCAAACTTAAACAAAGCACAATCGACCTTTACATGGAACAAGTACAACAATTCCTAGACTTCCTAAAGGATGATGAAGTCGTCACTAAAGCAACTGTAATAAGGTACCAGGAGCAATTACTGAAGAACAACAAGCCTAGCACTGTTGCTAATAAATCAACCGGAGTTTCTAAGTTCATGGTCTATTGCGGAATGTATGATGCAAAACTGCCCAGACTAAGAATTAAGCAAGACAGTTCACTAGATAGAATAATCGAAGAAGGCGAATTCAAAGCAATACTCCGAGTATGTAAAAAACAAGTGACTGAAGATTCTCGTAATGCTTGGATTTGGGAAGAAATGTACTTAACGATTCGTGTATTGGGTTACGTAGGAATCCGAATAAGTGAACGCAGGTTAATAACAGTAGAAGCTATAAAAAAATCTGCGTATATCGAAGGTGAAATGAAATCTGGATTTAAAGAAATAGTAATTCGAGACAGAATACGAAAAGAGCTGCAAGAATATGCAGAGCAAAAAGAAATAGAATCAGGGCCAATATTTAAACTTGATGATCAACAAGTAAGATATCGATTGAAAGTATTATCCTCGAAGTCTCGATTACAAAGAGATAAGTTTCATCCACATGCATTCAGACACTTCTTTTCAATTCAGTTTATGAGACAGGGTGGTGATATAGAAGTTCTACGTCAGATATTAGGACACGGAGATATAAAGACGACTGCAATCTATTTAAACCAAACCAAGGCGAATATACGCAAGCAGATCAATACAATGAAACTTGTTGAAGAAAGTACTGATGTGCTACAGACAGATAACGGTCACTTGATAAAAAACTTCGAAAAAGTGGTGTATGGATACCGAGGTAATTGGACTAAAAAAGCAGCGATATCTTTGCTGCTTGAGGTAGTGGAAAATAATGATTTAAAAGTGAAATGAATCAACAAAAGTATCACTTACTGTTTGATTCCCGTTTCTTTGGAGGTTTATTTAATAAGTGTTCCTGCAAGTGCCAGTCATATGGGAATCCGAGTGTATCTGTAAGCGAATTGACGTCAATTGAAGGCACTGACTTTGAAATATTTCTTATTTTCTTAGCAATTGCTTTTTGAAAATATAAAAAATTAGATTTGTTCAAGAACATCTGCATTGTGATCATCGTATGGAAATAACTTTGGCGAGTGTCACGTTTCGAAAGACCGTGTTGCGGATGTAAAAAAACGTGGTATTTAACGGACTCTTTGGGTTTGAAATAGACAAGACAATTATCATGGGCAGCCCTATTTCTTAAATCTCTGATTGACTCCAGAAAGTTTAACAACTCATATCTTTTGAAGATAATCGGTTGTCCATAGTCGGAAGACAGATAATTAGAAAAACACTTCGCAATATCCTCTTGTAACTGATAGTCAAGCAACTCGAAGAAAGTACACAAATCTCCTGCTGAAAACTCATTGATAAAAACCCATAGCGGAATGTGTTGGTATTTGTTCATATAGTGCTCAATTGGGGTTCCAAGTTTTCTTCCTGGTTTATAGCCACGCTTAAAAAACTTATCTAGTTCTCTCTGGAAATATACGAAAGTGTTTAAGAATCTATCCTTGTCGTACTCGTTAACAAAATTTTTCCGATAGTTATTGATGTCTAAATAGCTATTAGGCTCTGGAAATTTTTCTGAAAAATAGTATGCAATTGTCGATCGAACATTAGCTTCTACTTCTAAAGACATTTTGAGCGTAATTTCTCTAATATCTTTGTCGAAATAATACGCCTGCATGATCTCGTTAAAATTACTTCCAACAATGTAACGGTCTTTGTCGTTTGACTCAGAAAATAGCTTTCCATAGACAGTAACAGTATTGAAGTAATTCTTACGAAGCAAGAATTCATATGCCTTGGGGTTTGATAAAATTTCCATGCCCCTAGAATCAATCAGGGTTATTTGTTCGGATATAGTGAGAAATGGTTTCATTAGGTCTCCTAAAACAAAACTCCCTCCCTATAAGAATAGGAAGGGAGCATGCGCTACATGGGTCCTTGGATATCCACGTGCTTTTGTACTGGTATATTACCACGGTAATACCAGACTGTCAAATATTTACATCATGAAAAACGAGAAATAGGTTATTTTTAAAAACAATCGTTTGAATCGCTTAAATAGTGGCTCAAATTACATTATCTAAATTCAAGAAAATATATAGGTATTCTTGAAAAAACATAGCAAGAAAAGGAGTGATAAATGTGTATCTCTTAGTTGATGTCACTACTGGAAAAATTGTGGCTTCAGGATCAATTCCTGAAATAGAAAAAGATTCACAAATTGACAGAACTCGATTGCATTGGTCCTATGCAATGAATGAAAAAATAATTGATGGCCAATTTAAGGTAATTAAAAGTAATGGAGGAAATTATGTCAACAAAGTTTAAAATTGAAAAAAACAAAGGCTACACGATGATGTCTAACCATCATTTAAGAAACAAAGAACTGACCCTAAAAGCTAAAGGATTAATGTCATTCATGCTGTCTCTTCCTGATACATGGGATTATACAGAAATGGGTTTAGTTTCAGTGTTAAAAGAAGGAAGAGAAAGTATTAGAACTGGGTTGAAAGAACTAGAAGATTATGGCTATTTAGTTCGGGATAAAAAATCACGAATGGATGGTAAATTTGGGGGATATGATTACTTTCTATACGAAACCCCTCACCGTGTCCGGTTTACCGACACGGATGAACCGTCGACGGTTAAACCGATGTCGGGAAATCAGACACAAATAACTACTGATTTAATAATTACTGATAAACAACTACTAAATAATAAAGATATTAAAGATATTGTGCCTTTTGAAGAAATTATCAATTATTTGAATCTTAGAACTGGGAAAAGATTTAAAGTCACAGCAGATGTTAAATCTCATGTTAATGCGAGATTTAATGAAGGTTTCAGTCTACAAGATTTTAAAGATGTAATTGATAAAAAGTGTGTCGAGTGGATCAATGATTCGAAAATGAGTAAATACTTACAACCGTCAACATTATTCGGCACTAAGTTTCAAAACTATTTGAACCAAGAAATGATCCAAGAGAAACAAAAATCTTCAAATGGATTCGCCGATATGTTGAGTGAAATGGAATGACAGTATCAAAAAATCTTCAACAAAATAATAAGCTGGTCGATCTAAGAGATATTGTTGAATGCCTAGCGGTAATAAAAGACCTGCACCCTAATTGGAATGTTAGTGATGAAGCTCGCCTTGCTAAGACATGGCTATACAGCCTTAAGCAATACAGTGCACAAAATGTAAAGAAAGCAACTATAGAAATAGCTTCATCATCTAAATACATACCAAAACTCGCAGACATCCTGGAGCGGTTAAATGAGAAAAACGAACAATCTGAGGTTATGACTATTGAACATGATCCATTAGTTAACATAAAACGATTGGAATCATATCTTAATTCGCTCACAGGAAACGAAAGAAACTTATTCGATAAACGTGTGCAAGATTATGTAATCAACGGCATAGGCGATTTAAATGAGTTTGAAATGATATATGCAACAATCATGAGTGACTTAATAAACTCTTATGGTGATGCAGGAATTAAAAACGAAAGTATTGAATCATACATGAAAGGAGAGTGGAGTTAATGGCAGCGCTCGTAGAAGAGAAAAATATATATTGGACTGCTCGTAAATCTGAATATATTCAAGGTACGTGGTTTGAAAAAGGTACCGAGATAAAAGTTAGTCAATTGTTAATCGATGAAGATGATAACGACAGAATTGGGTTCATTCATAATTCTCAATTAATAACACTTAAAGCAAATGACTTTGCGAAAAAGTTCGAGGAGGTACCACTACATGGAAAAAAGCAAAATTGAATTAGCGCATGAGAAGATGTTAGAAGAAATGAAGAGTGATTTAGGTCCTGTTGGCGAGCGATTACATGTCTGGTTATGTAATCAGGAAGATGAATCACTGATTGATGGTATTTTGAAATCTGACCGAACAATCAAAGGTGCAACTGAATATTGCTACGCCCAGGGCGCTAAGGAAGCGCAAAGATTTGGAAATCATGGTGTTTTCAATAATACTCCAGAATGGGAATATGAGATGGCGACGAAATACTTTACATCTGAAGTTGTTGATCCAAAAGATTTAAAGAAGTGGCCGACTGTGCCAAATGAAAAATCTAAAATTGAAACAAAGGAAGTCGTTAAAGAAGTTATTAGAGAGGTCGTCAAAGAAGTGTACGTCACTCCAACAATGGAACAAATTGGTGAGTACATCGCCAATGAAACTGCTGAACAGAAATTGGAACGTACGAAGAAAACTCGTAAGATTACAAAAATGATGGAAAAAGAACATCAGGAGTCTTTGTTTGATGAATGAAAAAGAACTATTTGATAATCGGTTACCTTTACCCAAAGATTTTGAGGATTGGGCAGAGTCTCACTTTGAATCGATCATATTCAAACGAAAAGGCGAACTGATTGCCACAACTAGTAGAACAGATCGTGAACGAGTACTTCATTTACGTTCAAACACTAACTTCATAAAATTAGAAGAGTATGGATATTTTGGAGTTTATGTAAGTAATCGTTCGAAAATTGAATATCAAACGTGGCGAGTTGAAAAGCGTATCAATCAAAAAACATTAAAAGAATGTTTCGAATATACACTTTGGAATATGACCGTGATGCAGAACGATGAAATATTAAAAATTCATCACAAAAGCTATGGATGGTATGCACCAGGCACGAATGCCACATCAGGAATGGGTGGTTGGATGTATACGATGTTTCATCATTACGAACACAATCACAAGCAGTTAGTCGAAAACTCACCATTGTATCGGATTCCACACGATTTGTTTGGTAATACATCATATGAGCATGTGTATGAGCATCGAAAGAATCTCTACTTAACTTATAAGAATGGTTCTACCAAGATGTTCGACGATATTTTAAACAATAGAATTGACTATCGAATACTAACCAAGAAGCGAATAACTCGCGATTGGAAAATTATTGCTGCAGAAGATATGTCGTTTCTAGACTACAGATTCCATTTGTTAAAACTAGAAACTGGAATAGATGTGGTAAAAGAAGCAAGAGAACTTATACCGCTTACTGCTGTAAAAACACGTAGTAAAAGTACAAATTGGGTCAAATTGCAAAACTATCTGATCAAGCAAAATAAAAAGCTATCTTACTACGACGATTACATCGGTACTATGAATGAACTAGAAGCATATGACGATATTGATTTAATCAATTATCCGAAAGACTTAGAAGTTGCACATGATAAAGCGGTTACGGCATTGAATCTTGTAAAAGTCGCAAAAGAGAATTCAAAGGTAAAAGAAGTTACTAAGAAACTTAAAACTCTTGAGTATGATGGCGAGGTGTATTCAGTGGTTGCTCCATTAGGCTTAGCAGACATTGTTCAGGAAGGCAAAAATTTGTCACATTGTGTAGGTGGTGAATCCTATCTGAAGCGGCATTCTAATAAAGAAATCGCAATTATGTTTGTTAGATTAAAGAATCGTAAAGAAATTTCGCTCTACACGTTCACATACCACTACAATCATAAAGTTAGTGCAGTTCACGGGTATGGAAACAGAGATTCATCAAATGAGCATTTTGAAGCAGTTAATGATTTCTTAAACAATGAGTGGTTACCTTGGGTTGTTAAAAATAGCAAAAAAGCTAAGAAACGCAAAAAACTATCAAATAATAAAAACACTCTTACAGCCAGTATATAAAGGTTGTAACGAGTGTTCTGTAAATGGAAATAACATGTAGGTTATCTGATGGGATAAGTTAACGAATAAGGCAGAGTAGTGTATGCAAATAGAGTCAATTCATTATGAATTGTACTTAATAGAATCTACATGTTCGTACTTAGCTTTATCATGT
>NZ_WTSX01000019.1 GCF_009828745.1 Erysipelothrix anatis
GTCTTTTATTTTTCTATTTAATTGCTTATACTTCATATGGGAGCTCCTTTTAGTCGGGTGGGCTCCTTTTATTATACAAAAACAACCGCACCTTGGTGGTGCGGTTGAGATTTGAATTTAGGAAAAGTAGACATGTCTAAGACATATCTACTTTTTTAATGTTTAGGAACTATTTTAAATCTTTAAGATAGTAATCAATGATTGCTTGTGTTCCAAAATTATCATACCCATTTCGAGAAAGAATTTCATAGATTTCTGTAATTCCTTCGGTAATAGGGAGTCGTAAATCACCTTTCTCAGACATCACAAGCTTAAGGTCTTTCAAAAAGTGTTTAACATAAAAGCCAGGCTCGAAATCTTTAACAATCATTTTCGGACCATTGTTTGCCCCTTGCCACGAGTTTGCAGATCCACCGGTGATAACTTGTAGCATTGCATCAAGATTCAACCCTTTCATTTCTGCATAGCGTAATGACTCAGCGGCACCGCCAATAGCACCTGCAATCGCAACTTGGTTAGCAAGTTTAGCGTGTTGACCACTACCGGCAGGACCCATATATGTAATTGTTTTACCCATGATATCGAGTAATGGTTTAATCGTATCAAAGACGTCTTGGTCCGCACCAACCATAATCGAGAGGGTCGCATTGATTGCACCTAAATCTCCACCTGTTACCGGAGCATCCACAACTTTGAATCCTCGTGTCGCACCTTCTTCATACAATGCTTGTGCGAGTGAAGGGGATGATGTGGTCATATCGACAAGAATTGATTGTGGGTTCGCATGATTCATCACTTCGTGAATCACAGCGTCGACATCGGTTGGATATCCAACGATTGAAAAAATAACATCAGCATCGCGAACTACCGCCTCAATCGTTTCGTGTGCTGTCACTTCGGGTTCTAAACGTTTAGCCTTTTCAAAAGTTCTATTGTAAACATGAACATCGTGTCCTGCTTTCGCAAGGTGTTTCGCCATCGGCGCACCCATAACACCTGTTCCAATCCAAGCAATTTTCATAACAATTACCTCCTGTTAATATTATAGCATTGATTTATGGTACCATTACAACATAGAATAAAGATAAAGACATTGAAAGGGGTACCTATGAAAAAAGTGAGATTGAAAGATTTAGCGCAAATGGCGGGTGTATCGGAAACGACGGTATCACTTGTTTTAAACGGTAGACCATCACGAATCTCGCAAGCAAAACGTGATGAAATTGAAGCACTTGCAGAGTTGCACCATTACCGTGCAAACCACCTTGCACGTTCTTTATCAACACAGACCACCCACACCATTGGTTTGATTGTTCCAGATATAGAGAACCCATTCTTTGCGACCGTAGCCAAAGTCATTACAAATACGTTATCAAAAGAAGGTTACATGGTTCTAATTGCGAATAGTGATGAATCGTTAGAAGCTGATAAACGGCTCATTAAGGAACTTTTGGATCGGCAGGTTGATGGGTTAATTCTATGTGTCTCCAATGAGAGTAATGCCTCACAAGCTTTCTATGAGAAAGTTATTCAGAAGATTGATGTTCCCTATGTATTATTGGACCGTGGCTATCAAAATGTTGATGAGAACCAAGTTCTCTTTGATAGTTATTACGGAAGTTACATTGCGACACAATATCTTATCGAAAAGGGTCATACTGGGATTGCGTGTATTACAGGTAAGTTGGATACATTTGTTGGAAAACGCCGCTTAGAAGGCTATACTGCGGCAATGGCGGATGCAAATCTTCACGTTGATGAAGCGATGATTTTTGAAGGGGACTTTCGATATAAAAGTGCCCAAGTTCACGTTCCTCAAATAATTGCTAACGAGATGATAACAGCAGTTTTTGCGTCCAATGATATTATGGCGTATGCGCTCGTTTCAGAGCTCTTGAAACAACAAGATCGTGATATCGAAGTTGTTGGCTATGATAATCTTGAACTCTCGAATATGTTTGGTTATGTGATTGCATCCGTCGCTCAAGATGTAGAGGCGTTGGGATCGCATGCCGTAAACATTTTGTTTGAAGGAATAAAAAATAAAAAAAAGCTTCCGAACGTAGTTCTCAAGCCGTATTTGCATAAAGTCTAAAAGAACCTCAGGTTCTTTTTTTATGAAATCATTTGACAGCGTTTACATTTCGATGTATTATGGTGGCGTAAGAAAGGTAAAGCGCTTTATCATGAAATATAAAATTGTTGACAACAGTTTAACACCCCAGATTTATCAAGCATTACATACAGATGCAAATTTTATGGATTACGATGTTAAAGATATTGAAACTGCTTTAGCACATGATTTGTATGATGTTGTTGTCTACGATGAATATGACGAAGCAATCGGTTGTGCACGTGTCATTGGTGACAGTCGTATTGTCTTTTTCCTCAAAGATGTCATTGTCCGAAAGGATTATCAACGCAATGGTGTTGGTAAGATACTTGTGGATTATGCACTCAAGTATATCAGTACAGTTGCCTGTGATAATGCTTATATCGGTTTAATGTCAACCCGAGGGATGGAAAGCTTTTACAAGAAGTTTGGGTTTATTGAACGACCCAATGATGGTTTAGGAAGTGGAATGGTGATGTATTATGAGCAAAAGTAAAGTATTTGTGTTAGGCAGTATCAACACAGACTTAATGATCTCCGCAGATCGTCTACCACATCAAGGCGAAACAATGAACGGCCATGGTTTCGTACAAACACTTGGTGGAAAAGGTGGAAATCAAGCAGTTGCTGTATCCCGCTTGGGAACATCGACACATCTAATTGGTAATGTGGGTAATGATAGTTTTGGAAATCATGCTATTTCTGAAATGAATCGATATGGTGTCCACGTTGCGGGAATTCATGTGAATGATGAAGTACCAACAGGAACTGCAGTTATTATCCGTGTTGATAATGATAACCGAATTATTCTTGATGCTGGTGCGAATGAAGTCGTGACATCATCGCAAATTGATAAATATGTAAAGGGTGGCACAGACGATTACTTCTTAGCGCAGTTTGAAGTTCCGTTGGAACATGTGGCGTATGGCTTGGAAATTTCAAAAAAACAAGGCATGACGACCATTGTTAATCCTGCACCAGCAGTCGCAGTCGCTGATGCAATTTATCAAAATATTGATTATTTAGTTTTGAACCAAACTGAAACAGAAATATTGGCGGGGATTTTCCCAAACAATGTTCGTGATGTGGAGCAAGCAGCGGCAATCTTCTTTGAAAAAGGGGTCCATGCAGTTGTCGTCACAATGGGTTCAGAAGGAAGTGTCTATTGTGATCAACAAAAAACGGTCGAAGCTGCACCGTTCAAAGTTGAAGTCGTAGATACGACAGGAGCGGGCGATGCGTTCATCGGTACGATGCTCTATGGTTTGACACAAAACATTGAAATTGAAAGGACGCTAAAACTCGCGAGTGCTGCAGGAGCGCTTGCTTGTACGAAGGTTGGAGCACAAGCTTCAATGCCTCGTTTAAGTGATCTAGAAGCATTTATGAAAGCGCAAGAGGAGGAATAGTGCTATGAATAAACGTAAAGTTATAATTGATACTGATCCTGGGATTGATGATGCAGTTGCAATTGCGATTGCCTTGTTTGATGAGACGTTGGATGTATCATTAATTACAACAGTTGCTGGTAATGTTTCAATTGAAAAAACAACGAACAACTTATTGAAGCTTTTAAGTTTTTATAAAAAACCAATCTCTGTTGCGATTGGTGCAGGACGCCCATTACTTCGCGAACCGCGTGATGCTAGTGGTGTTCATGGCGCAAGCGGAATGGATGGATATGATTTCCCAGAACCACAACACGATCTTGTTTTAGATAAATCGGCAGTAGAAGCAATGTATGAAACATTGATGGCCAACGACAAGACCGTATTACTCCCAATTGGTCCACTTACAAATATTGCAATGCTAATTCGTGAATACCCACAGGTCATTGATCGCATTGATGAAATTGTATTAATGGGTGGTTCTATGGGACGTGGTAACTTTGGAGTTTATTCAGAATTCAATATCGCAGTTGACCCTGAAGCCGCTAAAATTGTATTTGAAAGTGGCATCAAATTAACAATGGTCGGATTAGATGTTGGTTTAAAAGCACTTGTTTATCCTGAAGATTCTGAAGTTATCAAAGATATGAACCCAATTGGTCACATGTTCTACAGTTTGTTTAAACAGTACCGTGGTGGATCATTTGGAACAGGTTTAAAAATGTATGATGCATGTGCAGTAGCATACTTATTAAAACCAGAATTATTTGAAACTGTCACAACGCATGTTGCAATTGAGACAGTAGGGGAAATGACAGCGGGTGCGACACTTGTCGACCTTCGTGGTTATCTAGGAAAAGAAGCAAATGCAACTGTAACGTCAGATGTAGATGCTGATGCATTCAAAACATGGTTTATGGATGCAATTCGTAAATGTAACATAGAACAATAGGAGAAAGACTATGAATACTACATTAATGTTTATTGTAGGAGCATTAGCAGTTGTTGCTGTTGTATATATGCTTCTCAAGAAGATGGATATTAAAATTACACTATTTGCTGTTGGAATTATCTTAATGGTAATTGCAATCTTAAATGGTAATGCAATTATTAAAGAACCTGTAAACGTAATGGTTGATCCGATTTTATCGATTATTGATCAGTTCAAGAAACAACTTTCTGGTGCTGGACTCGTAATTTTACTATTAGGTGGCTATACAGCCTACATGAGTAAAATTGGTGCGAATGAAGTAACGGTTAATACGCTAACAAAACCATTATCAATTGTTAAGTCACCATATGTACTCGTACCAGTAGTTTTCTTATTAGGTAACTTACTATCACTTGTTATTCCAAGTGCATCAAACTTAGCAATTATATTGCTCGCTACACTTTATCCAGTACTTCGACGTTCTGGAATGTCAACACTCACTGCTGCTGCAGTAATTGCAACAACCGCAACTGTTATGCCAACACCTTTAGGTGCAGATAACGTCGCTATTGCAGCTGAATTGGGTATGCCAGTTGCTGAGTATGTCTTTAACTATCATGCAATCATTTCTGTACCAACGATTCTTGTAATGGCTTTAGTACATGCATTATGGCAAAAATACTGTGACAAAAAAGTTACGGAATCTGCAGATATGGATTTAGAACTTGAAGATGTGAAAGAAATTACAGGTGGCGCACTTTACAAAACAGTCTACACATTACTTCCTTTACTTCCAATTGTAATCTTATTGGGTGTCTTTGGATATAATGCAATGGCAGGTGCTTCCTTAAATCTATCAGTTGAAGTTGTTACAATCATGAGTTTCATGATTGCTGTATTCTGTGAAATTGTCCGTCATCGTAACGGTCAAGAAGTTCTTAAAACAACCGAGTCATTCTTCTCAGGTATGGGAAATGCAATGGGAATTGTCGTCTTACTTGTTGCTGCATCAACATTTGTTGATGGATTAAAGGCAATAGGACTTATTACAGAACTTCAAACAATCATGTCAACAACGACAGCTTCTGGATTTGTCTTACCATTAATTCTCGTAGTCTTTACAGCGCTTATCGTCTTGTTAAGTGGTAGTGGAACCGCATTGTTCTACGCTATGGTTCCATTGATGGTCCCACTTGCTGTTGCAGCAGGAATCAGTCCATATGCAGTTACAGTTCCAATGGGACTTGCTGGAAACTTACTTCGTGCAGTCTCACCAGTTTCAGCCGTTATCGTTATTGTAGCTGGAACGGTCAAACAAGATCCATTTGAAATTGTAAAACGTACATCAGTCCCAATGATCGTTGGTGTAGTCTTTATGTTCGTTTTATCAATGATTATCTTCCTATAAGAATTCCAAAACTCCAAGACGTCATCCTTGGAGTTTTTTTTATTGAATTGGCGTATAATGGGAGAAAGGGGATTAATTATGAAACAAACGATAGACGCTTTTTGGGATAATTTTCTCAAAGAAACAAAATTAGAGAATGTGCAACTTCATGATGCGTGGGCATTTGGGGATAGTGCTTCACTTGCGGATGATTTAGCATCGTTGACAGTAAAGGGTATTAAAACAGCAACTGCGAGTGCGTACATTGAGTATGTGTTGGATCATGAAGCATTGCCCCAAGTATCGGACCATGCTTTAGATATCATTCTTGATGGTCAAGGACAACCAGTTGCGGTTATACGGGTTACAAAAGTATATGTCGTTCCATTTTTAGATGTTACGCCCGAACATGCCTACAAAGAAGGTGAGGCGGATCGCAGCTTGGATAGTTGGCGAAAGATTCACCATCAATATTGGCAGCGAACATTTGAAGCACGAGGGCTTGCTATTGAAATTGACCAAATTGATGTTGTCTGTGAAGAATTTGAAGTAGTTTGGCATCCGCAAGAGACCTAAACGGTCTCTTTTTTTGTCGCCTTTTGCAGCGATACACAGGCAAATAAATTGAAGCAATACGCTGAAACTCGTATACTTGAACATAGATTAGAGGTAACCGTATGTACGAATTTCCAGATTTACCAATACTAACACAAAGTATTAATATTAGCCGTTTTGAAGATGAACACGTCGATGTCACAGTTGAAGCTAAAAAACTAGATGAACTATTTCAATCGGCCGAAGCATTTACGGTCATTCCTAAATGGGAAGCAACGCATATCTATCAACTCAAAGGAAATGATATTCCGCAAACAAATCAACTTTACTTTATTGTCCGAGATCCACGCATTCATGATGATGACTTCGGGTATATAATGTATAAAGATGAAGAATTGTATGAAATGGTTTACTACCGTGTTGATGCAGAACGCCTTCGCCATATACTCACTGACTTACCCCTTTAGACTGCCAAAAGCAGTTTTTTTTTGTAACGAAATATGACGGCAAGACCTTGATTCTGTGCTATGCTTAATAGAGAAGGTGAGGAGGATTCTTATATGGGGAAAAAGGATTCTAAAAAATACTTTGCAGTACTCATCGCCATTGTGTTAATTGGCGAAATCATTGCGTACTTGGTCCCGTCTAATTTGTACGTCTTTGTGACGGTGCTAACTCTTTCGTTCGCACTATTTATCATTGCGACAAATATTACCAATACCAAACAGGCGCGGGTTGGCGTTGGTTTACTCATTGCTGCTTCGTTTTTTGATTTGATGAACATAGTATCAGGAAATATGTATGTAAGCAGTCAAGCAATTGTGGGTACACCTGATGTTACGCGTGCATCGTCATTTTTATTGATTTTTATTGCGATAGCCATTCTTAAAGCAGTTGGGGTTGTGTTGCTTGCAGCACTGATATTACAAGATTGATTGTGTAAAAATGATTGGAGCGAAACATGAAATCTAAAAAGGGAATTATTATTTGTATCGTAAGTATTATTGTGGTTCTTGGGGTAGTTGTAGGTGGACGGTATTTAAAAGAAAAGTCTGAGCCACTCAATATTGTTTTCAATGAGAATATTGTTCTCGAATTTGATATAAATAATACAAAACCAGAATTTAGTGATTTTAAGAATGCGATTATCGATACTAAGCAATCGCATTATGATCGCATTATTTCGGTTACGGGAATTGATGTGACGACGGTTACAGAATTCCGTGTCACAAATGAGTCAAAACAGGTAATTGATGCAAATCAGGATTTCATGATGCATACGAACGATAATGTACTAAGAATTACGAAAAGAAACGAATATCCTGAAAGCATTGCGAAATATGACATCACGAATTTCTATGGGCGTCACATGCGTATAAGCGACAGTGGTGCACTTTTTGACCGCTACTCTAATGCGAGCTATGAAATGATTAATGCGATGATGTCAAAAAATAACGACAAAGAATTGCCACTCGTAGCAACATTAGTGGCGGAAAAAAATGGCGAACGCCAATCCTATTTATTCAGTTATCATGTAAGGGATTCGAAACCACCCATCATTACGGGACCATCATCAATTAAATTGGAACCTGGTGAGACCTTGGACTTAGCATCATATTTTACTGCGGAAGATGCAATTGAAGGTGAAAAACGAATCGCATTTAAAATTATTGATTCAGATCCTGCGACAGGTATCACACATTATCTTGCCGAAACACGTGACTTAAATAACAACGCGGCGACTCACACCTTTACAGTTGAACAAGCACTTGATCAAGTTAGTGAAGGTTCAAAACATGAAAATTTGGTATTCAATGATCGAATAATTATACCAGCAGTCGGACCTTTAGGCGTTGGTCGTATTATCGATTTAGAAGCATCTAACCTAGATCCTGCGGATGTGAGCATCGCCTACGAGACACGAAATAATGAAATTACATTGTTTTCCAAAGACCCCGCTTTGAATGTTGATACGTTACGGTATGACTCTTTTGACGATTGTACCAATACGGTGCTTGAAGTCAATAAATCCATCGAATCATCACATTACAGTTATCTGTGTGGACAATTGCGTAATGGTGATGGTGGTGCAACGGTTATAAATGGTGCGGGGATTGTAAATGCATATATCAAGGCTCCCAATACGGATACAATTGTGATCAATATAAAAGGTGTAAAGCATGCCTATGATATCACATACTATCGTTATCACTTTGGATCGTATCAAGACATTGAAACACTTGAAAATCAATAATTAAAGTAAGTATTAAGAAAGTTGGAAATAGTTATGACACACTCGTTTTTGAATATTATGATGGCAATTTATGGTTTGATTTTGGTGGTACTTGCAGGTTTTGCAATAGCGTTAAAACGCCGCGACAATAACTACAAATCAGAAGATAAAGTACGAACCAAAGGAACTGTAGTTAAGTACTCGGTCAATGACTCGGGGGCACCTGTCGTCGAATATACTGTCAATGGTGTTAACTATCGTAAGGCATTAAAATATTCATATGTAAAATCAGTCAGTACGCCATTTCATCGAGTTAACACAGAAGTGAAGACGGATCTACTTGATACAGTATTACGATTACGAGGTAATTCGATGGTATCCGTTAATACGGTGATGCGTGATCATTTTCCAATTGGTTCATCGCTGAATGTGTATTATGATGAAACGCGTCCTCAAGTTGCGTATGTTGAGCGATATGCTCGTTCCTATGTCCCACTGATTTTAACGGTTGCTGCGGTTTTAACGGCAGTTGCGATGCTGATAACGTACTTAGTCTTTGTTTAAACCACAAAAAGTGGAATTTATTGGAGATAATGTTGTCGCAAGGAAATATTTATGATATTATAAATGAGCTTTGTGACTGGGTTTCACGTCTCCTCGACGGAATACGCGGTTTCAAAGGGCTTAGAAACATAGGAGGACAAATACATGTTATCAAAAGCAAGAAAACAAGAAATCATGAAAGAATTCGCTCGTGATGAAAAAGATACAGGTTCAGTAGAAGTACAAGTAGCCGTATTAACAGAAGAAATCAACATTCTTACAGTTCATATGAAAGAACATAAGAAAGATTACCACTCAAACCGTGGACTTCTTAAAAAAGTTGGACGTCGTCGTAACTTATTAACATACTTACGTAACGAAGACATCAACCGTTACCGTGAATTAATCACACGTTTAGGATTAAGAAAATAATCGAAAGGAGCGCAACGCTCCTTTTTTAATAGGCATTACAGCAATAGTATGATAAAATTGATAAAGATAAATATGAGGTGAACTATGGACAAGAGAGTATTCGAATTAGATTTCGATGGTAAGCGATTAATAGTTGAAACCGGCGAACTTGCGAAACAAGCAGGTGGATCCGTACTAGTAAGATATGAAGATACAGTGGTGCTCTCAGCAGCAACTGCAAGTAAAAAAGCAAAGGATATTGACTTCTTCCCACTAACCGTGACGTATGAAGAAAAATTATATTCTGTAGGTAAAATCCCAGGAGGTTTTTTACGTCGAGAAGGAAGACCTAGTGAACATGCAACATTGACATCACGTCTTATCGACCGTACAATTCGTCCTCTTTTTGCAGAAGGGTTTAGAAATGAAGTACAAGTCGTAAATACGGTACTTTCGGTAAATAAAGATAATGCACCAGATATGGCAGCGATGTTCGGAGCATCATTATCATTATGTGTATCTGATATTCCATTTGAAGGACCGATTGCGGGTGTTACAGTTGGAATGATCGATGGCGAATTCATCGTGAATCCAAGCCTTGAGCAACAAGAACAATCACGTATGCATTTAGTTGTTGCCGGAACCAAAGATGCTATCAACATGGTTGAGGCAGGAGCACAAGAAGTTTCGGAAGAAGAATTCTTAGATGCGATGATGTTTGGTCACGAATGGATCAAAAAACTATGCGATTATCAAATTGAAATTGCTCAAGCAGTTGCTAAAGAGAAAATGGAAGTTTCCTTATACGAAGTGCCTGAAGCCATTCAAGAAGAAGTTGAAGCTCTTGTAGGAGTATCATTACGTAAAGCAGTTGCTATCGAGAAAAAACTTGAACGTTATGGTGCAATTGATGACTTGGAAGAACAAGCACAATTACACTTCGAAGCTAAAGAATACGAAGATGAAAAAACTAAAACGAAGACACTTAAACATGTTAAAGAATATACACACACTATTGTTGCTGGTGAAGTTCGACGTTTAATCTCTGTCGAAAAGATTCGTCCTGATGGTCGTGGTGTTGCGGAAGTCCGCCCATTGAATGTACAAATGGACATTCTTCCACGTGTTCACGGTAGTGGATTATTCACACGCGGTGAAACTCAAGTTCTTTCTGTTGCAACCTTAGGTGCAATGGGTGATACTCAAATTATTGATGACTTATCTGATGTTGAAGAAAAACGCTTCATGCACCACTATAACTTCCCACCTTACTCAGTTGGGGAGACAGGACGCATGGGTGCCCCTGGACGTCGTGAAATTGGTCACGGTGCACTTGGAGAACGTGCGTTATCATACGTATTACCAACAGTCGAAGAATTCCCATATACAATTCGTTTAGTTGCTGAAGTTTTAGAATCTAATGGATCATCATCACAAGCAAGTATCTGTGCAGGTTCTGTTGCATTAATGGCAGCAGGTGTTCCTATTAAAGCAGCAGTGAGTGGTATTGCGATGGGTCTTGTTCAATTGGGTGATGATTACACCATCCTTACAGATATCCAAGGAATGGAAGACCATTTCGGAGATATGGACTTTAAAGTTGCCGGTACAAAAAATGGTATCACAGCACTTCAAATGGATATTAAAATTAAGGGGTTGAGCCGTGAAATTTTACAAGAAGCTCTTGCTCAAGCGAAAATTGGTCGCGCCGAAATGATGGATGCGATGGATGCTGTTATTTCCGAACCACGTCCTGAAGTTGGTACTTATGCACTTAAGATTGCACAACTACAAATTGCTCCAGACAAGATTCGCGATGTCATTGGTGCTGGTGGAAAAATCATCAACCAAATTATCGAAGATGCTGACAATGTCAAAATTGATATCGAAGATGACGGTCGTGTTGTTATCTACCATAGCGATATGGCAGCTATTAACAAAGCAAAATCAATTATTGAAAACATTGTGCGTGAAGCTAAAGTTGGCGAAATCTATGACGCCAAAGTCGTACGTATCGAAAAATTCGGTGCCTTCGTGCAGTTGTTTGAGGGAACGGATGCATTGCTTCATGTTTCAAAAATTGCGCACGAGCGTGTAGAAAATGTTGAAGATGTACTGAAACTCGGAGATATTATCCAAGTTAAAGTTACTGAAATTGACGATCGTGGACGTGTCAATGCATCACGTAAAGCATTGCTACCAAAACCAGAAGTCAAGAAACCAGAAGTAACAGAAACACCAGAAACAAAATCATAAAAGTAAAAAGATGCATCGCGAATGCATCTTTTTTTTAACAAAAGTTTGTGATTTAAAAATGGAGTAACGAAGAATGTCTTTCATTGATTTACACATATCAACAGTTTCCTTATCCTAATTAACAAATCGCTTATAAATATAAATACCCTACTCAAAAGTGCAAATATTCGTTTCACTATTTTCCTTAGACTGATTATGTAAGCGGTAACACGCTGAGGAGGGAAAGTAGTGAAGAAAATAAGTGGTCTCTTTTTAAGTTTATTGATTGCTATGAGTCTTATTAGTCCAAATATGACCATCGCAATCTCTGCTACAACAGACGAACTTACTGATATTCCAACAGTCGATCAGACGGGATATGAAGTATTGGGCTCTGTTGAAAGTGTCACAGTTACAGATAACAAGGTAACATTGACACACAGTGATGGTAATAAAACACGTATTTCCGTTATTGATGAGAATCTTTTTAGATACTATGTCGACATCAATGACACTGATTTTCAAGAATATCCAACTCCAAATAAAAAGGAACACCGTGCTAATATTGTTGTCAACAATGATGATACCGTTGCAGCCAATAGCGGTGTAGAAATTACTGTTGAGGATGGCGATGTTCTTAAAATTAAGACATCCAAAATAACGATAGAAGTTGAAAAAGCGAGTTCGAAAATGACTGTACGCCGTGCAAACGGTTCGATTGTTATGCAGGAAGCTGCACCGATTATGTACAAGAACAATCAAACAATTCAGTCATTAGTTGAACAGAGCGATGAATACTTCTATGGGGGAGGAACCCAAAATGGACGTTTCTCTCACAAAGGGGAAATTGTTAAAGCTGTCAACAGTAACAACTGGGTAGACGGTGGTGTAGCAAGTCCGAATCCTTTCTATTGGACAACAAAAGGATATGGGATTGTTCGTAACACATTTAAACCAGGGGAATATGACTTTGGTAAAACCTTACCAGGAATTGTCTCTGCAACGCATAATGAATCACGTTTTGACGCCTACATTATGGTTGATGATAACCCACAAGGAATTCTAAATTCATATACAAACTTAACTGGGAAACCAGCACAACAACCGGATTATGCTTTCTATCTTGCACATTTAAACTGCTATAACCGTGATGTTTGGAAACCAGCATCGGGTACAAATGGTAAGAAGATTGATGGTCAATACTATACAGAGCGTCAAGCACAAACCGGTGAAATTCAACCAGGTGAAGTTCAAGAATCGTTAATGGAAAAAGATGGTAATAAAACATTTACCGCCCAACGACAAATTGAACTTCATGAAGAATATGATTTGCCGATTGGAGCATTTTATCCAAATGATGGTTATGGCTGTGGTTATGGTCAATCCGATTCATTTGATGGTGATATTGCGGAACTAAAAGCATTTACAGATTTTGCAAACAGCAAAGGAATTGAAGTTGGACTTTGGACACAAGCAAACCTATGGCCAGCTGACAAAGATAATCCTAAAAAAGGTGAACGTGATATCCAACGTGAAGTTCAAGATGCTGGCGTACGTGCAGTTAAAACTGACGTTGCGTGGGTCGGAGCAGGATATTCGATGGCGCTTGATGGTGTCCAACATGCATTCAATGCAATTACGGAATTATCTGGATCCAAAGCAAACATTATAAGTCTTGATGGTTGGGCAGGAACACAACGTTACGCAGGTATATGGTCAGGGGACCAATCTGGTGGTAACTGGGAGTATATTCGTTTCCATATTCCTACATATATTGGAACCGGATTATCGGGAATGCCAAATATTGGGAGTGACTTAGATGGAATTTTTGGTGGTAAAAACCCAATCATTCAAACACGTGATTTCCAATGGAAAGCATTTACACCGTATATGCTCGATATGGATGGATGGGGTGCTTCACAGAAAAATCCTTGGGAATTTGGTGAAGATACAACGTCAATTAACCGTGCATATCTAAAACTAAAAGCAGAAATGATGCCATATATCGCGACACTTTCACACGAAGCATCGCAAACTGGTATGCCACTTGTTCGTGCAATGATGCTTGAGTATCCAGATGCGCATACTTATTCAAAAGCAACACAGTACCAATACATGTGGGGAAGTTCATTCCTTGTAGCGCCTATTTATCAAGATACAGCTTCAGATGCACAAGGGAATGACATTCGTAACGACATCTATCTTCCAGATGCTGAACAAATTTGGATTGATTATTTTACAGGTGAACAATACCGTGGTGGATCCGTTTTAAATAACTTTGATGCACCAATATGGAAAACACCAGTATTCGTCAAAAACGGAGCAATTGTTCCTATGTATGCGGAAAATAATAACCCTCGTCCAATCAGTGAATCAAATCCTAAGGGACTTGATAAATCACACCGAATTGTGGAATTCTATCCACATGGCGACACAAATTTCGAACTTTATGAAGACGATGGTATTACGTTAGATGGTGCATCAACGAATACCGTAATTTCATCATCTGTTAGCGGTGATCAAGCAACTCTATCTATTGGTAAAACAGCGGGTTCTTATCCAAGTATGGTTACAGACCGAGATACAGAAATGATCGTTAACGTATCACAAGCCCCTCAAGCTGTTCGTGGTAATGTTGCTGGAAATGATGTGACATTTACAAAAGTAACATCAAAAGAAGCTTATGATGCTGCTACGGGTAATGTTTACTTCTATGATGAAGCTCCAGTCTCAATTATCAGCGAGTATGCTACAGAAGGCACAACGTTTGATACAAACAAACTTACAACACGACCAAAAGTGTTCATCAAATCAACAGACAAAATTAATGTCCAAGATCATGAATTTACAGTGATTGTCGATGGTTTTGCGAATGAGCAAGAAGTCTCACCAAATGTTGAGTCACCAGATCTTGCAGTGCCAACGAATCTAACGTCACCAGAACAAACATCATCAACAATCACATTAGATTGGGACGATGTTAGCGAAGCGAAAACATATGATGTGGAAATCGATGGTATCGTATTCTCAAATATAAAAACATCTACATTTACGCATCAAGAACTCAATTATGATACTGATTATAGTTACCGTGTTCGTGCGGTTAATGAAACCGGTCATTCGAAGTGGACAGCGCCAATTACAGTTAAAACAGCACTGGATCCATATCGTAATGTTCCAAAAGATATGACTGCAACATGGACAGGTGGCGGTGGCTATGCAGGAACAGTCGCACAAGATGCCGTTGATGGTGATGAAGCGACACAATTCCACTCCGCAACCGGAGGGGATGCATACACGAATACCTTCACAATTGACATGCAAAAGAGCTATCACATCGAAAAACTGGAATACGTCCCTAGACCAGACTTTGGAAATGGTACGATTCGTAAGTTTGAAGTTGATTATAGTTTAGATGGTGAAACATGGAAGTCAGGTGCTAAAGTAGGGGTCGATACACCAGCATGGAGTTATTCCAAAGGTGAAACAATGAAGACACTGACTTTCGATCAGCCGTTACGTGCGCGCTACTTACGAATTAGTGTCAAAGATTCAGTCGGTGGATTCTTCACGGCACATGAATTACGTCCATATGCTGTCGAAGGATCACCATCACAAATTGTTGGTGACTGGAATAACAGTGGCACGCTAGACGAAGAAGATCTCATTTTCTTTGAAAACTATGCAGGTCTCAAATTTGGTGATGCTGACTTTGAGGGTTATGTCGATGCAGCAGATATTAACTATGACAATAAAATCGATGCGTATGACATTTCTTTCGTAGCACGACAACTCAATGGTGGTGTCACACCTCAAAAGAATAAAGTACAAGGACAGGTTCTCATCGTACCTTCCGTAACAGAAGCACAAGCGGGAGAGGTCGTTACATACACTGTTTATGGAATGGGTATGGAAAATGTTTATGCATTAGACCTTGCAATTCCATACAACGATACAGAATACAAATTCGAATCGAACAGTACATCAGTACTAACTCAATTTATGAAGAGCTTTAGTAAAGATCGTTTACACACCGACAAATCACGCGTAAACTATCTAATCTTTACAAATGTTGGACCAACCGAAACCTTAAATGGAACAGGTGTGATCGGTAGCTTCAAGATGACTCAGAAATTTGCGGGTCCAACAGCAATTACACCACAAAGTGCTCAATTTGTTGGTGATAATTTAAGTACGATTAACGCACTTAATGAAGTGGAAGAGCCTGTATTACCAAGTACAGAAACGAAGTTAACACTTAATGATATTGAAGCCATGACCTTTACCAATGACTTGATGCCAACAGATGATGGTTCAAATGGTGCGAAATTATGGCAACAAGGTAACTATGCATCACTCTTGTTTGATGGCAAAGTAGGAGAATTGGCTGAATTCAAATGGAAACCAACAGATGGTGATTTACCAGACTATGTCAAACTCCCAACAACGATGAACTTTAAATTGAAAGAATCACATCCAATTTCAAAAGTTCGTGTTCACAACCGTCCTTCAGGATCAAATGGAAGTGTCACATCAATTAAAGCCACAGCATATAGTGGTGAAACAGCGATTGACTTAGGTACGATTAGCACCTTTAAATCTATCTTCGAGTGGAATGTTCCAGAAGGTCAAGCCATTGACCGAATCGAAATTACACCACTTACAGCTTCAGGATCTGCAACTGGTACTACAACAGGGACTGTTGAAAATAGAATGCTATCCCTATATGAAATAGACTTTATATCCAATATCGGTTCGGCTGTATCATCGATAGCATTTGATGCTTCAACGCCAGATCACATCGGTCTTGAAAGCCTAACACGCATCCAAGCGAATGTTGGTCCATTGAATGCGATTAATCCATTCTATGAAATAACCAGTTCAGACCCAAGTGTCGCAACCATTACAAAAATTGTGACCGAAAAAGGCTATGAATATTATGTTACCGGTAAAAAAGCTGGAACCGTTGTATTGACAGCAACATCACTTGCTGACTCATCAATCACAGTTGAGCATAATTTAACAGTGAGTGATCGATTCGATACAACAATGCTTGAAACCGTTCTTGCAAAAACAGACGGCTTACACCAACGTCTCTATACTGAAGAAACGTATACAGCAGTTATGGAAGCACGTGCAGTAGCTCAAGCTGTTCTCGATAATCCACAAACAATTTCTCAAATTGAAGATGAAACTATTAAATTAAACCTTGCATTCTCGAAACTCCAACTAAAAGGATCAAACACAGATCAAGCTGATAGTATCCATCCAATTGATACGCGAAATGCTGAAATTGTCGATTTCACCAATCAAGCTGATTCCGATTATGTCACAAATATTCTCGATAATGATCCAGAAACAATTTGGCATACGAGTTATGGAACCAATGCAAAACTGCCAATCTCAGTAACCGTTGATCTCAAACATACTTATAACTTAGAACAACTTAATTTCTTGCCTAATACGCGAAATCGTAATGGGGACATTGTACGTTACCGTATTGAAACAAGCTTAGATGGTGAAACTTTCGAACCCGTCGTTGAAGATACATTACCATACGACGTAAGTGGACTCATCGGTCGTTCAAACTATCAAGTTTCAAAATTTGATAAGATTCCAGCACGTTACGTAAAATTCATTGCCCTTGAGTCCTTGGGAACAAGTTCAACGGTAGCACAAATGAATAAATTCGCATCCATGGCTGAGATGAAACTCTTCGGTGAATTGATGGATACAGAGATTGCAATTGAATCAATCGTATTAACCGCAGATAAGACGGAATTAAACATTAACGATACTCAAATTGTTAATGCTGCATTAACACCAGCTGATGCGACAGAAGCATTCACATGGACATCAACTGATGAGACAATCGCAAGTGTCGTAGATGGCGTCATAACAGCGCACAAAGCAGGTGTTGTTACAATTCAGGCACATTCTGCTAAGGGAGTTGCATCCAATGAACTAACCATAACTGTTAAAGCAATCGATATCGAAAGTCTGAAGACACTTGCACAACAAGTAACAACCAAACTCTCGGATACAGAATATGTTGAACAGTTACATGAAGCACTCTATGAACACGTGAATGGAGCACTTGATGCTGCGACGACATTGATTCAGGCATTTGAATCTGATCCGCAATCAGTTACAGCAAATGACATCCAAACACACTACAACACGCTTCAAAAAGCATTCAGTGATTTGGCACATAATGGAAGTGTAGTTCAACTTGAAACATTAGCTACGATGGACCTTGCAGAGTACGATTCAAGTACGACATCAGCATTCATTAAACTTCAAGAAAAAGCAATTGAAATGTTAGATGATATTCTTGCAAACTTGGATACTGTCGCTGAATTTGTAACAAAAATGGAATCAGCACAAGCAAGCATGGTTCGACTAGATCGCCAAGCACTTGACACGCTTGTCACCACAGTCGCTGCACTTGATACAGCGCGTTATACACCACTCAGTGTATCTGCCCTTAATACAGCGCTTGAGTCGGCACAAAATGCTTTATCAACAGCGACAACCCAACAAGCTCTCAATGAAGCACTTACTGCACTTGAAACGGCTTATAATGGACTTGTCGTAAAAGCAAATCCAACCCAACGTCAAACGCTTCAAGATTTCATTGATGTCGTTGCGAAATTAAATGCAAAAGACTATAAAGCAACAACATTTGAAACGATTACGACAGCTGCATCAACATTCACGGATGCACTTGCTCAAGAAAACCTATCAGATCTAGATGCGAAATCTTACCTAGAAATGATTCCATCACTCATGGACCTGATTAATAATCCAGATGGTGAAATAACACCAAATACACTCAATAAAGATGCATTAAACAAACTCCTAGAATCAATCAATGCATTATCACCGGAGTCGTATACAGAATCCAGTTGGAATACAATGTTAGCTGCAAAAGCGCAAGCGGAAGCAATTGCAAACAATCCATTAAGTACACAAACAGTATTGGATGAAGCAGTCGCACACTTACAAAGTACCGTAAACCAATTAGTTAAAGTAAATGGTGGCGTAATTGAAGGCTTTAAAGGACTACCTGATGTGATTCGTGTTGGGGAAGCATTTACACTTTACCCAGAATTTGATGATCTGAAGGGTGGCCAAGGATGGATTTTTGATGCTGAATTCTTTGCAGCAACATTCAATTCACCAGCAACATTCATTCCTCTAAAAACAGGAACAACAACTATTTCATTCACATCTTCAGACGGAACTGTACAGCGTGCAACAGTAACGATTAAAGAGGCTGTGAAGAAAGAAGAAGAGAAAGAGACAAACACCAATACAGAAAATCCTACAAAACTTCCAGCAACAGGTATGGCAACACAAGCACCATATTTTGGAATATTGATTGTTCTTGCAGGTGCAGTAGCGTTACTATTCTCAAAAAAACGTAAGGCTTAATTCGTGACTCATCGTTAAGATGTCAACGAAAAAAACCACCCATGTACGGAACTGACCTAGTTCCTTGGGACTCAAGAAAAAACCTCTTGTAAACGAATTATTGTAAAATGATTCAATACGGGAGGTTTTCTTATGGGAACACGGATTATGCATAGTTATGAGATAAAAATGAAA
>NZ_WTSX01000001.1:0-302693 GCF_009828745.1 Erysipelothrix anatis
CTCCTTTGATAATTTTAGATAGTTTGCAGACTACACTTAAATATTATCAAATGGAGGTTTAAAACAGAATACATCGCTAAAGCTATAATCGAACCCCCAGACTATCTGGGGGTTTTAAAATGCACAAAAAAAAAGCACCGCTTGGTGCTTTACTCATATTGAACCAAAACGGTTGCTTTAAACATATGGGCTGATTCATCAACTTCAACTTTAAATATCCCATTTGATTTTTCAATGATTTCGCGTACAATCTGAAGTCCAATACCATGAATGTCTGCATCCTCTTTGGTACTTTTAAATACACCATACTTTAAAATCGGTTTGATTGTGTAGCGGTTGGAAATGGTCAACGATAACCAATTTTTATGAATAATGTTCGAAACTTGAATGTATCGCTTCGTCGGATCTTCGATATTTAATGAGGCCTCAATGGCATTGTTAATAAGATTGGTGATGACACGTAACATATCTAGTTCTGAAAGTCGAAACATCTCCGGAATTTGAAGATCTAAATCATACTTAATATCGTTATCAATGCATCGCTTTTCAACATCTTTAATGATTGCGTCCAAAAGATGACTTTGGGAATAGGGTTCCAACAAGGTGGTATCTGCAAAGGAATGATTCGTTTGATTAATGATATTCTGTGCACTCACCAGTTGATTGGATTCTATAAGTGCATTAATGGTCGTTAAGGTAGAACGGTAATCATGCTTAAATTTTTGATATTCGGCCATTAAATCTTGATATGACTCATAATGCTCAATTTGCATTTTTAGCTGGTTTTCAATTTTACCTGTATACCTTGCATTCTCTAATAGATCAGCACCTCGAAGGGCATCACTCCATGAAACACATAGAATTACGAGGATGAATAGACATGAAGATAGGTACACCGTATTAAACCATAGAACATTGTTTTGAAGGAATCGTCCATCGTTCACAATCATAATATAAAACAGCATAATCACTTCAATACGTAAGACATGTTTGGTCTTCATAACGTTTCTAAAAAGTTTTATTTGTTTTTGAACAATTTCCTCGTTGTTCATACCAACCCAAACACACCAGTTAAAGATAACATAGGTTAGAACAAATATAATCCATCGAAAGGATGTTGTCAGAAGAATTTGGTGAGTTGTTGTGCCAGCAACAAAGGCTGCGAATGCTGCAAACGACCCCCGTAAGGTATAAATAAAGAGGATTGGAAACAAAGAAATCGTTACAAGATTGAGTGGAGACACAATAAAAACGAGCTGAGTCATCAGGAGCAAGTAGGCTAAAAGATAAAAGGTGCTCATCCGCACAGCATCCAATTGATCAACAAATATAAAATCCAAGGCATAGACAAGAATTAATAAATACTCAAGTTTTCGAGTGTTGTAACGTTTCTCAAAAACTTTTGATAAATTAGTAATCCATAAATTGCCACTGAATACTAAGAGTGGTAAAAATATAAAAAGCATCATAGTCTCTCCCTAACGATTGATGAAATCGACAAAACTGTTTTCAAGCGCATTTTGATACGTACGACCAACCGGTACTACACTACCATCTAATAAAACAATCTCTGATTTTCCAAAAGTTTTTATGTAGGTCATGTTTACAATAAATGAACGTTGGACACGGACTAAAGGACTCCCCAGAATTTGCTGCTCCACTTCTGTCATCGTACTGTAAAATTCAATGATTTGCTCCTGTCGTGTCTTGATTGCAATAATGCGCTTCTTAACTTCGATATAGATAATATCCGAAATTACGAGTGTGTATGACATCCCCTTGATTTCATACATAAACAATTGATCACGTGTGATGCTAACATTCTCGATAGACTTCATCAAGACAGATTCAAAGCGCTCGTCAGTGATTGCATATTTAAGTAAGTAATTGGCTGGCATGACATCAAATGATTCAAACACATACTCTTTAAGATTTGATAAGAAAATGATTTCAGCTTGGATACCAAGACTTCGAAGTTTGGCCGCTGCATCCAGTCCGTTCATTTCTCCCATTTGAATATCAAGATAAATAATATCGGGTAACACTTTTATATCATCAAGCATAAAGAAAAGTTCCTCCGCCGATTCGAAGGCTGTAATTGAAATGTAGAGATTGTGCTTTTCTGCAATTGACTGAATGAGTTTCGCGTATTTCTCTCTAATTTCAGGATCGTCATCGCACAGAAAAATTGTTATCATGGTCCCACCTCTTTGTATTAATAGTAACGCAATTTTAACGATATAACAATTATTTATAACGTATTTATGGTTGTACTTACAATACAAATACTTCGACATTACGTCAAGAAAAAATAAAAACTGTACATATTTGTGTACAGTTTTAGATTTTATAATTTAGAATTTGACTCACCGAATATTTCTGCTTCGAAGCGACGACCTGTTGGACTATCAGCAAGGCCACCTTCGCCTGTCTCTCTGAATTTACGGGGCAATTCTTTCCCAACTTTATACATTGTCGCTACGACTTCATCACTTGGAATAGCACTCCGTACCCCTGCTAGAGCCATATCTGCGGAAACAAGAGCCTGCGCAGCTCCCAAAGCATTACGTTTAACGCAAGGTACTTCAACCAATCCGGCAACTGGATCACATATGAGGCCCAGCATATTTTTTATGGTCATTGCAAATGCCTGTTCGGCTTCACGTGGAGAGCCACCCAGTATTTCAACGGTTGCTGCTGATGCCATCGCAGATGCACTGCCAATTTCAGCTTGGCATCCCCCTGTCGCACCAGCTATGGATGCATTGTTTGCGACAACTAAGCCAAAGCCCCCTGCAACAAACAAAAAGTTAATTTGCTGTTCACGGGTTAAGTGATACCGTTCAATTAATGCACTAAGTACACCAGGAGCCACACCTGCACTACCTGCCGTCGGCGTTGCACAGATTCGTCCCATTGCCGCATTAACTTCGTTTGTAGCTACAGCGCCTGCAACTGCACGAACTACGATCGGACCACACAACGTTTCATTGCTTTCGAGATACGTTTGCAGTTTTAATGCATCTCCACCTGTTAATCCGGTCTTAGATTGTACACCCTGTATTCCTTGTTCAACAGAACGTAACATGACATCCAATTGTTTCCCCATCAGTGTCAAAATTGCTTCACGTGATTTGCCTGAATTTTCAATTTCTGCACAAATGACCGCTTCCGCAATCGACCCTTGTAATTCTGCTTGGTGGATAAGCGTTTCGATTGAATCAAACATTATAAATTCCTCCCAATATAAATAACACTTTTAATATAGGGTATCTCACGGATTGCGTCTAGCGACGTATGTAATTCTTCTTGATCCAACTCTATAACCATGTAAGCATTATTCCCTTTCGTATCACGGTCCACTTTCATCGTACTAATATTAATCTCTAAATCGGATAAGATAGTTGCAACACGTGCAATAAGACCGGGAAGGTCTTGATGAAAGATAAGGATTGTAGGTATACCACCATTAATATCAACATCAATGTCGTTAATATTTACAATTTTGACACTCCCGCCTCCAATAGATGCCCCGATAACTGTCATTTTTTGATGACCCGAACGCATAACTAATTTTGCGGTATTGGGATGACTAACTGCTTCAGCTAAAGGAATAAATTTAATGTCAACACCTTCAGCTTGAGCAATCAACAAAGACTCATGAAGCCGATCATCATCAGCATCCATTCCTAAAATTCCACCAGCAATCGCAACATCGGTACCATGACCACGGTACGTTTTCGCAAATGACTCGTAAAGATAAACATTTACGGATTCGGGAGTCTTTCCAAATACTTCACGTGCTATTTTCCCAATCCGTGCGGCACCTGCAGTGTGGGAGCTGCTGGGTCCAGTCATCACTGGACCAATGATATCAAAAACTGATGTATAATCTTGTTTAGACATGGTCTCACCTCTTGTCATATTGTACCATTAAAACAAAAAACGACATATACATATTTACGCACGTATCGGACTTTTGTGAAACCTTTCAAAATCACACCATCGTCCCCAAAGAGACCACCTCGCACTTTTTTAGACAAAACTCCTTGCCAACAAAATTGGGGTGTGCTATTATCGAGTGAGCAAAATCCCTTTGAGTTCTCGCCGGATTACTCCAGGACGTTACATGTATTTCGTAGGCCATACGAAGAAATACTTCAAGACGTCTTTTTATTTTGCTTGGCAACTAAGATTCCCTATGAGTTCTCGCCGGACAACTCTAGGACGTTATTGATGCTTCGTAGGCCATACGAAGAAGCATCTATGACGTCCTTTTTATTTTTTAGAAGAAGGAGACCCTATGAAATTAGTTAAAAAGTTTTTACAAGAGCACTTCGCCCTCGTTTCTGGAACAATGATCCTACTCTTGATCCAATTAACGGCTACCCTTTACATTCCGTATTTGGTTGCTCATATCGTTGATGATGGAATTTTAGCCAACGACCTTAATACCATCTACAGTTTAGGATTTGAAATGCTGATTGTGGCTATTATTGGCGTGATCGCTGCTGTCGCATGCAGTTATTACTCGTCCGTGATTGCTACACGATTTGGTACCGACCTAAGACTTCAAGTCTTCCATAAAGTCCAGGTACTCTCCGTTAAAGATGTTGAAGATTATGGTACTTCATCGCTCGTATCTCGAATTACCTCTGATGTTGTCAACATCCAGCAAGTTGTTGTCATGTTGTTTCAGATGATTCTTCCTGGACCCCTCATCGGTATTGTCTGTATCATTATGTCCTTTATGATTTCACCAACTTTAGGATGGGTGGCACTGATCAGTATTCTTGTCTTCCTTGGTGCTGCTATTTTGGTTACAAAATTAGCAGTTCCATACATGAATGCAATCCAACATTACCTCGATCGTATGATTCTTGTTTTGCGTGAATTCTTTGTTGGAGTACGAATTATTCGAGCATTTGACAACTCTGAATTTGAACGCCAACGCACTGATAAAACCTTTGAAGAGCACGCTGAAAACATGATCAAGATTAACCGCTTATTCGCCTTCTTGTCTCCCATCGCATATGCGCTTTTAGGATTATCGATGGTAGCAATCCTTTGGTTTGGACTGATTGAAGTTCCAAGTGGTATTTTGCAGCTAGGTGAAGTTACAGCCGTCATTGAATACACAACACTCACCATTTTAACCCTAATAATGGCAGCCTTGGTTATCGTTATGATCCCTCGTGCGTTAGCGGCATTGAGTCGTGTTGATACGCTCCTTGCGATTGAACCAGGAGTATTAGACTCACAAACAGTCCACCCTTTGACACCTGGAAGCAATGATATTGTTCGTTTTGAACATGTCTTCTTTGGATATGAGGGCGAAGATGGTGATGCATTGGTAGATGTCAGTTTCTTTGTACCCAAAGGACAAACTACAGCGATTATCGGTGCTACAGGATCGGGTAAAAGTACGATTGCGAAACTTATTATGCGATTCCACGACGCTACAAACGGACGAATTCTTTTCCAAGATAGCGATGTTCAAAGTATTTCGCAACATGCCCTTCGTGATGCTGTCAGCTATATTCCCCAAAAGTCGTTTTTGTTTAGTGGTACCGTTCAAGAGAACATCAAATTCCACAAACCCAATGGAAGTAACACAGCAATGCGTCAGGCCGCACAAACAGCACAAGCTGCATCCTTTATCGAATCCCTTGAGAAACAATACGATGCCGAAGTTGTTCGCGGCGGGATGAACTTCTCTGGAGGACAAAAACAGCGAATTAGTATTGCGCGCGCTTTGTATAAGGATGCTGACTTATATGTCTTCGACGATAGTTTCTCTGCCCTTGACTACAAAACGGATGCGGTACTACGCAAAGCCTTAAAAGAAGATATGCCCGAAGCAACTTATTTAATTATTGCACAACGCGTGAGCACCATTATGAATGCAGATCAAATTATTGTGATGGATAAAGGACATGTAGTTGGTATCGGAACACACGCATCCCTCATGCAAACAAGCGATATTTACCGTCAATTTGCTCAGTCCCAACATATTTTTGATGACATGGAGGAACCCTTAAATGTTTAAGCACAAAAAAACTAGAGTTCAGAAGGTAACCCAACAAGAGCAACCTTCGAACATGAAGCATGCTTTCAAATTATTCATTAATCTATTATTAAATTGGAAGGGACGCATCGCCTTAGTTTTGCTTGTTTCCCTACTCGGTAGTATTACCTATACAGTTATCCCTTGGATTATGGGACTCTCGATTGATGCTGTCGCAACGCTAATTAGCACCAATAACTTATCCATTGCTAGTGTTGAAGCAGTTATTATCCAGCCATTGCTATGGTTGGTCCTTGCATCTTTTTTCTCCTTCTTGTTTTCTTTCATTCAAGAACGCATCATGGCGTCGATTAGTGAACAAGCTGGTACCCATCTTCGAAAAATTATTACAGATAAAATGACAACACTTCCGCTACGATTTTATGACGATGTGAAAGTAGGAGAAGTCTTAAGTCGTGTCTCTGTTGATATCGAACGAGTTGCCGAAATTCTTGTCGTTGGCTTCAATCAATTTATCTCATCATTTTTTAATATTGTGATTGGTTTGATTGTCATGACTCAAATTGCAAGCTCATTGACACTCTTAATTTTCGCTCTTATTGTTATTAGTGGGTTTGTGACTTATATTATTTCCTTGAAGAGTCAACGATCGTTCCTCGACAATTTCAGTACCCTTGCTGATTTCAATAGCTTGGTAGAAGAGTACTTTACGGGGAATGTTATTCTCAAGTCATACAATAAACAAACCTATGCAATGGATACAGTGATTGCTTCAAATGAACGTCACGAAAAAGCACATCTTAAGGCCATGTTTTTAAACTACGCAATCTATCCCGCAGTTCGCTTCTTAAACCAATTAGCATTTATTGCTAGTGCTGTGATTGGTGGATATTTCGCATTACGTGGAATACTTAGTGTCGGGATTCTTCAAGCCTACCTCCAATACGTATCCCAAGTTTCTGAGCCGATTACAGAAGCTTCCTTTATTATTAACTCATTTCAAGCTGCACTTGCATCGCTAGAGCGGGTCTATGATATTACGGCTTTAGACGACGAACAAGAACATGAAGGTGTCACACCGAAAATAGACCATCCAGAAGGCGCAATTTCATTTGAAAATGTTGCCTTTGGTTACGGTCCAGATCATTTACTTATGACAGATGTATCATTTGAGGTTGGTGCCAAACAGACCGTCGCCATTGTGGGTCCAACTGGAGCTGGTAAAACAACCCTTGTGAACTTATTGATGCGTTTCTATGATATTAATGGTGGTAAAATCTTATTTGATGGTGTCGACACCCAATCAATGACACGTACAGATGTACGAAATCTCTTTGGGATGGTACTTCAGGATACGTGGTTGTTTGAAGGAACTGTCGCCGATAACATTGCCTATGGACGAAAAGATGCCTCACGTGAAGAGATTATTGCCGCCGCCAAACTCGCACAAAGTCATGATTTTATCATGCAGATGCCTCAGGGTTACAATACCATCATCTCAAGTGATGCCTCGATTGTATCTCAAGGTCAACAACAACTCTTAACGATTGCGCGTGCAGCCCTTGCTAACCCTGCAGTGATGATTCTTGACGAAGCCACTTCCAATATTGATACCATCACCGAACAGAAAATCCAAACTGCATTGAATGCTCTAATGGAAAATCGTACAAGTTTTGTGATTGCCCATCGTTTATCAACAATCCGTAATGCCGATATCATTCTCGTGATGAATCGCGGAAATATTATTGAAAGTGGTAATCATGAATCACTCCTTGAATTGGGTGGTGTTTACGCCGACTTGTATGAAAGTCAATTCACGATTGCATAAAAAAAACGACTCCGAATAATGGGGTCGTTTTTCTATGCTTTATTTAATTTCCCAAGACATTGTTACGGATTGCTCGATTGTGATATTCGTTGCATGAATATCAGATCCACCATGATCATACGCATAGGCACGCATCAGTGATGGGCGATTCTGTTGGGCGCTTTCGTATGAAATATTTGTAATCCCACCTAGGCAAACGCCGGCACTGTCCGAAATCACTTTCGATTTATCGTGCGCATCGTTAATCGCAAGAATAAGTGCGTCATTGATATATTTCGTTGCATCTTTAATAAAGTATGATAGTGAGAAGTTAAAATCATCCTCGGAACGAAGTGCGTCCAAAAGTTTGGACATTTTCTCTAGATTGATGCGGTCTTCAAAGATTAGACTCTGATTTCCACGGAATTTTTTCTTTTCAACATCAGTTTCGTGGATAATCGAAACATTTATGGATGATGTTTGAATCAAGGAAACATTGAAGCCAACAGACTTAAATGCCTTGACGAGTGCATCAAATTGGTGTGATAGTTTATCAAATGCTTCACCATAGGAAGGTGCATCCTGAACTAATTCATAGTTAAAACGCATCATGTCTGGTTCTGCTTTTAAGAAACCGCGACCCACTACTTCTAATAATCGTGTCATATTTTCACCTCTTATAAAGCTATTATACGCTTTTTATGCAAAATAATGAAATAACTATTTTATATGGATGGCATTCGTTTGCGGTTCAAGGGCCGTGACATGCACTTGGCAGTAAACGTCTTTCCCTTCGGCAGATAATTTTTGATACCCAGGCTGGTAATCCTTAGAGATGCAGATTCCGGTCGCTACAAGTGTTGCGTCCGCTTTATGTAATAAGGTCTCTACATTGGTTACGACACTACCTTGTGCTAAGAAATCATCGATTAAAATAATACGTTTGCCTTTAATAAATTCCAGTTGCGTTGTGAGATGGTATGCATTACCTTTTGTAAACGAGAAGGATGCTTGTTGAACAAAGCGTGGATCATCCATAACTTTTTGAGACTTCTTAATAATAACAAGTGGTTTTTGAGCCGCCAAACTTGCAAATACAGATGGTGCAATCCCGGAGCTCTCGACGGTCACAAAAACATCAAAGTCATGATCCTTAAAGTGCTCTGCAAAGTCATCACCGATTGCTTGCATCAATCTTGCATCAACTTGAGCATTAAAAAACGTACTCACATCTAATATTTCTTCAGTTCGCGCGATTCCCGCCTCGCGTATCCGTTGTTTCAACAATTCCATTTCTAACCTCTTTCTAAAGTGTAATCATATATGCAATGGAAACTAATGTAATCCCATGCATAATCCAACCTAATTCTTTATGTTTTCCTGCAAAAATCATGCAAAGTTCATACGATACAAATCCCATGGTAAGACCCAATGCAATAGACCCAGTTAACGGCATCATGACAATTGTGATGAAAGACGGCACAATAACTTCATAACCACCTCGCCAATCAATATTCACAATATTTTGCATCATGAAGATTCCAATAACGACCATAGCCGGCGTTGTGACTGCCGCAGTAACTAAAGATAGCAATGGATAGATAAAGACTGACAATAGGAATAAACAAGCCGTGACGACTGCCATAAGCCCTGTCCGCGCACCATTGATGATTCCGGAAACGGATTCAATGTATGTAGAGAGATTCGATGTCCCTAAAACCCCTCCGACAAATGTTCCAACTGCATCCGCAACATAAATACGATGATTGTTTTCAAATGCTTCCGCAGGCAAATCAGGAATTTGTGATGCAGCCGCTGATAATGTCGTTGCTGTACCAAAGAAATCCAAAAACAGGAACGTTAAGACAACTATGATTGCTTGTGGATTTAAAAGTTCCCCAAGATTTTTAAATCCAACAAACAATGTATTATCAATCATCGATTGCATCGGACCCACTGGCACGACAATCGGACTTCCTGCTGGCAATTGTGGCAAGGTTGCCGCAATTTCTGGTGCCATCGATAACCATCCCATATCAACACCTAAGCGAATTAGAAGACCACAAACTGCTGCACCAATCATTCCAAAGAAGACGGCATATTGATTCTTCTTCACGAGGAAGAATGCGGCTGTAAGTACACCTACTATCGCAATGACAACGTTTGGATTGTGGAATCCACCAAACGTAATAAACATACTTGAATCAGGAACGATTATCCCAGCATTTTTAAAACTAACAAATGCGATAAATAATCCCAATCCAACATTCCCAGCTTGTTTAATTGGCAGTGGGATACCTTTAATGATTTTGGCACGAATCCCTGAGAATGAAAGCATGATAAACAAGACAGATGAAACAAGTACTGCCGCTAACGCAACTTCCCATGCCATCCCCATTCCCAATACAACACTAAATGCAAAGAAGGCATTCATCGACATACATGGCGCTAATCCTAACGGAAAGCGTGCATACAAACCCATAATGAGCATTGCAATTGCCGATGAGAGTATTGTTGCCATGAAGACTGCATCTTCGGGCATACCTGCATTCCCCAAAATAATCGGATTCACAAAAATGACATAAGACATTGACAGGAAAGCGGTAAGACCCCCTGCAAATTCCCGTTTGATTGTTGACCCTGATTCCTCAATTCTAAAATACGTATTCAACCATGTTTTCATAGTCTCCTCCTTTTGAATACAAAAAAACTGCCAATAGGCAGTAGTATCAAAAGGTACGTAAAAACGCCTTTGAAACTAGTGCCATAGTACACGACTTTACGGGTCATGAGTAGAGACTTCCGGACCTTATTTCCAGAATTATATGGTAGTTTTCATAGCGTAATGGTAACACTGTAAATGTAGTGTGTCAACGACAGGCTCCCTTAATTTCCATATTCATTGTAATCAATATGGAATTGTGATGTTCACAAGAAACTGCCGCAACACGGGATCGGTTTTTATTTTCAGAATTCCTTCAGATTTTTCTACAATTTCCCGGACAATTTGCAAGCCAATACCATGAATATCGGGACTATCTTTAGTACTCAAGTATTGACCGTGCTTATAGATTGGCTCCGTCACGTATTGATTTGTAACCTCTAAAGACAGCCAACGATGATTCACCCTACTTCTAATTTTAATCCACCGATCACAAGGATTTGAAATGGGTAACGATGCTTCGATAGCATTATTGATAATATTCGTAAGAACTCGCAACATGTTGAGTTCCGTGAGTTTAAAAGTATCTGGTAGCTGCAAATCCAACTGATAGTTGATTTCCAAGTCATCACAACGCACTTTAAAATCTTTAATGATTGCATCCAGCAAGTGACTCTGAGAATACGGCTCTAAAGCCTGCGTCTCTTGAAAGGAGTCATGAGACTGTTGAATGATATTTTTTGCGCCAACAATTTGTTCTTCAGCAATCAAATGTTGGATTGTTTGAAGCATTGCACGATAGTCATGTTTAAATTTCTTATATTCTTCCAGTAAATCTTGATACGATTCATAATGTTGGACTTGCATTTTCAGTTGGTTTTCAACTTTCGCAGTGTACCGGGCATTTTCTAATAATGACGCACCACGAATGGCATCATTCCAAGACACACTCAATATCACAAAAATAAAAACTGAAGCACTTGCATATAATAAATTAAACCAATGTATTTCATTGTCTAAAAACCGACCATCATTCACTATTAAAAGATACACCATCATAATCAGTTCGATACGGAGAATATGCTTTAATTTCATGGTATTTCGTAGAAACATTTTGATATTCATATTAACATCGAGTACTTGCGAAAGAGCATACGTTAAAATTGCGAGAATGCTATAGGATGCTAAAAAGATTGTCCATCGCGTGAATGAATATGATAAAACAAAAAATGTTGTCTTTTGCCAAATCATTGCAGTTGTTGCTGCTAAAAATCCACGGATCGTATAGAACGAAACGACGGGCAAAAAACTAATAGTCAAAACATTCAACGTCGGTATTATAAAGAGTATCCGAGCCATGAACATAAGATACAAAAACATGATAAACGGACCTAAATGTGTAAAACTAAAACGATTGATTAAAGCAAAGACGACCCCATAGATGATAAGTAAGAGGCCTTCAATAACTTCCGGTACTGCACGCCTCACATAATAATGAGATACAATCCTTAACCATAAGTGACCACTGAACATTAAGACAGTAAATAACACGAGATTGATGATCATCGATGACTCCCAACATACGCAATGTATTCATTTTCTAAGACTGTCATATAGTATTTTCCTATAGGAATTTCAGTACCATCTTTAAGGGTAATGGTTGTCTTATCATAACTATCGATGTAAGTAATATTGACAATATATGAACGATGAACCCGTACAAGAACTGTATTTCGAATCTGTTGGTCGAGTTCATACATCGTTCCATAAAATTCGATTGTTTGACCATCATTTATATTGAGAATAATAATTCGTTTCTTAATCTCGATTGATACAATTTTGGACATCCGTTGCGCATAAGTTGTTCCTTTTATTTGATAAGCAAAAATTTGTTCGCGGTTTGGTCGATACTTTTCGACCGCATTTAAGAACTCTGTCTTAAACCCATCACACGTCAATCGATCTTTAATTAGGAAATTAGACGGACCGATTTCAAATGTATCGAAAACATACTCAGTAGCATTCGAGATAAAAATAATCTCCGAGTTGACGCCCTGCTCTCGCAATCTATTTCCTAACTCAAGGCCATTCATACTTTTCACCTCAACACCTAAATAGATTACTGTTGGACAATGTGTCATCGCTTTTAGAACTTCAATAAGTTTGTCAGCACTATCAAAAACGGTGATGGAGAGATACATTTGTTGCTCTAAAGCTATTGCTTCAAGCATTCTCGAATAGCGTTCTTGATAGTATTCATCATCTTCATATATAAAAACAGTAATCATGGAACCCCCTAAATTGAAACATTTCTTTATTCCGTTAACGAATATCCTAAAATACACACTTAACTAAATAAATATTAATATTTAACTAATAGAAATTGGTCCTCATCGTTTTCAAAGTGAAATTTTTTGTTCCAAAACTCAAAAAACTTGTGTTTTTTTTAACATGAGAAAAAAACAAGGGGTTGATTAATGCCTCAGATTATCAAAGCAATAAAAAAAGCATTTGCTTTCGTCATTCAATGTCCGAAAAAAATGCTTATCTTTATTGTGATTTATTTTTGGGAAACAGATAATAATGAATCATAGTTGTAAATAGCTTTTAGATCGTCCAAACGTTGACCTTGCAGTTGTTGGCCATCAACAAACCTATATATTAAGTCATAGACTGAAACAGGATTTTCCAGTGTCATACCATTGAGAATCATCTGCCACTCTGGAAATACGGTATCAAGAGCATCCCCTAAAACTGCACCTGTATTATAGAGACCACTATTAGAAATGTAGGATGCGTCCATAAGTCCATCACCGATTGCACTGATAATCATTTCATAGGTCGCAGGTGTTCCATCAGAAGCAGTTAGGTAATGAAAAGGTTGACCGATTCGCAAGGAAGCTTCACGCCCAATGTAGGTCGCAACACCTTCAAGCGTTAGCTTTACACCTTCATCAGATACGTACGATGGATTGTCTGTGCTTCGCGCAGTTTGAACTACACTCCAATCCGCTAACAATTGTGCAAGGACCGCTTCACGACCCGCTCCATTCATTTCCAAAATCAAGGCATCATAAATACGATACTGCAATAGTGCAAGTGCTTGTCCTTCGACGGATAATGGTTGTAAGAAATCAGCAGCATCAGGCCAGTTTCGTTGAATGCTGTAATGCGCATATTCATGCATAAAAAATGACGTTGGATAGGACTCAGGTTGATCAAATGCTTGTTTAATATCTTGATTGCTATACTTTGTATAATAAACATCGTGATAGGAACCAACATGATAATGCTGATTCATCGATGGGAAATTCCCGAAAGGAAGATTTAAAAACCATGTCGCTGGATTTGTACTCGCAAACCGATATACAGATGATTCAGTATTTGTAATTAAGGTAGAACCAATTGTATTGAGACCCTCAAGTTCGTCCATATTGAATGTGTAGGCATTATTAAACCAGCTATCTTTATCGACAAAAATAATTGGCGCACTACTTAAATTATAACCATCCCAAATTGGATCCGCTTTCTCACTTTGTTTCAGACGCTCAAAGTCAAGGAGCACATCCTGTGTCGTCTGATTAAGTGATTCGAGTGTAGTATTAACCGTTCTATTGAGAATCATATTCATTACAATTAATAGGACAATTACACCTCCCACCACAAACAATCGTTTTAATTTTTTATTCATCAAGACCTCCTTAAAATCCTGTTTATCATAACATGGCTATCCGATTCAAGAAACGAATGTACATTTTCGCATAAAAAAACACGGATAGCCGTGTCTTAGTATTTGAGCAATGCTTGAATTCCTGGTTTTTGAATGTCATTAAGGCCCATAACTGTCTTATTGACGTTCGCTTTGAAAACTTTTTTTCCATTTACTTTAAGTTTGAGTTTATAGAATAGAATTCCTCTTTTAGCGATAACTTGTGTATTTCCGTCTAAACGGTATGTTTCAACAGAGTTCACTTTAAGTGAAAATGGATGTAGACTGAGAATCACGATAACATTTGGTTCTAGTATTAGTATTTTAGGTGACATCGTCACCGTGAATGCTTTTTGTTGAACTGCATAAATGGCATGCGATTCGACGCCTGGTGTCCCATATGTTTGCATCAATTCGGTAAGATACTGCTTATCTAGTTTTAATTTCATAAATTCCCCCATGTACTTTGACTTTCTAATTATACGCACCTCGCAAGTTTTTTTCAAATCAATCATGGTGTTTGGTTTGCTTCACAAAAAAAAGACATCCCGAAGGATGTCTTGTATGTTCATCAATTATTTTTTGATGTTGAAGAATGTTTTAGCACCTGAGTATTTAGCAGCTGCTCCCAATTCTTCCTCGATGCGGATTAATTGGTTGTATTTTGCTAAACGGTCTGTACGTGACATTGATCCTGTTTTGATTTGACCTGCGTTAAATGCTACTGCGATGTCAGCGATTGTTGCATCTTCTGTTTCTCCTGAACGGTGTGAAACTACTGATGTATATCCTGCACGTTTAGCCATTTCCATAGCGTCAAATGTTTCTGTTAAAGTACCGATTTGGTTAACTTTGATAAGAATTGAGTTTCCAATTCCTTTTTCGATTCCTTCTGCAAGGATAGCTGGGTTTGTTACGAATAAGTCGTCACCAACGATTTGTACACGGTCTCCGATACGGTCTGTTAGACGTTTCCATCCATCCCAGTCACGTTCTCCAAGTCCATCTTCGATTGAAACGATTGGGTATTTTTCGATAAATCCTTCGTACATATCGATCATTTGGTCAGATGTTAATACTTCTCCACCTGATTTGCTTAATACGTAAACACCTTTTTCTGTGTCGTAGAATTCTGAAGCAGCAACGTCCATTGCTAAGACGATGTCTGTTCCTGGTACGTATCCAGCTTTTTTGATAGCTTCAACGATAACTTCTAATGGTTCTTCGTTTGATGCTAAGTTTGGTGCGAATCCACCTTCGTCCCCAACAGCTGTAACATGTCCTTTAGCTTTAAGAACTGATTTAAGAGCGTGGAATGTTTCTGCTCCCATTTGGATTGCTTCTTTGATGTTTTTTGCGCTAATTGGCATAATCATGAATTCTTGGAAATCAACTGATGAGTCAGCGTGTGATCCACCATTGATAACGTTCATCATTGGAACTGGAAGTTCTTTTCCATTGAATCCACCTAAGTATTTGTAAAGTGGCATTCCGTAGAAATCAGCAGCAGCATGTGCAGCAGCCATGGATACACCTAAGATAGCGTTTGCTCCAAGTTTTGACTTATCTTTTGTACCGTCTAATTCGATCATTGTTAAGTCAAGTAAGTTTTGGTCTGTTACGTCAAATCCGATTAATGCGTCAGCAATAATTTCGTTTACGTTTTCAACTGCTTTTAAAACACCTTTTCCGTCGTAACGTGATTTGTCTCCGTCACGAAGTTCTAATGCTTCACGTTCACCTGTTGATGCACCTGATGGTACCATAGCGCGTCCGAAAGCACCTGAATCTGTTGCTACTTCAACTTCAATTGTTGGGTTACCACGTGAGTCTAAAACTTCACGTGCGTGGATATCGATAATAAATGGCATATTAATATGTCCTCCTCTATATTGATTATCTAATTATTTAATTGCATCAATGATTGCTTTGAATGAGTCAACTTCTAATGAAGCGCCTCCAATTAAAGCACCATCAATGTCTTCTTGTGACATGTATTCTGCAATGTTATCTGGTTTTACAGATCCACCGTATTGTACACGTACTTTGCTTGCAACATCATCACCGAAGATGTTGCGAACTTCATCACGAACTAATGCACATGTATCTTGTGCAATTTCAATTGTTGCACTCTTACCTGTTCCAATAGCCCAAACTGGTTCATAAGCGATTACTAAGTTTGATACAGCTTCTGGAGCTAATCCAGCTAATGTACCCGCAACTTGTTTACGAACTACTGACTCTGTTTTACCAGCTTCAAATTCGAACAATGTTTCTCCGACACAGATGATTGGTGTCATTCCTGCTTCAATAGCAACAGCAGCTTTTTTATTGACTTCTTCATCTGTTTCGTTGAAGTATTGACGGCGTTCTGAGTGTCCTAAAACTACCCATTTGACACCGATTTCTTTCAACATTTCAACTGAAACTTCACCTGTGTAAGCGCCATTTGGTGCCCAGTGTACGTTTTCAGCTGCAACGTGAATATTTTTCGCAGCATTTACAGATGTATGTAATGCTGTGAAAGGTACTGCAACACCAAAGTCAGCTTTGTCTGTTGCGAATGCATCAACACCGTCAAAGAATGATTGTGCTTGTGCATTTGTTTTGTTCATTTTCCAGTTTCCGAAGATAATTGGTTTTCTCATTTTTTATTTATCCTGAATTGCAGCGATTCCTGGCAATTCTTTTCCTTCCATAAATTCCAAGCTTGCACCACCACCTGTTGAGATGTGAGTAATTTGGTCTTTAAATCCTAATTGAATAGCTGCAGCAGCTGAATCACCACCACCGATAACACTTAAGACTTCTGGAAGTTCTGTAATTGCTTTACATACTTCTAATGTTCCATTTGCGAATGCTTCAAATTCGAAGACTCCCATTGGTCCATTCCATACTACTGTTTTAGCGCCTTGTAATTCATTTTTGAATAGTTCGATTGATTTCGGTCCGATATCGAGCCCCATCATATCTGCTGGAATAGCATCTGCTGATACAACAACTGGTGTTGCATCGGGTGCAAATTCAGCGGCAACCACTGTGTCAACTGGGAGAATTAATTTATCTCCAGCTTTTTCCATAACAGCTTTCGCAATGTCGATACGATCCATTTCAACAAGTGATGTTCCGATTTCACGTCCCATTGCTTTGTAGAATGTATAAGCCATTCCACCACCAACGATAACTTTATCTGCAACATCAAGCAAGTTTTCAATAACATTGATCTTATCGCTAACTTTTGCTCCACCTAAAATCGCTACAAATGGGCGTTTTGGTGAGTAGATTGCTTCTGTTAAGAATTTGACTTCTTTTTCCACAAGGAATCCAAGTGCTGAAGGTAAGTGATTTGCAATACCTACAGTTGATGCGTGAGCACGGTGTACAGATCCAAATGCATCTGTTACAAAGAGATCACCCAATCCTGCCCAATACGTTGCAAGATTATCATCATTTTTGCTTTCACCTGCTTCATAGCGTGTGTTTTGCATTAATACAATGTCACCATCGTTCATTGCTGCAACAGCGTCTTCTAATTCGATTCCACGTGTTACAGGAACAAAAGTAACGTTTGTTTCAGGCATTAACTCTTGTAAGCGTGTCGCTACTGGAGCCATGTTGTTTTTAGCTTTGTCAGCTTCTGTTTTTTCAGCGTCCTTATGGTTTACTTTCCCCAAGTGTGACATAAGAATAACTTTTGCGTTATTTTCTACCAAGTATTTGATTGTTGGTAATGCACCATTGATACGGTTGTCGTCTGTAATGACGCCATCTTTTAACGGAACGTTAAAGTCTACACGTACAATGACACGTTTGCCAGCAACATCCAAATCTGTGACAGTTCTTTTTGTCATAATTGCCTCCTTATATACGTTGACTATTATAGCAAATAAACACTGGATAAACAATGATATCAACATCTCTTGTTCTCGTTTTCACAATAGTCTTATAATTTGTCACCTATATTTTGACTGATTGCGAAAAGTTTCAATTCCATCACAAAAAATACCGCTAAGCGGTATGGTTGACGACAATATCTTGTTCAATCATTGTCAAGATGCGATAGAGACGGGCAAACACAGCTTCAATCCCATAAACTGCTTTATAAATTTGCCGCTTAGTATGATTGATCGTTGTTGCATCAAAACGTTGAAGAATGCGATAACTTGCATCGTATTGGTAGGTCAACGCATTCGCATAATGACACCGTTCAAATTCATTCTCGACGGCTTCCAACAGTGGCATTAATGTTTCTACTTCTACTTTTAGAATCTTAATAATATTTTTGGCTTTCACATGCTGTGACGAAACCGTATAGGTAATTGCATTTAAGCGGTATGCCGGTTTTTGAAGTAATGTCTCGATTTCAAAGAGACGTTCTGCAGCTTTATCAATGATAGCCAAATCAAATGGTTCCATGAAATCACCTCTTACATCTATTATATCACAGAAAAAAGCAGGCTATTGAATTACATAGCCTGCTTGAATTATTGCTTGTTTGGCACTGTGAATAACATCGTTTGAGCCACTTACCGTAACACTACTTGTTGCTGTACTAATCGTAAACTCAATACGTGTATTTTCAAGTTCGTATTGTACTTTCTCACGATCTTCTTCAGTTGTTAATCCTTTTACAAAAATTATATGTTTCATGAAAACACCTCTTAGTGCCATTGTACGTTTTTACGACACAATTTTCAATGAAAGCATTTTGAAATGTGCTTAATGCTTCACTTTAAATTTACGAAGACGCAATGCGTTTGTAACAACGGACACTGATGAGAATGCCATTGCTGCCCCCGCAATCATTGGATCTAATAATGGTCCGTTGAAGAGGAGTTTGAAGAGTCCCATCGCAAATGGAATTCCTACAACGTTATAAGCAAATGCCCAGAACAAGTTTTGTTTAATATTACGCATTGTCGCTTTACTTAAAGCAATCGCATTTGCAACGTCCTTGATGTTATCACGCATCAAGACAACTTTAGCAGATTCAATCGCAACATCTGTTCCCGTTCCAACAGCAATTCCTACATCACTTTGAACAAGCGCAATGGCATCATTGATTCCATCCCCAACCATCATTACTTTTTCGCCACCTTCTTGCAGGCGTTTAATATTGGATGCTTTTTCGTCGGGTAAAACTTCTGCTAAAACATGAGAAATACCAATCTGATCAGCAATTGCTTTCGCCGTATCCTTATGGTCACCTGTCATCATAACAACATCAAGCCCCATTTTTTGCAACGCTGCAACTGTTTCAATTGCTTCATCTTTAATCGTGTCCGCAACGGCAACGACACCGACAACACGATGATCTAACGAGACAATCATGGCCGTCTTTCCAGACTTCGCAAATGTATTCACATCATTTTGATATGCAGACATATCACTATCCTGCTCACGCATTAGTTTTTCATTTCCGATATAGAGTGGTTTCCCTTGATAAAATCCTTGCACACCACGTCCCACCAATGCTTCAAATCCTTCAATATCATCATAGACCACATTGAGATCTTCAGCACCTTTGACTAAGGCTTGCGCTAAAGGATGTTCTGACATGCGTTCAATTGATCCTATAATCGTCATCAAGGTTACATCATCAAGGTCATGAGACACGATATCTGTTACGACGGGTTCACCGTATGTTAATGTTCCTGTCTTATCAAAGACAACTGTATGAATATGAGACGCTTCTTCTAATGATTCAGCAGATTTGATGAAGATTCCATTTTGTGCACCGACACCCGTTCCAACCATAATTGCAGTTGGTGTTGCTAATCCTAAGGCACATGGACAAGCAATGACAAGTACTGTAACAAACACGGTCATACTTAATTCAACGTCACCGGAATAGAAGTACCAGAACACTCCCGAAATGATCGCAATTGCAATAACGATTGGTACAAAAATACCCGATACCTTATCGACCATTTTCGATATTGGTGCTTTTTCGTTTTGAGCATTCTCAACAAGTTGGACAATTTTTGCAAGTGCAGTATCTTCATTACTTACAGTTGCCTCAACGATCATTCGTCCATTTATATTCATTGTACCCATTACAACGTTGTCACCAACGGTTTTATCAACTGGCATACTTTCACCAGTTAGCATCGCTTCATCGACACTACTGTGTCCTTCAATAACAATTCCATCCATTGGAATCGATGATCCTGGTTTCACGACTAAGTGATCACCAATACTAATTTCGTCACTGTCAATCTCAACCTCAACGCCATCTCGCAAGAGAATCGCTGTTGCAGGTTTCAAATTTAGAAGCGCTTTGATTGCTGATGATGTTTTTGCTTTACTCATTGATTCGAAGTATTTACCAAGACTAATGAGCGCTAAAATAACAACAGCTGTTTCTAGGTATAGATGATGAGCGTAACTTGCATCACCCATGAAGATACGTGCGGTTCCATAGAAACTATAGACAATGGCTGCCCCTGTTCCTATAGCTACCAAGGTATCCATATTTGGAGAACGTTTCATTAATGTTTTGAATCCACGAATAAAGTAACCTCGGTTAACCCATACCACAGGAATTGTGATTGCCCATTGGAATAAGGTATAACTTAATGGATTTTCCATCATATCTACGAATGCAGGTTGTGGTAATTTTATTGAGAACATTTGCCCCATTGTTATGTAGAGCATAATCGCACCTAAAATTAATCCAACAATGACACCTCGGCGTTCTTTACGTTGTGCTTTAATGAGCGTATCGTCATCTTCAATTACTTCTTCCATGCGAACCGCACCATAGCCTTGGCCTTTGATTGTTTCAATAATATCGAAAAGCTTCACTTGATTGGGATCATATTCAATGTGAGCACGTTCCATAAGTAGATTCACGGTTGCTTTTTCAATTCCTGGAACCGCACTCAGCGCACCTTCCACGTTCGCAACACATGATGAACATGTCATATCCGTAATTTTTAGGTCTACACTTTTCGTTAATACTTCTTCAGCAACTCCATAGCCACTGTCTTCGACAGCTTTGATAATTGTTGCTTCTAAAACATCATCATTCATGGTCACTGATGCTTTATTGGTTACAAGGTTTACATCGACCGCCTCAACACCCGCAACCTTCGAAATTGCTTTCTCAACGTGTAGCTGGCATGAAGAACAAGTCATCCCTGTTATTTCATATGTTTTAGTACTCATAGTCTTTCCTCCAAGATGGTGGATTATTGTGCTGAATAACCACTTTCATTTATAGCTGCAATGATTTGTGCATCGGTAACAGACGCATCGGCTTTAACTTTCGCAATTCCTGATGTAAGATCAACATCGACTGTTTCAACACCCACAATATCTTGTACAGCATGTGTTACGTGTCGGACACATCCTCCGCATGTCATTCCTGTTACTTTAAATTCTTTTTCCATGGTAAATCCTCCTTGGTTTTATATCGTTTACATTTGTAGTCTATCATTGTTTTTCGGGAATTGCAAGAGTTTGACTTCAAATAGTTTACATTTGTAATCAAAATCAAAATGCGCACACAAAAACGCGAACACGGGGGGGTTGTGTTCGCGTCTCGTACCCTACTTAAGGATACTCTAATTATAATCTATCTTCGCTATAATGCAAAAGAAGTTTGCACAATTCACAAAATTTTAATATTTTTTACGTATACATCTGTTTTATGAAGATGGCAATAACGCCACTTAAGTGGATTTCTAACGCATTATCTAGTAATAAAAAAAAACTCTTTGCTTTAACGTATTAAATCCAAAGAGCTCTTTTATCATGCATAAATTTACATTTCATCCTGTTTGCTGCGACTAATCTCTTCTTCACTTCGATCGATTTCATCATTTCGACGCGCTGATCGATCAAGTAAATACATGAGGAGGCCAAAACCAATGACCACTAAAAGTATTGACGTAAATTGACCAGAAGACATTCCAAAGATACTATTTTCTTTCTTTGTTGTTTCCGCAAAGACTACACTATAGGGTGAAGTGTAAAGCCCCACACTGATAACACTAACAATCGCTAATCCCTTCATGAGAAGCGATTTCAAAACAAATTTCCCATTTTTTGTCATGTTTCCCTCCTATGACAAGTGGTGCATTCATTTTAAAGATATGATGCACGCACCATCTCTGTATTGATATATTCATTATAATGTATTATGTGTTTTTTGTCACTTTTGATGAATTGTTTTGGATGGATGTGCATTATTTTTCCTTTAAAATCAATTGGGTTAATTTTAACTGCGATGTTACTTTTTAAACGTTTTCATCAGACTTCTGACATTGTAGCCTACCACAAACATTCCAACCATCATAAACATGATATCAGCAAGTTTTAAGCGGTTCGATACATCCCAAAAAAGGATCGTCAATCCAAGATTTGTAAGTAGTAATCCAGCTACAATATAAACTCCATATTGTATTTTGCGGAATCTACTATGTTCAGGTGCAGTAAAGGTACTCACGATGAGTGCGAGAAAAATACCTGTGATCATTAAAATTATGCTTGCGATTATTGCAGGTGATAGGTCCATCGGGTGTACCTCCTTGTATTTCTATAATATAGGAGGCACACACAATACTCAACACCGAAACAAAAAAAGAGTAGCTTATGCTACTCTTAGAATGTAATGGTTGATGCTGTATCTAACGCAATTTCCATCATTTTAGTAAATGACAATTGTCGTTCTTCAGCTGAAGTAACTTCGGAAGTTACAAATGAATCTGAAATTGTTAGGATACATGCTGCATGTTTTCCTAATTTTTGTGCATTTGCAAATAATGCGAATGATTCCATTTCAACACATGATACGCCGTGGTTATCACGAAGTTCTTGCCATGTTTCACCAGAATCACGGTAGAATACATCACTTGAGTGAACTCGATCTTCTTGCATTGGAATTCCAAGTTTAACGGCACTTGCGCGCAATGATTCGTTAACTTTTGCACTTGGTTTCAACGTATCTTCTTCGTAACCGAAAGCGACCTTCGCAAAACTAGATTCACTATATGCACTGTCTGCCATGATTACATCATAAACATTAAGTCCTTCTTTATATGAACCTGCTGAACCAATACGAATGATTGCTTCAACGCCAAATTGTGTATAAAGTTCATATGAATAGATACCAATACTTGGTTGTCCCATTCCTGAACCCATCACGGATACTTCTACCCCATTGTAAGTTCCTGTATATCCAAACATATTACGAACTTCGTTAAATTGCTTTACATCTTTTAAGAATGTTTCTGCAATAAACTTGGCACGTAATGGATCTCCTGGCATAAGTACAACTTTTGCGATTTGTCCTTGTTCTGCATTAATATGTGGTGTTGCCATCTATTGTCCTCCTGACATCATCTATTTTTATTATACATGAAAGTGGCAATAGATATAAGACTAACGTTTCACATCGTTCATATAATACCGTGTTAAAGGTGCATATCCCATTTTTTCATAAATTCTTGCCGCGTTGGGATTATCATAAAAGAGCACACCTTGTTTCCCTTTTGCGTACAGATCATCACTTAGTTTTTTGACAACTTGTGTTGCATAGCCTTTATTACGTGCACTATCTAGAGTTGCGACGCCTACAATCATCGCACTGAATTCTGTTTGGGCAACGTAGCTTGCCACAGTAACAACATTGCCATCTTCAATGAAACCGTAGACAACGCGCTCCCCTGATTCAATGCCTGTGCGAATACGATCAACATCGCGACTTTCTTCACTCGCAAATGCAAGTGTTTCGATATGCGCAATTTGTGCTGCATAGGTCGAATCTAACTTTTGAACTAAATGTGTGTCTACATCAAGGTCATTCGGTGTATAGACTGACATGGTTGTTGGACGTGGTTCTTGGATATAGGGCAAAATATGATTTCCGAGTAAGTCCATGGTTGGCTGCGTGACCATAATGCGTTTAAAAGGCAAGCCTTTGTATAATGTGTCAATCTTCGCAATCAGTGAGTCTTGAACTTCTGTAGCATAGATATGAATTGAATCATCTCGAAAACGAAATATTACTCCTACAAGCTCCCCATCTTTATAATCACCATAATATGTTTGAATCGCATCATCAAATCCAAAAGCATCTAAGTCACCGATGAGGAAGAGATTATAGTGAGGTTCAACGGCTAAGAAAGCTCGCAATTCTGCTTCATTATCTTGGTTTAGTTTCTTCATAATATCCTCCTTTTTGATATTTATTACAGTGATTATAGCACGTTAAAAGATTGTTGCAACAGTTTTCAGAAAACGAATGAAAATTAATTCAAACAAACTAAAAACACGATGATAGAATCATCGTGTTTTATGTTTGATTAACTATTCGCCATAGTATGCTTGTTTTAAGATTGTACGCATATCTTCAACCATTGGAAGACGTGGGTTACATGGTGAACATTGATCTTCATAAGCAAGGTAAGCAATTTCTTTTTCGTATTTGAGGAATTCTTTCTCATCAACACCTTGTGCTTTAAGATTCATTGTGACACCACAACGAACTGCGAGGTCGTGGCATGCTTGAGCATAACTTTCGACACCTTCTTCAACAGTATCTGCTTTTAATCCTAAGATTCGTGCAAGTTCTGCATAGCGTTCGTGTGCACGGTAAACATTATATTTTGGCCATAATGATGGTTTTTCTGGATGTGTTCCATTATATCGAATTACATGTGGCATCAAGATTGCGTTGATACGTCCATGAGGTACGTGGAAACGTCCACCAATTTTGTGAGCCAATGAGTGGTTCATTCCTAAGAATGCGTTAGCAAACGCCATACCAGCCATTGTTGATGCATTATGCATTTTTTCACGTGCAATTAAGTCATTTTTACCATCATGAACACAGCGTTCGAGGTATTCAAAGACCATCTTAACCGCTTGAATGCAGAGGCCATCTGTATAGTCGTTAGCAAAGTTTGATACAAATGCTTCTGTAGCATGAGTCAAGACATCAAGTCCTGTATCTGCAGTAACAGATGCTGGTAGGTTTGTCGTAAAGATTGGGTCAACGATTGCAACGTTTGGAACCATTGAGTAGTCTGCAAGTGGGTATTTTTTGTTTGCCACTTTATCAGTGATAACAGCGAATGGTGTTACTTCACTACCTGTTCCTGATGTTGTTGGAATACATACCATTTGTGCTTTTTGTCCTAAGTCTGGATATTTAAAGGCACGTTTACGGATATCGATGAATTTTTGTTTAAGATCATTGAAGTCTGTATCTGGGTGTTCGTAGAAGATCCACATACCTTTCGCAGCATCCATTGGTGATCCACCACCTAAAGCAATGATTGTATCAGGTTGGAATGCTTGCATCATCTCAACACCCTTACGGACTGTTTCGATTGATGGATCTGGTTCAACATCGGCAAAGAGTTGAATATCAACACGGTTTGCACGGAGGTTTAATTGTTCTGTAATTAGGTTAGCAAATCCAAGATCGACCATGGATTTGTCTGTTACGATGAAGACACGTTGTACATCACGCATTTCTTGAAGGTAACGAATTGAGTTACGTTCGAAATAGATTTTTTGAGGAACTTTGAACCATTGCATATTATTATTTCGTCTCCCTACTTTTTTGATGTTTAAGAGGTGTACGGCACCCACGTTATCACCAACAGAGTTATGACCATATGATCCACATCCAAGTGTTAATGAAGGGATAAAGTCGTTGTAAACATTTCCGATACCACCAAATGTTGATGGTGCATTCCAGATAATACGAATTGCTGGAATCGCTTCTCCAAATTGTTCTGAGATTTCTTTTGATTTCGTATGAATCGCTGCGGAGTGACCCATTCCATTAAATTCAACCATTTGACGTGCTAATGCGATTCCTTCTTCTGTACTCTTTGATTTTAGAACTGCAAGAACTGGTGATAATTTTTCACGTGTCAAGACTTCTTTAGGTCCAACTTGAGCACATTCAGCAGCAATAATAACTGTATTTGAAGGGACTTTAATACCTGCTTGTTCTGCAATCCATGTTGCATCTTTACCAACAACGGTTGGATTTAAGACTGCATCAGCATAGTTCTTATCAGTTGATGCGACGCCAAACATGAATTTTTCAACTTTTTTCTTTTCTTCTTTGTTAATGAAGTAGACACCGTATTTTTTGAATCGTTCTACGGCTTCATCATAAACTTCCGTATCAATGATAACAGCTTGTTCTGAAGCACAGATCATACCATTATCGAATGCTTTTGAAAGTGCAATATCGTTAACAGCTTGTGGAATATCCGCTGTTTTTTCAATATATGCTGGAACGTTACCGGCTCCAACACCTAACGCTGGCTTACCACATGAGTATGCTGCACGAACCATTGCGTTACCACCAGTTGCTAAGATTGTTGCGACACCTTCGTGGTTCATAAGTTCGTCTGTTTTTTCTTTTGATCCACGTTCAATCCATTGGATGCAATCTTTAGGAGCACCAGCAGCTACAGCTGCATCACGAATAACTTTCGCTGCTTCAACACTACATCTTTGTGCAGATGGGTGGAATGAAAAGATAATTGGATTACGGGTTTTTAATGAAATTAATGATTTAAACATTGCAGTTGAAGTAGGGTTTGTTACTGGTGTAATACCACAAATAACACCGACTGGATCGGCAATTTCAGTAATACCTGTAACATCATCATCGCTGATGATACCTACGGTTTTAAGATGACGCATATGGTTAATAACGTGTTCACATGCAAACATATTTTTAGTTGCTTTATCTTCAAATACACCACGGCCTGTTTCCTCAATAGCCACTTGTGCAAGGTAACCGTGTTGGTCAACACCTGCAACACTTGCTTTCGCAACGATGTAGTCGATTTGTTCTTGATCGAGCTTTAAGAATTCTTCTAATGCTTTTTGTCCTTTTGCAACGAGTTCGTTTACCTCATTGTCAATGACTGTCTTTTTGTCTGTCATAAAGTCCTCCTTGTTATTTCTTTCACATTGTTAGTATATCGTTGTTTCCGGTTCCTGGCGAATGTTTGCAAGCTTATTTGATTAATAATTTGATATAAAAAAATAAACGCTTTGTGTAAAGCGTTTACATTGTGAAATAATTAACTAACTTTGGTAAGTTTAGGATTTTGCATCGAATTTCGTTGCACATTTCGGGCATTTTACTTCGATTTTTCCACGACCTCGTGGCACGCGCATTTCGGTTTTACATTCAGGACACTTTAAATATTTGTATTTCGGAAAGTCTTTGATACGTTGTGTTACTTTACGAACCTTTGCACGCCACTTATGCCATATATAGAGATACGCCTGATTCTCTTGGAATCGTTTGGTCGTTTGCTTCGAAAACATTCGATAGTAAACAAAAGCCATAATCCCTACCCATATAAAGATAAGCCAATTAATGTTGAAAATCATACTTATGAGCGCAAGTACCAACGAAAAGTACAATAAGTGTGTATTTAACTTATCCGTTCCATATCGACCGCGCATGAACTGCATAAATTTTTGTCTCATATAAATCTTAACGAATAGCTATACGATTTATCCGTATTTGCCTCCAATTCTTCGATTGCGTATTTTTCCTCAAGTTTGCCACTTGCATCAATTCTATCGGTAATACCGATCCATGGCTCGATGCAGATAAATGGTGAGAGTGCGTCGTCAACAACGGAAGTCCAAAGTCCCACAAAATTGAAGCCTGGGAAATCGGCACGAACTGTATCACCATTGCGTTTATTAACAAGCTCAACCGCATCAACATTCGTATAGATGATTGCATCATTTTTAAATGTATCAAATGTGACTGCGACTGGATTCAGTGTTTCCATCGGAATTGCTTGATCAACATGTCCTTTGGTTAAGGTTAGTTCGCTCACATCTTTTTGAGCATCAAATCGGAACTCATAATCGCCATCAGCATCTAATGCAAATGCAGGATGTCCACCAATACCATAATACATTGTTTTAGTGTCTTTATTAAACACTTGCCACGTAATACATACCACGTCCGCAATTAAACTATACGTAATCACAACAGCGTGTTCAAACGGATAAACCTCTAACTTCGAACCCTTGCTTTCATATTGGAATCTTACTGAGGATGCGTCATTGCTAATAACCTCAAACTGTTGGTCACGTAAGAATCCATGCTGTGAAAGCTCGTACTTTTGACCATCATAAACATAAAAGCCATCTTTTACGCGTCCAACGATAGGAAACAAAACCGGAGAAACACGTCCCCAGTACTTGGCATCACCACGCCACATATATTCGCGTTCTTTAATTTTGTGGTAGACGGATCGTAACTCTGCTCCCATTGGGTTAATCGTTACTTTTAAAATATCATTTTCTAATAGTATCATCATTCACCTCTGTCATAGGAGCATTATAGCATAATTCATACCCATTTCTTTGAATTCTGTATGAACAAATACCTTTACCTATCACATCTTAAGGACTATGATTATTTACATGGAGGTATACGATGAAAGGCTTAATCATTAATGAATTGGGGAAACCCGAAAATGCAATGCATTCAACAGCAATGGACGATTATTCAGTTCGAACAGTAGATCAAGAGACACTTATTTTACACCTCTTTCAGCATGAAGGTGTCAATATGGGCTTAGATGATACTAAGATACCAGCATTTGAAAAAGGACTTGCTTACTATCATGATCATGATGCATCTGTAATTGTCCGTAATTCTGGAGGTCGTTCAATTGTCTCAGACTCAGGCGTTCTCAATATGTCCCTTGTTTTGAAGTCAAATGCAAATATGTATGATAATTACCGCTATTTGGATCAGTTTATCCGCGATGCTTTATCCCCTATTACCCATGCAATTGATACTGGAGAAATAATTGGCGCATATTGCCCCGGAAATTCTGATATGAGTATCAACGGGCGCAAGTTCTGCGGAACTGCTCAGCGCAAACGTTTGGATAGTGTGGCATTGGTATGTTACATCGGTGTTAATGGAAATCAAGATCAGCGTAGTTCTTTAGTACAAGGCTTTTATGAAGCCATGGATTATGATGATGTAGTGGTGCATAAAGACTTCATGGGTACACTGTCGTCACTCACAGGGCTTACACTTACGGTTCCTCAAGTCGCGCAGCTAATGATTGATGAACTGAAACGCCGGACCGATTCAACTTACGAAATCACAGGATATGACACAACCCACGACGCATTTCAAACCTCAATGGACATGACACATCGACAAAATCGTGTATTAACCAAATAACACCAAACAAAAAGCGTACCGAGGTACGCTTTTCTTAGTTTATTATGAATTAGTATGTTTCAACTTCGACAAAGACATGTTCATTTGCTTGGATTAATTTTGAAACAGGGCAACGGCGGTGTGCTTGCTCTGCAAGTTGTTCAACTTTATCCATTTCTAATCCTTCAACTGCCACAAATGCACGCATTGCAAAGTAAAGGCCTTTGGTTTCTGGTTGTGGATGGAGTGTTACTTCAACACGGACGCGACTCTCATTATCCCAGCTTCGCGCTTTCATCAGCGCTTGCACGGTTTTATTTAAACAAGTCGCCCATGCCATACCCATAAATTGTTCAGGGTTTGCACCTTCTTGATTTGAAGTGGGAGACGCAACCTTAATCTTCCATTCTCCTTCAATACGTGTTTCGTCTTCCATTTTGGAATCGTTGACTGCTAATGTTTTATACAATTCGCTCATTTAAAGCACCTCTTTCTTTACCCTATTCTAGCACACATATAAGAAATATTTATCTTGTTTGCTTTAAAACAGTGGCTTTTGATAGGTTTTTATTGCATGCGAACCGCATCACAAATTAAATCTAAAAACTTGAACCAGATGCCCGCACAATACGTGCAATCGCTCTCATTAAGGCTTATAATGAACGCGGGTCAAAGGTTGGTGAAGAAATGATACGATTTGAAAATGTCTCCAAAGCCTATGATGCATTCACAGTTCTCGATTCCGTGAGCTTTGAAGTGCACCGTGGAGAAATCTTTGGAATAATTGGCGAAAGCGGCGCTGGCAAGTCGACGTTGTTACGGTTGGTGAATCAACTCGAAACACACGATGCTGGCACGGTGTTTGTGAATGGTACCGATATGAGTACCCTCACTGCAAAAGCCCTTCGTACCATACGGAAAGAAATCTCAGTTGTTTTTCAAAACTTCAACCTTCTCAAAAACCGTTCAGTCGCTGAAAATGTTGCCCTACCATTAACACTTAGCAACGTGAACGACAATGCACGGGTCGAAGAGGTTTTAACGTTTGTAAATTTGCTTGATAAAAAGGATCACTATCCCAATCAATTATCTGGAGGCGAACGACAACGCGTTGCAATTGCGCGCGCATTGGCGACAAATCCAAATATCTTGATTTGTGATGAACCCACTTCTGCACTGGATCCGAAGTCAACCGCAGACTTACTTGATGTTTTGAAATCAATTAATGAAGTTTTTGGAACGACTATAGTAGTGGTTACGCATCAGTTGGAAGTTGCAAAAGCAATCTGTAACCGAGTTGCAGTCATGGAACGTGGCGTTCTAAAAGATGTTGTCACTGTCAACAATCTACCAATGGAGACAGATACCTCGTATGTCGCACATGCTAAGGCGGTGCTTCAACGATGATGGCACATATCCTTCAATACCAAGCTGAGATTCTTAAAGCATTAGGCGAAACTGGAATTCTCATTGGAATTTCCACATGCTTCGCAATTCTCGTTGGATTACCCTTAGGAACACTTATTTATCTAACACGTAAAGATGGTGTCCTTGAGAATCGCATTGCTTACACGTTAGGAAATCTTTATGTTAACGTTGTCCGTTCCTTTCCATTTTTAATTTTCATCGTAGCAATGATTCCAGTAACACGATTTCTTTTAGGTAAATCGCTTGGAACCATTCCTGCATCCATTCCCCTTTCCTTTGTTGCCGTAGCAATTTTTGCCCGTTTCGTCGAGCAATCATTACTAGATGTCCCTCAAGAAATTGTCGATACGGCACTTTCTATGGGCGCAAGCGTTCCACAACTCATTACGAAGTTCCTTTATGTAGAAGCACGGTCCGGAATTGTTCTTGGACTCACATCTTCAATTATTAGTTTCGTTTCTTACTCTACCGTTATGGGTGCAGTAGGCGGCGGGGGTATCGGTGACTTTGCAATGCGTTATGGCTACCAACGCTTCGATTATCTTTTACTTTATTCGATAGTTGCAGTCATGATTGTGATTGTTCAAGCAATTCAGTTTGTTGGAACAACCATCGCACGAAAAATAGATAAACGATGAGGAGATTGAGAATATGTTTAAAAAATTACTAGTTTCATCACTTGCATTATTAGTTCTGACAGCATGTGGCACCACTGCTAAGGATTCTAAAGAAGACAAAGTTATCAAAGTTGCATCACACATGGAACCGATGACAACCGTCGTAACAATTGCTGGCGAAGTTCTCGCGAAAGATGGTTATACTGTTGAACTTGTTCCTGTATCAGATAATGCTGCAGCTAACATTGCACTAAACAATAAAGAGATTGACGCGAACTTCTTCCAACATGTTCCGTTCATGACAATGTTTAATACTGCTAACAATGGCACACTTGTTGGCGTTCAACCAATTTATGATGCAATCGTTGGGTTCTATTCAAAAACAGTATCTGACATCAAAGATTTACCAACAGATGCTAAAATTGCCATTCCTAATGATCAAGTTAATCAAGCACGTGCATTAATGATGCTCGAAGCTGCTGGTCTTATCAATTTGAATGGAAAAACACACGATGCAACTTTAAAAGATGTTGCAGCAACAAGTTACCAATTCATCGAAGTTGATTTGCTCACATTAACACAAGCATACGATGAAGTAGATTTAGTATACAACTACCCTACATACATCAAGGCACTTGGATTAACACCAAAACAAGATGCTTTAATTCTTGAAACATCCGGATCAACACACTATGCTATTTCACTTGTAGCACGCGAAGATAATAAAGATTCAGAAAAAATCAATAAATTAAAAGAAGCAATGACAAGTAAAGAAGTTAAAGATTTCTTAACAAACGAAGAAAACTCAAAAACACTTGCACCTGCATTCTAAAACAAATTAAAAGCTAGCATAATTGCTAGCTTTTTTTAGTTTTAATTCCAATAAATGATTTTCTTTTCAGCATACTCTGCAAGATAATATAAGATAAGTCCAAGGACAGACAGAATGACGACTGAGCTAAGAATTATTTTAATATCATACATTTCACTTCCATAGACCAACAGGTACCCAAGACCAGCTTGAGCCCCCATCATTTCACCAATGACTGCTCCTGTCATCCCTTGAGTCACAGAAACTTTGATCCCACTCAAAACTGCTGTTAATGAATACGGTAGTTCTACATGAATGAATCGTTGTAAAGCATTTCCGTTTAAGACCGTCATATAGTCGATATAATTTTTATCAATATTTTTGATAACTGTACTTTGTGCAATCATAACAGGGAAAGAAACAACTAAGATAACTAAAGCAATTTTAGACGTTGCCCCTAAGCCAAACCATAAAAGGAAGAGCGGTGCGAGTGAGATTTTTGGCGCAATTTGTAGAATCAAGATAATAGGTGTCACTAATCGGTCCACCAATTTCGACTTCGCAATTGCATATCCCAACGCAATCCCAACAAGAATTCCATAGAATGTCCCAACGATAACTTCATGCAGTGTTGTTAAAATATGTTTCGTAATTGAACCTGTTGCAAACTGATTGCCCATATACTGAACCAATTCAACTGGGCTTGGCATAATATAGTTCGGCACCTTCGTAACTTGAACTGCAATTTGCCAAATCACAAGAATGATAGCTGTGAGAATCATAGGTCTGATAATTTTTTTATTCATGGTTAGCACCTCCTTCAACGATTAATTCCGATGCATCGTATGATTTAGAGATAATACCAAATTTTACAAGATCATCGATGAACAATTGATATCGCTCACGATTATTGTAACCAAATCCATGGATTTTCGTATCCTCACTTTGCCATAATCCGTTAACATAGGCATCATCCATTATTGTCACGAATTTGTCTCGAGAGTTTTTAGCTGATTGAGCATAGTTATCAATGGATAAGTCGACGGCATCTTCAAGATTGCCATCCGTAATATATTCGAGCGATTTGTTGAGTGCTTTTGTGAAGCCCTCAACTAGCTCAGGATTTGTTTCTAAGAAAGTGTCACTTACTATAACAACATTTCCGTAGGTAGTTGTAAACTCGTTCGATCTAAATTCTGATACAGCTTCTCCATTTGCGCGGAGCTCATAAGTACGTAGCATTGAGAAACTGATAGCATCCACTTGATCTGTAATAAGTGCATTCACAATAGCACCAGTACCAATAATCTTGATTGTGACATCATCGATGGTAAGTCCTTCTGTCTCGAGTAACATTTTTAGTTGACTGTAATTAGGACTACCATAGGAGGTGATCCCGATTGTTTTCCCTTTTAGATCACTCGGTACTTTAATTCCAGATGCATCTTTAAAAATGACTGAACCCAGTCCATTTTGTAACGTTGTGTGGACTATTTTTACAGGAACGCCATTTGCGCGCCCAATGATAACTGGATCTGCATTCGGAAAACCGAATTCTATATTGTTAGATCCAACGTTTTTTACAATTTCTGCCGCTGAAGCATAATAGAATGAAACATTAAGACCTTGTTCGGCAAAAAAACCGCGTTCTTGAGCAACATACATTGGTGCATAGTACGGAACTGCCGCACCGTCAATTTGAACACTTACATCTATCAAACCATCTTGATTTGGTGTGTATGTGTGACTTTTTTGCCCACAGCCTGCGAGCATTACTGTTAGTAAGAGTATTGTAATAATTCGTTTCATAATCGACCTACTTCCAAAAGACATACTTGCGCTCAAGTATTTCGATAATCTGATAGAGAATCACACCCAGAATAATCGTCACTACAATTCCTGCGATTAACAGTGGTGTATTGAATGTGGATGATGCAAAGGATTGAATATAACCAAGACCATATTGTCCGGCCATCCATTCTGCAACTGTTGCACCGATTATTGCTTGAACAATTGCAATTTTAAGCGATGCAAACACTTCGGGTAGAATGTACGGAATTTCTAAATCAACGATTGTTTTTGACTTTGGCGACTGAACGACGTGTAACAAATCATAATAAGATGACGGAATCTGACGTAAAGCAGATTCAATCCCAATTATAATTGGGAATACGACCATCGAAAATACAACTATAATTTTAGACGTCAGGCCAAGTCCAAACCAAACAACAAAAAGCGGTACTAACGCAATTTTAGGCGCAACTTGGAGAAAAATCAAAATTGGTTTTATATAATCACTGAGCGTTTCTGATTTGTAAATTGCATAGGCAATAATCGCCCCAACAATAACGCCCAAAATAAATCCGACCAAAACCTCATACAAAGTGATGCCAATATGAAGCCAAATACTACTTCCACTAAACTGATAGACCAACTCTTTCAGCACACTTAGCGGTGCTGGAAGCATGAAGTGTGGCACTTGAACGAGTGTCACATAAAGGTGCCAGATCAGAATAAAAACCGTGATAGACGCTACGGTATTTAGTAACGGGTGCTTATCAAAAGTATTTCTAATTGTCTTCATTGAGCAGCCCTCTGAGGTGTTTCGCATAGGTAGTGAACCGTTCATCAGCACGAATGGATAAATCACGATCTGCTGGAAGATCTATATCAACAATTTCTTTAATTTCGCCTGGGCGAGCTGACATAACAATGACTTTCGATGAAAGGAATACTGCTTCATCAATGTCATGGGTTACGAATACGACAGTCATTTTTTCTTCACGAGAGATTCGTGCCAATTCTAAATTAAGCGTATCGCGAGTAATTGCATCTAGAGCTCCAAACGGCTCATCCATTAATAATAACTGAGGACTATAGGATAATGAACGCACGATTGAAACTCGCTGCTTCATTCCTCCAGATAGTTCTTTGGGTAGTGCATTTTTAAATTTTTCTAATCCTGTCGTTTTCAAAAGATGATCAACATATTTGAGGTGAGAATCTGTCATCATATTTTTTACTTTAAGTGGAAAGACTGCATTTTTATAGACGGACTTCCATGGAAATAGCACAGATTCCTGGAAAACAAATCCGATGTTATCAGCTATTGGACCATCTGTGAAATATTCAATGTTACCACTATTGTATGTTTCAAGTTGAGATACAATCCGAAGCAATGTAGATTTTCCACATCCTGATGGACCGATAATTGAAACAAACTCTTGACTATTGATTTCAAAATTTATATCTTTGAGTGCCGTGATCGTTTCATTCGCTTGGTTTACGAATGTTTTATTTAGATTTTGAACACTGACAATACGTTTACTTGACATAATCTATCTCCCTTATTGGTTGTACTCAGCAATGACCGCTAAGTATAACTTCACTTTGTTTTGTGTCACATTTAAATTTAATCCTGTCACATTTTGAACTCGCTTTAAACGATAATTCAAGGTGTTGATATGGATGTACAGTTGTTTGCTCGTCTCTTGGAGGTTTTCATTGCAACGGAAATACATCAGTAATGTGTCATAGAGAATCGAACCTTTGCGCACAGTGTGTAATGTGGACATTAGGAATGTATCCATATCCGAACCAATGCCCTTGTAAATCATGTGGTAAAACTCGACATTTTCATAGGCTTCAATATAACCACCTTCAACATCATGATTTGTAAAACTCAACGTAAATTGGGCTTGATCAAGAAGTTGCGGCATAAATTTAATATACTCGATGTTACTCAGTCCTACACTCAGCACATTTAAATTCTCTTTGTATTGATCCAATGCTTCGATTGAATAGTGCTTTAATTTCAGTTCTTGGAGTTGTTCTCGATTCCCAAGAAAAATGATAATAAAACTATTCAACTGGCGAACAAACAAATATTCTGCAATCTTCGATGTATTAATTAAATCCGAACACATAAGCTGGACTGTTTTAAAAAATGCATCAAAATGAACATTAATGCGATTGTCTTCTGAGTCTGCCTTGAAATTAAAATTAGCAACCAAGCAGTCTAAATTCGTAATATCGACATCATATGACTTAAATGAGTCAACAATTAAACTGTCTATTGTTCCGTTGTTAAAAATAATATTGTAGGCTGCACGTTCTCTAAAATCATTGTATTCTTTGATATTAAAGAGCATGGAATTGACATAATTCATAATCTCAAGGTATGTAACACTGTGGGGTATCCATAAGATTGGGAATTCTAGATTTTCGGTAAGAGCTTCGAGCTCGTCCTGAGACGGGCGATCTTCCTCAATGACTTTAATCGCAAGACATGTTGCATGCTTTTGTTTGAGTGTCTCAATTAATGATGTTAGGTCCTCGTGTGACTTTGGAAATGTTGAGCTACTTGTAAGTATGAGTTCTCCGCCTTTTACCCACTGGTCAACATTTACCGTTTCCATTACGGTTATTGAAGAAACGGATGCATGTTCCGCGTATTCTGCACGCTTATTAAGCGATATAATATCGAATCGTCGATTCAGTGCATCGTATATTTCTTTTAAACTAATCATTGCAATCTCCTGAGAGCGCTACCGTTCCGCATTCATTATATAGCGGTATCCGCTTACAAACAATTGTATTATAACACAATAATTTTCGATATTTATGTGTGATTCTACAATATTTTATTCAATGAGTGTTTGTTATAGTTAAGGCGTTCAAAGTCGAAGGGAGACAAATATGAATACAGTAACAGAAACACACGATAACAAGTCATATCGTCGTCAAGCTTTATTCAGCTCGATGGCCGGGCTCGGATTACAAAGCATGAGCACAATGATGTTATCATTCGCACTCAGTTCCATGATTATTGATTTTGGAATCAATGGTGCTGCTGGAGGATTTATTTCCACAATCACGAATATCGGGATGCTTGTAGGAGGTATCATATTCGGGACACTCGCTGATAAATACGGGCGAATCAAGATTTTTGCAATCACCGTTGCAATTTTCTCTATTGCTACAGGAATGATGGCATTCGCAACAAATATTACCATGGTTTACTTCTTACGATTCCTCGTTGGTGTCGGTGGTGGTGGTGAATATGGTGTCGTAATGTCACTAGTCGCTGACGCCTTCCCCGCAGAGAAACGCGGACGAATGAATTCTTTTGTTACCATCGCAGGTCAAGTTGGTAGTATCATTGCAGCCATCGCAGCAGCCATTATTATGCCAAGCTTCGGTTGGAAAGGTCTCTTTATTTTTGGTGCATTGCCAATCTTCTTAGCAATTTATGTTTACCTAACCATGGATGAGTCTGCATCATGGAAAGAGCAACGTCAACAATCTACTGAAAAAGCTGAAAAAATTGGTATCTCTGAATTATTCAAAGAAGGACGCGCAGCAACAACGATCAAATTAACGATTATGGCGACTGCTCAAGTTGCGGGTTACTTTGGATTAATGAACTGGTTACCATCAATTTTACAGAAAAAAGCTGGTATTAGTATTTCGGGTTCTTCAATTTGGATGATTGCAACAATTGTCGGGATGTCCTTAGGAATGCTCGTATTTGGTCAAATTATGGATAAACTTGGTGCTAAAAAAGCGTATGCTTCATTCTTAATTGCATCCGCCCTCGCCGTTTATCTCTACTCATTCGCATCCTCTAACCTTGGTATCCTAATTGGTGGTGCAGCTGTTGGATTCTTTGCAAATGGGATGAATGCAGGTTATGGAGCAATCGTTGGAAACCTTTATCCAGCACGTATTCGTGCAACTGCTAATAACATTATCTTTAACATTGGCCGTGCCGTTGGAGGATTCTCATCCGTAGCAATTGGATTCTTCCTCGATAACTACTCACTAACAATTGCAATGCTTTTCTTATCAGGACTGTATTGTGTTTCTTTAATTACTGTACTATCATTGAAAATAAATACAAAGGAGTAACATTATGAGCATACATTTAAAAGGATTAAAGCCTGGCGATTTAGGAGAAGTAACACTCATCGTTGGCGATCCAGGTCGGGTTGAGTTAATATCATCATTATTTACGAACGTGGAGTCAGTTGTTGATACCAGTCGTGAATTTGTCTTGTATGTTGGCGAATATCAAGGACGTCGCGTTTCTGTTTGTTCAACAGGTATCGGAGTTGGTTCTACAGAAATCGCTATTACAGAACTCCTTGAGAATGATGCACAAATGATAATTCGCTGTGGTGGCTGTGGTGCATGGCGAGAAGGAATCAATCCTGGTGATATTATTTTAAATAGCGGGATGGCTCGTTCTGAAGGTCTATTATCAGCCTATGTACCTGCAGTTTATCCTGCGGTTCCAAACCCATTGCTACTATCACAAATACACAATGAATTAACTTCAAATCACAAGACAGTACATGTAGGAATTGGACTTACATCGGAAACATATTATTTCGGACAAGGCCGCACACCAGCACTGAAGACACGGATTGAAACACCTAATCTTATCGAATATTGGGAGCCTCGCGGTATCATCAACTGTGAAATGGAAACTGCCGTTTTATATCTTCTCGGATCCCTTTACAACATTCCGGTAGCGAACTGCCTTGTCGTTCATGTCAGTCGCACAAATGAAAAATGGACCAACGATGAAGACTATCGCCGTCTCCACCGTGAATCAGCAGAACTTGTCTTAAATGCTGCGTTAAAATTCGTTAGCACAAACACACAATAATCCCCTTTAAAAAGCAAGCTTACGCTTGCTTTTTTTAATAGAACATCCGGATATTCCACAGTGCAGCAAATGCACCCACTGCCAACGCCCCACCAACAACACCACCCGCAATTAGAGCAGCAGTGCCAAATTTCATATAAGCGGCACCATAGCCCATTCGAACTACACCCCACAATCTACTTGTGTTAATTCCAATCGCTTTGAGTGCCCGATTTGCTGACGGAACACCTAAGATAAGTCCACGAAGGTTATTGAAAAAGCGTTGGCCATCACCTCCATTGATTCGTTCGTGGTGTTCAATCAATTCGTAATGCATCGGTAATTCTAAATTCATGTATATCATCTCCTGTTATCAAATATGAATTACCGTATCTTTTTCCTATGACGGTGATGTATTTTTCTAATTATGGAAAAAAAACATCAGAAAAACCAATACAATTCACCAATGTAAACGCACTCATTAGTGATTATATGGACAATATGATGTGTATACAGTGTATACACTATTTTGACCTACGGCTAAAAAATAGCATATAATAGAAATAACCATGAGCTTACTAAGCAAATAAGGAGATAAATATATGAAAGATTACATGGATAGAGTTATTGACTTGGTTGACTTGAGCCAAAATTTACCGCTCAATCAAATCATTTACGAAGGACTTCGTACCGCAATCATTAGTGGTGTCATTCCTATGGGGGAACGTATCAATGAAAAATTCTATGCTGAATCACTCAACGTAAGCCGAACACCTGTTCGTGAAGCATTACGACGGATTCAAGATGAAGACATTGTCCAATACATTCCAAATTACGGAATTGTAGTTACAACATTTAATTTAGACGATGTTCGCGAAATTTATCAGATTCGTACAGCACTGGATATTCTCGCGGCAACCAATGCCATGCAATTAATGAATGACGAGCGTTTTGCTCGTATGGAAGCGTTACTAGATCGCACCGACGCCGCTCAAGCAGCTAATGACGTCAACAGTGTCATTCAAATGTCCAAAGAGTTTAATACGATGATTTATGAATTCTCAGAAATGCCGCGTCTTGAAACCATTCAGAATCGGCTTCGTGACTATCTGACACGCTTCCGCGATATTTCACTGACAGCCGCACCACGTCGTGAGCGAGCTTTGGCAGAGCACCGACTCATCTATCGTTGCCTTAAGAACGGTGATGTTGAACAAATGAAACTTGTGATCACAGAACACCTTGCATTATCCGAAGAGTTTATTATTTTAGCAATGGAATCTGAACAACACGCATGAGTAAAGATCAACTCGTTGCCCTTGCACTTAAAGCACTCATTCAAGAAGTTACCTTAACACCAAAACCAGGACTTGTTGATCCTTATCACCCAGGATCACATACTGATATGGATGCCTTTACCTTTATTGACAGCTGTTTCGCATTAGTACCTGGGTTTCACGTTTATTATGAGATAGGAGCACAGCATCACGGTACATTACCTGAACTCTTCGCAAGTATTCGCCAAGCCGGCATCAATAATGAAGCTAAAATGTTTACAGCTACAGCGAATGTTAACACACACAAAGGTGCAAACTTCATGTTTGGTATCCTAATTGCAGCAATCGCGTATCTTGATTATCCAGACTTAGAGACTTTACAAACCAGCATTCAAACCATGACAACTGGATTGGTTCAAGCAGAACTTGGTTCACTGACCCATTTTCAAACACATGGCGAAAAAATGTATGAACAATACGGTTTTACAGGCATTCGCGGTGAGGTTGAAGCCGGGATACCTCATGCCTTTAACCTTGCACTTCCAATCCTTCAAGATGACTCAGTTCCCTATGACCACCGTCTCAAACTTGCCTTACTTCAACTCATCGCAACCAACGATGACGCAAATATGGTCAAACGCGGAGGCATCTTAGGACTTGATTATGGAAAATCATTAGCAGCAATGGATTATCATGATCTCGACTATCATCTGAGCTACATGAATCGCATGTTTGTTCAACGAAATTTAAGTCCAGGAGGCAGTGCTGATTTACTTGCCATTTCAATCTTCTTATATCTATACGATAAAGAACAATCATCATAAAAGAAAACATCGACAGATTAATGTCGATGTTTTCTTATTTGTCCAATTTCAAAACTTCCATTTTAATAAGCGTAATTAAATAGTTTGCCGCCTCTTGATTTTCAAGCGAATCCGAAATATAGCCATACAATGACCAATATCGTGGCGTTTCCAAGTCAAAATGAACGATATTATCTAAGTTCGGTGCAAACTCATAAATGTGTGCAGGAACAAAAGCCGCACCAATGCCCGACTCTGCAAGTTTGTACGCTGTAGCAATGTTTTCCGTTTCAAGAACGATATTTGGCGCAAAGCCCAGTTCCGTAAATTGTTGATCTGAAAAATGCCGCATCTTTTGACCCCGCTTCAAACTTATGTAAGGCAATTGCTTCATAGTTTCACGATCCACAACATTGGACATAATCCCATAGTATCGTTTCAAGTCACGGTTAATCGCTAGGACAATCTTTTCTTTCAACAAACGCTCGCAACTATAGTTCGCATACGTTCCCGACAAATCGACTGGAGGTGAAAAGAATGCGACATCCACGTCCTTGTGTTCTAATTTATCAGAAAGTTCAAAGGTGCGTGTTTCGCTGATTTCAAGTTTGATATGTGGATAACTATCTTGAAAACGTCCTAAAATTCGAGGCAATAATAAGCCGCTCCAATAGCGTGTGGTACCAATCCGTAAAATTGAAGTCGCCTGTGCATCGACAGTCTGTAATTGCGTCCCTAATTTATCTTCAAGGTGCATGATAACATAAGCAGTCTCTAGATAGATTTTTCCGTGTTGAGTCAACTGTATTGGCGTTTGAGATCGATCAAATAACGTCACATTCAATGTTTTCTCCAAATTGAGAATATACTGACTTAATGAGGATTGTGCTATGTATAAATTCTTTGCTGCTTGCGAAAACGATTGTGTTTCTGCTAGCGCAATAACGTATTCGTATTGTTTTGTTCGCATACATTCTCCTATCGTAAATAGCGATACCATTTATCGTTTAATAGTCTTAGACGATTTCTCATTATCATTGTACACTATATTTATGAATAAGGAGGCATTACATGGATTCTTTACGTATTTTAGTACCTACACCAATGATGGGGTATGGTTTTCCGATTAAGGAATTTGAACGTGGTTTAACTTATAAACCACATGCAATTGTATTGGATGCAGGATCAACCGACAGTGGTCCGCAAAAGTTAGCACTTGGTGAAATGACATGCCCTGCGTCCGCATATAAGAAAGAAATGGAAATTCTTATCCCTGCTGCAGTTAAAGCAAAGGTACCACTTATCATTACATCTGCTGGTGGTGACGGAACCAATGAGCATGTTGATTTGTTTATGGAACTTGCTGAATCCGTTGCGAAAGCACATCAACTTGAGGTTCGAATTGCTGCAGTTTATAGTGATATTCCGAAAGATACCGTCCGCGAAGCACTCAAAAATAATAAGATCAGTGCAATGACGAATGTTCCAGATTTAACGTTCGAAGATATTGATGATGTAACGGTTATTACAGCTCAAATGGGTGCAGAACCTTACATCAATCTTCTTCAATCTGAAAATCCACCACATGTTATTATCGGTGGTCGTACATATGATCCAGCACCTACTGCAGCGATTGGGATCATGAATGGCTTCGCTCCTGCACTAGCATGGCATATGGGTAAAATCATTGAATGTGGCGCATTGTGTGCTGTTCCTTCAGGAAAGAGTGTCATCGGAACCCTTTACCATGACCACTTTACGATTGAACCTATGAATGAAAATTCTCAAGCTAAACCACATACCGTTGCAGCACATACAATGTATGAAAAAAGTAGTCCAAGCATCCTTCCAGGACCAGGTGGTCAGCTTTTACTCAATGACTGTGACTTTAGTGCAGTAACTGATTCCGTTGCTCGTGTTGCGGGAAGCAAGTTTGCACCCGACTCACAGTATCGTATCAAGCTTGAAGGTGCGAAAATTGTCGGTTACCGTTCAATTACGGTAATGGGACTTCGCGACCCAATTCTTTTAAGTCAACTCGATGATGTCCTAAAGTATGTGCGCACTGAAGTTGCGAAAGCTTTACCTGATGAAAGTTCCCAATGTACTATCATCATGCACGAATATGGACGAAACGGTATCATGCAATCTCTCGAATCGTATAATGGCCCAAGTGCCCATGAAGTATGCGTCATCGCTGAGGTAACTGGCCCAACACAAGAAATAGCACAACTCGTAACCAACCGCGTCCGTACTACATTATTACATTACCATTACCCTGGCCGTATCGCGACATCAGGAAATATTGGAATGCCTTTTACACCGTTAGAAATTCCACTCGGTCCTGTATGTGCCTTTAATGTTTATCATTTAATGGATATTACCGATCCAATTGCACAATTCCCAACTCGAATTACGGAGGTTACTTTATAATGAAACTTAAAGATTTTGCACAAGTTATACGGAGTAAAAACTCGGGTCCTTTTGAAATTACTTTTGATATAATATTCAAAAGCGAAGCTGACTACAATCACTTTAAAAACAGTCAAGCACTTACTAAAGAGTCCTTTGCAACGTTGTATCACCTAAGCCCAGAAGATGTCATTACCTTTGAATACTTTGACCCAGCGCGGGGCTTGAAAATTACCATTCCACGTCCTTGGGCACAGGGAAGCATTGGTGAAAGTGATATGCATGGCTCGCAACAGTATGCACCTTTACTCGATATCATTATTTCTGAATAACGAAAGCACCACAATGTGGTGCTTTTTTATTTGCCGTAAAAAAGAACACTGCAGGGAAAAGTGCAGTGTTCAAGGTATCATCAAGGTCATTGGTCTTGATGTATAACACACATTATTGGCGTGTGATTAGATTACGATCGTTACGATTTGTTCTGGTACATCGTAGAATGGATCTTGTTTTTTCTTAAGGAAAGGAGTAGCAATTTGTGGGAATAATGCATAAGACAAGACATCTTCTGTTGTCGTTGCAAATGCTTCCGCTTCTTTCGCAAATGTTGCCATAGCTGGCTGTAGGAGGTCAGCTGGGCGGACAGTTACGATTTCTGCATCTTTACCTACGATTTTTTCAACAATCTCTTCAGCAATTGGAGCTGGAGATTTACCATAGTAACCTTTAACGTATTCTTTAATTTCGTTTGGTATTAGTTTGTAGCGCTCACCACTCAAGACGTTCATAACGGCTTGTGTACCAACCATTTGAGATAATGGGGTAACTAAAGGAGGATATCCCATATCTGCACGCACTCTTGGAACTTCCGCAAGCACTTCTTCATATTTATCCAATTGTTTTGCTTCTTTAAGTTGTGAGAGAAGGTTTGACAACATACCTCCTGGAACTTGATAAATAAGCGTATTTGGATCCGTTTCGAGAACCTTAGGATTAAAGACACCACTCTCTTTGAATGTTTCTTTTACAGCTTTGAAGTGATCCGCGACAATTTGGCAGTCTTCGAGGTTCACATCAATGTCGTATCCAAGTTCGCGTAACGCAATAACCATGGATTCTGTTGAGGGTTGGCTTGTCCCTCCAGCAAATGATGAGTTTGCTGTGTCAATAACATCTGCTCCTGCCTCAACAGCTTTAAGGTATGTCATTTCGGCAATACCACTTGTTGAGTGTGTATGAACATGAATAGGTAATGCTGTCACTTCTTTAATAAGACGGACTAAAGTTTCAGCACGAGCTGGAGTCAGGATTCCAGCCATATCTTTAATACAGATTGAATGAGCACCCATTGCTTCCATATCTTTAACCAATTGAACATAGTATGCATCTGTATGAACTTCACTAATTGTATAGCAAATTGTCATTTGTGCATGTCCACCATGTTGAATAATTGATTTAACAGATTGTTCTAAATTTCGTAAGTCGTTTAGAGCATCGAAAACGCGGATGACATCAATACCATTTTCAATGGATTTTTGGATGAAAGCATCCACAACATCATCTGGATAGTGTTTGTATCCAAGAAGGTTTTGACCACGCAATAGCATTTGGAGCTTGGTATTTTTTACGTGTTTGCGGATTGTACGGAGTCGCTCCCATGGATCTTCTCCTAAAAAACGGATACATGCATCAAAAGTTGCACCACCCCATACTTCAAGACTTTCGAATCCAGCATGGTCAAGTGTTTCCAATACTGGAATCATTTGTTCTATTGTCATGCGCGTTGCAATTTGACTTTGGTGTGCGTCACGTAAGATTGTATCGGTGATTTTAACGTGTTTCGTCATTAAACGTCACACTCCCTTCTTTTATTAATATATCTTGCATTGCCTTGTGCAATGCTTTAACTGTATGTGTTCGGTTACGACCGCACGCCTTGCTTGATTCATTACAAATCAAGCAACGACGGCCATCATATCCAAGATCTTCACGAGAAAGCGATCCATTTGAATTATAAACATCAAAGTCATAGAGTCTTCCAAGTGCATTTTGATCTTCAAGTTGAATTGTGAGTTTTTTTACGAAGTCAATTTGTGATGTATTGACGACAATGAAATATTCGATCCCTGTGATGGCATTCACAGTTTTCGTATAAAGCGTTTCAAGTGCTGCAGCACTCAAAGCTGCATGCAACCGTTCAATTCCAAGTTCTAAAAGTGTTTGAATCAGTTCATTGTTTTTAACAGGACCTGGCATATTGACCTTTAATGCAATGAGAACTGCATCCGGATAAAGCGACACAAGTTGTTGTTGGAACTGAATACGATGATCACGATGTGTAAGAACTGCCTCAAGCGTAGGAACTGGTCCAACTTCAAAAGCATCTTTTACACTCTGATCAATGTGATATTTAGTCACGTTTAACTTGGCGCACTGCATCGATTAAGCTACCATCACGGTATTCAATTAATGCAACCACTTTATCTCCATATTGGATTGGCTCAGGTGTTCCAACGATTCCATAAGCACGATCACGAAGTTCTTCAATGGTGAATTGCGGAATATCAACATTTTTGAAACGTTCGATTAGATCTTGACGTAATGGGTTAATTGCAATCCCTACTTCCGTAACAACGACATCAATCGATTGTCCTGGTGTAATAACTGTATTAACGTCATCAACGATTGTTGGGATACGACCACGCACGACTGGTGAAAGGATAATGCTGAGTTTTGAACCTGCAGCGGTATCACTATGTCCACCTGAAGCACCACGGATTAAACCATCAGAACCAGTCATAACGTTGACATTGAATTTAGTATCAACTTCTAATGCAGATAGTACAACCACATCAAGCATGTTGACAGCAGCACCTTTATTTCCAGGGTTCGCATACATTGAAGCACTAATTTCGTAGTGTTTTTCATTGTTTTTAATCGAATCAATCGCACCACGGTCAAATGATTGTGTATCAATTAATGTATCGATTAAGCCTTCTTCATGCATTTCTGCTAAGTGGCCTGTAAGTCCACCTAAAGCAAATCCTGCTTTAATGTTCTTCTCAATCATTGCGTCTTTTAGGTAACGTGCAACTGCAAGTGATGATCCACCTGTTCCTGATTGGAATGAGAATCCTTCTTTAAAGTATGGTGATGCTTGAATAACTTTGCTTGCATATTCTGCAATAAGAAGTTCTTTAGGATCTGTTGTATAGCGTGTTGCGCCTTTAGCAATCCCATTTGGATCACCAATTGAATCAACGACAACAACGTAATCGACATGGTTTTGTGGAATACTAATTGGTGTATTTGGGTATGGTACAAGTGTATCAGTGATAATGACGACTTTTTCTGCAAATTCTGCATCAACGCGTGCATATCCTAATGATCCACACGCTGCTTTACCATGTGATCCATTTGAGTTTCCATATTCATCTGAACTGGATGCTCCAAGGAAGGCAACATCAATTTTAATATCGCCCATTTCGATTGCTCGTGCACGACCACCGTGTGAACGGATCACAACTGGGTTTTCCATGAGTCCGTTAGAAACAGCTGCTCCAACTTTATCACGAAGTCCACTTGATGTAATATTTGTAATCACACCATTTTTGACATGGTCAATAATTGGTTCGTGAACGTTTGCGATAGAACTTGATGCTAATGTTAAGTTTTTAATTCCAAGTTTTGCAATTTCTTCCATAACCATGTTGAGGACTTTATCCCCTTCACGGAAATGGTGGTGGAATGATACGGTCATACCATCTTTTAAACCTGTTTCAATAATAACATCTTTAATGGATTCACGAAGTTTTGATTCCCCAGGTAATACTGCAGTTACAGTTGCGGCATTACGTTGGTATGTTGGTTTGCGATCAAATTGATCAACAAACATTCCAAATTTTTCTGCGTATTCTGTAGGAATTTCGCGTCCGACTTTATTTTTTGGCATATTAACGTACCTCCCCGTCTACATCGATTCCAGCAGCGCGTGCAAGCATGATGACACGCTCAGCACGTTCTACGATTGGTTTATCAATCATTTTACCGTTTAGTGCAATAACACCTGAACCTTTTGCTTCAGCTTCAGCAATTGCTGCAATAACGTCTTTTGCGTTTTTAATTTCTTTGTCTGTAGGACGGTAAACGCTATTAACGATAGGTATTTGACGTGGGTTGATAACAGATTTTCCGTCAAATCCAAGTTGACGAATTAATTCTGTCTCACGGCGAAGTGTATCAGGATCGTTGACGTCTGAGAAGACCGTATCGACCGCAGCTACACCTGCTGCACGTGCAGCATGTACAATCATTGAACGAGCAAAGAATAGCTCTTCACTGTTACGTTCTGGGTAACGACGTGTTTTCATTGAAGTAACATAGTCTTCTGCCCCAATTGCGATTCCCACGATTCGTGGACTTGAAGTTGCAATTGCATACGCGTTGAGGACTCCCATTGGACCCTCAATTGCAGCAAAGATTTTAGTAGATCCTTCTTCACGACCGGATTGTTTTTCAGCTTCGAGCATAATTGCTTCAACATCAATAACATCTTGCGCAGTTTCTGTTTTTGGAAGACGAATAACGTCGATTCCTGCACGAACCATCGCATGAATATCATCACGACCACCCTGTGCTAAGTCGTTAATACGAACAACAGTTTCAGTTGTTCCAAAATCGAGTGTTTTTACTGCTTGGTAAACTAAGAAACGTGATGTATCTTTTTCTTTAAGTGAAATTGAATCTTCGAGGTCGAACATAATGGAATCAGCCCCGTATAAGTTTGCATCACGTAGCATTCCTGGATTACTTGCAGGAATGAACATCATTGTTCTTCTTAAACGTTCCATGATTCTAATGCCTCCCAATCGATATTTTGTGTAATTCCTGACGCACGGTGAACAACTGCAATGGTACGTGCTTTTATGGTACAGTCCAATGCTCCTTGATCAACAATAGATACTTTTGCATCGGTAATTCCAAGATTCGCAAGTGTTTCCTCGACAACTTTACGAATTTGTTTTCCAAATTGGAATTCGACGCTACTTTGTAGGTCAATTTCAATTCCTTTACCAGCGTTTTGGTCAATCATAATCTGTAAATCTGATGATTCCAGCGTACCGGCTACCGCTTGATTTTTAATTTCAAATTTTGCCAATTGATGTTCCTCCATTTCGAATCTCACTGATGAGTGTTTGACCTTCCTCTGACATTAAGTAGTCATAGGTGGTCGTTGGCACGAGCTTTTGAACCAGCTCTAAATCATTTTCGAAAAGCGCTTTACGGACCAAAGATGCGCTAATGACATTGCCCGTAATTTCTTTGCGGGGAATGATACTTAGACGAATCTCAGGTTCTAAAACAGATTTTAGCGCTTGATTGTAGATTGCTGTTGCTTCAGAGTACGGCTCTTCACCAACAAAGCGTTTGGTAATATTCATTACGTTCGCGATATTTTTGAAGATGGTTGCATCTAAAGCTGCTTGAACTGCAGTGACACTGACGTCTTCTTTAAGGAAATATGAAGGGAAAGTTTGATTGGAAACCATATAGTTCCCAGTATCTAACACTGTCACATTTGCAAAGTGTGCTGTTCCTTTTTCAACAAGATTACGACGCACATGCGCAGGGAATGCGGACGCATCTTCTGATAAAACAAACACAAAGACATGATCAGCATGTAACGTTGCATATTCAACAAGGTATTGATGACCTTTGGTGAACGGATTTGCATTCATTACAATGGCTGCACTAACGCCTGTTTCTTTTCGATACGGCTCGATGCGTTCAAGATAACGATCGAAACCATTCATTGCTTTTTCTAAGAATACAAGGTCTTCACCAACAGCGGCAATTTGTTTAAATCCAAGATATTTAAAGGATTCAACAGCGCTTGGTTTTGTGTAAACGTACACATTAGTGTAACCATTGTCCAACACCTCATTCATTAAGAATGAGATAAGTTGGTTCAAGGTTCCACCTCCAGTGTATTTCTTACACACGGCGATGCATTTTAGAATATTTTGATAGATGGATCCCGTCGCAATTAACGTATCCCCTTCAAAAACTCCATAAGTATAATCGACGTTGTCCTCATGACGGATATTGGCATCGTTCAAGAACGAAACCCATTGTTCGTATTCATCACGATAACGTTTGATGTGCATTCGACGAATTTCTGACATCTGGCGCACTCCTTTCGATTATTTTTTGTCTTCTGGGAAGACTTTAAGTAAGACGGCACTTGCTGCATAGATGATTAATAATGCGGCAAAGATACCACCCATTCCAATTACCATAATTTCCAATGCTGGCATAATATCTGCCATATTTAAGTTTAATGTCATAATGATACTCCTTTATTAAGCGAAGAACATGAGGATCATTCCACCAGCAACAACTGATGCAATTTGACCCGACACGTTCGCTCCAATAGCGTAGTTGAGTACGAAGTTTTGTGGATCTTCCTCTGTAGCAAGTTTTTGAACAACACGTGCTGACATTGGGAAGGCTGAGATACCAGCACCACCAATCATAGGATTAATTTTTTCTTTACGGAACAAGTTAATGAATTTTGCAAAGAGAACACCACCGATTGTATCCATAATAAAGGCAACAAGACCAAATGCAATGATGAGTAATGTTTGAACATTAAGGAATTCACCAGCAGTCATCTTCATAGCAATCGTGAAACCAAGTAAGATTGAAACAAGGTTTACTAATTCGTTTTGTGCTGTAAGGCTTAAGCGATCAAGAACTCCACATTCACGAAGTAAGTTTCCAAACATTAAGAATCCAACAAGTGGTAATGAAACTGGTGAAATAAATCCAGCAACCACTGAGATAATGATTGGGAAAAGAATTTTCGTACGTTTTGATACACCGGATGCTTTATAGTTCATCTTAATTGCGCGTTCTTTTTTAGTTGTTACTAATTTGATTGCGGCAGGTTGGATGATTGGTACTAAAGCCATATATGAGTATGCGGCAACAGTGATAGGCCCTAAGAGCTCTGGTGCAAGTTTATTTGCAACGAAGATTGATGTAGGTCCATCAGCAGCTCCAATAATTCCAATAGTAGCGGCTTGTGGTAATGTAAAGTTAGCAATAACTGCAACCACAATCGTAAAGAAGATTCCGAATTGTGCAGCAGCACCATAGAGTAACATTGATGGATTTTGTAGTAATGGTCCAAAGTCGATCATTGCTCCAATTCCAATAAAGATGAGGAGTGGGAACAACTCTGTTTCGATCCCTGCGGCAAAAAGAATGTTTAGAACACCTTCTGGCCCTCCTGGTTGTGTAATAAGTCCCGAGTTCGGGAAGTTAACAAGAATCGCACCCAAGCCCATTGGTACTAAAAGCGTTGGTTCGTATTCTTTAACAATTCCTAAATAAATGAGTACTAATCCAATTACCATCATAATAATCTGTGGTAATGTGATTTGCATTATCCCCTGAATTAAAATATCCATATGTCTTTCCTTCCTTTACTATTTAATGACGACCATGACTTGTCCAACGTCAATAGCAGTTCCTTTTTCTGCATAAATTGCAGCAACAGTTCCTGCTTTTGGTGCAACAATATTGTTTTCCATTTTCATTGCTTCAAGAACAAGTAATACTTGGTTTTCAGTAACGACGTCACCAACTTTAACAGCGATTGATAAGATATTTCCTGGCATTGGTGAAATAACTTCTGTTCCGCCTTCAACACTTACTGGTGCAGCTGCTGGTGCTGGTGCAGGTGCTGCTTCAGCTACTGGCGCTGCGGCTGCTACTGGTGCAGGTGCTGCTACTGGTGCAGCAGGTGTAAATGATAAACCTTCTGGATTTCCAATTTCTTCCATTTCAACAACGTATTCTTTGTCGTTTAATTTTACTCTAAATTTTCTAAGCATATTCTAATTGCTCCCTTCCTCAGTAATACTTACCAACCTAAAGGTTGATTCTGGCTTATCGTGTGCCAGGACACTTGCTGCAATCAATGCTGCAGCTTCTTTGTCTTGATCAATACGACGAATTGATTTGATTTTAACTGTCGCATCATCAAAGCTTGTAGATAAAATTGCAGAAGCAATGACAGCTACCGTATCGTGCTCCTCTTGATCTGTGATTGCTTCAGTGAAGTCAACCAATGGAATTTGAGGTGCGGCAACTGGCGTTGGTGCTACAGTTTTATCTTCAACGGGTTCTACTTTATTACGTTTTCTCCAAAACATGCCAGTACCTGCTCTTTCTACACTCTTATTATAATGTATACACTTCTGGATATATGATTTTATGGTGTTTTTTACGTGTCTGAACATTCAAAAAACACCTATTGTAAACTATTTTATTTATTTGAGTTTACAATGCCTGATTTGCATGATATTCTAGCATGCATAAGGAGGCTTTTATGACGCCATCAGTTTTAGAAATACTTGAAAACAATATGGGTTCTTTTATCAGCGGCGAAGCGATTGCTACCCAATTTGGGATGACACGCGCTAATGTATGGAAAGAAATCCAAAAACTTAAGGCTCAAGGCTACCGAATTGAGTCAGTTCGCAATCAAGGCTACCGCCTTATTGATTTAAACGGTAATTTATCGAAATCACAAATTCTAACACATGTTCACGACGCGTTAATTCGTGATGTTGAGTATTTGGAATCGGTTGATTCAACGAATACGTATGCCAAATTGCTTGCACAAGATAGTGACGTAACAGATTATGTTGTTGTTTCTGACCTTCAAACCGATGGCCGCGGCCGCATGGGACGCTCATTTTATTCCCCTTCTAAAAATGGGGTATACATGAGTTTCATCCTACGACCAAACTTAGCCCTGCAAGATACGCAATTATTAACGATTGCTGCCGCGGTGGCCGTTGTCCAAAGTATCAAGCAACTTTATGATGTTGATGTTGATATTAAGTGGCTTAATGATATTTATAGTAACAAACGTAAATTATGCGGCATTCTGACCGAAGGTGAAATCGTCCTTGAGTCTAGCAGTTACCGTTATTTAATTTTGGGACTTGGTATTAATGTTTATACTGATTCCCAATTGCCAGATTCGATTCAAAGCATTTACACGGCCCTCGATGCTGTTGTATCCCAGCCTATTGATCGAAATCAATTGGTCGGGGCGATCATTAACAATTTTTATGATATTTACCATGGAATCCCCCAGAATCGAGATGCATTGTTGCACGAATATAAAGCATCTAGCATTGTCTTGGGTGAAGTCGTTCATGTTAATAATGATCCGAACCAGTCTTTTACTGCTATTGATATCGACGATCATGGTTATCTCATCGTTGAAGATGATGAACACAACCGTCATATCTTAAACGCTGGCGAAGTCAGCATTGGAGGAAGTTTCAAAAATGAAAACTAAAGATTTAACACTTGCTGCACTCTTTGCAGGCTTTATATCAATTAGCTCTTATATCGTCATTCCACTCCCTGTCGTTCCTTTTTCGCTTCAAGTATTTGCTGTTAGCTTAACAGCTATCTGCCTAACGCGTAAACAGGCACTCTTTGCCATCTTGACTTATACCCTAGTTGGTTTGATCGGACTTCCTGTTTTTGCTGGAGGTCGTGGTGGTTTCCAAGTTATCTTATCTCCATCATTTGGATTTATTCTTGGATTCATTCCCATGGTCTTCATTATCAACACACTATTCCATAAACTACCGAAAGGCAAACGTTGGCTTGCCTTCATTGCTGGAAGCCTTTCACTCTATGCTGTGGCACTTCCTATTTTATATTTCAATCTGAAGTTAAATACCGGAACGGTGCTTTCACTTTCAAAGTTACTCGTCACCTATTGGTTAATTTTCTTACCGACTGATTGCTTATCAATGGGACTTAGTTATTTGGTCCAAACCAAGATTTTACCTTTTACCCAATCGCAAACTACATCATCGGAGTCGTTGTAAATAGTTACAAAAAGCTGGTATTGCGAAATACCAGCTTTAGTTTGTTATTTAATAAATGGTACAGCACCTGTGAATCCAGCCACGAGGATGAAAATCACGAAGATTCCCAATGCCCATTTTGCGGATTCTTTTTGCCATTCACCCATATCTAACTCTGTCATTTGTAAGAGTAAGTAGATGAAGGCAACGAGTGGACTGAGTAAGTGGAATGCTTGTCCTAAGAGTGAAGCAACTCCCAACTCCATTTGTGTCCATCCGTATGTTGCACCTGCTTCTGTAAGCACTGGTAACACACCATAGTAGAATGCGTCGTTTGATAGGAAGAATGTACCTGGTGCTGACAAGAAGGCAACAACAAGACCCCAGAAACGACCAAAGCTTGCAGGAATAATTTTTGTTAAACTAATTGCTAATGCATCTGACATACCTGAAACTGTAAATAATCCTGTAAATACCCCAGCACCAAGTACTAAGATAACAACAGCAACTGCGTCTCCTGAGTTTTCGTGTAAACGCGTTTTTTGATCTTTAAGGTTTGGATAGTTCATCATTAATGCAATAACTGTACCTACAAGGAACAAGAATACTGATGGGAATGTTCCTTCCATCATTAGCAATGTAACAATTGTTAATGTAAGGATTAAGTTTGGCCAGAATAAGTGTGGACGACGAATTTTTAAGATTTCTTCATCATCTGTTGATGTAAGCTCAAGTAATTCTGTTTCTGATAATACTTTGATTCCAATACGTTTACGTTCTTGGAATCCCATGTAGATTGAAACACCTAACATGTAGATAACAGCTAGAATCATTCCTGGTGCAACTGCACGAAGGACTTCTGAGTCCATTCCGTTTAATTCAGGTAGAACTGAGATAACACGGGCTGTAGGACCACCCCATGGTAGTAAGTTCATAATTGTGTTCATGAGGATAACAAGAACACCCAAGTTCATCATCTTCATACCCAGCTTCTTATAAAGCGGTATAAATGCGGTACATGTAATTAACGTTGTTGTCGTTCCATCACCATTCAGTGATACGGTAGCCGCAACAACTGCGGTAGCGAATAAGACTTTTAATGGATCTCCATTCGCGAATTTAATCATGACTCGAGTAATTGGATCGAACATCCCTGCATCGAGCATCAATGCGAAGTAGAAAATCGCAAAGAGTAACATGATACCTGTTGTTGATGTTTTCTTAATTCCATCAAGAACAAAGTCCCCTAGAATCCAAATTTGGTCCATGAATGTGACCATTGATGGATCAGCTAGTTTTTTAATCTCAACTATTTGATCCGTGTAGAGTCCCATGAAAGACCCTGCTAATGCAAATACAAGTGGTACGATGATCAAAGCTGTAAATGGTGATAATTTTTTCTTCATTATCAAGAATAGGAATACAGCGATCATTCCCCACGCCAACACTGTTAGTGCTATAGGCATAATATTTCTCCTCCCTGTGGATAATTCTTTATCAGAATGTACATTCATCATAATGCCAGAAAGCGATTACAACAATACTTGAACAGCCCAAAAAACACTCAATAAACACCCTATACACTTGGGGTACACTATGGGATTACTCACTTATTAAGCCACATTTTCACATAAAAAGCCACGTTTGAGTGGCTTTTTGAGGTTCCGCTTAGGCAAGCTTTTGCAATACACTTGTGAAAAAATAGATTATTAGTCAATCTCTTGAAGGATGTTTTTGATGATGGAATAGGTTTCTTTCGGAAGCCAATGCCATTCATCAGCATCCAATAAATATTTCTCGCGCAGGGTAAATGTACGACGGAGCTTCTCTAAATATTCGATATCAGCAAATTGTGGTGTAAACGAATTGGATACAGCATATGACATTTTTGGAAGGGGTCCGAATGGCTCAAACACTGCAGTGTCCGTTAAAATGTCGTGAATTACTTTCATTGTATCTTCGGGTTTTATTTTTTCACCATTGAAATATCCTGTATTTAAAATATAACCTGTGACATCACCTGTTTCAAATAACGCTTTGAACTGTGTATAATCTTCCAATAGTGGATAGAGTCGAAATGGATTCGCATACGGTTCAATGACCAATTTACCCACCTCGTCGGTATTTTCAGCATTACTTCGGGTTGTACTGATGGTTGCTCCCATAACAGCCGCTAAGACTGGGTCGTCCAATCGCACACACGGTGGAAAAGCATCATCACGCATAATCCAAAAAACTGTTTTGAGTGGTGAGTCGATCGCATCGATGCGATTATCTGTCCAATATTTCGATTTGATGGTGCGACCATTTCCATTGCGAACATCTTCCGTCTGCAGAACAAGCTTTCCAGTTTCATCACGTACAACGCCATTATTTTGAACTGTAATGAATGATTCTATGGCATCGTGTCCCATCGGATAATCGGCAGTCTTATCAAAGTAAGATGGTTCGAGTGCAATCGCACGTTTGGTCTCTTCATGAATAATAAACGCATCATCATGCAAGACTTTAACCTCAGTTGTTGCCTTGGGCTGAGCAAACGTAATTGTAGACTTACCAGATCCAGACAGTCCAAAAGCAGCCATGACTTGTTCATGCTCGCCATCTTTCATGTATTTTAACCCACCATGGCATGGGATATAGTCGTAGCGTTTCGCTGCGTTCCATGCGAGTGAAAGAATTGCTTTCTTGATTTCGCCAAAATAGTTTAGACCTAAAATAACAGCAACATCTTCATGAGGATCTAGGAGGACGAGTCCATGGGGATAGTCTGGATGACGCCATTCTGGATCGACATATATAAACTGTTCGCCCTTAGGATTTTCAATACAACCTGCTTCAAAGTTTATCATTGTATTATAGAGATTATTCTCGTGTCCTTGAGGCAGCATGATATGGGCATTCATTTGAAAATCTGCATCCAATCCAATATAAACACATGAACTGTAAAATGTCCGGTGATGATTGCTTTCGATGATATCTTGAACAAGCTTTACAAAAGCCATGTCTTTGGGACTGTCAATAATATGGCGTGCACGTGCAGTTCTTCCGACTACAGAACCGTTGTTATCAACGAGGACTTTTGCATTGCTAGGAAGTCCGAGTGCTTCTGTATGATTCACAACAAGATCTGTAACAATGGTCGCAGGTGCAGTTTCCGCCATGCGATATGCTGCTTCACGGGTTTTAACCGGAATTACGTGATTATGATAGAACGCGGTTTCAACGGTAGACTTAAACGCTTGATGTACGTGTTTGTGGAACATGATAGATCCCTCCTATACAAATATCTTACCACGCATTACTTCCACTCGTTGTTTTTAATCGGTTTTGTATGTTTTTTTTATGTATACAAAAAAAAATCACCTTGCGGTGATTAATATTTAGGTGCCCATTGGATGGCGATAGTTCCCAACCCTGCATGGGTTGCAACAGCTGCCGGAAGGGGGATAATATAGTATTTAAAGGTTCCTAGTTTTTCAAAAAGGTAATCACGGCATGACTCTAGTACTGCCATCCCTTCGCTTTCAAGTAAATAAAGATCATGCGTTTCAGGTTTTACATGATACGTAATCATATCATCAACAAGTGCTTGGAACGCTTTTCGATCAGTACGTCCAATACTCCGTTTTTCTATCGATACACCTTTATTTTCTAAATAGAGCATCGGTTTCACACGAAGTAATGATGCAATTTTTTGTGCTGTCTTGGACATACGACCACTTAGCACAACTTGGTCTAGTGTTTCTGGATAGACATATGAAATTGTGTCCGAGAAAATCTTGTCGAGCATTGCTTGAATTGTTTCAATGGATTCGCCACGTTCGTTGTATTCTCGAATACCACGGACAGCTTGTTGTACAGGTCCGGTAATCGTATGGGTATTTATAACTGTGGTATTTTGAAGTCCACTTTCATTCACTGCCTGTTGGAATGATGGATAGGATCCGGACAGTGCCGTTCCAATACTTAGGACGAAAACATGGTCATAATTTTCGTCAACCATCGATTCAAACAACTCCATCATAAATCCAATACTTGGTTGGGATGTTGTCACACGTTCTTTATTACGAAGTAAGTTATTAACCTCTTCTTTCGTAATTGTCACTTCATCAATATATGCATGGTTATTATTCATAACAGTTAATGGTGCAATTTTTACATCAAAATGCTTGATTTCTTCAGGGGTGAACGACACGGATGAGTCGCAAACGATTGCAATTTTTTTCATGGGCATCATACTTTCTATATTTATATTAGCACGCTTAGTATATCAAAATTTTTTCTTATTTTCACAAATACTTTATGTTGTTTTTCACACTTTTGGAATTTATACACTAAAAATGCAAATACGAATGTAGTATCTTATCCTTTATTATGATATGTTGAGTTTACTAGAAATGAGGCATCCTTATGATTCAGTTAATCAATTACCTTAATTCACCCCAAGAAGTCCAATCAAAATTGGATAAAGCCTTCGCGAAAGGCTATACGTTAAATAAAGTAAAGTTTGGGTTTCGCTTTTTTAAAAAGGAAGAAACTCCCAAAGCTGCGGCATACCTTGTTGAGCGCGAAACTGCTTTAGAACGCAAGTATCTCGTCGATAAAACCGTATTTACCCAACCCAATGTTACTGTAACCTATTGCTTGGGTGTTGATGAGAAACAAGATACTATTTCTGACATTTTACTTGTTGATTATTATCAACATCAAAAATCTCTGTACAGTCATGTTTCGTTGCGTTTAAGCATTTACGTCATGATTGGTTTGTATGCGCTCATGTTCCTAAATATCATTCCGGCTGCTTTAACGGGCTGGTTGTTCCTTGTTATTTTCTTATTTTTATTGCACCGCTTTGTCAGTTATCGTGCATTCTATAAAACGGTATTCAAACCGCTTTTAGACTCTACCAACTCAATAGATGTTGCGAAGGCCATCAGTCTTGTAATCGTGGCTGATCGTAAGTTGAATAGCGAGGAATTTGCGATAATCCGTGAACTGGGGAATTTTGAATTTTCCAACGAGAAAAATGGCAAATTTGTCTACAAACTCCTCACTCTATCAAAACATAAATTGGTCCAAGAAAAATTGGATACCTTGACTTCAATTGAAACTGAACTCTTTGCTACAGCACGTTAATCGTGCTTTTTTTATGACTGCTGATACTTCATTGCGAGATAAAAAGGCACAGCTAAAAGTAAACCCGCTAGACCCGCAACAAGCTCAAGCGGTGGTGCTTGTAAAAGAAGCCATATTGACGCCACAATACTGTATGCCGGAATCAAGATCCCAAAAGGTAATCGGAATGGGCGTACAACGTCTTTTTTTGTACTTCGCAATCGAATCACTGCCATCGCTGTCGAAATGTACTGAATAAAGCCTGAAACTACAGCGAGCGTTACGAGCATTTGATAACTACCAGATAAGGCAACCGGTATTGCAATGATTGTTGAGGCAACAATCGCAAAGCCAGGGGTACCAAAACGTGACTCCTTCGCAAAGCACGATGGTAAAAGCTTATCTTCAGCTAGGGCGACCATACATCGTGGCGTAATGAATGAATTGGCAATGTTAATACCAGCAATTGAAATCAAAGTACCAGTACAAGCAATCATCAGGCCTGTAGGTCCAATCATACGGTATAGAGCGGCTTGAATAGGCATTGTTTCCGTCTTTAAATCATTTCCCAATACTCCGATTGATAGAACATGAACGCCAATATAGAATACGGTAATGACCGACATGACAATCATAATTGCACGTGGTAGATTTTGTTTTGGATTTTCCATATCCTCAGATGCAATTGCTAATGATTCAAATCCTTGAAACGCATAGAACCACATCAAACTAATTGCACCAAATTTACTCCATTTGAATGCCGTATCTGTCATGACAAGTTCAAAGTGAGATCCCTTCACGAAGAAAACACCCACAACGATAAATATAAGGATTGGAATAATTTTTGAAACAGTTACAACATTATTTAAGACTTTCGTAAAATTAACTCCGAGATAATTTACGATACCCAATCCAACAAGTGTCCCGATAACAATCAGTGCACCACCTGTTTCCGTACGTGCTGGACTCCATATTGCGCCCAAAGCAACTTTCAAGGCACATGCTGTCGAAGCCCATGTTATTATTTGAACCACTAACTTACTAAAGCCAACAACAAATCCTGGAAATTCTCCAAATGCGTCACGGACATAAACATAGGGCCCACCATTTTGTGAATAAATACCGGCTGCTTCAGCAAAACATGCTGCCAACGACATCACCACAATCGCGATAAAAAGTAATGTCCAAAGACTTCCCAGGCCAATTTCTTTACTCGTTATATGTGGAAAGAAAAAGACGCCAGAACCAATAATCGAATTAATACCAAGCAATACGATGCTCGTAAATCCAAGTTTCTTTTGCATTATAAATACTCCTTAATTTCTTTTTTTTCCTGTAGATGGAGTTATTTTACAGAAACAGCTTGTGCGAAACAAGGCGTGAATCTTTCGTTTTTATTGGCTAATGTCGAAGCGATAAATTAGCCAAACTGTCTAAATCGCTATTTTACGTCACCTGTAGCGGTTACATTACTTGTCTGAACATGACTAAATACCGTAAACTAAATATAAATAGTTACCGCTTAATCACTTTCTTTTTAAGTATGAAAGTGCGAAGCAACGAAAGGAATTCCTATGTTCAAAAAATTAATGATACTAAATCTATGTCTTTTGTTTATTACTGGGTGTAGTGTTAACACCCCCGAAGAACCCAAAACACCAACCGCAACAACCAATACGATGACACGCAACAATCATGATTATACGTTTGATGTTGTATCCGGAGCTACGAATGGAAGGCATGAAGGGACCGCTTATACAGGTGATGAAAAATGGCAACGTATGATGTGGTCAGGACGCCCTGAAATTGGTGTTGTTACTGGGGATTATTATTTTGATTCCCTCGACTTCAATGGTGGCTATATTGCAACTGTGACAGTTGTCACCGAAAACAATGCTTTGCAACTTGTTGAATTTGATGAAATCTCACCACAAAACTACTATGCGCCTGAATGGGCAAACCGTACGAAACGTACCTCCGGGTATGCGAATTGGCAAATGGATAATGGTCGTACCGATACGACGCTTGTTACCATTGTCAATGCGATGACGTTTCTTGAGTATCAAATGATGACCCAAAACAGCCTTGTAGGTGAGTTCAATGCACCTGCGGGTTCTTCAACCAGTCTTCGTGGTGGATTTGAGCCCGTTGCCGAAAAAATCGCACCTCGCGTCGAAAAGCCATCCAATTTATATTATATTGGGGTTACCGAATCTATAGGTGATGGCCTCTATGCCCGTCTTGGTGTCATCTATAATAAACAGGATCAGTCAATCTATGATGTCATCTATGATGAATATTTCGATGATAATCCTGCGGCAATTACCGACCCAACATTGCAACAGTTTTACCGTCAATCAAAGTACCACGCCCGTGAATTTGAAGCCGTTACTCAACAACCCTTCCGCGAGGATGTGACTGCACTAAAAGATGCCGTAAAGCAACAACAAACTCTCGATATTTCAATCGAGAACACTGCCATTTCAGTGCACTATCGCACGCTAGCTGAACGTGTGTATCAGTTAAGCCAAGAAAAAATGTCTGAGTTTTAATCAGACATTTTTTTATTGATTGAGATAGGGCAATGCATAACCTGAACCATCAATTAAATCATACTGAATCACTTCATAAGCTGTCAGTAGTTTTTGTTGATAGGGAGTCAATTGCTCATAACTTCGTGGACTTGTATCACCATACAAGTAATAACCAGTACTATGAATACTAATAAATGTTTCGTTGACCTCTTGAACCAAAGCTTGATATGGACTAATTTTGACATCTCCAACTGCATAAATTAAATTCTGTGCATTTGTTAAAGAGATTAGGTCTGTGTTGTAAGCTTCCAAACTTGCATCGGGAAGGTTTGTCGCAATAAAGTAATTGGTTTGATATTTTTTGATAGGTGTATTGACGTTTAAGATACTGTTGTAAATTCCCGGAAGATGATCCCCATAGAAAAAGAGAATATATGGTTTTTCTTCTTCATTCAAAGCCGTTACAAATTCTTTCGTATAGCCATCTGTTCGATGAATTCCTTCACTATAATTTTTGACGACTGTTTTATAACCATCTGATAATAGTTCACTCTCGACCTCATAAATACTATCTGGGAAATCGTTAGGGTACGGTGCGTGATTTTGCATCGTTACTAAGTGAATCGACATTGGATTATCATTGGTTCGATAATGGTCAAGAACTTCATTGTAGGCAGACTCATCCGAGATATATCCATACATAACCAGCAGCCCTTTATGCTGCATATCATTTTCAAAGATGCTTGTATCAATTCCAAAGTTTCGATATGTCGGAACTCGTTTGAAGAACTGTGATCCATAACTATGGATTGCAAGCGTATCGCGTTCGACATCAGATTGAATCGATTTAAAAATTGATGGCAGATGATCATTGGTCGATGTGAATGACTGGAATGCGGTCGCAACTGCTGGACTTAGTGATCCATAGCTCATTCCTGTTATGAGTTCATACTCGGTATTGGGTGTTTGGCCACCGTAAGTTGGTGAAATGATCGATCCCACTGCTACCTTATCAGATGAATCTTTTAAGTATTCAAGTGGTTCCTCTGCAAGTATAAAACCATCCAAGTTACTGGGATCACTCATCGATTCACTAAGAATAGTGATAACATTGATATATTCAAAATTTTCACGACTTCGGCTTGCATTGATTGCATCCGCATCTTTTGTATAATGGTCCATAATTTTATCGACAGTTTCTTTTGAATACGAATCCGGTTTATACATATTATCACCCGGTATGTTTACAACAAATCCATTCAGAAAACCGTAATATTGATAATTATCGATTTGATTCCAAATTGAATACTCCGGAAAGAAATTATTATTTAAAGCATAACTTCTAAAACGTGAGTCATGTTTATTGTAAGACATCATGTATGATGACCCCAACATTAATATCACAAGTCCTGAGATTAATGTCACTACACGAATGTGTTTGTTGTAGACAGGTTTGAAAATACCGATTTTGCGGTTTAAGAAGACCATCACAACAACAAGAACCACAAGTACTATCACACTTAGGATGATCATCTTAAGTTGACGTGACGTAATCATTGAGAGAAGATCTTTGGTATTACGAAGATAGCTCACATCAGCTGGATATATAGGTTCGACTAATACATTTAATTTAATATAATTTAAAACAGCAACAATACCAGTTACCGTTAAATATCCAATACTTACAAAAAGAATATTATTAAAGATTAGTACCAGCAGTATAAACACAATAAACAACACTAAAGTACTAAACACATATGCGGGTGTTGAGTATGCAATTGATTCAAAAACGAGATCATAGTCAAATTTAAATAAACTTGCTGTCGTTACGAGTTGAAAGACTACACTCATAATAATTCCAGTTACTATAATTGTTGCGCTATAGGCTAGCCATCGTTTCCAATTTTTATTTTTTAACATTTAATTTCCTCATTTCAAGGGGCCAACAAGCGTAATAGGTTCTGGTTCTACATCGAACTGAATATGCTTGGTCTTGCCTCCAAATTCGCCATCAAGTCCGTATTCGACCGTTGACTCACTGTTGATTGTAACTTTTTTTGCACGTCTAAAGATGATGCTATCATCTTCAAAACTCTGAGTATTGATTTGATGAAGTGCTTTTACGAGTTGAACCGGTGTTTTGGGTGTTCGAACAAGCATCACTTCAAACAAGCCATCTGCTAAATCGGTCGAATCAGGAAAGCGGACAAAGTTTGCCATCTTTTTTGTATTGGTGATGGATACAAAACTGAATTTCCCTTTTACAATTTCATCATCCACGTTAACGTCAAGACGGTATTTCTTTAATTTCCAAATTTCCCAAAAACCACGCAACATATAGGCAAAGTAGCCAAATTTATTCTTCAGTTTTTGATCAGTCGTATAGGGTACATTGGACAAGTAACCAAAGGTTAATGCATACGAAAATACTTTATCATTAACAACACCTAAGTCCGTAGTAATTGTTGTTGTAAAGTCTGTTGTTGTAAGTATTTCTTCAATATTGACGGTTTCATAATAGTTCTTTGCAATATCATTCGTTGTACCACTGGGAAGCATCAGAATTGGTTGTTTTAAATTTAACGCTGCTGCCATTGTAAATGCCGCACTGATGGTTCCATCACCACCCATAGCCGCTAGGACATCAAAGTCTGTAGTTTTGATGCGCTCCATCAAGGCTTCTGGATCTTGTTGAATGGATTCTTTCGAAACAATATTGAGGTGGGCGTATGAAGCATCATTGATCGTTGGAATCCCCTTACCGGATTCTGTATTACCAATAAAGAAAATACGAGGGGTCATAATCATCACCTATTCTTATCATTCTTGTTTATATCTATGTACAGTATACCGTTATTTCACTTTTTTTCAATTTTCTTCACAATTCCTCGTTAAAATTTCATATATGAAAGCCTTGCTCGGAATAGCAAGTGTTTGTGAGGATTGCTTGAAGTACATCATAACGTGACGGAATCATACTTTCTGGTAATTCGTTGATTTTAAACCATTCAAGTTCTGCTATTTTATGTGGCTCTTTAATTTGTGGGGTTCCCGAAAACGTATCAATCCAAAAATAGCAATTAAAATAGGTGTTATCGTGATCTGGGTCATATAAATGCGTAAGGTGGACAAATTTCATATTTTTCTCTAAGACATCAATTTCGATCTCTTCCATGAATTCGCGACGCATACACATCGTTGCTGATTCGTGTGCTTCAATATGTCCGGCTGCCGCAAAATCCCAATGGTTATCCATAAAACCTGTATTCATTCTTTTTTGAAGCAATAGTTCTATCGTTTCCTGCTGGTGTCTAACGATTAGTCCCATCGTCGCACCGCGTGCTGTAAAATATTTATCCATAGTCCCTCCCAGTTCGTGAAATAATCATAGTACGATTCAATTCGAATATCAACTTGAAGAAACAATGTGAAATATATCACTAATTTATCAAGCGTGGTTACCCCGAGTAACTAATACTTAATTTTTACTTCAATTTTATCTAAATCTGTGAAATTTACCCTTCTTTTTCTCAAATTCCACGATATTCTAGAAGTGGAGATGACAAATATCGATTTGTTATTGAAGGAGTCGAACATGGAAAATTTGATTACAGTCTTGAATTCTCTTGGTTTCACAGAAAATGAAGCAAAGATCTATATCTCATTGTTAAAGACAGGGCCGCAAAACGGTTATGAAATTAGCAAGTCAAGCGGTGTTCCACGCAGTAAAATTTACGTCCTACTTGAACGTCTATTACAACGTGGCATACTAACAAGTTCTCATAATGGCAAAAATGTCATTTACAAAGCTGAACCTGTATCCCGCCTAGAAGATATGGCAACCTTGGATCTCCAACGCAACCTTCAAGCGTTACGAAAAGAGACCAGCAAAATAAGTGAAACTGGAGACGACGATCAGATTTGGCATTTATCAGGATACGATAATATTCTGCTGCGTGTTGAGGAAATGATTCGCACAGCTGAGCACGAGTTATTAATTCAAATATGGCAACCCGAGTTAATGCCTCGTATTGAGCAAGCGATTCTTGCAGCCGAAGGTACGATTAAGATTGCGGTTATTTTATACGATGAAACGCAAACGTATCAAACTGATGTTAAAAATGTCTATAAACACGGTTTCGAAGATAATCTCTTGGATGAGAATAATGCACGGTGGTTAACGTGCGTTAAAGATGCTTCGGAAATGATATATGTTACCATTCCTAATATTCAGCAAGCAACCGCAATTCATACCACAAACAAGAGTATGATTTGGTTCTCAACTGAATATGTGAAACATGATGTTTTCTGCTTAAGACTGATTGATGATATGGGTGAACTCGCACACACACTATACGGTCCTAAGATTGCGAAACTTCGTGATATTTACACACTCCAATAGGAGGAAATTATGAATATCGTAACAACAATTTTAGTACTAATCGCTGTCGTGAATGGAATTTTTGCGATTACATTAGTACGTGACTTAGCAAAAAATAAAGATTCCGTCATGAAGGAACCGGGAAATCCCATTGTAATGGCAATCACCGAATTCTTTATGTTCTTATTATCTACTTTTGGTATTTCTGACTTTGCAATTGGGGCAGCTATTTATCCGAAATCAAAATGGGTTAGTGATGAAAAACTTCCTGGAACGCTTAATACACAATGTGTTATTCCAGTTGCGGTTATGGCTTTATCCTACATATCTGTCATTGAAGTTGACCTCACAACATTACTTGTTGCTATTTTTGCACAAGTACTTGGTGCCTATATCTCACCACGTTATGTCGTTAAATTACCCGTTAATACAATTAAAAAGTTTGTTGCAACAGGACTCATTATTGCAGGTGGCCTAATTGTTGCAGGTAAAGTTGGACTTTACCCTGCTGGAGGAACTGCAACCGGTCTTTCAGGATTCAAACTTGTCTTATTAGGCGTTCTTTCATTTGTATATGGTGCTGTCAATAACATTGGTATCGGTTCTTATGCCCTTACTTCTGCAACTGTTTATGCCTTAGGAATGAGCCCACTGGTTGCTTTCCCAATCATGATGGGTGCATGTACATTCTCAGTTCCTATTGGTTCAATGCAATTTATTAAACTTGACAGTTATTCACGTAAAATTACACTGTTTGCTGCAATCTTTGGTTCATTAGGCGTTCTCGTTGCTGTCTTTGTTGTTCAAAGCTTAGATGTCGCATTACTTCAATGGGTCGTTGTTGCAGTTGTATTATTCAGTGCTACACAGATGATTCTATCTGTTCGTAAGGGGGCTTAACACATGGAAATCAAAGTTATTAACAAAGCAATTATCGATGACGTTTATACAATGCTTGATGCAATTCAAGCTAATAAAGATGCACTTGCAATTTATTCACGCAATGGGTCTATCATTCCATTACGGACTAACATTGACGTAACTGCATTCGAAGGGCAAAGTCTATACATGCCTGGTTATGCTGCCGATGCACATGCATTGGGTGTAAAGATTGTCTCAGTTTATCCTAACAATATTGCGAAGGGCATCCCAAGTGTCCCTTCAACAATGGTCCTAATTGATGACGAAACCGGTCAAGTTATTGCCTTATTAGATGGTACGTATTTAACACAAGTACGTACGGGTGCCGTTGCGGGTGCTGCAACAGATTTATTAGCCCGTCAAGACAGTAAGGTCTTTACAATTTTTGGTGCTGGTGGTCAGGCTGAGAGTCAAGTTGATGCAGTTCTAGCAGTTCGTGATATCGAACAGGTTTATGTCTGTGATCTTGACGAAGCCCGTCGTGAAGCATTTGCTGCCCACATTGCTGAAAAGCATCACGTGAAAGCAGAAGCTGCTGCATCAGCAGAAGATGCTGTTCGTCAATCAGATATCATTACGTGTGTTACTACAACCCGTCGTCCACTCTTTGATGCCTCATGGCTCAAAGCTGGTGCGCATGTTAACGGCATTGGATCGTACACACCAGAAATGCAAGAAATTCCTGCTGAAGCAATTTTAAATGCTGATGGCGTCTATGTTGATACATTTGATGGTGTTCTGAACGAAGCTGGTGATTTCATAAAACCAATTTCAGAAGGTATGTTCACCAACAAAATTATCACAGGTGAATTAGGCGATGTTGTCAACGGCACAGTTGTTGGACGTAAAGACGCTTCACAAATCACCGTCTTTAAATCAACAGGGTCTGCAGTTATGGATGTTGTGAATGCACGTCGCATTTACGAAAAAGCCCTAGCACATAACGCTGGTGATTCCATCAATTTATAATCAAAACGCAAAAATACCACTCTATGAGCGGTATTTTTTTTGTTGTTCATCATAAATACTTTTTCCAGTTACAATCATCGTTATAATATCGTCATTATCTTCAATTGCTACTCCTTTTTTGCCAAGGTAATCACACAGGATTGGAAGATCCTTGGATAGCGTTGCAGTAACATCGTGCGTATACACAGCACCATCGTTTGTTACGAGCGAAATATTGAAACTATCGGGTCCCCAATCACCAATTCCGATTCGTGGTCGTGAAATATAGTTAATTTTAAAGACATCAATATCATCAAATGCATATGTTTTCTTGAATTGCTGAGGTTTAAAGATTGCAATTAGGCGCTCCCACCATGAATGATACTTGGTCGCAACAATATCCCGTTTACCGATGACAATCCGACCTTCCTTCACAACAATTAATGTCAGAAACATAAAGAAACCAAAGAAGATGAAGAATGTCCAGATGTAAGGACGTATCGTCATTGTCGCACCGAAGAAGAGTGCAAGTATAAATCCAATGAGCGTATGACGCCCCAATTTACGTTCCCCAATTTGATAGGGCTTCATCAAGTGCTTGGATCCTCGCAATAGTTGATCAATTGAAACATCGTACAAATCACTAAGCATAATGATGTTTTCAATATCTGGCATTGATTCCCCGCGTTCCCATTTTGAGATTGCTTGACGTGAGATCATCAATTTCTCGGCGAGTTCTTCTTGCGTATAGCCATTCACTTCACGGTAGTATTTTAGATATTCGTTCAGTAACATATGTGCCACCTCTTTCTATCTAAAGCATAGTCAACTTTCTACATTTTGTAACGCAACGTGTGGTTTCTATCCGTGATTTTTCTGATATAACTTATAAATACTAAGTATCACAAAAATTTTAAAGACAATTTGTGACAGCATAGCGAGGAATGATCCACCAAAGCCAATTCTTAGCGTACTCAATAAATTAATTGCGATAATGATGCTAAGGATAATTGCAACTGTTTGTTTTGTCTGCACAACGAAATCATAATCACCTGCAAGATAAATGTAGTAGAACATTGCAAATGAAATGATGAGTCCAATAACAGCATAAATTACTGCAATAATTTCTGGTCGAATAATAACAACTATATACATAAGACCTAGCATTCCCAATGTTGTATACCCGATTAAAATTACTAGAAGATTTAGCGCCATCTTAAAGTATCGATTCCACAACGGTGTTTTTCTGAGCATGTACAAGGAATACAGTAGTAACCCCAACGACCCTACTAATATAATTGTAGAGTTCGTAATTGGTAATGACATGATGACCACGCCTACCAATATCCCCAGTAATGCATTGTTTTCTATTTTCTGAATATCTTGCCCCATAAGCTTCCCTGCTTTCTTATCTAATTAAATAATATCATGTTAATCGTAAAGATATACGACTCTCCTTTGTTTTTTTGAAATCTCAACTATTTTTAGGATCACGGCATTACATGATTTATCTAAAAACGACAAGACGTTAAAGTAAAAAAAAAGACCACTGGTCTTCTACATTAATTTGGCACGCCCGACAGGGATCGAACCTGCAGCCTTTTGAACCGGAATCAAACGCGCTATCCGTTGCGCCACGGGCGTATGCACGATTATCATACCACGCTTGACACATTTATTTAAGTTTTAATTACATAATTTAACCTATTTTTGCGAATATGCTATGATTAGCTCACAAGGAGATTATATTATGATAAAAGTAGGTGTCCTCGGGATTGGTAATATTGCGCAAAAAGCCTATATTCCTGTCTATGCTGCACGAAATCATGATGTCGAATGGCATCTCTATTCACGCAGCCAAGAAAAGCTTGATGCTTTATCCCGTCAGTATAACTTTAGTAACACACATACCAATATTGATGCCATGATAGCGAGCGGTATTCAAGCAGTTTTTATTCACACTCCGACACAAACTCATGGGGATTTGATACGCAAATTTCTTAACCATGGTATCCATGTTTATGTGGATAAACCTATTAGCGAAAATATTCTTGAAGTTAGAGAACTTGTCGCCCTTGCCCAAGCGCAATCATGTGTTCTAATGACTGGTTTCAACCGTCGGATGTCACCACTCTATCAACAACAAAAAGATATCGCACAAAAGAATATGATTCTTGTGCAAAAGCATCGAGAACATGCAGATCAAGATGTAAAATTTGCGCTCTTCGATATGATGATTCACGTTGTTGATACGTTGGTTTATCTCATGGACACGCCCATCGTGTCCCATCACATCCGTGGTGTAACTGAAGCAGGCATTCTAAGCCACGCACACCTTGAATTACACGGTGACCATGTCACAGGCATGGCAACCATTAACATGCATTCTGGTGGTCGCAGTGAAGTTGTGGAAGTAATGTCACCCACTGGGTTTTACCGCTGCGTGGATATGAATGAGTTACTGATCCATTCAGATCAAGGGCACCATACAGAGCGATTTGGGGATTGGGTCCCAACGCTAGAAAAACGGGGATTTGTGCAAATTGTTGACCATTTCATTGAATGTGTCAAAACTGGGAAGCAATCCGACATATTTACCTTGGATGATGCATTAATCACCCACCAACTCGTTCATGATATATATGAAACAATAAAGGAGAAAGCATGAAAAAGATTTTACGACAAGCAACAATTTACCTTGCTTTAGGATTAATTGCGGGTGTATTCTACCGCGAATTTACGAAATATATGGCATTTACAGGTACAACACAACTTTCCATTTTACATACGCACATCTTAATGTTGGGTATGTTTATGATGTTGATGGTGTTAGTCCTTGCGAAGACATTTAAAATTCACCGTCATAAGAACTTCAAGAAGTTTATGGGATTTTACAATGGTGGTCTTCATCTAACAATTTTGATGATGCTAACGCGTGGTACAACACAAGTTCTTGGCACCGAGTTATCCAAAGGCATGAATGCAGCAATTTCCGGAATGGCAGGACTTGGGCATATTATTTTAACAATCGGACTCGTTTACTTATTTATGATGCTTCGTGACAACACCCATGATGCCTAACATCATCACATAGATTTGCTTAACAATATTATCTACTCATTAAAAAGGTTCTAGCTGCGATAGCTTAGAACCTTTTTATTTTAGAATATGGATAAAACGTTATTTCAAATTTTTATTCTGTTTCTTTGCGTTTACGTTTTGATACAAGCACAGTAACAAGTCCGGCACCGACAATTAATGATGAAAGCATCATTGTATTATTGTCTGCAACACCTGTTGCTGGTAGTTTATCTTTATCCGTTGTCTTATCAGGTGTTGTTGGTTTGACTGGATTTGTTGGATCTACTGGATCGACCGGATCAACTGGGTCGACCGGATCTACAGGATCGATTGGGTCTTTCTCCTTCAGTCCAGCTACTGCCTTATCTAACATTTCGATGGCATCTAAGACATCTTGTTGGGTACTTGTTGTGCGAACTGCTACTCGGAACATAGTTGCATCTTCCGCAACATCCGCAGGCAGGTTATTAACAACATTCTCACCAAATTCAATTGCTGTTTCAAGATTCAAGACAGTCTCTTGAGTATATTTTTCAGTTTCAATTGCTTTTGCATCTGCAAGTTTTTGTTTTAAAAGTGCAATAGAATCTGCTTGTGGTGTCTTCACATCTACAAGTCCAGTAAAGGCTTTGTGAAGTGCATCGTACGCTTGATTGATTTCCGCTTGGGTTGCTGTTTCATTCGCCAATACGGCATTTGCATTTGCGAGTTGTGTGCTGAAAACTCCATAAGAAGCTTCTGTATATTGTGTTGCATCAACATCACCAATTGAAGCAATTAACGATACTAAAAGTGACTTGTCAACTTTCTTAACAAGTTGTGATTCAATCGTTTGAAGACGTACGATGATTCCATCAACCGCTTCTTGTGTTGCTTCATCATCTGCAATGATTGTTTTTGCATCGGTAATCAATGTCTCTAGAAGTGCTTGTGATGCTTCATTGTACTGTTCTTTATCTAATGCTTCCACAGTGTTAAGGAGTGCAACAACTTCTTTTTTATCAATCAATTCAGGTTTCGCTTCTAAAGCATCGATGGCATGATCGAGTGCAGTATGTGCGTTTTGAATCATTTCAAGTGTTGCATTTTCATCAGCAAGTACTGCTTTAGCATCTGTAATTGCTGCTACAAGATTTGCATATGTTGCTTTTGAATAATCTTTTTCTTTGAGTTTTTCTGCATTTTTCACAGCAGCATCCAAGTCACGTTTTGCTTTATCGACAGTTGGTACAAGCCCATCAATAGCTTCATTCAATGCACTCAATGCATCGGTATACGTATTATCTTCAATCGCTTGATTTTGATGAACTACTTTTGCAGTTTCGATTGCTGCTTTTAAGGTTGCAAAGGATGATGCTGAGTAATCTGCCTCTTTCAATGAACCTGCTTGATAGATACGTAATCCGAGTGCTTCATAATTGTCGAAGTAGTTTAAGCGAATTATTAATTCATTTGTTTCGCCTTCCACGACTGTGAATGGAATAGGTAGACCATCATATTTAACACCCACTGGGATTGATGTTAGAACAAGATCATATGTACCGACCGGTAATTGTGTGTTAAGTCCTGAATCGGATGTTCCACCAAGATTTCTAACTTTACCCATTACGTCAATTACATCAAAAGTTGTGTTCAAGCCCATTTCACCAACATAAGCATGGATGTACATGTTTTCTGATTTACGGCTAACATAGTTTTGAATACTATTTTTCAGACTTTCTTCAATACCTTCATTTTGGGTTGTAACATAGATGCGTTCACCAAATTTAGTAAAGTCTACATCTTCAAAGGTCACTACCCCATTATCATTTGCGACACCTGTTAAAACTGCTTCAGTTGCAGCAATTGCATCGTATAGACGTACTGTTGCTTTGGGTTCAACTTCTGATACTGTTACTTTTTCGCCTTCAAAATCGGCTTTAATTTGATATTGGGATACCATTGGAGTTTTGGTGAAACCACCATCAAACATTTGCCATTCATAAATACGAATAGCACCCCAAGGTGATGTACCTGAATTGGTGATATCTAATTTCCATTCTTGAGCTGTAATTGGTGTATCCAATAATACATCTGTTACTGCTTTAGTATTTCCTTTGATTGCTTTTGCTATTTGCCATTGACCGTTTTCATCTTTATATTGCAATGAGAAATCAACCGTATTCATGTTGTTTGCTTCACCACCATATTCAGCATGTTCAACACGCCATCTGGAAACACGTTGCGGTTCGCTTAATTTGATATCCATGTATCCAGATTTTTTATTAGTTGCGGCCCACTTACTATTTCCAGTTGCTGTTCCATCCAATGCTTTAGATGCTGGTTCTGCATCGTTTTCAAATGATACAGCTGTAACTTGCGCGTTCAAGGAAACGTTAACGGGTGCAACTTCGTTATTTTCATCACTTCCGTCTAGTGAAACACCCCAGTCAAATGTGATGTCTTTACCTTCTGAACGATTGTTGCTTGCATCAAGTGTACGAATTCGAATTGTAGTTGTATCATCGGCTTTTGCGTTGGCATCGGTACGGGTAATCTTGTCAGCGTAGAAAGCTGTATTTGGTGTTGCCCCTAACAATACTTCTTTACCATCGTTGTTAACTTGGTAAACTTCGTATACGTCTGTTCCTTCAACTGCGTCCCATGATAATCGTGCACTTGCTTCTCGTGCATCTTTAACGAGCGTTTCATCCACACGGGCATTAGCGGTATTCGCAAGGACACCTGCATTCTTACGATCAATTGTAAGTTGTCCAATATTTAGATTAAGGGTTTCTGCATCCGTATTCGTTACTCGCACACTTACTGCATAGATTGTTTTGCCTGCATGGGCACCTAAATCTACCGTTTGAGTACTCCACGCGTCATTGCTTGTAACTGGGAAATACGTCAAATCATTGTCTACATAGTTTTCGTTAAACGAAACGCCGAGTTCAATTTTAGCTGTTGTATTTCCTTTTAGAGTAACCGCAAGTTCGGTATCTTGAGTCACGTCTAGTTTTGTGCTATATAACATGACATTGTTGGTACTTCCGCCAGCTAAATTACCTGATAATTTCAAAGAGTTACCACCATTATAGGCATCGTTAAAGTCGTAATCTACGTCTAAACGTGTTCCAACTTGATCTTTAATCCACCATCTCCAGGTTGGCATAATGTCTTGTGCTGAGCGGTAGTTCCATGTACGATCACGAACTTCTGTACCATCAACAAACCATTTTTTACCATGACCTGCATTAAAGCTTGTTCCAAAGGATGTTCCTTCAATGACTGATTTATCCGTTACAAAACGAGACATTCCTTTCCAATCCGCTGAGTCATCCGCTAAACTTGGATCACCTTGAGGACCAGTATAAAGAATTTGCTCATGCTTGTTGAATTCTTCGGCACTGGCCGCGAATCCCATAGTCGAGTTTGGTGCATAAAGTGCGATAGAGCTCAATGCTTGACCATTCTCGTCTACCAATGCTTTCGTATTGATGTTAGTTTTATAACTATTTTGTTGAATTTCGAATCCTGCATATGCATCAAAAGGATTACGATCTAATGTATTGCGCATATAATCGTTCGTACCTTTTATTTTTTGTGCACTCCAGTTAAAGTTCATAAAGAACTCATCCACGGCATAGTCATTATCTGCGCCACGTTTTAACCAAATGTCATTTTTGCTATTAACGGCGTCTTGGTGTGACACTGATCCATTGTTAGCCATCGCGTCATACCATCCAATATTAATTGGATATCCCATTTCGCGTGATTTTTGACGTGCATAGACAAGCATGTCGTGCGTACTTTGGGCTACTTTTTCGGTAGAACCATATGATTCTTGATTAAAGAAGTAGCCATCAAAACCAAAGTATTGTGCGATTTCAATGAGTTTATCCGCAACAGGGTAATTACCTTCCTCATCTTGAACAGACATATTTTTAAGTTCTTCAAGTGAATCATAATGACCCGTTCCCCATGGGAAATGAAGTGTTGCATAGACAGGAACACCATTTCGGTGTGCTGCATCAACGATATCTGGTGAAGGTACCGCAATAACACCTTCTTCTGAACTTGCCCAATAGATCATGGAATTAAGATATTGCCAGTTATCAAATGCATAAATATTAAAGTCTTCCCCTCCTGTTGAAGGCGATTGATCATGATTTGCATTCGAGATTGCTGCAGATGTAATCTTTGCCTCAGGATTTGCCAATTTATTGATTTGTTGACCTTGGAATCGACGTGATTCTAAAGGTACTGTTGAACGGTTAAGTTTTGCATCCGGGTCTGTTTCGGGTGACCATTTTAATAATGTTTCCAGACGAAACGCTGGTGCGAGTGGTTGTAGTGATTTTCCATTTTCATAGTTTTCATTCACTGCATCGGTACCATCACCGGTAATTGCAGCTTGAATTGTCATATTGCTTGCGAACATTGTGAAGGCAAGTGTTGTTGCTGTTAGACCAATGCATGCACTACGAAAAAGCGATTTTACAAATCGTGTATTTTCATTTTTCTTCATATTTTCTCCTCAATAAACAATAAATTGGTAAACGCTTACAATATTATTATAGAGGATATGATTTATTTTTTAAGGTAAAAACTATAGTACATTATCCACATACTATAGTTTTCATTTCACACACAATACAATTTCGTTTAAGAATATTTAGACTCAACACTTCTATAAGGTTAGCTTTTTCACTCAGATATTTTACTGATAATCTCAAAATATGAGCGTCACTCGCTTCTTGTAGTAAGGAAGCATTCATGACAAAATTTATAAGAAATTTGCTTATTTCATATCATCTTTATTAATGGAAAACCTGATCGTGATTTCCATAATATTTAAGAATTTCAGAACATGAACCTATAGTGCATATTTTATTGCACCCTTAAAATATCAGATGTCACAGCACTAATTTAAGTTTTGATTTCATAGATTGTCTGTATTTTCAAAAGTATTATCTCTTTTTAGAATAAATATATTTTTTAAGTATCATATAAACAACGGTGATAATCAATGCCTTGATGAGTATTTCTGATAAAGACATACTTCTATAAAACAAGATTAAAAACATCAGTAAATTCCCTGCGAAAATAATTAAGAAATTCGGTATACTTTCTTTTTGTTTCATAATAGCTCCCTTTTATTCTAAAATACCATATCTAGGGCTAATTTCGTTCTTTTGGGTTTAGATGGTGTTTCTTGATGTTTAAGCTGCCATTAAAGTTCAATCGACACTTTATTGTTTTTATTAACCTTTTGGTTATTCTTCAGCAATACATAAAAAAACCGCAAAATTTGCGGTTTTAATTATCGATTGATTTTTGGTCACCATCTTCTTCTTTTTGAAAACGGATAGTTATTTTTTAATGAGCTTGTTGAACAGTCTTCGTACATCAATAAACATGAATGAGAGACCCACGCTTACTAAAGCAACTGCCACGATCATAAAACTATTGTTATTTGACAATCCCGTTGCAGGAAGTGTTTGACTTTCTGACTTTGGTAGTGTGTCTGTTTTATCTGATGTAACTGGACTCGTTGGTTCCGTTGGATTCGCAGGTTCGATGGGTTTTTCAATATTGTGTTTGATCCATTTTGCGTAAAGGATTGTATCCTGCGTTACAGGTGTATCAAAGTTCCATGCTTCACTCATTTCAGGGTCGCGATACCAACCAGCAAATTGATACTGATCTTTAACAGGATCCTGAGGCTTCACTACTTTTTGATGTGCCTCAACGCTTTGCGTTTCTACAGCAGATCCTTCTTGCGTATCAAACACGACTTGATAGGTGTCGGGAAGTACCTCTTCTAATAGTATTTGAATCTTGAAATCTTCTGCAGGCATCGTTCCACTTAATAAACGATCACCTAAAATTTTATCAAACTTGTACCCTACGACAGATTCAATATTAATTGCATATGCATCTAGGAATGTCGTCGTAAAGCTTCTACTTTGAATAACGTTTCCTGCTTTTGTAATATATTCAACTAGAATCGTAAATGGTTTCCGCTGTGCAACCGAAGATGCTTGAATAACTTTTCCTTGTTCCTTAAACGTTACTGTTTCAATTAATGATGAAGTGTCATACCCAGCAATTTCTGGAGCCTTAACCTCAACAGTCTCACCATAATTACCGGTTACTTCTGTTGTATAGATTTCATTACCTTGATCATCGTGAAACACTACAGTATTGGTAATCGTTTTGAGTTTCAGTGTGACCGTGAATGTTTGATTTTCTGGTGGCGTCGTACCGACGAGCCCAAAACCGTTGGTATCAACAGAAACTACATCGTATGCATCAAATGTTTCTAATTCAATCTCATAAGGATCCAAGTATAGTAATGTCATCATCTGAGTTTGGATTGGAACACCATTCTCTAAAACATAATTTACATTAATATTGATATCTTTTCGATAGTATGGAATACGCACAAAGTGATCGCCTGCTATAATCAAAGAAATGCTATCACTGTATCGCCCATAACCTGGTACTTCCGGAAATGGGATTTGAATGACTTTAGACGGATCTGCAAAGAATTGTTTCGTTACTGTGATGATGCTTTCATTAGAAATCTCATCGTAAAAATCGATGGTCACTGTCGATGGAATTTGTTCATAAACAACTTTCATTTCATCAGGTTGATATTCGTAAGGTGCATATTTAAATCGATGCGTAAATGACTCTTGGGGTGCTTTATAGCCTTTTATCTTAGGATATTGAATATCCGTAGTCGATCCATTTTCACCGGTAATCAATACCGGTCTTGTTAATTGCTTCCCGGATTCATCAACAGGAATTATACTAAGCCACGATAGATAACTTGTATCATATTCAAGCAAAATTTCGACCGTTTTGTCTTCATCTGGCAATGTATAGTTTTCTGGATTGATAAACATGTATCCATCAAAATATAAATGTAATACTAACTTAGACGTTCCTTTTTTGCCTGTCACTTGTTGTTGACCGAGTTCTTCACCATATTTATTCACATATTTAAAAAGCAATGTGGACTCTGTGCTTGCACGAAGTAGTGACGTCTCATTCTCTTGTTGACTGAGTCCTTGCTCAGCATAGATCGGTAAGTTTACACTCACACTAAGTAACACAACGACTATGAGTCCCGTTACTATTTTCTTAATTTTTTTCATAATTCCCCACCCTTTATTAATTTATTTTCATTTTACCACATTATGCATGTATACGCATATATATTAACCTAAGTCTTTACATCGATAAAAAAGAAATAGAAACGTGTAATTGTCGCTACTTCTTTCTTAAACCTTATTGAGTAATAGTATCGTAGAATTTTTTTGCTTCAATGACTTCCGCATCAACAAGTTGATGTCCACCGGGTTGTATATTTGTTGTTACAGGAATCCCTGCATCTTCAAACTCCTTAACAGCTTCTTCGAACTTTTCAAACGCGATGAATGGATCAATTTTACCACCTGTTGTATAGACATTAAGACTCGGTTGTGTTTTGAAAGGAACACCCGGTCTTACTGATGAGGGGTGAAAAAGCATTGCACTCGTAAAGTCAGTCTCAAACTCTTTGAAAAGATTGATCGCAATATTCGATCCATTAGAATAACCAATAACGGATACTACAGCATCACCGAGTTTATAGTACTCCAAGAGTTGAAGCATTCCTTCGTGAAGTGCTGTTGTTTGTTTCGCTAAGTCTTTTAAATCAAAGCTTCCATCCGCATAGCGTTTAAAATAACGAAGCATTCCTTGTTCTTCCACAGCACCGCGGATACCAATCAGTGTTGCTGTTTCATCAATATATCGTGCAAGGTTTACCAAATCGTTTTCATTACCACCAGTTCCATGGAGCATAAAGATAACGCGATCGGTAGAACCATTATGTTTTGCATGTACTATCATAATTGTCCTCTTTCTAAATCTTAACGTACTTTGATAAATGCTTTGCGAAGTGCTTTGAGTTGCTCTTGCTCATCATCTGTCAATGGTCGTTCTTTTTCAAATGCTTTTATCGCATTAATCGATTCACGGATTTCATTTCGTTTGGTAATCATATCGTACTCGTATCGGTTTCGATATCCATATGTTTCAAGGGTATCTATTTCTTTAACGAATACTGGCATAAACTTACTTTCGATAATGAGTCGTTGTGCCTCAAAATGTTCTGGGATAATGAACGCTTCACCTAATGTTTCTACAGGTTCGTCAACAGTGACTCCTGGTGTAACAGTTGATAATTCAATTAGAATCCCACCACGCTCACGGAAGTAAATGGCATTAAAGTACTTGCGATTTTTAACTTCTGTTGGGAAGTATCCTGCACTGAGCAATTTTTCACGCCATGCCTCTTCGGTTCCACGTTCAATTGCAAATGCAATATGATGAACCGTTCCGTGTCCTTTGGTGCCGATTGTTGTTGTATGTTTACGGATGTCAATTAACCCGCCTAATCCCTCGTGGATTCGGAGTCGATAATATTCATCGTCTTCCGCAACAACCGAGTATCCGAAGAGATCGGTAAACAACGAAAGCGTTTGAGCAGGTCTTTCTGAGAAGAGAGCTGCATTATACAAACCTTTAATCGCTGTCTCTGGTTGTACACCATTGAATGCCCATTGACTGTTTGGACCTAACGGTGTTTCTACCAACTCAATATCCAATCCATGACGATCTGAGAATGCTAAATAACGCTCACCAAATCTTTCATAGGAATAATTGAAAATATCGAAGTGATCAAGTCTTTCTTTCCAGAAGTCGAGTGCTCCTGTATTCACTGCATAAGTAACGTATCCAACCTGACCATCTCCAATATCGCCTTCTTTAGAATCTGAAATTGGGAAATAGGTGGATAAGCCTGTACTGCCATCATGATTACCATAATAGAAATGGTACTCTTCAATATCGTCATAGTTTAATGTCTTTTTAACTAAACGCATTCCGAGCATTCCTGCATAAAAATCAACGTTTTCTTGTGCGTTTTTAACGACTGAAGAAACATGATGTAGTCCTAAAATTCTTTCCATAGTATAACCTACCTCCTTACCATGTTATTATATATTTTATGATTTTTGTTCTCAACTTATATGCTTAGATACCCTCTTTAAGCACTTTGGCAGGGTTTCCTCCAATTAACACATTATTAGGGAATGACTTGGTGACGACACTTCCCCCAGCAACGACAACATTATCTCCAAGTGTCACTCCAGGACAAATAACCGCAGCACCACCAATCCAAACATTGTCACCAATCGTAATTGGTTTACCTAATTCAAGACCACTGTTGCGTTCGGTTGCGTCGAGTGGATGCGTTGCCGTGTAAATCTGAACAGCAGGTCCTAGCATACAATTATCACCAAACGTAATCGGACACACATCCAACATCACGCAATCATAATTACAGTAGAAGTTATCGCCTACAGTTACGTTGTAGCCATAGTCTAATTTGAGTCCAACGCCAAAGCTGGCATATCCTTTTGCATTGATAATCTGTTTGTATAAATCACTGCGTTTGTGATTATCTGCAATCTGTGCAGCAGCAATCACAATCTCGCGTGCACGCGTTGTATCGCGTTGCAACTCAGGGTCACCTGCATCGTAAAGCAAACCTTGAATCATTTTTTCTTTTTCTGTCATAATAAACCTCACTTATACACTTATCCTATCACATTGACCCCATTTTTTTATGCCGTTTTTAGTGCTTCACAGGACATTCTAAAAAGTTTAAAAATATCAAACTAACATAAAAGCGATATCTTAATAAGACACCGCTTTGTAGTTTTGATTATGAGGTCGTCTTGTCGGGATTTTCTCCACGATAAGCATTATCATCTGCTGCCTTGAAGAACGGATAGTAGATTGCGACTGAGATAATTATATTTACGAGTTGCAAAATAGATCCCATGATACTACCTGTGGCAAGATACCCACCAATAAGTGGTGGCATTGTCCATGGAACCATGACACCGTTTGTCATTGGAACAATCTTGAAGTACATCGCTGCATACGAAACAGTGAAAACAACCAGTGGAGCAAGTACATATGGAATAAGCATGATTGGGTTCATAACAATCGGGAACCCAAACATAACCGGCTCGTTGACACCGAAAATAGTTGGTGGAACGGCAATTTTCGCCAGCTCTTTCATTTGCTTACTGCGACTACGAAGCACCAGCAAGATGGCGACTGCAATTAACACACCACTTCCTCCCATCCAAACAAAGACATTGAAGAATGAATAGTTAATGATGTTTGGAATTTCTTGGCCTGCTTGGAATGCAATTCTGTTCTGATCAAGCATGAGCATATAAGTTGGTTGCATCACACTTAAGACAAGATCCCAACCGTGAATACCTACTGTCCAAAATAACGATGTAATCAATATTGCGACTAAACCACCAACATATCCACCCCCGAGATAAGACAATGGCTTCCCAAGGATTACCGCTATAATTTCATGCATGTTTCCAAAACCAGCAAATTCGATTACCAATCTCAGCACCCAAAATAACGTAATCGTCAGAATCGACGGAATTAGGGCAACAAATGATTTACTGACTGCTGGCGGAACATTCTCCGGCATTTTTATGACGATATCTTTTTGGACCATAATACGGAATATTTCCGTACTGATTAATGAAACGATAATCGCTACAAAGAGTCCCTTACTTCCTAAATAACCAAGTGGAATTCCACCGTCTCCTGTTAAGGGTGTTACCACCAAGAAAGCTGCGAGTGAGATGAATCCTGCTGACACACCATCCACTGCATATTTATTCGCAAGGCTGTTAGAAATTGCAAACACACAAATCAAGGCCATAATACTAAATGTAGCATCCACAGCATAATTTAGTTTCGTAACCCAATCCGGACCGAATATTCCAGACACAAATTCTGTATACCCTGGAATTGGTAGATTACCTATAATTAAGAATATTGATCCAACAATTATCAATGGAATTGAAGCGGCCATACCATCCCGAATAGCGAGAAGGTGTCTTTGACCACCTATTTTGATCCCCAACGGTAAAACCTTATTATCCATAAAATTACTAATCTTACTTCCCACTTAAATCACCCCTTCTATATTAAGTTTAAATGGTATTCCAATACTTTAATCATATGCAATTGATAGTGCCTGCTTAAGATCTGTGATTGTCATCTGAGCTTCCAACAACCCGATAAACAATCTCGTATGGGTGATATCCAATCCCCTGGCCTTCATTGTCTCAAGATTATCAAACTTGTATCCTGGAAGAACCATACTTTCATAACCACCCCAACTCACGCCTATTAAAAATGTTTCCAATGTATTAATAAAGGTTTGAAGTTTGGTAGTATCTTTATCCGTAAAGGTTATTGCAAGTAGGCTTCCATACCCATCTAAATATTTTTCACTGCGTTCAGCTTGTTGAATGTATGGATGATATATTTTCTCAATACGAGGGTCATCCTTGAGTGCATCAATTACCGCTTTGACGTTACTGTTATGTTTTTCCATACGAATGGGGAGTGTTCGGATTCCACGTATTGCTAGAAAACTATTCATAGGACTACATGTTGATCCCATCATTAGGTATCCATTTTGTTCCACTTTGCCTACACCCTCAGTTGTTCCCAATACTGCACCTGCAACAATGTCAGAATGCCCACCGATATATTTTGAACAAGAGTGTAGAATCAGATCAATCCCGCTCTCTAGAGGTCTTTGAAACATAGGTGTTGCCCACGTATTGTCTATCATTGTAGTAATCTGTCTCGATTTCGCGATATCTGCGATTGCTTTTAAATCAACAATCTCAAATTTCTGACTTGAAGGACTTTCTAGATAGATTACGTCGGTATTGTCTTGAATTGCGCTTACAATTTCTTGGGTATCAACTGACATAACAACAGTATGAGATACTCCAAATTTTTCGAGACTTTTGATAAACTTCATGGCAGTCGAGTAAATAGAGTTAACAACAACAATATGACTACCATTCATAACATAGGACTGCAATGTTGCACTTATTGCGCCCATTCCCGATGCAAAAACTTTACATCGCTGTGCGCCTTCTAGCTCTGCAAGGAGCACTTCAAGTTTATGCGTTGTAGGATTAGAACCACGTGTATAAACATAGTTGTTAAATTCATCCTTGCTTGCAGCAACATATGCTTCATAGCTCTTTGAATAGAAAGAGGATGTCATCGCAATCTCAGGAGAAATTGCGTAGTGCGATTGTTCATCCGGAATCACCGCTAAACATGTTTTAATCAATCTATCTTTTATCATAATCATTTCAACCTCGCTCTGAACTACATAAACCGTACCAAGTAACCGCTTACTTAACAACAATTTGTTCGTAAAGAGAAAAAAATTACCGCTCTTTTAAGAATTTGTGCTTAAATTGCGGTAATTTTCGACTATTTGTTTAAATATTCATCTTTTACTTTAACAATGTAATCCTGATTTTTGCTGTACTCAAAACGATACATACTCGCAAATATGAGATTGATGGCATAAGATATTGCGGCATACGAGAATACAGTTCGAACCAATTCATCTTCTTCACGCAGCGGTGGCAATGGAATAATATGGGTTGCAAGACGACCCACGGGACTTGATTCGTCGGACGTCATAGCGATAATTTTAGCTCCTCGTTTTTTTAGAATTTGACATGCATTCACGACTTCTGCACTTTTGCCACTATAAGATATTATGATTGCTGCATCCTTGGGTGTTGCTTGTGCACAAAGAAATGTCTGCTCTGGCTGAAGAAATGCTATCCGTACAAACTTCGATACTTTCAAAAGTTTATTTTGAAAGTCATGCACGCTGATAAAGCTATCGCTAATTCCAACGCCATATAAATTTTCTGCCTTGTTTATTTCCGCGATTGTCTCACTTACTAATTCTTTCGTTAATAACATTTGGGTCGCGGTAATGGCTCTTTTTTGAAGTGTTCCAATACTATCCACAAGTTCCACTTCATTGCTCTTCTCATTAATAATTATCTGCTCTTCTGTCATCATCATGTGAACATTCACAGATCGCAATAAACTGATTTGAAATTCCTTATACCCTTCTACACCAAGTTTTTTGCAGAAACGAGTTATTGTAGCTGTCGATGTATTCGTACTTTCAGCAAGCTCATGCATTGATATTGTTAATACGCGGTCTGTATGTTCTAAGACATAATCGGCAATGTGGCTTTGTACCGGTGAAAGACCCTCTTTTTTTTGTAATTTACTGTAAACCATTACGAACTCCTTTATTTAGAATCAACAATTCTTATACGCTACATACGAACCCTTACCTCAGAGTCCGTACTTCCAACAAGGTACTTATCAATTCGAACGAAAAATGCGATAGCAATTATCAAGAGATACTTTGTTTAGTCTATTGAAAGTTTCTTATCAATGAGCGCTCGAATCTCAGATGTTGGATTCTCACCACTCTCAAGAAGATAGTGCGTATCGTCGACTTTCTTCAGATTATAGTTGAAGTATTCTGCATAACGATTCGCTTGGTAGTCAAAAATCGGACGCATCCATGGTGTTTTCAAATGAAGGACAACGGCACTATATGATCTATCATCTGGGCTCGGTTTTTCTAGAATATCGTAAACCCGATATTCCGAGGCAATTACAGATTCCTCGAACCAACTTCCGATATTTTCAGAATGCTCTGGATTGGGTTCACGTGGGTTTCCAAGTGATGTCAAGGTGCTCATAAACAACACGTTAAACGAAATCACGAATATCAAATATACAGAGACAGCAACCGCTAGATATTTCAGGTATTTATGAATCTTGGTATGTTTGATAATCTTCACAACTCCTAAAACGACTGCGGAAATGATGATTACCCATAAGATTCCTTTCATGCTGACTATATTCTCAAACAGGCCACTCCATCTAATAATTAACAGTGAGATGGTAAGTGCTGCGAATACGTTGATCAAGTTCGTATATTTTTTACCTGGTTTGAAATCAGAGTATCGACCATGTTTCAAATTTTGATACTCCTTAAAATAAGAATAGGTATAGATTGAATACGTCAAAATCAAATATGGATAGAGTATAAATGTTCCAAGACTTGCCTGACTTGTTATCGTCATGTACTTTGCTTGGGTTGAGTTATACATCGTATACATCCACATTCCAATTAACATTAAGTAAAATAGTGCGTTCCGTTTTAAGCGCTTTTTAATCGGTTCAAGCTCTAGCTCTTGCATATTATGAGCCTCTTCGAATGCTGGTTCGTGCGTTTTGAGGATTGCAATGGGTTCAATCCAGCCCACGATAGTTCGACCAAACGTCTTCATAAATTCACGAAATGCATATTCATTATTACCCCAACCTTTAGAATTACGTGATGGCATCGGAATCAATTCGTACCGAAGGGTCTTATCATCACTAGATTCAAACTGTTGAAAGAAGAGCGTAAAACGTTTTAAATGATACCCTTCTTGTACTTTTTCATTAAGATAGGCTTCGTAATGCTTATACTGGGACAATTTGATACGTCTGAATTCAATCATAACTTTCCTCCATTGAGATTCCCTCTTGGGCTAACATTGTTATCATTTCTTGATTTGGTTCAGTGCTGTTGTGAAGCACATAGACATCCGTCGATGCTTCAATGATGGTGAAATCATGCTCCGTTGAATAGCGCAACATCTCATAATCTAATAATGGACGCATCATCGGCGCATGCAACCGCATCACGATAACCGTTGAAGTTGGTTCAAGTATTGCTTCCCCACTCTCTCTAGATTGCATGTCGCGCAATGTGTATCGTGATGCAAACACCGATTCACTATACGTAGCAACGACTGATTCCGTTTCATAATAGCTTGGGTGTGCATGAACAACTTTTTCTTTATAGGGTTGCATCCCCAAGAGTATTCCGATTGCAAGTATAAAACCAATACAACTGACACCAATATACTTGGTGCGTTTTGACGTTGTTTGTTGGGACGAAAATTTTAAACGGTAAATAGTGTCGAAAGTATGCACACCTATCAAAAGCCAAAGACCCAATACTAGTTCCCACTGATTGGCTAAGTTGAACATTCCAATAACCAAGAGCCCTACAAAAGTAATAAAAGATAGTACTGAAGCAATCCCTTCATAACGATAACCAGGTACAAAGGGAACAAATTGCCGATTTTGAAGCCGTTCGAGATCGTGTCGCGTATCTTTTAGCGTTTTAAAACCAGTAATGGATGTATACGAGAATAGAAATAGCGACCAAACTTTTAGGGAATTGGTGAGAATGTTGAGATCTGTCGCAAGTACAATTTGAATCAATATAAGTACAACGACTCCGATCTGCACTCTTCCATTCCATCGCATTTGGCGAATGTGTCTTTGAAGTGGTTCAAGGTCTAAGTCCGTCGAAATGTCGCGTGTTGAAATGTTTGATATCGATGTTTCAAAAATAGCAAAAGGACCGAACCAAGCGATAAATTTACGATCAAATGATTCAATGAATGCTTTAAACTCACGATTATTTTCTAGAAATCCTTTATACCTTCGGTGGGCTTTGGGAATGATTTCATATCGAACGTTAATGTCACTATTTTTTTCAAATCGTTGATAGAGTGAATTGAAACTTTTGAGATGATACCCTCTCGTAACCATCTCATTCAAGTATGCCTCATACGCTACGTATGCAGAAGGACTTACATTTCGAAATTCAAGCATTTCAACCCTCCTTTCTAATTTTCTTTGAGCACCTCTTGAGCATCAAGTATTATTTGCTTGTAATTATCAATCGCATTATGGAGCGCAGAGGTTCCTCTAGTTGTCATTGTATAGGTACGAGCACGTCCTTCGCGGTTCGTTTCATAAATATAGCCATCACTCTCGAACTTCGCAAGTATTGTATACAGCGTTCCTGGTCCCAAGACAACACGACGGTTCGTTTTCTCTGCTACCCAGTCTACAATTTCTTTCCCAAACATATCACGATGTTGCAGTGCCATAAGAACATAAATCATTGTTTCTGTCATGTACACCCCCCAATATCGACCAACGATATCATCTATCGATATTATAGCACAGTCTGTTTAACCTACCAAATAAAAAAAGTCACAAAGTGACTTTTAAAGGCGATACAACGTATAAGACGACCGTGAGGTATAAGGAGTGTCTGCGGAAAAAATGTCGCCTTGTCCAAAGTTGATCGCATTCGCAGGGAACTGCGGCTCGATTGCAAGGGCACTAAAATTGTGTGCGTCCTCACCATGTTCCTGTTTAAAGGTTTCATCAAAATAATTCGCAAAGTAAAGACGTAAAACTGGTAGTGATGTTTCACACACCAACATCCGCGTTTGCGTTTTTAGATAGAGTTTTCCATCAAGACGATAATCGTGATCAATAAAGCGTGTTTTTTTAAATTCTGGATGCTTCTGTGTTAATGCTTCTTCGATTGATTTCCAAGCTCTAAAATCAAATGCGGTATGCGCAACATTGAGCGTAACACCATCATTCGCTAAACTCGCATCAACCGTGTAAATTTCATTAGCTTCAACTTTTAAAGAATGGTTTGCGAGAGAATTGCTTCCATCTAAATTAAAGTAATTGTGTGTCGTAATGTTGACTGGAAACGGTTCGCTCGGAAGGGCAGATGTTGTAACAATGAGTTGTGCATCTTGGAGTTGGTAGGTTACTGTCGTCTTGAATGTTAACGTATAACCATCATGTGGTGTATCCTCCAACTCAAACCGAATGCCATCCTCTATTATTGTGTATGAGAATGTTTTAAAAGCATGTGATTGGTAACCACCGTGAAGGTGGTTCGGATGATTGTTGATTGAAAGTGCATATTCTTTTTTATCCACACATAAGTGACCGTCTTTGATGCGTCCTGCGGTTGGACCAACAACACTTCCAAGATACACTGGATTGGATTCATACAAATCGAGGTCTTGGTAACGAACAACACAGTTAGGCTCATTCACAAATCCAAAGTGAATTAGTGTTGCACCGTACGATAACACACGAATATCGATGATACCATTGGATAATGCAATAACATCCGTAAATGCCTCATGAAAAACTTCAACGTTTAATTTCATGAGAACCGTCACCGATTTCTGCGACATAAAAGTTTGCTTCATAACCAATAACTTCTTTGTATTTGTTTCCAACGTTTTTGATAAATGTTGGAATGGCATCGGTAGTAACAATTGCTATTGCACACCCACCAAAACCAGCACCTGTTACGCGGGCACCAATACATGATGCTTCGTCCCATGCTGCTTCAACAATGGAATCAAGCTCTTTACCTGTAACTTCATAATCATCTTTAAGACTTTTGTGACTTGCATTGAGCAGTTTACCGAATGCAAGAAGTTCACCATGACGCAGTTTACGAACCGCACGATGAACACGATCATTTTCACTGATGGCATGACGGGCACGTCGGTATGCAACCATATCATCTCTAAAGGCATCCACAATAGCTTCTAATTGTTCGCGGTTGAGTTGGCATAGTTCACTGACATCGTAATGATTCTGAATGATTGATAAAGCGCGTGCACATTCCTCCAAACGTTCATTATATTTTGAATCAGCGAGTGCCCGTTGTTTATTCGTGTTCATAATTACGATTTTATGACCTTCCAATTGCACCGGTACGCGTTCATAATCAAGTGTTTCGGTGTTAAGACGCAATGCTGTATCCTTTTGTCCAAACATAACCGTAAATTGGTCCATAATTCCCGTATTTACCCCAATATACTGATTCTCAGAATCTTTGGTAACAACCACAAGATCGAGATCGCTTAATGGCAATTGATTAATTTTACGAATAAATTCTGCCGTCACAATCCCAAGCGACGCACTACTGGACAATCCCGCACCATTTGGAATATCACCATAGTAAAGTACTTCAAATCCCGTATCGATTGATAGTCCTTTTTGTGCAATGGTTGCAATGATCCCTTTAGCATAGTTTACCCAACCATGATTTTCATCATATGCTAAGTCTGATGCGTCAATTTCTAAGATCTCTGTATCCGAAACATTGAGTGATACAAAGCGAAATTTATGATCATCGCGGATACGCACCAAAGCGTAGGTACCATTTGTAATTGCACATGGAAATACGTTACCGCCACTGTAATCAATATGTTCACCAATCAAGTTAATCCGACCTGGTGCAAAAAATGCGTAATCATATTCTTTCCCAAAAACCGACTCAAATTTATTCTCTAATAATTCCATAATGCCCCTCCTAAAAAGACTCCCTAAGCTTATTTTTTACGCATTGATTTACGAATATCTAACGCTACTGCAATAACAATCACAATTCCTTGGATAACGTTTGTCATATCTGGTTTAACCCCTAAATATGCTAAACACACTTTCAATAGCTCAAAGACAAAGACCCCAAGTAAGATTCCAGGAACGGTCCCTTGTCCTCCTGTTGTTGATACCCCACCAATAGTAGCAGAAGCAATTGCTTCTAATTCATAACTTGTACCTGATGAAGGTCCTACGGATCCTGTTTTTGCGGATAGTAAGTAACCAGCCAGTCCATAAAGTGCCCCTGCAAGTACAAAGATTTTGATTTTAGTGCGTGGCACGTTAACTCCTGAAACTTCAGCTGCTTGTTCGTTACCACCAATTGCGTACATATTTTTCCCGTAACGGGTTTTATTATAAAGAACCCACATGACGATACCGACAATCGCTGCAATAATTACCAAGTATGGGATGGTCCCAAACAGTTTCCCTTGACCAACTTGAATGTACGAGTCTTTAAATGTTCCAATTGGTTGGTTACCACTATAGAGCATATTGAATCCATAAATCATAATTTGTGTTCCCAAAGTTGCCAAGAATGGTGGAACGTGGAAATACGCAATAATGATACCATTCATTAATCCTAACAATGCACATGCTGCGATAACGATTAGCAGTGGCACAAAGATTGGTAAATCTGGTAAATTCGGAAAAAACTTCCCAACAAAATCAGGTTGCTGTACTAATGTTCCTGCTAAAATTGCGGAGAATCCAACAATTCGTCCTGCAGATAAATCGGTTCCACGGATAATCAATGTTCCCGAGATACCAAGCGCAATGATAAACCGTACTGACGTATTAGCGAGAATGTTTGATGCATTTCCAATGGTAAAGAAATTACTTTGGGTAGTCCCCGTGAAAATAATCATAACCGCTACCACGATGAACATTGAGTAATCGGTAAGTATTTTTTGAATATCTATTTTTTTATCTTTTTTAAATAATTTAGTTGTCATACTATTCTCCCTGCATAAATTTGGTTGCGAGTGTCATCACAGATTCTTGCGTAGCATCTTTGCTATCAAGGAATCCAGATATACGGCCTTCGCACATAACCATAATTCGATCGGATACGTTCAGTAACTCCGCCATTTCAGATGTAATCATAATGATGCTTTTTCCTTGGCTTGCTAAATCGTTGATTATTTGATAGATTTCAAATTTAGCGCCAACATCAATCCCTCGAGTTGGTTCATCCAAAATTAAGATGTCTGGATTATTTGCAAGCCATCGGGCTAAAATAACTTTCTGTTGATTTCCCCCAGACAAGTTTTCGATTTTAGTACGTTTCGATGCGGTTTTGATTCTGAGTTTTTCAATTGAATCCGTAACCATCGTATTCACACTCTTATCATTAATTATTCCGTATTTAATATGATCATCAATGGATGTAATTGCGATGTTATCTTCAACAGACAAAACCCCAAATATTCCAGTACTGCGGCGATCTTCTGTTACCAGCGCTATTTTATTGGCGATGGCATCATTTGGATGTTTAATAATCGTTTGGGTTCCATTAATTTTGATTAAGCCTTGCTCAATAGGACGGATGCCGAAGATCGCTTCCATCAGCTCAGTCCGTTGTGCCCCAACAAGTCCACCAACTCCCAGTACCTCACCCTGTTGTAGTTCAAAGAAGCATTCTTTGAAGGATAAAGGATCGGTTGATGTAAGGTTTTCAACCCGTAGAATGACATTCTCATGTGGCACATTGGTTTTTTCGGGAAACATGCTTGTCAGTTCACGACCAACCATATTTTTAATGATGGATTGAACACTCATTTCAGAACTGGACCATGTGTTAACATATTGTCCATCACGCATAATGGTAATTTCATCTGAAATACGTAAGATTTCATCCATCTTATGAGAAATATAGATGATCGCAATATTCTTTTTCTTTAAACGATCAATAATACTAAAGAGCATTTCAACTTCTGATGTTGTTAGCGATGATGTGGGCTCATCCATAATGACAATTTTGGCATTGTGCGATATCGCTTTTGCAATCTCAACCGACTGCATCTGCGAAACAGTTAACGTCTCTAAAAGTGCCGTTGGCTTTTTGTCTAAACCAACCTCTTCAAGTAAATCTTTAGTCCAAGCATTGATTTTTTTATGGTCAACTAAGCCAAAACGATTCAATGGATATTTCCCAAGAAATATATTTTCTGCAATCGTCATTTTACGAATCGGTTGAAGTTCTTGATGAATCATTGCTAATCCTGCATCCATGGCCTCTTTAGCATTTTTGAACTCAACTTCTTGGCCATTATAGATAACCGTTCCAGCGTCGCGATGGTAAATCCCGAAGAGACATTTCATCAACGTTGATTTACCCGCTCCGTTTTCACCCATTAAGGCATGCACGGTCCCAGGCTTAAGTGCCAGTTGAACGTTATCTAGAGCTTTAACACCAGGAAATGATTTTGTTAAGTTTGATATTTCGAGTATGTTTGTTTCCATAATTTACCTACCTATTAAAAAAGTGTGCCGAAGCACACTTTAATGTTTCTATCCGCGCTCCGCGTAACGTACTTTAATTTCTGCAATCGTTTCTTTACGTGCATCCACACGTTTCAATTCTGCATCTTCAGGTTTCGTTACACCAACGTAATCATGCCAGTAGTATGCTTCAATATCTTTACCTTGCATTAATTCAACAGCAACATCTGCAGCGGTGTGTGATTGGTTAAAGTGGTCATTGAGGACTGTTCCTGTCAATTGTCCATTTTTCAGCAATTCAAGTGCATCAGGAATTGCATCAACACCGACAATATAGATATCTTCGCCAACTTTACGTCCAGCAGCGTTAATTGCAGTAACCGCACCAACTGCCATACCATCGTTGTTTGCAAAGATTACTTCAAGATCTTTACCAAATTGTTCCAACGCACTCGCTGTGAATTCTTGCCCTTTAGCGGAGTCCCAGTTTGCTTGGTAAGGTTGTGCGAGTAGGTTTACAGTTCCACCTTTTGCCTCATATCCTTTAATTGAATATTCAGTACGTTGCTGTGCATCAACGTTTGCAGGGTCACCCATTAATGTAATATATGAGATTTTACCATCACCGTTGATATCTCCCTTGTTTGGAAGTCCTGCAATCATTTCACCTTGAATTGTTCCTGATTGTGTTGCATCAGCGCCAACATAGGTTGTCTTACCTGGCCAAATTTCTAAGTCTTGAGGGGTTGGCTCACGGTTAATTAAGACAACAGGTATTTCTTTAGCTTTGGCTGCATTAATTACAGATGCTGCCGCAGTTGGATCAACTAAGTTAGCAATAATGACATCTTTTCCTTGAGCAATAAAATTATTGATTTGCTCGGTTTGTGTTGACTGGTCTTGTTTACCATCTTGGATGTCTAATTTATAAGTATTACCATCTTTAGCACCCAGCTCACCAAAGTATTTTTCTAGCTCTTGGCGGTAGAGTGTCATGAAGTTGTCATCAAATCGATAAATCGCAACACCAACATTATATGTTTTTCCAGAACCTGAAGACCCATCGGTCTTGGCATTGTTTGCACCACACGCTACGAGCAGTACAGACGCAAATAATATGACGAGTACTTTTTTCAATTGCTTCATTCTATTGTCCTCCCTTTGACAAAAGTATATTGCTTGTGTACGTTCATAATATGCAATGTAAGCGCTTTTGTCAACGAAGTTTACTAAACGTTTACCAATTTCGCGGATTCACGTTTAATGAGTTTCGGAACTATTTGGGTTTTACTTGGGGTGTTATGTCCAGTGTTTATTTGGATTAACAGAAGTGATGACGCGATATCTCCCATCAACTTTGTATTTAAACGAACGGTGGTAAGTGGTGGATTCAAATAGCGTGATGTTGCGATATCATTGCAACCAACAATCGATACCACATCCAATTTCTTTAGTTCGCCCAGCGCGCGAATGGCACCCATCGCAATCGTATCAGATGCACAAAAATATGCAGTCGCTAACCGGTTGGTTTTAGCTGCATCAATAATTGCGTCATATCCTGTACGCGCATTGAATGTTCCAAAATGAATGTGTTCTTTATAATTGGATGGTCCCTTTTGGTCCATCATTTCGATATAATGTTTTTCTCGTTTATCCTGATATGGTGCTTGTTCTGGCCCCATAAACTCTTTCCCGCCGATATATCCAATTGTTGTATGTCCAAGCGACCACAGGTGTTGTAGAGCCAGTTTTGAAGCCATTTCCAAATCTTGGACCACCGAGGTGAATCGTGTTTCGTCTGGATTCGAATCAACAAAGATAAGGTTTGAATTAGCTTGTGATAGCGACTCTACTTGCTCCATCGAGAACTTCCCAAGACAAATTAAGCCATCAAATTGTTGGGTAAAGACATCTTCCATATTATCTTTATAAAATCGATGTACGCGATAGCGTTCTTTAATCCAAAAGCTTTCCACACTTTTCCGCAATGCATAATAGTACGGATCTTCTTCTTCCTCTTCACTCGATATCCATTGAATAATAGCGATCGAATTGTTGATCATGTTTGACTTTGTATTATATTCTAGAGATTGTGCAGCAAGTAAAACTGCTTCTCGTGTTTCTTCTTTTACATTTAGCGTTGGATCATCATTTAAAATTCGTGAAACGGTTGATGTACTTACCTTCGCTAATTTTGCGATATCTTTTAATGTAGCCATAAATTATGCCTCCTGATATCACTATAGTAAATTTTTAGTAAAATATCTAGTTGTTTTTAATGAAACGTTGATAACGTTGGCGTACAATGTAGACATATGCAGCCAATCCCAGTGTTGGAATCAGGACTAGCAGATACAAGCCATTCAAATCTTTCATAAAGAAATAGGCATATAGAAAGATGACTGCAATCAACACAACACCTACGAATCGGTCAACACGATTCACTTTAAGTTGAATCGCATCTTTGCGATCATCATAATTTTGGGGAACTGGCAGTGTTATCGTTTGTGGGCGAGCAAAGAAGTAGTAATAGCCTCCTTGACTCCCCAAATATTCACAACACATCACGAATCCAGCATCAGTATAATCCTGAAGTGACGCAGGTTCTACCGAGAAATGGACCGCATACGTTAATGGGCCTTTATCGGTCGGCTCAAACGTATAGCGTTCACCATCAAATGTTTTGAGGATATACCCTTCTTTAGCTTCCAAATAGCGAATTTCATCAGCAACTTGATCCAATCCAAAGTATTTTTTTTCAATCATGAGTACTTCCTCCAATTGCTTTCAGTTTAGTCATAAATGACGCCCTCGTCAAGATAGCAAAAGAAAACCACCTTATGGTGGTTTCTAGTGGTTACATGGGAATTCAATAATAACCTTGAACAGGTCGCCATCAATTTCAATGGTAAATTGTCCTGCTTGAATTTGTGTAAAGCTCTGTGCGATTGCTAGTCCAAGCCCGCTTCCCGTTTCCGTTCGAGACTTATCGCCACGGACAAACCGTGCAACAACTTCATCTGGTTTCAAGTTAAGGGGTGATGCAGAGATGTTCTTCATTGAAACGCGTACATTTGATTCATGGACTGATACATCGACATAGAAACGCGTATGCTCCATTCCATATTTCACAACATTTTGAATAATGTTATCGAAAATCCTAAAAGTTTTGTCGGCATCCAAATTAACCATTAATGGTTGATCCGCGATTTCCGTTACAACTTGAATATCACGATTTTCGAGTGTATCTTGATGCTCAATAAGTGCTTGTTCAACCAGAGACACGATATCCAGTTCTTGGAATTCCAATCGAATTTCTCCTGAGCTTGCTTTACTGATATCGAACAAATCTTCAATCAGTTTTGTAAGACGTTCGGTATAACTGTTAAGGCGCATTGTGTACTCCAAACGTGTGGCATTATCCAATGTATCGTCCTGCAAGAGTTCACTATAATTACGAATGCCTGTTAGTGGTGTTTTTAGATCATGCGAGACATTTGTAATTAATTCTGTTTTCGTTAACTGTGATTGCATTGCTTCTTTAACGGCATGATCGAAGCCTTTATTAATGGTTGATAATTCATCCAGAATTGGCCTAAATATCGTTGTTTGCATTGGTTCGACGGTATCGAAATCACCACGTGCAATATGCGCAGCTTGTGCTTGCAGTGCTAAATAATCACGTTTCACACCATTCAACAAACGTATACTGTAATACGCCAAGACGACGCCATAGATGAGTGCAAACACGACTCCTACCGAACCCATACCAATTAAAATTAGAATAATTAGAGTATTAATTGCCACTAAAGCCATAATTCGATTTTTGAATTTTGGTGTAAGAGGCGATGTTAAAATCTCATCCGAATTTTGTTTTAACCGACATAAGATACGACCTGTATAGGATTTTTCTTTTAAGGTTCTAAATATTCCGAATGTTAGAACGCGTTTCACATAAAATAGTAAGAGCGCATATATAGCATAGACAGCCGCCCATGCGAGGTACAGGTGTGATGCAATAAGACCATATGAAATCGCATTACCCATAGAAAGTGTTAAAAATATGTCATCCATACGATACGCATAGATAGAACCTATTGATAATATGAAAACTGTCGCATAACTCACCAATATTCCCAAGAATATTACCACAAGTTCAAGCTTGAGATTCCACAAATTCTTGAATGGCGAAACTGAACTGGAGATGCTAATTGGGTAAATTAGAAAGAACACCGCCAAAATCATGATGCCAGCAACCAAAATCGTTGCTGCAGTGTTTTGATACATTCGGTAATTGGACGCTATAGTAGTTGCGATTTCGGACTCTTTAAGTTCTGTCTGATTAGCAGATAATGCGAATACATAATCGAATTTATCACTGAATGTATAGGAACCCTGAAATTCTGGATTATCTGGATATCGAACACCTAAACGTTCGTATGGAAACCGTGCCGTATCCATATACGGTTGGAAATCTTCAGGTGCATAGACCGTCAATGACCACTGAAACAAATCCTTATCATCTCTTTTCGCAAAATCAGCCGCATTTGAACCTGCAACCACTTCTTGTGTGTTTTTATCTACCAGCCAAAAACGGATGGCAGGGTCATTCACAAACTGTTTGGATACATCTTCCATACTCTTATAGACAATACGTTCAAAATTGGAATCTTGGCTCGCAGCCTTCACATCATGAAGTACCTCAGTCTGTGTATCATTTGCATGTGAATAGGTCGCCGCTACTATCGTCATTGAATGTGGATAACGACTCATCAACTCATTGGTCGCAATCGGACGGATGGTGGCATTGGGTTGGATTAAGACGTTTGAACCGTATCCCAACGCTCCGATTAAAATTAATAACAATGTTGTAAATAATAGTTTCTTTTTCATAAGTTTACTCGGTATCTTTTTCTATTTTGTAGCCTACACCCCAAACTACTTTGAGATAGCGTGGATTTTTCGGATCAATTTCAATTTTTTCGCGTATCTTGCGGATGTGAACCATGATGGTCTCACTTGAAATTGCGGTTTCTTGCCATACTGCTTCATACAGCGCATCACTTGAAAAAACATGTCCTGGATGCTTTATAAGATGTTCTAAGATTTGGTATTCCTTTGGTGTTAAGTGAACCGACTCTCCATCCACCTCGACATGCTTCAATTCAGGCATGAGTACCAGACCACCAACTTGGTAGAATTTCGGATTCGTCTTACGACTTAGTTGTGCATGTAAATCCAGTGTCTGCTCATACCGACGCAAGTGCGAGCGCACCCGGGCAAGTAACTCTATACTACTGAATGGTTTTGTCATGTAGTCATCGGCCCCAAGATTGAGCCCTTGAACTTTATCAACTTCTTCTGACTTTGCACTTAAGAAGATGATGGGAAAGTTATGTTTCATGCGAACATGCATCGTAAACGTACTACCATCCATTTCTGGCATCATAATATCTACGATTGCTAGATGAATGGTTTCTTTGGTAACGATGTCTAATGCCTCTTTACCATTGCATGCTTGCAGTACCGTGTACCCTTGTTTCTCTAAATTAATTGCGATGGCCTCGCGAATTCCCAAATCATCTTCAACCACCAATAAAGTATGTGTCATTACTGTTGCCTCCATTATAAATATTATAGTTATTATTGATCAGAATGTACAATTGCGCCAAATACAGTAAGCGCTAAGCATAGAACTAAAAATAGTGTATCCATACCATTCCCCTTTCGATTGTTATTATCGCAAAGGATTCTTAGGAATCGGCTATGACAATTCTTAAGATTTTCTTAAGAACGCTTACTTTAGGAGGCAACCAAGGGATTCTATTGATTATTCAAGCTGGATTCAGTACAATTTGACTATAAATGAAGGTAGGTCAATAGTATGGTATTTGAGGATAACGAAAAATTTAATGAATTGGTAAACGTATTGGCATCACTGGATAATGAGACCGATGTCCGCAATTTTCTTATTGATTTATGCACCATCAAAGAATTATTAGATTTTTCGGAACGCTTGTTTGTTGCGAAATTGTTACATGAAAATCAAACCTATGATGCCATCAGCAAACAAACCAAAATGAGTACCGCAACCATCGCACGTGTCAACAAAGCCCTAAACTATGGTACAGGTGGATACCAAAAAGTCCTCAATCCGAAATCAAACACTTCGAAATAAGACATGGAAAAAACGTCCTTTGCGACGTTTTATTTTGCTTTTTTCACTTCAACACTTTACTGAAGTAAAGTGTTGGTGTATGATAGCTGCAAGGAGATACTACTTATGAAAAAACTACTACTGATGATTTCAGTCTTAATAGTCTTATCCGGTTGCGCTAAGACAAAAAGCGATACCCTAACGATTGGTTACACAAATTTTCCACCCTTGGGCTACCGTGATGAATCGGGGCAAGCTGTCGGATTTGATATCGACTTAGCACGTGCTGTAGCGCATGAAATGGAGATCACTATTGAATTCCAATACATTAACTGGGACACTAAAATTTTAGAATTAAACAGCGGTAATATTGATGCAATTTGGAATGGCTTTAGCATCACACCGTCACGACAAAAAGAAGTGTTATTTACACAGCCCTACATTGATAATGCGATCGTTCTCATCACCAACAAAGATAACACGACACTTCAATCTCTTGATGATTTATCTACTGTCGCCATAGGTGTCGAATCAGAAAGCAGTGGTTATCACACGTTAGAGTCTTTATTTGATATCAATACTTTAGACATTCGCCGGTTCACATCGATTAATGAAGCATTATTGGATTTAAAGGCACAAAGCATTGATGTTGTTGTAACTGATGCTATTTACGCTAACTATGTCATGAACCAAAGTGATGATTACAGGATTGTCGAAGGCATTAAACTCACAGCCGAACAATATGGTATCGGATTACGAATGGGCGACACCGAACTTCAGACATCTTTGAATACAGCAATCGAAACATTACGTCAAAATGGGACGTTGCGTGATTTAAGTATAAAGTGGTTTGGCGAGGACCTTAGCCTATGATGGCATACCTTTCAAATTTGCTGCCTATACTTTTGTCCGGCATCCAATTAACACTGATTGTTTATGTAGCAACGCTTTTGCTTTCGATTCCACTTGGCTTTCTTGGTGCATTATTGACACAATCGAAAATTAAGGGTCTAACCCGAATTATCGATGTCTTTACCTGGATAATTCGAGGTACACCTTTGTTGCTTCAACTTTATTTTGTGTTTTATGGATTACCCATTCTTTTTCAAATTACCATTCGAGACAAACGGCTTCTCTTCGCTATTTTGACGTTTACGATTAATTATGCGGCTTATTTTATCGAAATTTTTAAAGGCGGCTTCGCAAGTATTGACCCTGGGCAATGGGATGTCTCTTTGATGCTTGAGCTTTCGCGATGGACAACATTAAAATCAGTCATTATTCCGCAAGTATTTGCAAATACAATTTATGTCATCGGAAATGAAGCCATCACACTGGTGAAAGATACCGCACTCCTTGCCACCGTTGCCTTACCTGATTTACTCATGGTATCCAAAGAAGCACTCTCCCGTGATGCACGTGTAGATGCTCTTGTTTTCAGTAGTGTGTTCTATTTATTATTTACTTTAATCGTCGTAGTTTCGGTAAAATCACTCTCTCAAAAATGGAAGGTCGAGGTCTAAACAATGATTCAAATAAAAAATCTCAGTGTTTCGTATCACCAAAATAAAGTGATCGAAGGGCTAAATCTGACGGTCCAACCAGGGGACTTTGTAGCTTTAGCAGGTCCAAGTGGCGTTGGAAAATCAACACTTTTACGGATTATTGCATCGCTACAGACCCCCACCTCCGGATCCTATACTAATTCTTTTGAACACACAGGTATGATTTTTCAAGATTATCAACTCTTTCCACACTTGAATGTCTGGCAAAACATCATCTTAGCGCCATTACATAAGAAGGATCGAAACATCCAAGAAATTGAATTGCAAGCACGTTCATTGATGGATCACTACGCTATTGCTAATCTATCTGATAAATTCCCTCAAACCTTGAGTGGCGGTGAAAAACAACGTGTTGCGATTGTGCGCGCTTTAATGCTTCATCCAACTTTGCTACTCGTTGATGAAGCTACGAGTGCTCTTGATGAGGCTCGTGCTGTATCCTTTATGGATCACTTAAAAGCATTAAATGATACTGGAATTACAATCATTTTTATCTCTCACAATGATGCTTTGATGAAGCAATACGCCAAAAGAATCATTAACCTTACTACAATTTAGGCACAAAAAAAGTTGGCGACTCATAAATTTAGCGCCAACTTTTGAAATGCAATTATGCAGCATCTGATGTTTCTTCAACAGTTTCTTCAACAGCGTCTTCAACTGTTTCTTGAACGGTTTCAGTTGTATCTTTAACGTCCTCTACAAAGTCAGAGATGGAATCATCCGCTTTGTGAATTGCATTCTTGATATTTCCTTTTCCTGTGTCAATCCAACCATCAACTTGCATCATTGGATCATCAAGGTATTCTCCTGCTGTGCGTTTCACTGCACCGGTTATTTCATCTAAATAACCTGCTTGGCGTAGTGTTTCATAAATTGCGACACCCGCAACTGCACCCAAAACTACGTATCCTAATTTTTTCATGATTACCCTCCTTGTGATTTAATCTTAACACTTTTCTCGAACACATGCATAAACTCACCTGTGATAACACAAGATTTTTACGACACTTTCACATTTCATAAATATCGATTTACGAGCTAAAACAAGTATTCTCGAAGTGTTTATTAAGATTTAATTAATAATTCTTAATTTGAATACATATACACTTCATATATTTATAACATCTTTATTTCATGACAAAATGGGCTTGGTTCATGACAAATCAACCACAGCATCCGATTGGATTGGTATGATGTCCTTGTTGAAGCAAGCACTTAAATTTATCATTACATTTAGATGCCCCAAACATTTCATGTATTCGCTTGCTTCAGCATTTATAACTCCTAATAATATCTCGGCTATAATATCTATACTTATAGATTTATCTTCGGCTCAATAATATGTTGGAACTTTGCTTACACACTGTTTCAGCACTCAGCTTATTAACACATCGGAGCATACCCCTGTAATCCGAAACCTCAAATTAATTGAAATGAACCCCATATCTACACTACCAATACATTTCAAGAGCCTCGAGATATTATTTCCTCATTGTAAGAGTTATCCCCCATAGCCCTTACAAAAAAAAGTGATACATCCCCCATGTATCACTTTTTTTATTGATTAGATAGCTACATTGTGAATGATAAAATTGTAGCTAGCGAAGCCAAACCATTCAATACTTCTATTGTTGGTTTTGCAAGATTTTTCATTGCATTTAATAAACCTTTCTGATCATTTGCTTTTGAGAACGCAATTGCTTTTTCAATTTTCTTTTTTTCTTCAGAATCCGTTATTTGCTCTAATGATAACTCTAAATCATGTGTCACTTGCACATAATCTATATTTATATTGGATATGTCTCCCATACTGCCAATACTTGATTCCGTGATGATAGTACCGTGGTTAGATTTATCATCACCGCCCACATTCGATACGACGCTATCCTTAACTGTTGAGTTTATTGTTGAACCTTTAATGTCACGATACTCTGTTACATCTCCCGCTGCAATATTCGAATTCGTTATTGTTGCATTAGTAAAGTCGAATTCTACTTTTTGAACTGACCTACCCCCTTCTTCAATAATTTTTTTCACTGTATTATAGCTTTTTTCCAGGAAATTTAAATCTTGAGATTCAAATGCTACTATATCACCTGAGGCAAGCTGGAAATTTAAGGACGAGAATGACCTCATATAAGCATAGTATCCAGCAATCATACTGGATACTACCATTAGCATGAATCCAGCAACACTAAAAGGTGTTGGCATTTTTACCAATGCGATTCCTAAAATCACCCCTAAAATAATTCGGAAGTATGGGATGGAAATATCTAGTTTACCGCAAGCTATCCGGGTTATATTACGAATTTGAATCAGATGATTGTTGTACTCAATTACACCTTCGTTAATTAAAAATTTAGACTGTTTTAGTCGTTTTATGTTTGATTTCATAATCTTCTCCTTTGATGTGTTCTACAAGTCTACGGTATTCGCCATCAACCTTATCATTGGTAAATGAATAAAAACTCCTTGTTGCACAAGTCGTTTCAATCATAATAACCACAAGGGTCCTTTCTCTAATCGTCTTAAATAATCCGATTATACCCAGCAATAATGCGCCATACGCAATCATATTGCCTCTTTGCATAAACACAAGCGCTATGAGCATAACTAGGATGCTTTCAAATATTTCTGACCATACCAAACCACGTCTTGTCATTGATGTACATGTTATTGTTTTGCTATGAATTAGCTGACCCTGAACTGATAAACATGAACTGTCGTACGAGAAAATTGGATTATAGTTCTGTTGTTGCTTTGATTCGAGTCTGTTAAGTCCCTCAACAATTTTCATCTTCAACCATCTAAAGCTCCTGATTGCTTGTTCTTTCGCCTTTTTCCACAACGCTTTAGATTCTTCCGGATATTTGCGAATTACTAACCATATTGCGACAGTTAGACCAATTAGTGATATTCCGGCAACAACAATCAAAGCGAGTGCTACAACCTTAAATGATTTATAGGAAGATGTAAGTGTAATTGAGTTGAAAATATCATTAGAGTTTTTCTCATTTTTAGAATTTTCTAACACGCGCTCAACACCTTCATAATTGGCCTCAGTTTTAATTGGCATCGTACCTTCTAAATTAAATAACGAATCAGAGTTCAACTTTATAATGGTAGATTGGTAATGTTCGTCAAAAAAGAACGATGATTCGAAATTACTTTTATGATCAACTGTCATAAATGATGATCCATATACAGACATTACTTCCGACATCATCTCTGGATTTAACAAATCAACATCTTCTATGTAAATTGAGTGGTTTTCCCCATTGCTTTGATGTTGGAATGTAACCAATTTTAGTTTGTCCTTAAGAAATCCATTCAGATTTTCATCGAAATCAGTGTATTGATCAGTAGTTTTAAATGCCAAACTCAAATCGACTCGATTATCCCTTTTGGCAGTCACTTCAAAAACTACAGCGTCGATGTTCTGAACTTGATCAATATCGATTCGAGTATCAAACGATTGTTTATTACTTCCCGAGATAGAATAAGAGGTGGAAGATGACGAAATCAAGGATGACTCTGTAGTATTGATTAACTTTCCTGATTTAACGATGCCATCTTTTAACCAAGACATAAATACATCCGGATTATCTTTAAATTTTATATTAAAATACGAATGAAAAGGATGTTTATTTGAATATGGTTCTACAACTGCTTCATTTTGCGATTTCTTATTGCTTAGCGCTTCGTATGTACTGATGTATTCTGCATAAGTCGAATACTTTACGGTAAATTTATAAATATCCTTACTCGTTTCATCTACCTGTGCAAACGTGTAGTTTAAAGGCATTTCTGATGAAATAATAGATAACAATGACTCTTTCCCACCTGTTAAATATTTGTAGTCATCATGTGCCACTTCCACTTCAACAGCGAGTACAATTTCTTTTGATTCTGGCTCCACTGTAACTTTATATTTGGTTACCGCACCACATCCAACCAGAATCACAATCATACATAAAAAAAGTAAGGACTTTCTTACTTTCATTCTCAATTTATACACCCCCAAAATGTATTAGTAATTGCATTGTAGCAAATTAATGTGAATCTATACACTAACTTATCCTCTAAACATGTATTTATATAAGAATTGACAATTAAATTAGATGATGTGTACATTTTATGTGATATACTCTTCTATTTTTAAAATTCTAAAGTTATACTTCTTTACTCAAGTTTGGAAGCAAACGTATACATCGTTAGAAAGCCAGACACCTTTGCATTTGTCTGGCTTTTAGTTTTTAATTTTCTGATTTACGTTTTAATAACATATTGATCGCTAGTAACGACCCACCAATGATACTCGTTGCAACGGCGAAATTCATCAATGTATTTGATGCTCCTGTTGCTGGAAGCACTTCTTTTGGTTTCGTTGGAGTCACTGGACCAATTGGGGTGACTTTTTGCCATTTCGCATAGACTGTAGTATCCGCAGTCAGGTGCGTTCCAAAGTCAAACTTAGTTGTAAATTGCGCACTTGTATACCAACCGTCAAATGTATATCCTTCACGTGTTGGATTCGCTGGTACTAATGCAGTTGTATTTTCTAAAACTGTTTGTGGTGAAACTTTGCTTCCTTCACCCGTTTCAAATGACAATGTGTAGGAAACTGCTTGTTTGTTCCATTTCGCATATAGCGTCGTATTTTGATTCATTTTTTGATCAAAATCAAAACGATTGGCGAATGCCACATCGGTATACCATCCATCGAAAGTGTATCCCAGACGTGTTGGTTCTGTTGGAATTGTCACCACGCCATCTTCAACTATTTTTTGACTTGATACATTTGAACCGCCATTAACCTCAAACGTTACATCAAATAGTTGTGATAAACTGACTACAACCGTTTGTGGACCTTGTTTAACAGTGTATTTCAAGGAAGCCAAATCCCCGTTGAATACATATCCTGTTAGGGTCGGAATCTCGATTGATATCTCTGAATTGTAAGCCGCTTTTAATGTTTCCGATTTAAGAAGTTCATTTTGTGAATTCCTAAATTCGATTGTAATGTCTTCAATTTTCTCAACACGACTTTCGTCGAGTGTTTGCATCATACGCTTGGTCCATGCAAAATCTGTTTCGCTGATTGTATTTTCTCGGTAGTCTTTACCATCACGATCAACTGCGTAGACAAACATACCACCTTTTTCGCCATTTTTAGGTTGCCATTTTGCATATTGATATGCACGGCTTGCTAGATATTTTTCTTCGCTAAACTTACCCAGAGCATCATTCCAATTGGTATTATCTTGTTCTTCGTAAAACGAAACTCCAAACAGAACACGCGTCGAACTAATGTCAGACTGGTAGGTTTCCCATGTACGATCTAAACTTTGAGGATTACGACCATATGCTTGGATGAACAAATAAGAAATATGCGGTGCAATCTCTCTGAAAAGGTCATGGTTATCTTTATTTGTATCATAAATCAAAAGTTTATCACTGCCTTCTTTAATCTGAAGGATATCTGAGAGTTGGATAAAGACGTTGGATATAACCGCAACCTCTTCGCTGTTAAGATTTGTTTCCATGTCAACATCAAGTCCATCAAGATTCCATGGTGTCATATAGGTATCGATTAACGATTGGGCAAATGCATGATAATCTGCATCAGTTAAGGTTGTACTGTCTTTTCCCGTTGTCGTCTTGATTTTCAGTAATTCTTTATAATCTAATGTACGGACGACACGCTGACCTCGCTCATGTAGTGTTGGTACATATTCATTCTTTAATGTTTCCCAAAAAAGGTCTTGGTCTGTTCCTGGATTAACGTAGTGAAAGACCGATACGATATCAATTTCTGCGGGCAAGTCTGTCATTTTAATGACATTTTCGTCTGGTAAGTTAGAGTTAGAGTCGTGTGGCATTGCAGCATCACGCCATGTTCGATAGTAAGCCATCATGATTGGTTCGTCGTAATTCATTTCTGGACCCACCCCACGGGTTTGTGCATGTATTGGAATTAAACTCCCCATCCCCATCAGTACAATAAACATAATCAATGAAAATCTTTTTACTAGTTTTTTCATAACTACCTCCTATTGTTTATCATAATCGTACACCCCTCCCCGAACACTGTAAACGGTTTCAGATAAAGTGCTATAGAAAGTAGAGAAGACCTATAATTTGAAGACACTTGTTTATCGGTACTAACATCGAAGGTACATTTAGTAAGTAAAGCAAAAACACCCTAACTCATTGTGCCTTAAATCTGAGTAGGGTGTTTTTGCAATAACTCTTGTTGCTTAGTTTAAGCGTTGATGTCCATCCAAGATGGTTCGAGCATATTACCATCAGGATCTTGAACTTCTAATCCAAACATGACTGATTCCGGAATGCCCATATCAACTTGATATACCGTTCCACCATTGGTTTCTGCTAACTTACCAAATTCTTTGACCGCATTGGCACTTTCAAGGCTAAAAGCAATGAGGGCACCGCTATGAGTTTGGGTATTCGCTATCGCACGTGAACCAATAAATTTGCTATAGAATTCATGCGTCAAAAGCATGATCCAAAAATTATCATCCCACATCATTGCGGCAGATTGATCATTTGAAAATTCCAAATTTTGCTTAAAACCAAGGGATGTATAAAAGTGTATAGAACGGTCCAGTTGTGTTACGGGAAAATTAACAAATACCATTGTTGGCATAATAGGCCTCCTTTTTTCTTATTATAATCCTAAGATAAAAAGGCGTCATCTCTCATGCTTTGATTTAAACCAGATAAGAATCGATACTCCACATAATGCAAGACCACTCATCATCAAAACAAGTCCTATTGGATTGTTTGCAACGCCAGTAGATGGTAACGCATCTTCTGATTCGTGCGGACTCTCTGGTTTAGGGGGTTCAGATGGATTCACAGGGTCAGTTGGATCGATTGGAAGTACGTCCGCTTTCCACTGTGCACGATACGTTACGTTCCCTTGCACGGTTTCTGTTTGCACTGGATCCCATCCAATAAATGTGTAACCTTCGCGGATGGGTGTGCCGACAAACTGTGGCATAGGATCACCCATTGCTGCCTTGAATTGCTGACGCTCAAATATTGATGCGTCAGCACTACCATCTTCATAAATAATGGTATAAACAGTGATTGGTTCTTCTTTCGCAATCCATTGGGCATAAAGGTGAACATCAGAAATTGCTGGGGCCGTAAAATTGTAACGTTGCGTTAAGGCTTCGTCACGATACCACCCTTCGAACGTATACCCTGATAAGGTTGGGTTTACAGGTTCCTTAAACACATCCATATAAGAAACCGTTTCTTCATTAACTGGCGTTCCACCATTTGCTTCATATGAAATCGTGTACTTATTAATTGCCCATTGAGCTGTATAGACTTGGTCTTGGGTGACTGTATCTTCTGGAAGTGGGGACCATCCTGTAAAGGTATAGCCCTCACGTTTAAATGTTCCTTGATAGGCAGGTGTTGTGGTACCGGCATCGACTGTATAGCTTTGATCTTCAAATATCTCCGCTTCAGCAACTCCGTCGGTATACGTAACTGTATACGACTCAATAGGCACAACTTCATCCCAGACCGCATACAAGGTTACCCCTTGTTGGGGATAGATAATTTCATTAAACGGATCATATATCACATCCGCTTCCGTGGCATTCTCATCAGTTGACCAACCCCTAAAGGTATAGCCTTCACGACTAAGGTTCACAGATTCATCATCAATGATTGAACCCAATTTATGAATGAACCCTAGTTTATAATAGCTTGATACGACAGATGAATCATCAGCCTCATAGTACGTTGTACCATCAAAGGAATCCATCGCCATTAATCCAAAAGCTCCGCCATTCGCATCGTATTTAATCCATGATGCTTGAACCGCACCATGTGCTTTATACCGATCATTAAGACGTTGATCGTTTAATAAGAGTTCACCTTTACCGGTATACGTATTATCCGCCATTCCTTCTGGTTTATATGGCACTGTAGGAACTGCACTACGCTCTACTCCTGCAGTTATTTCTGTTTGGTTCGGTACAAGTAAACTCCCGTTAATACCCAAAATGTCTTGAAGGAGTTGGGTTGAGTCTACTCCTTTATCCACATTTATAATGTTATCAGTGCCGTTTTGAGTAGTTTGATTGTTTGAAATATCTTTGTAATTACTAGAATGATTTAAAACTCCATCATTATTGTAGACTCTATTACCAAGGAATAAACTATTGTTTCTTGAAACGGTTGCTGTCGCAAATGTCCCTGCACCACTTAAGCCAATTGCACCACCACGTTGTTCAAGTGACGAGTTTTCGTCTCCCCCTTGATTACCGACAAACGTTGACCCATGAATCGTATTCGTCATTCGAGATGAACCACCATTTTTAAAATATTGGATCGCTCCACCACTATAACCAGCACCATCTAATCCATATGCTTTGTTTTCGTAGAACGTACTGTTGGAAATTGTTGTTGTCAGACCAGGATTACCTGTTCCTTGAAACATGATTGCACCACCATCATCATAGGCGATATTATAGGCAAACGTAGAATTCGAAATCGTAAACTCAGCGCCATCACGGCCATCAAAAACATAAATTGCACCACCGTCAAATGTCTTCTGAGGGGTTATACCATTTCCATTTGTCTCATTACCAATAAAATATGACTGATCAATTGAGACATTACCTGTTAGGTAGTGTAACGACATTGCCCCGCCACCACCGCCAAACACTCCTGTAAAGGCAGCTTTGTTAATATTGTTGCGGAATACTGTATTTTGAATTTGAAGGTTTGCATTGTATCCTTTTGAAGCAATCGCTCCTGCTTCATATCCACCTGCAGTTCCTGAGTTATTCTCAATCGTCGAATATGAAATCAAGACATTGGAGTTTGTTCCTAAGTACATCGCAGGCCCACTTCCGGCAGTATTATTAAATATATGGGTATCCACAATTTCTGTCTTTGCATCTGCTTGGGTGTCTATGTTTAATGCACCTTGTGTTGCATTTTGAAGGGTTAATCCTTGAAGTGTTAACGTTCCACTGGTTAACTTATTTGTAATAAGGCGGTTAGGAATTGCGCTCCCTTCCATATCTAGGTCAGTAATTGTTAGTGAGCCATTCCCACTTATAGTAATACCTCCCGTATCCCATACGACGTGATTACCATCGATTGTTACTGTTTTACCATTAAGAACGATATCTACATCACTTGAAACAAATGCAGTATCAAGTTGCAATATCGTGCCATCGTCTGCATTTGCAATTGCTTCTTTCAAAGCATCCACAGTCTGAATTGTACTTTTCTCATTCGCATGAATTGGTGTTAATCCAAATACCAATAAGAATGACATAACGACAGCAATAAATGTATTTCGTTTGACGTTTTTCATCATAATCTCCTTTCAATGTTCTTTATGAATCTACCTAAATTATAAAATGTAGCAAAGAATGAGATCTCGTCAGTGTTACAGAAGAATGAAACAGTGTACCAGAGAATTAAAATATGGGTGTTTTATTAAAATACATAGAATGACGTTCCATAAATTCGGCTGTATATTTCGTATTTATTTATATGATAAAAAAAACCGCTACATAACGTAGCAGTCTTGGTTGGATATACACACTCGTTTTGAAGTTCTCTCAGTTATTAGGTTAAACCTCATATTCGCCATATACTAAACTATGAAATATCCTAAACATAGAAAAATCAACACGAATTAAGTTAGTCCACCCCTTATGGTTATCTTTATGATGTCCACCAATCAATTTGTAAGGGAGTTGCACAGCTATAATTCGCAACTCACTCATCATTGGCATTCACTCCAACTTGATAATTGCGACATCATCGAATTGTGCCCTTTTCAATATAAACATTGAACTGCATTCTTCGTCATTGTGACTAAGCTTATATCCATTCTTTTTCTTTCTCTGTTATTCTGGTTTTAGTTATGCTTATGTTATCACTTCGTACATACTGAAATACATACATGGGAGAATAGAACCTTGATCGAAAAATTATGCATTTTAAATAATACTGCAACTATTTTGAACTCTTAAGCAAGAAAAAAAACTGCCAAGAATATTAGCAGTCTTTCTTCTTATCAACCTGATCTTTTGTGATTTCATTGTTGGTATCACTTCCAAAATCAATGATTTCATTGCCAACGTCCTCACCAAAATCAATGAGTTCTGACTCAAATGAGCCACCCCTATAATCTTTAAACAAATCGTAAATCGAAATTACTTTAATCTTGATAAAGTTCCTCCTCTGTTTGTGTGCATATTGCACAGTATAATACCGCATCGCTCGTTCAGAGTAACGTGCGAGCTCTTAACTAAAAATGGGATTAGTATTCAATCGCTAAAACTTCATCAAGCGTCGGGCATTGGATGTCGTCTCGTTCAATGTGGTGTGCTAGAAACTCAATTAAATATTCTAGCATAAGCATCACCGCTTGCTCAGTACTTTGATTTTTTGTAAAAATACGCTTGGAAAATCCACCATGGAGAATATAACAAAAATCGATGATATAATCTTCTTTTTCCGGATTAAAATAACCCAATTCAAAGCATGGTGCATAAAGCAAACGATTTCGCGTCAGCATATCTTGATTCGTGACGATTGTATTAACATGATGTGTTTCAATTGGGAAAGTATCAAAATACAATTCCAGTTTTGATAATACATAATCGGAGTGTTTTGAAGCAAAGACATACTCATAGATTTCTGGATTTGGAAATGAGCACTCAGCATAGACTCGCCACGATAATAAAAGTGCCATAATCGGATCATAATCGCTATTAAGAATTCGATCAAATCCATAGAGATAATCAGTCACACTATCAATCATTGCAAGTGCAACCAAGCTATCCAGGTTTTCAAAATAATTATATATTGTGGCACTGTTGTAGCCAGCCCGGTCGGCTATATTGCGAATTGTAAGTTTATCAATTCCTTCGACGGCCGCAATTTCTTTTGTGGCATCAATGAAATAGCGCATCGTTCGATACTTTTGCTTACTCACTTTAATTTTCGGATTCATAAATCAGCCTCTTTCTTTGTTTAATTATAGCAGTTGAATGCATGCAAACACAAAAACAGTGTGAAATCTTATGGTTTTCAAACAAACGCCCTCCTAAATCGTCGTTTTTTCAAAAAACATGTGATATATTTCACTATTTTTTGAATATTGTCTCAAATTATAATCACTTGATTATATAATGGTCATGTGATTAGTTTGAGAGAAAACTATCAAGGAGGAAGATATGGATACACAATCCAAGAAAAAGGCGAGTATCGATAAAGGTCTATTTTTCATACCTTTATCTATCGTCATTGTATTTTGTGCATTAGTTGCACTATTCCCAAAAGCATCCGAAAATGCTTTTAACGGAATATTTGGAGTCATTACGGGTAATTTTGGTTGGGCACTGCAATGGTTCTTCCTAGCCAATACTTTTATTATGGTTTACCTTGCATTCAGCCAATATGGCAACAAGAAACTCGGAAACGAAAAACCAGAGTTTAGCACACCAGTTTGGCTCGGAATGCTCTTTGCTGCTGGAACTTCGGGGGTCGCTATCTATTGGGGATTTAGCGAATGGTTCCAATACGCAACGGCACCACCTTTCGACATTGTGCCACTGTCACGTGAAGCAATGACCTATGCGTCAACCTACAGCTTTTTCCACTGGGGACCTTCAGCATATGGTCTATATGCAACTGTAGCAGTTGTATTTGGGTTTTTCTTCTTTGTTAAACGCGAAAACACAAACCGTCCGAGTACTGCTTGTGCATCCGTTATTGGAGAGAAAAACGCTAAAGGATTACTCGGAAAAGTAATTGATATCGTCTATATGATGGGGATCATTGGTGCTGTATCGGCAGCGATTGGACTTTCAACACCTTTAATCAGTGCAATCATTGTTGATCTCTTCAACATTCAATATACGTTGTGGATTGATGCCGGAATTCTAATTTTCTTTACTATTTTCTTTGTATTTGGAGTTTATGGTGGGTTACAAAAATCAATGAAATTGATCAGTAATATCAAACTTGCAATGGTCATCGGACTCCTAGCTTTTGTATTCTTAATAGGTCCAAAATCATACATGTTAAACAACTTTACAGATAGTATGGGAACCTTTGTCAGTGATTATTTCCGCATGATGATGACTACTGAGCCACACTCTGCTGGTACATTCCCGCAATCATGGACCATTTTCTTCTTTGCATGGTGGTCAGCATATGCCTTAAACACAGGTATTTTCTTAGCTCGCATCTCACGTGGCCGTACGATCAAACAACTTGTTCTTGGTGCGACTGGTGCTTCTTGCGTTGGTTGCTGGTTGCATTTCATTATTCTTGGTTACTATGGCATGAATGCTTATGAAACAGGACTCGTAAATGTCATTGAAATTTTCCAAACCCAAGGAATTACTGATGCTATTATCGCCATTATTAAAACAATGCCACTAGCAACGGTCGTTCTCGTAGTGATGCTCGCAGTTATGGCCGTATCAACCGTCACAGTTATTAACAGTGCTGCCTATACACTCGCAATCGTATCAACGAACGATCTTCCTGCCAATGAGGAACCTGGACGTACCAACCGAATATTCTGGGCAATTGCACTTGGGGCCTTAGGACTTGTTCTTATTTTCATTGGTGGTTTGGGACCTATTCAAACTATCAGTCTCTCTACCGGAATCTTAACGATGGTTATTATTGTGATAATCTTCATTGCCTTCTTTAAACATGACGGTAAGAAATGGGATGAATATATGGAACGTAACGAACGATTAGACGCATTAGAAAACAATGCTAAGGAGAACTAACATGAAATATATCACAGAAGCTCAAATTAAAGAAATTGTTACAATGCCGATGGCACTTGATATCTTTCGTCAAGCCTATTTAGAAAATGTACAAGGTCTTATTTATACGGGGGATCGTATTGTCATGCCGATTATTGATGTTGAAAACAGTGCACAATGGCTCACAGCTATTAGCAAAACAAAACCCTACTTTGGCTCTAAGTTTTCTTCAGTCTTTCCAGCAAACTTGAATAAGGGATTACCTAGTGTAATTTCTACGATAAGTCTTTATTCCAATCAAACGGGGGAATTGGAAGCATTACTTGAAGCTAACTATCTCACTGCAATTAAGACTGGCGGAAGCGCTGGTGTTGCTACTGATGTAATGGCACGTAAAGATGCTCGAACATTGGGAATCATCGGCTCTGGATTACAAGCATTTACGCAAGTCCTTGCTATTCAAGAAGTTCGTGAACTTGAAGCAGTCTATGTTTATGACATTAAGGAAGAATATATCAATGCCTTCATTGAGCGCATTCGTACTGTTCAGAACAGACCCTACCAAATTATCGCTGCAGAAAGTGCCGATGCTTGTGTCGCAGCATCTGATATTATTTGTACATGTACAACCTCACATACACCAGTATTCAGCGCACAAGCGCTTCGTGAAGGTGCTCATGTAAATGCAATCGGATCATTTACACCATACATGCAAGAGATTGAGGAAGATGTTGTTGTCAAAGCAAGCCGCATTATTACTGAACATGTTGATGGATTGTGGGCCGCCGCTGGGGATGTCATCATACCTGTCGAAAAAGGACTCATAAGTAAGGAAAAAGTCGTCGGATCCGTCGGTGATGTTCTTGCTGGTAATGTTATCGCACGTGAAAACGATAAAGAAACAACATTGTACGAAAGCGTCGGATCATGTGTCCTTGACGTTGCCATTGCAATTGCTTCTTATGAAGCGATTACGAATGAATAGTCTTAGCAGTTTTACATTGTGTTACGTATAAAAAAGAAAGATTGGTTCCCTGGAACCAATCTTTTTAGTAGCCTCAGTAGCTACTGTTTCTACGGAACGACTTTTAATTTCACTAGCACCAATAATCCTCAATCGGAAAAGCTCATGCTCTATATATATGCATCGCTAATATGCTCAATAAGACTGTTTACAATACTTTGAGCATCCTCGATACTAGCGAATTTGTGGCTTATATGAATATTAACCATTTTAAAGAACTCCTATAGTTCTATTATCAATGATTCTCGATTTCGATTGCTCATATTCGTGTGGATAAACATGGTTCTCATAAATGGTCGAAAGTAAGGAATTCAACTCTTTACGGGCTTCTTGTGTTGCCTAATCAATTTTAAGTTGATTAAACATTATTCCATGTTTCTTAAAAATCAGAGTACATATAAAAAATATAAAAAAAACGTTCCTACATAGAACGTTTGCATTTGTAATAAATGGTGGACCATAACGGGCTCGAACCGCTGACCTCATCCACGTCAAGGATGCGCTCTCCCAACTGAGCTAATGGTCCATTTGCTCTCATATGATACCATAGCCGAATGCCTAACTCAATGATAATTTGCAACAATTTTAAGAATCTTGAAATCTATTCGGGAATTGATTCGTTTTACACTGAACATCCATTTCTACGAGCGTCTATTGGTGATTTTATGTTTCCAATCTTAATCCCTAATTTTTACTGTTAGTATCTTTGAAATATTTAAAATGCACCTCTATAGAAGGTGTATTTTATTTAACTAACGTACCGATTGTGAGTATCCTTTTTAGTTAACTATTCATTGTTGGGTACGGATGGCGCATGCGTTTGCCCTTGATCAATCTTTTCCGGTTGATCGGGCCAATAGTAGTACGAATACGTGTTTTCTTTTAGATAAGTATTAATGACTTTTGTGTAAAAACGCGGGACTTGGGTACGTTCGTACATTGAATAGTAGTCTGTGACGTAGAGCTCGCCGTCAATCGTTTCTGGGTCTTCTATCGAATAAATGCAATAGAGGCTAAAAGTACTTAAGAAACCGAGCACAACCAAAACCCCGAAACTTTTGAGAAGCCATCCCATCATTTTTGGTAATTTCTGGCTCGTGTTGATCAGACTAAAAATTGTCCATCCAACTAAAACCATAAGTGGTACAAACATAAAACCAATATGCAGTTTAGCATACGTACTTCTTAGTGCTACCTGACGATTATCAAGGATTGCATTTATAAGTAAAAATATTAAGATTACAAACATGTTTGCAATTGCGAATATTTTATAGTTTCTACTGAACCGCTTCACAAGTCGCTCCTTCTTGCTTTTCGGACATGAGTGTCCTAATCCAAGATTGTTTTCGATCAAAATCAGTAGCACCTTCATTAAACAGGCCAATTTCCACTAAATCATCTGCGCTCGCAATTTCAAAATCAGCTGACATCACGTATGTAAAAATCGTTCCTTCAAAGAAAGCTGTAGTTGTGATTCCTGGGTACTCATTATCATCATAAATCTCTTCCAAATTCATTTCAGCAATCACATCTTCTACAGGGATGTCTGAATCCCCTTGAATTGGTGAAAGATCCATTGATATTGTGGTCTTTTGTTTCGTTACAAAACCGCCCTTAACTTCATATTCAGTTGTAACTTGGCTTTGAATATCATCTACGGGAACTTCGACCTTACAAACATAGTTTTCTATAATTTCGACGGGTTCAATTTTCTCTTCTGGTACCTTGTCCTGTTGTGTTGCAACCTCTTGAGGTTTTACTTCTGGTTCTTTCGTACAACCACTCAACAATACGAGTGCTAACGTTGCAAAGATAATACATTTTTTCATTCCTGTCTCCTCCTAGAAAAAAAACTCACTTTCGTGAGCTTTATACTTTATTTACTCTCTGAACATGTAAAGCCATTTGAAGTAAGTACTTTTTGCGTTGCTTCCCAACTTACAAATTTTGCTTCTTTATCCTTTTGACCTTCAACCAATTGTAATTCCTGAAGTTTCTTCAAGTCAGCTTTTGAGTAGTCAATGATATTGATTTCAGTGAGTGTTGCATCTTTAACATCAATGGAAACTTCAAGACCTTCAATTTTTTCGAGTTCTTTATGAACAGTCTTGACTTGTTCAAGCATTAATGCACTTGTATCTTCAACTGGTAATCCTGCAACTTCCGAAAGAGCTTTAATGTCTAAGACTGTTTCAATTTTTTGAGTCTTAACTTTATCACCGTTTGTTGTGATCGTTTGTGTTACTTTTGCTGGTAGTCCGAGCATATCAGCACCTTTGCATTCATATACTGTTTCTTTACCTGTAGATGTACATCCTGTGATGAATAGCATCCCCATTGCAAATACAACTAATAATTTTTTCATACTGTATTCCCCCCGTATACCTATACTTTATAGAAGTTATCTTTAGTATTTGAGGTTTTCGTCTTCATCACAAACAAACAATGCTAACATTGCATTAATAATATCCGAATATTATCGTATATTGTACGAGATGGATAATTTCTCACAAACATCGGCTAAAAATTCGTTTCTGTATGCACAAATTTGATACTTGTTTTTAGTAGCGAATTCCATATTGATAACCCCAAATCGTTGCGGGATTTTCACGACAAGGCACGCCTTTAACTTCGCATATGGCTTGAATGCCACCACTGGATGCACTGAGCGTACCAAAGGTGTTACTGCCGTTCCATTGCTGATAGGCAGACTGAATCGTACCGGTTCCAAGATTGTAGACTTCCGCATGAACATGAGGTCCTGTCGAACTTCCCGATGACCCGAGAATTGCGACTGTCTGTCCCATTGTTACGACATCACCGACTGATGCGACCGCACCATTTTGATGTAGATGAGCATAAAGAATTCCATAAACCGTTGTACCATCTGTCACGATTAGATTCATATAATTTCCATAGCCGCCATTACAGCCACTACCATATCCTCCCCATGTGGGACATCCCCCTTGATATGCGACAACCAGGCCATTTTGCGGTGCAAGCAATGGCATTCCAACCGTTCCATTTGTTGGGGCAAGGTCTACGCCAAGATGCGTTCCACCCCAGGGATAAGACCAAGTTCCTGCCGATACCCAATAGTTAGCGGCAAGTGGATAGCCTAAACTTCCAGGATTGCTTGGGGGTGTAATTGCTGCGAAGTTAGATTCGGCGATTGCAACTTTTTGGACCGCCATTTCTTCTTCAATCATTAGGTGTGCTTTTTCTTGTTGGAGGACGCTCATGATAGCATTGATATTGTCTTGAGCAATTGTAGCTTCACGAAGTTCCTTTTGGTACGTATCTTGTTTTGATTTAAGATCCAGTGATGTTTGTTCCATCTCAGTTTTGTCCTGACTCAACTGTGTTACCAAGGTACGGTATTCATTAATAGTGTTTTCATTGGACTTACGAATTACCTTTACCGCTTCAACACGGCGGAAAATATCGGAAAAGTCTTTAGCATTGACGATAAAATCAATATATCCATTAAGTCGCATTGTAGCATGACTTGCACGCATGTAGTTTTTCATATCATCTTGTTTATTCGTGATTGCATGCTCCTGCTCGTTTATATTAACTTGAAGTGATGCTACCTTTGTTTCCAATGTAGATATATCAGTAGCTGTCTGTTCAATCTTATGATTTAAATCTGCAACTAGTAAATGGTACTCATTTAAAGATGATGCATAATCATCAATTTTCGCAGTAATATCTGCAAGACTGGCTTTCGTATTTTTTAAGGATTCAAAATCTTGGCACTTTGCATCAGTACTGTTGCTTTCACAGTAAGCGGCATAGGCGCCCTCAGCATTGATGGTTGTAGGATTATCCATCATGGAAATAATTCCAATCAACAATGCCATTATTACGAGATAACGGATTCGTTTGGTCATAATCTGACTCCCTTCCGTATCTTTATAACAGACCAACGTGAAATGTAAATGAGAAACTTTCGCATTTACAGTATTCCCACATTTCAGCTCTAAAAAAACACGATGGGAGCTCCCGTCGTGTTTTGTGTTTACAATAATTCAATGTTTCCCTTGCAGGTTTCGTAGGTTTCATCATCCCATAAAGATACTTGGACTTCACCAATATGAGCTTTACCAAGAAGTAACATACACATTCTTGATTGACCCAAGCCACCCCCTATTGTGAGTGGTAATGTGCCATCAACGACACCTTTATGGAAATCAAAATCCAAACGGTGCATCGCATTTGCAAGTTCGAGTTGTTCTAGCATAGCTTCGCGGTCAACACGGATACCCATACTTGATAATTCCATTGCCATTTGAAGTGGTTCATGCCAGAACATGAGATCCCCATTCATACTCCAATCATCGTAATCTGGAGCACGCATATCGTGCGGTTGTCCGCTTTTTAGTTTACCACCAATTTGCATAATAAAGGTTGTTGGATGTTCTTTAACGAATGCGTTTTCGCGTTCTTTTGAACTTAAGTTTGGATAAAGATCCTCGAGTTCCTGGCTGGTCACAAATGTTACCTCTGGTGAGATAATAACGTCAACATCGGGAAACTTCGTACGAATACGACTGGATGTCTCTACAATCGCATTCACCAATCCTTGAACTGTTTCTCGTAGATAAGTTTCCGTCCGTTGTGAGCGATTTATGACACGCTCCCAGTCCCATTGGTCAACGTAGATTGAGTGCAAGTTATCCAGTACTTCATCGCGACGAATCGCATTCATATCGGTGTACAATCCATTGCCTTCATGAAAATCATAATCGTGCAATGCTTTGCGTTTCCATTTCGCTAAAGAGTGAACAACTTCACCTTCTGTACCGGAAATAGCCGGTATATCGAATCGAACTGCTCGTTCGACACCACTTAAATCATCGTTTAAACCAGAATTGTTTGCAACGAATAATGGTGCTGAGACCCGCTTCAATTTTAAAGAACCCGTTAATGCTTCTTCGAACCAACGCTTAATAAATCCAATAGCCGTTTGTGTTTCATAAATTCCTAATGTTGATTGATATCCGTGTGGAACCTTAGTTTTTTTCATACTTCACCTCAAAATGTGTTTCTCTTACTATATCATATTTAGATGCTCATATTAAGGGTCTTTAAAGGCTTTAAATCAAAAATAAAGGGATTGTAGTCCCTTTATTCTAATCCTTGTTTTTGACTGTAGAGCATTGCTATTATGAATAACATTGCGAAAACCACAATAATCGTTGGACCCGTTGGCCACCCAATTTGAAAGGATAAAATCATTCCTGTAATAACAGCTAAGATTGATGCAATGACACTCACCATGAGTGTCGTCTTGCCATCTTGGGCAACGCGAGAGGCAATCAATGCCGGAAAAACAACGAGCGATGAAATTAAGAGTGTTCCAACGATTCGAATTCCTACAACGATAAAAATCGCCATCATCGCATTAATCAAAGCATTCATTCGAAAGGTACGAATCCCCTGTGATTTCGCATACGACGTATCAAAGACGGTCGCAATAAGTTGCCAATAGTGGGTGTACACAAACGTTATGGTTACGGCCACGATGAATACACTCACAATCAGATCATCGGCACTAGCGGTAAGAATATTTCCCACGAGTAGTGATTCGATGGATTGGTTAAAGCCTGGCATGACCGTTGCAATAATTAACCCAATCGCTAGACCTACTGCTGAGACAGCTGCAATTGAAGCGTCTGCTTCGATCGCTGTTTTTTCTATAAGCAGTGTTAAGAGGAATGAGACGATCACGACACATGGAATCGAAAAGAGTAATGGTTGATTTGAAAAGAGATATCCTAAAATAATGGCAGTAAAGGAAACATGAGACAGTCCATCCGCTATCATCGATTTATTGTTGAAAACGAGAAATGGAGACATAAGGGCTGCACTAATTCCAAGCAGCAGTCCTACAACCATCGCATTCATTAAAAATGGATCATGAAACATAAGTATCCTTTCTAAAGACACAATGGCCTTCTCCAACATCTAAAATACTCCGATGTTTATGGGGATTATCGGTTAAATGGTGGGTAACATTGAGAATCGTGGTGCCCGCTTGGTGAAGTCCATCGATTATCGTTTCAAACTGAGCCCGAGATGCTTTATCTAATCCCGATAAGGGTTCATCAAGAATCAAAATATCAGGATTTGAAATCATAGCACGGGAAAGATATACGCGTTGCTTTTGACCGCCTGATAAATCGCTAAATTTACGATGCAATAAGTTTTCTATCCCAAACTGATGGGCAACATCAACAATTCGTTGTTTCGCATTTTTGCTCAGAAACCAGGACATTGGTTTCAGGCCCAATGCAATAACATCATAAACGCTTAATGGTATTTTCGTCTCTGTATTGAGTTGTGGTACATAAGCTACGGTACGCGATCCGAGATTGATGTGACCACTCGACACATCCAATACTCCCATAAATAGTTTGACTAAGGTCGATTTCCCTGCACCATTATCGCCAACAATATAGACATACGCTCCCTGTTGAATGGAAAAACTTACATTATGAAGAATACACGTTTTGCCATACGAGAACGAAACATTATCAACTTCAATGATTGATAGCATGTTTTAAGTTCTCGATATTTTGTTGCATGAGATCAGCGTAGCTTACATTCGCTTTGAATTGATCTTGACTGATGTTGTGATACCCGTGTAATTCTTTGATTTCAAGTGCCATCCCGTCTTGCTTTAGGGAATCTTGAATTGTTTTCGCAACACGTGGTTCTACTAATTCTTCGATGAATAATGTTTCCGCATTGGCTTCTTTTAAAGCTGTTTTAAGCGTAAGAATTTGTTGTGCGGTTAAATCAGCATTGGGTCGGTAATCTTGGGTTAAAGAGACAATCGTTAAATGGTAGCGGTCGGCAAAGGCATCCATTGCATTGTGTCCCGAAAAATAAACCGTAGGATGATCTTGACGCTGCATGTAACGATCAAACTCTGTATGCAGTGTCATAATTCGGGTACTGTATGCAGCAGCTTGGGTTTCATAATACGTCGCATTACTAGGATCTATTTTTATGATTTCTTGTTTAACACTTTCGATAAGTTGGACATATGTAGTGGGGTCGGTCCAATAATGGAGACTTCCATGGTCATGATCGTGGTCATCATGTGCATGGTCTCCTTCGTGTGAATGGTTAGCGTCCGTAGTTTCATGGGTGTGATTTTCCTTTTCATGTGTGTGACTTTCTTCATCGTGGTGATGTTCCTCATCCTCATGAGCTTCAACACCACCATGATTATGAGCTGCTAATTCATAGGACTTTGATAAGTCTAGGGCGTGGTCTTGTGTTCCAAGTGTTTTAACCCATGGCTCTTGTTCTTCTCCTACAAAGATAAAGAGTTTTGAGTCTTTGATGGCTGTGATATTTCGTGCAGAGGGTTCGAAGTTATGCATTTCAGATCCCCATGGCATCATGTTTTCAACCGTCATTTTGTCACCGACAATCGCATGTGCAATATCGTATCCAATAAAAGATGTGACCGTAATATCCGGCTTTTGTTGTGCTTGGCAACCCGTCATAAGCATGAGGGATGCTGTTGCAAGAAGGGCAAATAATCGTTTCATAGTGACTCCTTTAGATCGGTAGAATGAGCTCTATCCTATCGATTCTTCAGTTAGTTGCAAAAGTTTCGCAACAACAGTATTACAAATTCACCCTGGTTTTGTCAATACTTGTTGCGAAACTTTTGCAACAAGTATATGAAATGTTACAAAAAAAGCAACCATCTGGGTGATTGCTTCCTAAAATATTTATTGAATAATGGTTCCTTTTCCTTCAGAAACTGCAAGATGAGCATTTTCTAAAGATGTGATGATTGCTTTACGAGATGGTTTCGATGCCGCAAAGCGGACTGATGCCTCAACTTTTGGAAGCATTGATCCTGGCGCAAAATGTCCTTCTCCAATATATTGATTTGCTTCAGCAATACTTAATGTCTCTAACCATTTTTGTTCCGGTGTCCCAAAGTTAATGGCTACTTGGTCAACTCCAGTTAAGATAACTAGAATGTCAGCGTCAATTTCATCCGCAACTTTAGCTGCTGAGTTATCTTTATCAATCACTGCATCAACACCAACATATTTGCGATCTTGATCAAGGACTGGAATTCCACCACCACCATTCGAAATGACTAGTGTTCCAGCATCCATCAAGGCTTTGATGGCACCACGCTCAACGACAGTTACTGGTTGGGGGGATGGTACAACACGACGGTATCCACGTCCTGAATCTTCTACATACGTGTAGCCATTCACAGTGGCTAATGCTTGTGCTTGTGTTTCGGTATAGAATGGTCCGATTGGCTTGGTTGGATTTGTAAATGCTTGATCGTCTGCATCAACAACTACTTGTGTTAATACAGTTGCAACATCTTTTTGAATATCGCGACGGCGTAACTCATTCGCAATCGCGTTTTGAAGATGATACCCGATATAACCTTGCGACATTGCAGCAGCTTCAGGAAATGGCATCTCTGGTACGGCATTGTTTGCATGGTGTGCTTCATCAAATGCAAGATGAATCATTCCTACCTGTGGTCCATTCCCGTGAACCACCATGACTTCGTCACCACCTGCAATTAAATCAACAATACTTTGCGCTGCAACTGCAACCGCATCTTTTTGTTCTTGAGGGTTATCCCCGAGGGCGTTTCCCCCTAATGCTATAACTATTTTTTGTTTCACAATAAATACCTCTTCTAAAATAAGAGCATTGCAAGTCCTATTGCAATGCCTGTCAGTGTATCAATGCCGGATGTATGACCATAATGTTTGAGATTAAGAAGGGCACGTTGGAACGCAGCGTCATCATCATCGTTCATGATTGATATAAAGTTAAGGAGACTATGACTGAACATATCTTCTGACGCATGGCTTAAATATTCAAACGAGACAGCAGTTGTTGCAGAGGGACTTAATTGGCATGTTAAGGCTGCATCAAATGCGTTACGATACGGATTATTGAAAGTATGTAGGACTATAGATAGACCTAAGAGAATATCGTCTCCAGTTGGTGTTAGACCACGCCCTCTACCAAGGAGCCATGCAATAACATCATCAAAAGTTTCTGGAGCTATCGATTGGAGTTTGGGTATATGTAATGTATCGTTTATTGTTTGGTCAAATCCGGTCATTGATGGGTAATGCACGATTTGTTGGTACCGCTGTCTTAGCGTGGCACGCGCTGGTACAAACGGTTGTGGATTATAGGTTTCAATTGGTACATCTTGCAAGTCAATCACAATCGGTGTAAGCATGTTACGAAAGTGAAGGCTGTTGTGGGTATAAAGGACCACAGTTTGAAGATCTACCGTTGCAAGTTTTGACATCGACCCTTTCATGAGCGTGATGCCATGAGGCACGGATGCCTCGCTGATAAAGATTAAACGTTCATTCACAAGAAGGTTAAAACCATGCTTAAAAACACTGTGTACCGTTATTTTGAGTGGGATTGGTGTTAACCAAATAGCCACAGATTGTGATACTGACTGTGCCTTTAAGCGAATCATAACTATCCTTCCATTCCTAATTTTTGTGCATATGCAGCAATTGCCTTTTCAAAGCATTCGATTGGTGGGTGTACTGTTCCCGCACCGATTTGACCAAGGCCTGCTTTCTTATTCGCAATTCCTGTATTAATTACTGGTGTAATACCGGTGGCAACGACTTTACGTGCGTCAATACCCAAATGTGTTCCCTTGAAATTCCAAGTTGGAATAATAAAGTTAGGATTATGATCCATGACAATCTCATCCATTTCATTTGAAATACGAAGTGCATCATCAAAACCACCAGTTCCTACGAAACGGGTAACTGCAGGGGCTGCAATCATGGCCATTCCACCGACACCAAATGTTTCTGTGATCGCACTATCTCCCATATCAGGGCTCGCATCATCACCAGAATATCCTGTAAAGTATAGACCTTGTGGCGTATTAACTGGTGCTGTGAACCATTCGTCACCCATTCCAGCAATACGAATACCAAAGTTTTCGCCATTACGGCACATTGCTGTAACGATTGTGCCTTCTTTAATTTGACGGGCACCGTCCATTACAGCTTTTGCAGATGCCATCATAATATTTAGGAAAAATTGATCGGTATCGGCTAAGAACTTGAGCACTTGGGCACGTTCTGTTTCTGTAATATCAAGTGTTGCGATAACAGGTGTTACTTCTTTTAAGAAAATTAGTGATGCTGCAATGTTACGTTGGTGGAACTCATCACCCATCGCAATCGCACGTGCAACCATTGGGTTTACACTGAGACCATCTTCCATCGCACGAATCGTTTTACCAAGAACTGGACCGAGAACATCACGCATCCATTCAAGACGTGTGATAACCTCTTCGGAATACGCTCCAAAACGTAAGACAGCACCAATTCCTTCATTCATTTGGCAGTATGCTGTTGTTTCATGTTTTCGATCTTCAACAACAAGCACTGGCATATTTGCTGAAGTAATACCACCCATTGGACCTACTGCATTCACATGGTGACATGGAATAAAGGCAATTCGTCCTGTTGCTAATAACTCACGTGCTTCAGCTTCAGTTTCTGCCCATTTTTCAAAGAGAACAGCACCAACGCATGATCCTTGCATTGGGTCAGGCATATTTGCCCACTCAATTGGAGGACCCGCATGTAAGAGTACTTTTCCGTTTAGTTCATTAATTACTGATTTAGCAGGTACAACATCGACTAAGACAGGACTTCCTGCTTTAATACGATCGATAACTGCCTGGTTTGCATCTTCAATTGTTTTAAATGTCATGTGAGGCCTCCTTAGTTAAAGTGATATGAATTTAAGAATTTTAGTGCTTTAATCATTTTGGGATTACCACCAGCTAACGGTCTCCAATCAAATTGAATGGTTGTTGCGCCAGCATCTTCGAGATTATCTGCAAAACTTTTTAGTCCAACATTAATAATTTTAGGTGATGCTGAAATAAGGTCAGTGATAGCTTCTGAATATGGTAACTCAATCTTTTCGGTAATTGCGTTCTCTTCGACTGGTAATTGTGTATATTGAACGTTAAAGCCAAGATATTGTAATGATGTCAAGACTGCATGAGCATTACTTTCTGCGACAAAGACACCGATATCTTGAAGAATTTGAGTTTGGGCAGCAAGGTCTTGAGGATCACGTTGTGTACCGCAAATTGTTGCAACAAACTGTAAATCACGGTTTGCTTGACGTGCTTCTTGCATTAATTCAAGAATGGTTGGTGCAAGTGAACCAGCCATGTCGGCATGAGATCCATACCCTAAAACCACATCAAACAATACAACACCTGTTCGTGGATCTTTAGCCGCTTCTTTCATTAATTCAATCCGTTTACTTGGATCAATCATTGGATGCGGACGCCCTTGGGTATATTCATCATCCCCTAGGTCGATAACTTCAAAGCCATCATGGTTCAGCATGAATCCGTGTGGTTTTTTACCACCTTTTGGTAACTCGAGTGCTTCTTCAATTAGCATTGCTGCTTCCGATGCTAACGTTCCGCCAGAATAGTAACCTTTGATGACAGATCCTTCTAAGCTTGCGATCGGTGCTACAGCAGGACGGTTCATATCCAATTCACGTGGATTTTTACCTTCAGACAAAGCAACTGCTGCTTTTGCAGCTTCTTCCAAGGTATACGCATGATAGATATTACGTTCATGATGCGTTGGCTTCGCACCTAAGAATAGTGTGACGACCGGTTTGTCTAACGTACGTAAGTAGTTTTCAATTTTTTCTTGAACGACTTTTGAAGGTGGTTTGGATACTACCATAATCACCTTTGTATCAGCTTGTGCTTGAAGATGGTGTATACTATCCAGCATTGTAATACCTTGAACAGCTTCATTAAGGTCACGACCCCCGGTTCCAAGAGCACTTGAAATACCTTCGCCCGCTTTATCGATAAGAGTTGTTACTTCTTGAATTCCCGTTCCTGATGCACCAACAACGCCGATTGTCCCTTGTTGAACTTTATTTGTAAAGGCGATAGGAACACCAGCAATGATTCCCGTTCCACAATCTGGACCCATAACAAGCAGATCCAATTGGTGTGCTTTTTCTTTTAGTCGCACTTCATCTTCGAGCGAAACGTTGTCACTAAACAAAAATACATTAAGACCTTTGTCTAAAGCTGTATCCGCTTCGTCGGCAGCATATATCCCTGGAATCGAGAATACGGCTAAATTTGCATCCGGTAACGCTTTGAGTGCATTGTCCCAATTACGAACAACGGTCGTTTGCGTTGCGCCATCCTCTTTATCACTTTTGTTGAGAAATTCTTCAATTGCATCCATGACAACATCCACAGTTTCTGCTTCATTGACGTCCATAACAATTGCGATATCATCTGCTGCAGCGCTCGCAACATCTTCTGTTAAGAGATCAGCTTGGCCAAAGATATCTTTATTGGCAGCTGTGGCCATCATGATTGACACACGATTGACACCCTCAAGTGCGGCAATTTCATTCGTCAACAACATGAGTACAACTGAATCTTTATATGCATTCTTTTTAATAATTGTTTTTAACATAGCACATGTCCTTTCCTGCTTTATGTACTTTAATCTTAATCGGTCAATGCACATGAGTCATTATCCAATCTAGATAAACAAATGGGCAATTCTTATCCGAAATCGACGATTTGTTTAGAAAATATGGCTATCTAAAATGAGAAAAAGACGCTCAGATTCGGAAATCGAGAACGTCTTTTTCTTTTGATTATTGAAGACCGAATCGAACAGTTTTTTCTGTTTCAACTGTGACGCGACCTGATTTAACAACGACCGATTTAATGGGTAAATCGATAATTGCATCACCATATGATGTTGTATCAAGAAGCACCATATCGGCATTATTGCCAATTGCAATACCATATCCTTCAAGACCCAATGCTTTCGCTGGGTTTGATGTGATCATTGGTAAGACTGTTGGTAAGTCGGCAGCACCACCTAGGTGTGCAACTGGAATTGCTAACATTGCGGTTTGGACAATATCGCCAGTTCCATAAGGTGTAAAAGCGTTACGAATATTGTTTGTGGCAATACATACATTGACCCCTGCATCACGAAGTTTACGCATTGGCGTTACGGTACGACGTACATTGTAAGTATCATTACGAGCACCTAAGTGTAAATCTGTTGCAGGAAGGGCCATAACACTAATCCCTGCTTCAGCCATTAATTCAAGAATTGGTTGTAGTTCTTCAGGTGGTAACGCTGCGATAGCGGTTAAGTGACCAACTGATACTTTTCCTTGATAACCATTTTCAATTGTTTTCTTCGCAAGGTATTCAATTGAAATTTTATCAGCATCATCAGCAAAGTCTTGGTGTAAGTCTAGTGGTTTATCAAAACGTTTCGCAAGTTCAAAGACATAGTCGATATGCTCTTTTGCATCACGATCGTTGTAAGGAACTGCACCGACTACATCTGCGCCACGTTCCATTGCTTCAACCATCATTGCCTCTGTTCCTGGTGCTTTAAAAATACCTTCTTGTGGGAATGCGACAACTTGGATATCAATGTAATCTTTAAACTCTTCTTTGAGTTTCATGATAACTTCGAATCCTGTAAATCCTTGGGATGGGTCGAATTCTGCATGCGTACGCATAAATGTTACACCATTCGGAATGATGAGCTCTTGAAGTGCTGTTTTAGCACGTGTATAAATATCATCAGCTGAGAATGTTGGCTTGAGTGATGCCGTTACTTCGATAGCTTCTTTTAAGGTACCGGATAAATTGGGTTTGCGGTTTGCAATCAAGGCTTTGTCTAAGTGAATGTGACTTTCAACAAATCCTGGAACGAGTACGCGGCCTTCACCATTAATCACACGTGTTGCGGTAGCATCGATTGTATCTTCAATCGCAACAATTTTACCATTTTCAATTGCAACATCTTTCAATGCACCATCTTGATCAATACGAACTTGTTTAAAAATTAAATCCATGTTTCATGTCCTCCTCTAAATTAAACTGCAATAAATGAAATAACCATGAGTATCCCTGCAGCAATTGATACCCATTTAACGTTTCCTTTAACAACATCAAGAATCGGAATTTGGAATCCTGATGACAAGGCTTGCATCGTAATATTAACAAAACTCATTTGACTTCCTAGTCCAACACCCATGGTTACAAAACCAAGCGCGAGTGGAGAGAATCCAAGTGCAATACCAACTGGTAGTACCAAGGTTAGAATGGATCCAACGTACGCACCGGCAGGAATACCAATAAGAATCCCTGTGAGTACCGCAACTGGAACCACCAATGCAGCAGGGGCTGCTGATGCAACGTTAGCAATAACGGCAAACGTACCAGTACTTGCAATAACATTAATAAATCCTAAGAAGATACCCACTTGGAAAAGACGTGTCAGAATATAGTTTGATCCGTCAATCATTGAGCTAAATGCTTTATTAATCCCTGTATCCGTACATACGAAGATTAGGATAACTGTGACAAGCATATACATGACAGGTGAGAATAGTGGGAACCCTGTAGCTTTATCAACGAGCGGTCCAAAGATTACGGCAAAGAGTAAATAGATTGCAGGAATAGTATTTTTGAAGAGTTGACCGTTTGACATTTTTGCATACGTTTCGTCTTCAGATTTACGGAATCCCAGTTTGCGACGTTTTGCTCCCCAGAATGCTAAGACAATAGCAAGTCCTAAGAAGAGCAACCAGTATGGCATCATGGTGCTAACATATGTCGAAACTTCAAAGCCACCTAATTGTGATGTAATACTTGATTCGAGCGACGCTGGTGATGTTGTGAACGATACAGCAGCAGCGATAGACATCGCAGCAATAAGCTCTGGTACAGCACCAACAGCTGCGAAAGCAAGCGGTGCGATAACCATTGCACTACCACCACCAATACCTGACATATAAGTTGCGGCAGCGACTAAGATAACTAAGAATGCGGAAACATATTCCACTTTTCCTTTTGTAGCACGGTTAACAAGTTCCAATGATGATGTGTAACTACCAGCTGTAAAGACTGCCATCGCGACAGCAGAGTTAATAATTGGAACTGTAATTGTCATCATGGTTGGAATGGCTGACAATACCTCTTTATTCACTTGGGCTATTGTAATTCCCCCAATTAGCATCGCTACCCCTGCTGATATCGCACCCGCAAGTACCATATCAACTTTTAAAAATAGTAGCACCAATACCAGAATAAGTGGTATTAATACTAGGAATGCTTGAATTCCTGTAGGTGCACCGATTTCACTAATTTCAAGTGCGAGCACACTTTGCATCGAAATTAAAGTTAATGCAAAGACAAGAGTTAAAGACATCCATAACTTTCTCCCTTTGAGTCTCATAAATTCCTCCTTTGTTATGAGTTCATAACGCTACAGAGACATAGTGTTTGTTCTGTATTTTTATTCTATCCTAGGTACTGGTCTATTGCTTTTCCGTATTAAGATAAAAAAAATCTCTTTTTTGTCCATTATGGATAATGTGAAAAAACTGTTCAATCATGAACAGTTCAGTCTTTATTGTAATTACCTAAAAGTTGAGAGATGCGAATACCAATCATCACTTGCAACATTTCATCAGGATTATCAAAATCGAGTTGGGTTAACTCTTTAATTTTCTCGATACGATAACGTACCGTTTTTGGATGGACAAAGAGAATGTCTGATGTTTGTTTATAGTTTTGATTCGAATCCAAGAACACACGAACCGTCTCAAAGTATTCTGGGTCATATTCTTGAAGCATCCGAATCTTATCGGAAATATAATCGTTCAGGTCATTTTCTTTCGATAGTTCCAGTAGGATTCGATAAATACCAAGATCTTTATAGAGCATGACAAAGGCATCTTGTTTAATCATGTTTGATAACTGTACGACGCGCAACGGTTGTGCTGCAAGTTTAGGAATATCTATCAGTTGTCCTTGATCACTTATTCCGACCCGTAATACAAGATCTCCCTTATTATGATTTTCATAAATAGGTTTAAGCGTTTCTTGAACATAATCTTTGAAGGATTGGTCAGTCGTAAAATTATCCTCGACAATTAACGTAATCCGATTCGAGAAGATGCGATATGCATTTTTGGGCCAAATTGAACTGATGGCATGAATGAGTCCTGTCGTACATGCCATATAATCGGTATGCTCTTGGAAGGAACGTTTACCACTGGCAACTTTCCCTTGGAAATGTTGCCATGTTACAACTCGATATTTTTTATCCAGCGATAATTTGAGAATTAGTGCATTTTCATTCAATTCTTCTGTATTTTTGTACTTACCGTTTAAGATATGATCGACCACATCGTTAATATGGCTTTCTTTTTCTCGTGACAACGCAACCTGCTTGATACTTTCAAACTGAAGGGTACTTGCGGCATTTTCAATCGCCATATAATCAATCATTTCCACAAAAGTTTGAGCTTCTCGAATGGCTAAAAAGATAGTATGCCCGTCCATGCCCGGAACTTTACAGATTAGACGTGATTGCAAGGTATCCGATACCATAACCAATTCACGTGAGTAATCGTAATGCATGTATTTTTCTGGGAATAGTTCACGAGCGTTGGTGATTTCGAAGTCAATGGGGTGAAGTTCCGTCGATGCAAGACAATGATTGTTTTCATCATAAATTGAAACATCACGCCCTATTATTTTCTTTAGTACTTTAATAACATCAACATATTCTGGTTCTTTCATTGCGAGCGATTTGAACTCATGATGGACATTTTGGTATACATCCAGCATATCTGCTTTCTGATTTATCAAGTTTTGCATGATTTCCAGAATAATGTTGCGATATGACACGGTTGCATCAATTTGAATTAATGGAAGGTTTTGATCTGAACACCCTTCAATGAGCCCTGCAGGAATTTCATCGATAAAACGACCCATCTTAACGATAATGCCACTTGCACCATGTTTGCGCAATCCCGCAACAAAATCAGTATATTCCTGACGTGTACTTTCTTGCAACGAATACAAACTGCTTAACACAAGTTGCCCGGGTTTTAGCCAGTTATCAATATCATGCGCCTCCATGACAATCACATCACTAACTTCATTGTATAAACCTTCTTTACCCGAGAGTAACGTTGCGGTTTTGAGTGATGGAATATCAAGTACATCTTTGACTCTATAAATCATACAATCACCTGTCCTTAGTCTTTATTATACACTAGTGCTAAAAAATCATGCTGTCATTGCTCATAATATGCAATATCTCCCCAAATTTTCCCTTAAATGGCTAAGGACATTCACTCTTATTAAGATTATGATAACGGGTATAAGGATGGTTTTGGATTATGATACTCAATCACACAACATATGATCGTGCACCTCATGCACACGCAACGCTGTTTTACTTTCACGGTGGTGGACTGATGTTTGGTAATCGCGATGATTTACCCCAAGAGATTCGGGACTATTGGCATCATCAAGGATATAACATTCTTGCAGTAGATTATCCGCTTGCACCTGAAGCAACGCTCGATGACATCATACGATCATTACGAAATACGATCCAATTATGTATCGATACCTATGCCCTCACACATTATAGTTTCTTTGGGCGTTCTGCCGGTGCCTTTCTCGCCTTTCAATTACACCGTTATTTTGCCCCTGAATTTATTATTTCATTCTACGGCTATACGATTAGTGATCGTCAATGGCTCCTAGAGCCTAACAAACATTACAGTCAATACCCAACGTTAAACCCCGCATCATTAGCACGTATGGTTCAAACGATTCCGCCCTATCGATCAACCATTGAATCGAGATATGCGTTGTATGTGAATGCCCGACAAACTGGCACATGGTTACAACAACTCCAAACTACACCCTCATCCATTGACCCCACAGACTTGCCACCAACCTTTCTTTGGCACAGTATCTTCGACCCCGATGTACCATTCCGTGAATCGAAATACATCGTTGACCATGCTCCCCAAGCCGAGTTGCATCACAGCACCCAACGCATTCATGAAATTGATACGATCGCTTTCAAAGACATTGAAACACCACTCACTACATTTCTTCATGAGCACAAAAAAACATAGCACTGCTATGTTTTTGTTTATTGAATCCGATATTTACCATGAGAAATGAGATACTGACCAACGCCAATCATGGCAATACCAAGCGTCACAATAATGACAATGCGATCAAGCTCAAGCGGGTCCTCGTCTTGATTGGGATTATTCATGGTGTAAACCGTAACATTACTCGAATCAGATCCTTTAGCCGAAACTGATGAATAATGATACGTAAGAAGCACAACCCAAACCAATACGATAGTCAGTAAACCAGATTGACGTGCATGTTTACTTCTTTGCATGTTCATATTTTCACCAGTTCCTTTATATATAAACTATATGCGAATTTGGTGAATTCCACAAATTATGATTTGAACAAAATTTCCTATTTTATAAAGACTTTATATATGAAGTTTCGGGTTTATTTATGATTGGTATTATGACTTTATTCAGCTTTCAAATAAAAAAAAGTGTATCGCATCGATACACTTTTTTGAGCAAGTAGATTATAGATTTAATCTTGTTTCCAGTGATTAGAATTGTTGGCGACGTTTAAAAATGTAGCCAGCCCCCAATGACATCACTCCTATGAGTAGGATTCCATGCCCAATTGTTGATGCGGCAACTCCTGTATTTGGGAGTTCACCCTCTGGGGTCGTTGAATTTTTTGTATAAATTAACGTTACGACAGTCTTCGGTTTTGTAAGATTTCCTTGTAATGGATCGTTCGACACATTAACCGTTTTATAAGTATACCCCTTAATTTCAATTGGTGTTACCGTATATGCTGCGTTAATCTCATGAGACGTTGTTTTTTGTGGTGCAATCACGGCGCCGTCTTCGTCAACGTAGTTCACTTCAAGTACGACTTTTTCAGAAATAACTGGACCTTCATTCTTATCGTAAACAAGCGTAACACTTGTTTCCAAGGCACTCAATGTTCCACTCATTGGCGCTGATCCAGCTTGAAGTTCTTTGTATGTATACCCTTCAATCGCTAATGGCGTCACATTGTAAGCTTCATTTAATGGATAAACATTGGATGTGGATGGTGCAACAGCATACCCATCACGGTCAACATAATTAACCTTTAAGACTGCGTCTTTTGTACGATAGATGAACGTCATGCTTTGGTCTGTTTCAATGAACGTTCCCGAAGCAGGTGCTCCTTCATGGCGTACATATTCATATAATGGATACGTTTTTGCAGAAAGTGTATAGTTACTTCCTACTTTACCCGTTATGGTTTCAGTATCCAATGTCATAGTAACAGTCCCCTCTTGATCCACGAGAACATGTTTGGCTACGACATTACTTTCTACCGCTGCTTCAGATTGCACAAACCCAACGCGGTAATGATAATTTCCATCATCCGTGACTGTGAACGCTTGTGTTAGCCCAGAAGCATCAAAACGGTTCCCAAGTAAATCATTCACCTGAGTCGTCACTGCATAATTTGCTGGAATTTTAACACGAATTTGATACGTTCTTGGATCAACATTTGGGAATGCATAATAACCATTCTCAGATGTTCGAGTTGTTGCAATGACGGTATCGTTCGCAAGTAACTCAAGATCGACACCCGCCATAACTGTTTCAACATCATCATGGTATCCATCACGATCAAGGTCATGGAACGCATAACCGTCGATACCAACAATGCCTAATTTAAGTTTAAAACCAAAGTCAAAGGCATTAAATGTTGGCTTATAAGCATTCGGTACCATGTTTCCATCAAGTACATATCCAAAGGCATCAAAATCAATATATGATTCCCCATCAATAATACCCACTTCATCAAAAATTGACTGCAGCATGGCTGTATTTTCAGATGTTCGTTCAACATAGGATGTAAATTGTAATGCGCGTGACATGTTTTCACCTACTGGACTTAATGGATAGGCATCTTTATCAAATGAAAGGTATAACGCATTATTGAAGAGGTGGTGTTGACCAAGCGCTAACATTTTGGGATCTTGTTCACGAATCGCGAAACGACTTGGCGATAATTGAACGGCATAGTCAGCATTAGGATCCCCTTCCCAACTTTCCGTATTGAAACCATCTTCCATGGTAAATATTTTGAGCATTTCTGAAGCTGGTAAGTCTTCGAGACGTTTTAATTCAGGCATCGTACGTTGGTATTCTTTCAAAATTCCATCATAGAGCGATATCCCATTCACGGCTTCAAAGTCAAAGAGATAGGCTGCACTTCCTGCTTTTATTTCATACGATGGATTAAAATGTTCATAGTATGACTTGATGACTTCAGAACCGGTACGATACATACCGTTTGCACTAATGCTTTCAATGCTAGGAATCAATTCCGCGCCAATAATGCGGTAACGATATTCAGATGGATTCGTAATACGGAATTGATGTGAGCGAATTTCACCAGGAGTAACGCTTCCAAGATGTCCAAACATTTCTTTCAGACTCCCAAAATCTGCATACCCTGATCCATCTTCATGTTTCGTAATTGGACTTTGACGTAATTGATTAAAGGTGATGGTATTTGCGTCAATAGTTAGATTTTTGACCATTGTCTCTAAGAGTGTTTGATTGACAACGGTAACGGTTCCGTCCGCTGTTACATCCACAACCACCTCAACCGGAACATACCCTTCAAGTGTAAAGCGCATCGTAATCCGATCTTCAGCTTCACCACCTAAATCAATATTAAAACGGTCTTGTTCAAAAATAACTGTTGTGGTATCTTTACCGGTCGCTGTAGTTACTGTTGTATTATTTATCAAGTTTGGCACAATAACATCCACGCTCTCATGACCTCTTTGCAATGTTAATGTTGCGAAAGGTCCCATGAGTTTTGCTTCATGGCCAACGACATCAATGAATGAACCATTGCCATCACTGCCTTTATCGTAGTGTAATGTACCCGTAGCTTCGGTATATCCCGGTGCTTTTATTTCATACTTGAAATCGACACCATCCGTCATATTTGGATATAGTGGTTTATAGAATGTGTATCGGAATTCTTTTTCGAGTGGCATTAAAGTACCATCATAATCAAATAGATTGAAGTATGATTGGACATTATCTGGATCGACCCCAAAGAACACTGTACTCTTTGCATCAAACTGATTTATTTCAGGATGTTTGACTTGCGTCAGATTCCAGTAAGACTCATTTTGATTGGTCACATACTCTGATGTCACAAGCGAAGCCTCTTGGGTTTCATGCGTGAGTTCGTTACTACTGTTGATGCTTAAACTGTCACCAATAACTTTGTAGTAGGTTCGGTTATCGAAATAGTTTACAACATATTCATAATCAGTCTTTGGTGTTAGTTTCAAGTTAACTTGAATGCCACCTTCAATATCATACAAGCCATGGTTTGTCCATGTTGCTGTACCTTTTTCTCTTATTGAGAATGTATAATTTGCTTTTTTCTTTGCAATGTCCGATGGTATTGTAAATCGAACATTAACAGTTGTATCTTTTGTTGCTGCTGACTCTGCTGCAACACCACTCAGTGATGAGACAGCAATCAACGTTACAAGAAAAAATGACAGAAAATTGCGTAATATTTTTTTCATGTTGTTTCCCCCCCAGGATTCTATATGAACATACACTATACTATAGAATCACATATTTTGGAATGAACAATCCGTGTAAGTCTCTTAAGTATGATAAAAACACCGCTTTACGCGGTGTTTTTGGTTTGATTATTTGTTTCCGTTTAATTTGAGTAACTTCATGATCTCAACAATTACGAGTGGTGTAAACATAATTGTAAGAACGACTTGCCAGTGATGGCCATCTAAGTAACCCAATGAGAAGATATCATTAACTGCTGGAATAAAGAGAACACCTAACATCATTGCGGCATTTAAGATAACTGCGCCAATGAGGTATTTGTTTTTCCAGAATGATGTAAATACTGATTTTGATTTTGAGTGGACACTAAATGCATGAATTAATTGAGAGAATCCCAATGTGATAAATGCCATTGTACGTCCCATTTCCGTATTACCTGCTTCCCAAAGTAAGCCAGCACCGTACATGTATGCAAACAATGCTGCCCCACCGACTACGATACCTTGGTATGCAACACGCCACATTAACTCTTTTGACATAATTGAATTACTACGGTCAGGAGCACGATCCATAATATCATCTTCAGCTTCATCGACACCAAGTGCTAATGCTGGAAGACTATCGGTTACTAAGTTAATCCACAATAAGTGAATTGGTAATAATGGTGAATCCCAGTTCATTAAGATTGCAACCATGAGTAAGATTAATTCACCCATGTTACATGATAAGAGATAAGCGATTGATTTGATAATATTGTCTTTAATACGACGACCTTCTTCAACTGCAACAACAACGGTTGCAAAGTTATCATCTGTTAAGACCATATCAGCTGCACTTTTCGCAACTTCAGTTCCAACAACGCCCATTGCCGCACCAATATCAGCACGTTTCAATGCAGGAGCATCGTTAACACCATCTCCGGTCATCGCAACGATATCGCCATGACGTTTCCATGCTGAGATAATACGCATTTTATGTTCTGGTGAAACACGAGCATAAACACCAATGTGTTGTACTTGATTGAATAAGTCATCGTCTGACATTTCATCAACTTCTTTACCTGTCACAACCATTTGGCCATCTTCTAATAAGCCTATGTCACGACCAATTGCTTCCGCAGTCGTTGCGTGGTCTCCGGTAATCATGACAACACGGATTCCAGCTTTTTTACTTAATGCGATAGCTTCTGTAACTTCTGGACGTGGAGGGTCAATCATTCCCACAATCCCTACAAAGACAAGGTCAGACTCGATTGCGGATGCTTCAAGGTCTGAATCATTCACAATTTTTTTAGCGAGTGCAAGAACACGGAGTGCTTTGCTACCCATTGCTTTATTATTTTCTTGAATACGTGCAATGTAGTCATCGGAAATTGGAAGAACTTCTCCGTTCACTTCCATGTACTTCACAACACTTAAAATTTCATCTACTCCACCTTTAACGAAGACTGTTTTAACACCGTCAATATCGTTAATGGTACTCATACGTTTACGTCCTGAGTCAAACGGTACTTCATTTAAACGTGTATGTTTTGCAAGAAGTCCAGTAGCATCGAGACCAACTGCTTCTGCCCATACAGAAAGTGCAGTTTCAGTTGGATCTCCGACCCAGTTTCCATCAATTTTGCGTGAGTCATTGCAAAGGAGTAATCCACGCGATAGTTCTTCTTGCGTGTTCTCAGTCCAAAACTCTTGAACGGTCATGACATTTTGTGTCAACGTTCCTGTTTTATCACTACAGATAACTGTTGCAGACCCTAGTGTTTCAACAGATGGTAAGTTACGAACAATAGCATTACGTTCAACCAAACGGTTAACACCTAAAGCTAAGACAACTGTCGCAACAGCTGGTAAACTTTCAGGAACAACCGCGACCGCTAAGGAAACAGCTGTAAGGAACATTTCGAGTAGGTCATGATTATTCAACACCCCAACAACTAAAATAACACTACATGCAATCACAGCACCAATACCCAGTACTTTACCTAATTGGTTCAGTTGAACTTGTAACGGTGTTGGGTCATTTTTTGTTTCGTTTAGAAGTGTCGCAATTTTACCAACTTCGGTATTCATTCCAACGGCGGATACAACACCACGACCGCGACCATAAGTTACCGTTCCTGATGAGTACGCCATATTCTTGCGATCTCCTAAAACGGCATCTTCTGGAAGTACAATATCTTCTTCTTTTTCTACAGGAACACTTTCTCCTGTAAGGGATGCTTCTTGCACCTGTAATGAGTTCGATTCAATGACGCGAACATCTGCTGCAACTAAATCCCCTGCATCGAGAACGAGTATATCACCAACCACTAATTCTGGTGAGCTAATCGTTTGTTCGTGTCCACCGCGAATGACTTTCGCATGTGGTGTCGACATATCTTGTAGTGCCTTCAATGATTTTTCTGCTTTATCCTCTTGTACCAAACCAATAATTGCATTTAGCACAACAATTGCGATGATAATGATTGCATCAGCACCTTCACCTGCAATACCACTAATTACAGCAGCAACAAGTAAGATGATAATCATCACATCTTTAAACTGATCTATAAAACGCATTGCTAGTGAACGACGTTTTGGCTCAACAAGTTTGTTCTCACCGTTTTTTTCGCGGGATTCAATGACTTGTTGTTCAGTCAAACCGTTTACGAGATCCATCTCTTTTGACAATTCGTCTAAGGATTTCGTATATAGTTTTTTATCTTCCATGGGCAACCTCCTTCTTTCAACTTGGATAGCAATAAAAAAAACTCTATCCGCGCCCTTAATACATGGATAAAGTCTCGAATTGAACGCGCTCCCGGACTTCTCAGTCGTATTGACGACAACGCGACCTGTATGACAGGCTTCTACTCCCTTTATGTCTATAATTCTATCAAATGAACCTTGTATAGTCAAAGAATACAAAGAAAAAACATTGATAATTCTGCGTTAACGTTTGTTGCGTTTCCACACATAAAAAAGCACGGCCTTATTGTGGACGTGCTTAAATTGTATGATTTCGATCAAAAACTTTAGAATAGATGAAACTGATCATTTTTCCAAGACTTAACGTCGCTAACACGGTTGCAAGGTTAAAATGCCCACCTAACAACACACCAATAATCAAAAGACTCGAATCAGTTCCCCATCGAATCCGATGATACGGTTGATTGAGGCGATGACTCAAAGACAAAATCATCGCATCTGTCCCTTGTTGTCCGACATTCGCATAGATGGCCATCGCAATTCCAAATGCACATACCGCCAACCCTGTAAACATCATGACATAATTCCACGGTAACATTTGAACTTGAGGAAAACGAGGCATGGTAAGATCAATACCCGCTTGAACAAAGAATGGGGTCATCAGGGTCCCTAGCCCTACTTGTTTACGATCAAGGATAAGCGCAATCAGTGCCATACCCATCATCGTAAAATTGCTGGCCATGCCAACCGTTATCCCAAACGTTTTGGATAAACCATCAAAGAATACAGTAATTGGATCCGCACCCAAACCTGTATTCATTGCAATCGCAATACCACATCCAGACAAAAAGGCCCCTAAAGCGAGCCACCCATATCGAACCAATTTGTTCATAGTTTCCTCTAGTTTCTAGTTATTTAATTGTTTTCTTGAGAATAATCGTTTTAACAGGATGTCCGAAAACATCATCTGCTAAATATTCAAGTTCTTCAAAGCCTTTACGTTTATAGAACGTTTCACCGATAAAATTACCATTTTCGAGTTCTACTACAAGGATTCGATGTTGAACGCGGGGGTCATTTTCAACATAGTTCATAAGTTGTGTTCCAATGCCATCTTTTTGGTGGGTCGGTAACACATAAAGGGATAAAAGACGGGTGTCTTCCTCACGAATATCATAGTTCGCAAATCCCACAACATAGTCGTCTTGGGTCGCTACGATAAATTCTTGAGTTTCAATGCGCTCTTTGATGGCTTCGATTGTATAGAATCGTTCCATAAATTTTTCTTGCACATCTTGGGGAATGAGGTCGCTGTACGCTTGTTCCCATCCGAGCATGACAATAAGCTTAACGGCTTCTGCATCTTGCTTCGTTGCTTGTCTAATCATATTTTTCTCCTTTTATGACTGAAAAAGAACTACTTGAGCTCTGCGTAAATCGCTTCTGTATTAAACTGTGTATTTAATGCTCATACATTTTAACAAGTTTGTTCTGCAAGTTCAATTGTAACCGCTTTATGTGAGTATTGCGTGAAATGATTTCAGAAAGTTACCGTTTTGTTAGGGTCGCGATTCACACCAAATTGGGTTACAATAGTAATACATAATATGGAGGCTTATCAATGAATAATACAGTACTTCTACGGCCCGCAACCCCGGAAGATCTTGCAGCCATTCACAATCTCTCGCGAGTTGAACTCGGATACGACCATGACTTTGATACCCTTCAGTCTACCTTCCAAATGCTACGAAATGATCCAAATCATAAGATTCAGGTCGTAACACTTGAAAATGAGGTGGTCGGTTATCTTCATGTGAACCGCTATTACTCATTGCTTGGTCCTGCAATGACTAATATCATGGCTATTGCGATTAATCATAACTACCAAGGTCAAGGTATCGGGAAGATACTACTTGATGCTGCAGAGCAATGGGCACAAGAACAACATACGCAAGGCGTCCGTTTGTTATCGTCAGAAAACCGGATTAACGCACACGGTTTTTATCAGCACAATGGTTATCTTTCTAATAAGAAACAGCTGAAGTTCCAGAAATTCTTTGAATGAATCCACAAAAAAAAGGAAGTACGAATGTACTTCCTCTTTTATTTTATCGATTAAAGTGATGATAATGCGCGGTTCACACCTTGAACAATAAATCCAAATCCAAGCATTAGAACCATGAAGCTCTCAACTGCTGATGGATTGAATAACATTGAAACAGCATAAACAATCACGATGATATCCACAATAATTACAACATAGCGTGCCCATGCTGTGCGGATCATGGATGCAAACTGTAATTGTAAAGCAGCATCTGTAATAATCCAGAACATCATAAGGTATGCAAGAATTTGTGTACTCTTAATGAAGTCTGTAAATAAGAACATAACCCCCAAGAGTAATAACAAGATTCCTTCAATTGTATTCATTGTTGAAATCTGTGGGAACGCACGTAAGCGAATTCCGTTTAATACTAGGACTGCTCCAACTGCAAGCATTCCCCACCCGATAATAAGTGAAATTGATAAGAGTGTTGTCATTGGGTTCATCACGACGATGATTCCGAAGATTACATATAAGATACCAACAATAACACTTTTCAATTTGTTATCTTTTTCATTTGTATATTCCATTTTGTTTTCCCCCTTTTATATATGTCTATCATAAACCCAAACCCTTATGATTCACAGTAAATCACATCTAATTTCACATAAATATCACATTATTCTTAGGTAATTGTATTTAACTGCATAAACTACATCTTTGTATACGTTTTCTTAATAAAAATCCATCATTTCCGTTATGCCTCAAAACACGAAATTGATTGTAAAAAATGGACGTAGGACTATAATGAAAATATCAGGAGGAACGCGCATGATTTCAATTCAAAACATTACCAAGTCGTACCAGTCAGTGAAAGCAGTAGATAATGTATCGTTTGATGTAAAACCTGGCGAAATCGTTGGTTTCATAGGCCCTAATGGGGCTGGTAAATCAACAACTATTAAAATTTTACTCAATTACATTTTCGCCGATCAGGGAGAAGCTTCAATACAAGGCATGTCTTGCATCACGCATACCAAAGACATCAAACGTACTTTAGGTTATATCCCAAGCGAAGTTAATTTCTACCCAGAACTCACCGCATTAGAAGTCATTAACTACACGATGCAAATGCACAACTGCACCAATACTGTATTTCGAGACACCTTATGTGCAGACTTCCACGTAGATCAACATAAGAAAATGAAAGAACTATCTCTTGGCAACAAAAAGAAAGTGGCTATTGTCAGTGCCTTGGTGATTGAACCTCGAGTCCTTATTATGGATGAACCTACCAATGGACTTGATCCACTGATCCAAAAAGTGTTGTTTCAATATACAAAGCAAGCAGCCCTAAACAAAACGACCATTCTTATTTCAAGTCATAACTTGAGAGAAATCCAAGAACATTGTGACCGTGCTATTTTTATTAAACAAGGAAAAATCATTCAATCAATAGATTTAAACACGTTGCAACTCTCGGGAAAATTTGTGAAGCTTAAGGGCGATATTCATGGGCTTGAACACCTCGCATCCCAAGTTCTATCACTAACTGAAGATAGCATTGCAGCGATTTTCACGATACCACTACCCGATCTCATCCAGATTCTTCAAAATCGTACGATTGATGATTTAGTCATCGAAGATGTATCCATTGAACACCAGTTTATTGAGTACTATAAGGAGGATGTTCATGAAACTACACGTTAAACTTAATTATAAGAGTATGATCGTATGGATGGTTACATTATCGACAATGATTATTGGCTTCATGGCCTTCTACCCAACCATGGCCAACACATCAATGCAAGCGTTAATTCAAGGTGTTCCTGACTCGATGCTGCAAGTCCTTGGTTTTGAGCATTTTCCAGATTTCAGTAGAATTGATGTTTTTTACGGCTACATCATGCAGTATATCATGATGGGTATCGCAGTTTTTGCGATTGTCTTAGGTTTGAATACATTTAGCAAAGAAGTTACTGATGGAACCATTGAATTCCTTTACGCTCAGCCTATAACACGAACAGAGCTTATCGTACAAAAATTGAGCGCAAATATCTTGATTCTAACCGGCGTGTCGTGTGTCATGATTCTTGTCAGTTGTTTCGCATTGGGGGTTTTTCTTCCTGCTGGAACAGTATTCAGTGATTTACTAATCCGATCGCTACCTGTCTTCGCATCCTTTTGGTTGCTTGCATTATTGTTCTTAGTACTTGGAACCGGACTCTCCTTAATCCTTCCCACATCATTATCAACAATGGGTATTGCCATGGGAATTGTCTTTATCCCCTATGTACTCGGTATGATGGCACAAATGGTCGATGCACTTTCATCCTTTAAGTTTATTTCCATCTTGCATACTACCATGCCTGATCAAATCTATGCCGGAACTTTTAACAGTCTCTCAATTGGTCTTTGGACAATCCTTACAATAGGAATCTTTAGTTTCGGTCTTCATCACTTTAAAACGCGTGACATCAACATATAAAGCCAGAGAATCCTCTGGCTTTTTTCAAATCTTAATAGAAAAAAACCAGCCGAAGCTGGTTTAGTTTTCTGCAAATTGACTGTTGTAAAGATCAGCGTAAAAGCCTTCTTGTTCCATAAGTTCATCATGGTTTCCTGTTTCAATAATATTACCATCACGCATGACAAGAATCTTGTCAGCATTCCGAATTGTTGATAAACGGTGGGCAATTACGAATGATGTACGACCTTTCATAAGTTCCGCCATCGCTTCTTGAATCATCGCATCCAATCGGGTATCGACCGAACTTGTTGCTTCATCAAGAATTAATATACGAGGATCACTCAATAAGGCACGAGCAATCGTTATCAATTGTTTTTCACCATTGGAAATGTTTGATGACTCTTCGTTGAGTTCCATATCATAACCATTAGGTAATGTTGTAATAAAGTGGTGAACGTTCGTGCGTTTTGCTGCATCAATGATTTCTTCATCACTAGCATTCGGTTTTCCATAAGCAATATTTTCTTTAATCTTACCACTGAACAACCATGTGTCTTGAAGTACCATTCCAAACAAGGAACGTAAATCATCACGTTTCATATCACGAATATCGACGCCATCAATACGAATTGATCCTGAATCAACATCGTAAAAACGCATGAGCAAGTTAATAATGGTTGTTTTACCAGCTCCTGTTGGACCAACAATCGCAACCATTTCACCCGGTTTAATTTCAACACTAACATCTTGAATAATCGGACGTTCGCCATAACCAAAGTTAATATGATCAAACGAAACTGCTCCTTGATAGGAATCAATAACAACGGGATTCGCAACGTCAGCGACGTCATCATTTTCTTCAAGATACTCGAAAACACGGTCCATTGCAGCAATACTTGACTGAATGGTTGGTGCTAATTGTGTAATTTGTGCTAAAGGTTGGTTTACTTGCCAAATATAGCGAACAAACGATTGGAGTGCCCCAACAGCCATGACGCCTTGAGCCACTTTCATTGCACCCATGAAGACAGAAATCGCAATAACAATATACGTTACGAGTGTTACACCAGGACTCATCAGTCCTGAGATGAAGTTGGCTCTGAAACCTGCTTCAGAGAGATTGCTATTGGTTTCTTTAAATTCTTCAATTGCATTTTCTTGATAGTTATACAGTTTAATTTCATTGAATCCAGTGAGTTTCTCTTGAACAACCGCAAACATATCTCCCAATGTTTTTTGTTGTACATCAAACAGTGATTGTGACTGCTTAATAATATAGCGTGCAAAGAAGTAACTAATTGGAATAATTAAGGACCCTACAAGAGCCATTTGCCAGTCAATTACAAACATCATGATGACAGCCATGGTTAGACTTAAGGCTGCCATTACAACTTGCGCAAAGGCTTGTTGCAAGGCTGCTGATAATGCTTCGATATCGGTCGTCATACGTGCCATTAAATCTCCAGCCGCATGTTCATCAAAATAACGAATTGGGAGTCGAACCATTTTTTCTTTGACAGCCATTCGTAAATCATAAACTGAAGATTGAATAGACTCTGTAATAAGATATTGATAAAGCATTCGCGAACCTGCATTCGCAATGTAAATTCCAAGTAAGATAAAAATGATTTTCCAAATGATATCGTATTGGATATGTGCACCCGCAACGCCAGCATTGATTGCTGCGACGTCCTTTGCAAGTTGGGTTGTTGCGAAACCTTCAATCGCTGGTGCTGCTGCAGTTAAGATAGCGGCAATGAAGATGAATGTGATTGCAAGGATTAATTTAATTTTATAGGGCTTTAAAAAACGCCACATTTTACGCAAGCTGCTCATATTTTGCCATCTCCTTTTCACTGAGTTGAGATTCTGCAATCTGAACATAGATTGGGGAAGATTTCATAAGCTCAAGGTGTGTTCCTTTTCCTACAATTTTTCCTTCATTAAGAACAATGATTTGGTCGGCATCAACGATTGAACTAACACGTTGTGCGACAACCAACATTACAGAATCTTGCACTTCTTCTCGTAAGTTTTTACGAATGAGTGCATCGGTTTTATAATCTAGTGCTGAGAAACTATCATCAAAGATATAGATTTCTGGTTTACGGACTAATGCACGTGCAATGGATAGACGTTGTTTCTGTCCTCCAGAAACGTTGCTTCCACCCTCGCTTAACCATTCTTCATATTGATCAGGTTTCTTTTCAATAAAGTCACGGGCTGCTGCCATTTCAGCACTGGCCATAATTTCCGTTGAATCGGCATCTTTTTTTCCATAGCGAATGTTTTCATTGATGCTACCACTAAAGAGCAATGCTTTTTGACGGATAAAGCCAATTTTGTCACGAAGTGCATACATATCATAATCACGCACATCAACACCATTCACTAAGACACGACCCTTGGTCACATCATAGAAACGAACGATTAGGTTTATCAGTGTCGATTTTCCCGATCCAGTTGATCCAATAAAGGCAATTGTCTCACCTTTTTTGGCTGTAAATGAAATATCTGTTAGAACGTTTGCTTCACCATCAGGATACGCAAAGTCAACATTTTCGAAGACAATGCTTGTGTCTTCAGTTCCTTCAGTAACTCCATTTTCTGGATTCACAATGAGGGGTTCTTTGTCGAGAACTTCTTGAATACGACGAGCACTAACTGCTGCACGTGGATACATTACGAATACGATTGAGAAGAGTAATAAGGAGAACAATGCATGGAATTGATACTCCAAGAATGCAACCAAACTACCGACTTCAAGCGCACCGATATCGATCATTTGTGCGGCTACAAAAATTGTAAAGAGTACGGCAACGTTTAGAATGAAGAAGAAAATTGGTTCAACACGTGACATCATAAAGAATAGTTTCTTCGAGGTACGGGTATAGTCATCATTTTTCGCTTCAAAACGTTCTGTTTCATGCTTATCTTTTCTAAATGCGCGAATAACACGAACACCCGTAATATTCTCACGCGTAATTCGGTTTAGAACGTCCATTAGTTTTTGTTGGGCGCGACTGATCGGACCTGATTTCAGTCCTGTATAGGTCACAACAATAAGAATAAACGGAATACTTGCTGCAACGATCAATGCAAGTGCATGGTTGGTATCATAGATCATCCACGCTGAAGCAGCGATCATAATTGGGCTATTTAAACCCATTCTTAAAAACATTTGTACAAACAATTGAAGTTGATAAACATCATTTGAGATACGTGTAATTAATGATGATACTCCAATTTCATTATATTCAGAATGAGATAACTCTTGAACTTTTTTAAACAAGTCATTACGGATATCACGTGTCATCCATGTCGCGATACGACTCGACGTAAATCCAAGTAAGATATTACCCAATCCCCCAATAAATGCGACACCGAGCAGTATCAAACCTTGATTTCTGATGATATCAAGATTACCGCTTCCGACACCTTCATCAATCATATTTCCCATGATTGTCGGCATACCTAACTCTGTGATAGAGAAAGCAATAATCGCAATAAGATTGAGGATAAATAGTAGTTTATACTTTTTTAAATATTTAATGATTAATTTCATATTTTTCCTCCTGTACGAAAACTCATAACTGCATTATAATAAAGTATAAGGTAACCTTATAGTCAAGGAGATTAATGCATTATGAATAGAATTAATGATAAATTAACAACCGGACAATTTGCAAAGCTTGCCGGGGTCCCAAAACATGTTTTATTTTATTATGATGAAATCGGACTTTTTCAGCCTGAAGTCATTGCTGAGAATGGCTATCGCTACTACGCATATCACCAATATTATGCCTTTTCAGTTATTTCTTTTTTTAAAGAGATGGGTATGTCATTGAGTGATATTCAGAATTATCTTGATCATCGATCACCACAACATCTTACCGATCTTCTTGCCCAACGACGCCAGTCACTTCAAGATCAAATTCATCATCTTCTTTTAAGTCAACGTTATATTGATCAAACCTTAGCGAATCTTGATGTGGCAGCGAATGCGCCAGCGAATACACCGTGTGTCACCTATCTTCATGAGGAATGGCTTGTCCAAAGTGACCCGTCTCCAACACGAAGTCATCGTAGTTTTGTTTCTGAGTACACGCAGTTTGCCCAAGAACAGAATATTACTTTTGTAAACTCTATCGGAACAATGACCAGTCTCGAAGATATTACCAATGGTAACTATCGCAATCACTCATATTTCTACTTTATCGCGCTTGATCCTGAATCAACACCAAACATCACTTCAAAACCTGAAGGCCACTACATCACCTATTATCACCACGGAGATTTCGATACGCTCTATGTGGGCTATGATGCAATTTTGGAATATGCTCAAAGTCGACAATTCGAATTGGATGCTTATTTCTATGAAGATTTACTTCTAAACGAGATTACCGTCTCAAGTGTCGATGATTTTGTCGTAGAACTTTCCATTCGGATTCTTAATTATCCAACGTTTGATTGAAAAAATAACCTCAATGAGGTTATTTTTTTATGACGCTTGCAACGCCCGTTTTCGCTAATGCTAAAAATGCATCAACATCATTAATGTATTCCGCGTTAACAACTACCATGAAGTTATCTTGGACATAAACAGCTTCGCCAATTTCTTCACGCGCGATGTCATTCATAATTTCGATAAGTTCTACTTCAATTTCTGGTGCTTCTGTAAATTTAAGCACGGTGACACCGTCGATTGAATTTTGGTTTGAATCATCACCTAAATACACTGCCTCAAAATTGGAATCCCCGATGAGTAGTTGATAGACTGTCTCATAATAGTAGCCCATGGCCGCAAAAACATAATCAAGTCCTTCTTCAATCATTTCGTCATCCAATTCCATGTAAATATCATCAAGGTTTGACGATGCTTCTTTATAGGCATCAATGACCGATTGACTATCAAGAATCCCTACATTTTGTTTTGCATCATCCACAACAATTGCAGTATAAGCATCAGTATTCATTGTCCGTGCAACTTTATAACCATCTCCAGCTTGAGTACAACCACTTACAAATAATAGGAGTGTCACAAGTAGGACACTTATAATAGATTTTTTCATATTCTTCCCCTTTTCCCATTTATATTCTATCGTAAACATTCACTTTTTGCACCTTTTATCACTATTTTAAAAAAAGTACTTTACCTGTCGTAGTACTTTGTGCTACGATTACTACGACAGATGAAGTAAAGGAGGCAATCATGATCAGTAGTGACGTTATTCGTGGTTACAACGATACCATCGTGCTCTACATCTTACTCAACAACGATTCTTACGGATATGAAATAGGACAAAGTATCGCAACCATGAGTCAAGGGAAATACGTTATCAAAGAGACAACACTTTACTCAACATTTACGCGATTGGAAAAAAATGACTATATCGCATCGTACGAAGGCGATGAAACAAAGGGGCGCATTCGTACTTACTATCGTATTACAGATGCAGGTCGCCAATACTTCAAAGAAAAACAAGCGGAATGGGAACTGGTAAAAGAAGTCATTGATATCTTTACAGATACAAAGGAGAAGGATTATGCAACAAATTAGAGATTATGTGGACGTAATGTTTAAATCGTTACCGCAAACACAAGAGGTCCTCAGCATTAAAGCTAACATCTTAGATTCCATGGAGACTAAATATGAGCAATACCACCAAGAAGGGATGGATGAAGCAACAGCTATCGGTAGAGTTATTGGAGAATTTGGTTCAATCGATGACTTAAAAGAAGCATTAAATCTAGAAGAACCAGCTGTTGATGCGTTTGATTCAAGAACTGTTGAAACATATTTAAATTATATTCCGAAATTTGCAACTGCAGTCGCAGGTGGGGTCTCAACGATTATCGCTGGAACGGCACTCTTTCCACTCTTCGAGTATTTGCATCTTGAAATTATCGGTTATGTGGTTTTCTTAACCGCCGTGATTATTGGCGTCTCGTTGTTTATCGTTTACGGACTTCGTTTAGCAAATATTGAAATCATTGGTTCTGAACTTACGCCACAAGACAGAGACCGTGTGAACGCTTTTAAAGAACCCTATAAGAAACAAATGATTATCGCAATTCCAAGCGGTATCGCATTGATCTTACTGGGAGTTCTTATCGCCGTCGTAATGGAAGAACTTGGTATCAAGGATGATATATCGGGCGTAGCACTGCTATTGTTTGTTGCCCTTGGCGTCTTCTTCCTAATCTCAGTACCTATTAAAGCAGAGATGCCAAGCCGATTCTTAAATCCTGAGAATCACGGTGATACGATGCACACAACGGCACAAGAAAAAAAATTCGGAAAGATCACGGGTGCTCTTATGGGTCTTACAGCCATGGTCTATGTAGGTATCGGTATTGTCAATCGTGACTTCTTTGCGATTGGATGGATTATGTTTCCCGTCGTTGCTCTGCTCATGACACTCCTTGAAGCAATCTTCACTAAAGCCGAATAAACGCAATCTTAGAATTCTATCAAAAAAAACCGACTTCCGAGTTCGGCTTTTTTTATGTAGGTGCTACTTATTGAATGTTGTCCCTTGTGTCGACTGTATATTTCATGGATGCCAAGGTTACTGCCATATAGAGTGCGACAATGATTAGGCTGATGCCGCCCATGACTTTTAATGGAAGGTTTCCATAATAAAAATTTGATCCACTTTCGTCACTATAGATTTTAGTGCTTGTATCCATAATCAGTAAGATTCCCCAAAACAACGACGTCCCTCCGACATAATACCAAAAGAACTTGGACACACGGTGCCAAGTCTTGTATTCTTTTTTTACAAACGGCATCAAGATTGCTCCTAACGGCGCATAATACATGATTAAGAGCAAGCCAAAGGTAAAAATAACAAACCAAAAATATACTCCTGATTTCAAGTAATAAGTCATCGTTTGATGGATCCCAAACGCGATTAAGACGAATAAAACGAAACTCGTTAGACATTTTATACTCGAGGATTGTCGGATTTTGACTTTGCGATTTGATGGGTCCATTGACGTATTCTTTTTCATGAAATATAAGCAGCCATTGACGACACCATAGAAAAACAAAGTAACCACACTCATGGCCAAAAGTAATGCACCAATACTCATTAAAAATGCCATTAATAACTCCCCCATTTTCCCCTAAATCTTTAGTAGGTCTAGACTTGATGTCCTCCTATGCATTTACATGCAGACATCACACTCTCATAAAGTATAGCATATCCAAAAATGACGCAAAAGAGCGTCGACACAACAATACATGCCGACACTCTTAGAAACACCTACGTATCTAAACTAGGATTTTAAATGCTTGGTTACTGCTTTCTCTGCAAGCGTCAGAAATTGATCTACATCCGTAATGTAATCTGACTCAGCAATAACCATAACGTTATCTTTAACAAATACAGCTTCACCGATTTCTTCTTTGGCTAATTCATTCATAAAATCAATAAGGTCATTATCGAATGAAATAACTTCTGAAAAGATAAAGACTGAAATACCATAGATTGCATCCATATCACGATCATCACCCAGGTAAAATGCTTTAAAACTTGGATCCAAATCCATAAGATGAATAACATGGTCTGTATAGTCTCCCAATGATGAAAAAACATCGATTAGAAGTTCACCATCCAATGCTTCCATATCATCAGGATCCAACAGTTGGAGTTCGTCTTGAAACATATCCAATTCAAATGCAAGTTCTTCGTAGACATCTTTCAAAGAATCGGTATCCAAAATTCCAACATTTGGGGTCACGGAAGAATTCCTTAAGATTGTTTCTAAATCTTCTGTATTCATCGATTCCGCAATCGCGTATCCGATATTTTTCGAGGTACAGCCCGCTAAAACTAGCATCGCCACGGCGACGATACACATTATTTTTTTCTTCATAATTAACTCCTATTATCGTTAAGCTTGAAATCGACGATACTGATATTTTCGTTTAATGAGTGTGAAAGCAATCATTCCCAAACCAAGCGTAACCAATATGTAACCCACATTGTTTGATGCGACACCGGTATTTGGTAACACATCTTCACCACCTTCCGGTTGCGTTGGTGCAACTGGGTCTGTTGGATTGGTTGGATCTGTTGGTTCGATAGGTTCGATCGGATCAGTAGGATCCACAAGAACTGTTAAGGTAATCGTAGTCTGAACGCGTGCTGCACGTGCAGTATCGTAATAACTTAATTGCACTTCATAAACTCCTGCCGTATAAACTTCTGGTGCATTGATAATGACTGCACCGACATTCGGGTTGAGAATCGTAATATCATTTTTTTGAACTAAAGGATTCGCAAATTCAATGATTTTTGAAATCAAGTTTCCTGAAGCCACATGTGCTTGCACATCTTTTAAATACATCGTGACATTGTCGCCCTCAATCGTATAAATCGGTGTTTTTTCATAAACAAAGGACAATGCTTGGGTTTCAAAGACATTGGCTTGGTTTGCACCAACTGCAAAGCTTAAGAAAGCCGTACGGTCGTTCAGTGCTTCATCACCCGTAAGTTGCGGTGTTTGCACTTGCGTTGGTAGTTTAAAATTAAGTGCGTCTTGTGATATCGGTCCAGCACCCGCTTTCAAACTTATTCTGAAAGACTTAATGGTACTAAAGTCTGATACTTCCGATGCTTCGACCCATGGCTGATCATCTACTTGTGATGGGTAATCAATTGGTTTTAAATCGGCATCAGTATGACGATCTAGTACATTAACGATGTTCGGTTCTTTTGATGTTGAATAGGTAACATCGAAAGCATCTTCATAACCTTCAGGTAAGATGATCGGACCTGATAATGAGAGATCAAACTTCGATGAACGTTCAGTATCACTGAGTACAAATGTATCTTCAATACTTGGTAAGACACCAATAAGTTCTAAACTCGTAAACGGTGTATCTTTCTCGTTAAATACTGTGAGATCAACGACTTGGGTCGAATTCGGATTGACGGATGTTACAACGTTGCTGTCTACAGTATTGGTAGCGACAAAGTCATACGCATTTCGATATGTATATGTATTTTTGGTCGTATAGATAAGTTCCTCAACATTTCCGTTTCCATTAAAATCGTGACGGTCTGATTCGCGAATCGTGAATGATCCGTCAACATTTGAAACATCCGATACCGAGAAATCTTCATTTAAATAACCAAAGAGTTCAACGTTGATTCTATTTGGCGCATTCTCCGCAATATGAACAGGAATACGAACCACTGCACGACGGTTTATTTCTAGACGATCGACAGCCATTTCAATTTTTAACAGTGTTTTATTTGCATCGTGATAGTTCTCATCAACAACCGTGACAGTCGCATTAGGAATTGCTTCCAAATCTTTTACGGTTACGCCATGGTCTATGAGAGCATACATTGTAAATGGTCCACTTAATGCCTGTGTTGAAGCAACATCATTGTTGATATCCAAGCGTAAATAGTTATCACCACTATTGATCAAATTATATTTTGAATCGCTGAGTGAAATATTCGATTTGATGTATCGACTGATGCCTTCAGGTGCCGTTACAACTTGAGCCGTCTTCGGTGCCAATCGTGATTCATACTGACTATTCACGTCGGAGTACCAACTCACTTTTACGTCTTCAGGTACATATTTTGATTGTTGGTCGGTACGGTATGAGTTCGTTAAGTCATCTTTTTGTGGATACCACCCTGAATATGCAATACCTGCATCGGATTGAATCGGACCCACATACCCTTGGTCAACCGATGTAAAAATTGTTAAGTTCATGTTCGTTAGACCTTTAGGTAGTTTAAAGATTGAATCTCGATCAAAATCTACCGTATCGGCAAATACATTGTGCTCACCGTCGTAAAAGTGAAACCAAACCTCAGATATTTTTTTGTTTGGATCAATGCCAATATCTTCAGCATGGTAGTAGCTTTCTGGTTGTAAGGCAGCAACAGAACGTTGCCATTCTGTTTCACCAACATAACGGTAGCTCAATGAAAAGAAGACATCTTCTTCAACTGGGATTCCTGCTGGGAAAGCGCTGGATGGACGTTGGTAGAATGTTCCGGTATAAATTTGTGTGACGTTGAGTGCTTCATCAGGCATGAAAAACGCATCGTAACTATTGATACCATGAATTGGGCTTGTTGCATCAAGCGAACTTAGATAGAGACGCCATCCAAGCGTAGCACCATCAGTAACACTTGGATCATCATTATTAATCCAGCCAACACCACCGATTCCATCCGCAGGTCCACTAAATACAGATGTTAAAGGACCACCACCAAATAGTGCATCTGGTGCATATTCAAAGTTTGGTGAAATCATAACACTTGCTTTCGTTTCGAATGCTTTTGAACTGCCGTCTATGAATGATACATTAGATGATGCAACGGTATCAACAGTACTAAAAAGCGCTAAATTACCAGACACTTTAGTGACAATATTAAAGTTCACATTAAAGTAATACTCTTCGTCAGCATTTTGATTTGCGTCAAAATGCCATGTGATTGTTTTACCATTAATTTCTGGTGTCACACCACTTGTATCACTAACATAATCTACACCCTCAGGGAGTGTGTAATCGAAGCGCATGGTACCCTCAGTACTTGGAGCAACAGTTCCTGTTTCAAATCTACTGATGGAAAAACCAACCGCAAATACTGCATCATCTAAATAGCGAATGCTTGATCGGTCTACTGGAACTCCATTAACAATAATTCCACGAAGTTTGTTACTGATTGAAGCGTTTTGATTGGCAATCAAAGTGGTCGTTGCCTCACTTGTAACTTCTGAAATCGTTGAACCCGCAACGGATGCCGTAACTGTCAAATTTTCTAAGTTAAGTGCAGATCCGTTTTCTGTTTCAAGTTTTAGAATCATTGATGTATCAAATCCACCACTTATGTTTTGGAAATGATAGGTAATTTGTTTGGTAACCGCATCATATTCTGGAACAACACCGCGAATTGCGAGTGTTTCAAGGTCCTGGTTAAAGATGACACCTTGCTCCCCAACAATTGATGGTAACTGCAGTGTCAAATCAAGATTAGGTATCACGTTATTACCGCCATCGACGCCAAACACAATACGATAAGAAACTGTCTTCCCAACCTCTAAGGTTGTATCTTCAGCAAGCACTTGAAGCCGTGCAGTATGCTTCACAACTTCCGTTGGAACCGCAACTTGATTTTCCTGCTCTGGCTCATCAGTTGTTGTTACCTCTTTGTCTTCATTTTTTAAATCAAGGTTACGTTGTGCAACGTCATGATTATCAGCATCGACTGAAATTGCTTTATCACGTTCTTTATCTTCTGCTTTTTGCTCTTGAACATCCACGATGTCATCAAATGTAGGATCAATTACAGATGCTTCATCTGCAACTTCTGTTTGAGTAACTGGTGACGTTGTAATATCATCAGCGTGAATTCGAAGTGACCCCAATGTGACTCCCACAACAAGTGACGCCGCAATTATACTTTTTATATGTTTCCTCATATTCTTTTCCTCTCTTTGTGCTCGCACACAACTATACGTTAATGTTATCAAGCACATCTTCATATAAGGCACATAATGTTCCAAGATGAGGTTTCGATGCCCCAGATAACCCAGAACACCTATTTTTAGGGAAAAGAAAAGCACATTCTCATTCGAATGTGCTCTTTAATTTATCTAATAAAAGATGTGTCACCATTTGTTGCAATTACTTTTTTATACCACGTGAAAGATGCTTTAGGTGTTCTTTGCAGTGTTCCATTTCCTGCATTATCACGATCGACATAGATGAATCCATATCTTTTCTTCATTTCTCCAGTACTTGCAGAAACAAAATCAATGCAACCCCACGTTGTGTAACCCATAACGTCAACGCCATCAATCAGAATCGCATCACGCATAGCATCAATATGCTTCGCAAGGTAAGCGATTCGGTACTCATCATTGACATAACCATTAGTATCTGGCACATCATGTGCTCCCAAACCATTCTCAACGACAAATAATGGTTTTTGATAACGATCATACAATTCATTCATCGTTGATCGAAATCCAAGGGGATCAATCTGCCAACCCCATTCCGAAACCTCAAGATGTGGATTACGTATTGTTGGGAGCAAGTTTCCTTGTGTTCGTTCACCTGCATTTGGTTCTGCCGTCGCAACTCGTGACGCATAATATGAGAACGAAATGAAATCAACTGTGTATGCCTTTAATATTTCTTGATCAGCTAAATCCATCACCACATTAATGCCATCGCGTTCCCATGATTTTAATAGGTAACTTGGATACTTTCCACGCGATTGAACGTCAATAAATGCATAATTTTGACGATTCATACGTTGCGCTTCTGCGATATCATTTGGATGACAAGTGTACGGATAATAAAGACCAGCAGCTAGCATGCAACCCACTTTATTCTTGGGATTTACTTCATGAGCAATTTTCGTAGCGAGAGCACTGGCTACAAGTTGATGGTGAACTGCTTGATATTTAATCTCGGCTTCATTCTCACCTTCTGAAAATGTAAGACCCGCAGCCAAGAAAGGGGCATGAAGAATCATATTTATTTCGTTAAAAGTCAACCAATGTGTTACTAAATTTTTGTATCGCGTGAAGAGAACACGACAAAGACGTTCATAGAAGTCAATCATTTTTCGACTTCGCCATGAACCATATGTCGTTATGAGGTGCATTGGCACATCAAAATGCGTAATGGTAACTAATGGTTCAATATTGTATCGCTGGCAGGTCTCAAAGACACGTTGGTAGTAAGCTAATCCCGCTTCATTTGGTTCAAATTCATCACCTTTGGGAAAAATGCGACTCCATGCAATTGAAAGTCGAAATGTTTTAAATCCCATTTCTGCAAAATACTTTATATCTTCTTCGTAATGATGATACATATCAACCGCGCCTTGGGCTGGATAGTATAAATCAGGTTCAAAATCAAACATTTGAAGTTTACCCGTCATTACAGCACGACGTTTCTCTCCATGTGGAATTACATCAACATTTGCGAGACCACGACCATCCAAATTATATGCACCTTCAGATTGATTGGCAGCGGTTGCGCCGCCCCATAGAAATTCTTTTGGAAATGTCATTTTTTTACCTACTTTACTATTTTTATTAATGCGTCACCAACATGTACATCACGATCCGTTGTAACAAGGATATCTCCCAAGCTATCTGAATTCGTAATGACCATCATTGTTGTGGGATCATATCCATGTTCTTTAATTACTTCAACGTTTAATGACATAAGATGATCACCTTTTTCGATTCGAGCATCTTTCTCAACATGATATGCAAATCCAGTTCCACCCATCTGCACAGTATCAATACCTACGTGAATCAAAATTTCAACTCCTGCATCATCCGTTATTCCAATAGCATGTTTTGTTTCAAATACTGCACTAACCACACCCGACACCGGTGCATAAACTTCATTCGAACTTGGAATAATACCGACACCTTGCCCCAAAATTTCCTGGGAAAACATAGCGTCTTTAACTGTACTTAATGCAACACTATGACCATCCATAGGCGCTACCAGTGTATCATGGAGTGCATCAACATTAATTTCAGTTAGCGTTACTGGAGCTTCTGTTACTTCATCTTTATACAATACGTAGGAAACAACAAATGAAATTACGATACTAATTGCAGCACCTGCAATTGCAGAATAGAAATGAACTAAGGTGTCTTCTCCAATATAACTTGGTAGTGTAATCAAGCCTGGAGATCCTCCTGTGAAGTTGCGAGTCCCCATAATTCCCATGAAGAAACCACCAACACCACCACCGATCATTGCTGCATACAATGGTGTCTTAAATCGTAAGTTTACACCATACAAAGCAGGCTCCGTAATTCCTAAAATTGCCGTCAACCCAGCTGAAGATGCAAGTTGCTTAACTTCTGATTTTTTACTTTTTAATGCAACGGCTAATGCTGCAGCACCTTGTCCTACGTTCGAAGCAAGCATACCTGGGTATACAACTGTATCGTATCCATTCGTCATACGGTTATTAATACCAATTGGGATTAATCCATAGTGAGTTCCAGTAGCAACAAGTAATGGAGTAAATCCACCAACAATTAACGGTACTAACCACGGGCTAAAACTTTCAAGGTATTTAATTCCATTAGAAATTGCATCACTTACTGCATAGCCAAATGGTCCAATCACAACTAACGAAGCTGTTCCAACTACTAAAATAGTAATCAATGGTTTCGTGAAGAATTTAACGGATTTTGGAGAGAACTTATCAGCAATAGGTTCCACAAAAGACATTAACCAAACAGTGAGAATAATAGGAATAACAGATGATGCATACGACACAGCAGCGATCGGCATTCCTAAGAAATGAATTCCACCAGTTTCGGCAGCAGTCTTTGTCATAGCTACAAAGTTAGGGTGTAACAACACACCACCCAACATCATCGCTAAATACATGTTTGTGTTAAATTTTCTTGCAGCCGATGCAGCTAGTAAAATTGGCAAGAAATAGAATGCTGCATCTGCCATAAAGCTTAGTACTTGATATGACTGATCTTGTGCTGTCATGACTTTGAATACAATCAGTAGCGATAGAATTGCTTTAATCATTCCCGCCGCAGTAATTGCTGGTAAAATTGGTGTGAAAATACCTGTAATTGTATCGATCACAAGACTAACTTTTGATTGATTATTTTTTGGTTTTGGGGCACCATCTTGTATATCAATCTGACTTGTAATTTCTTTATAAACATTTCCAACATCACTTCCAATTATCACTTGGAATTGACCCCCCTTTGAAACAACGCCCATAACCCCAGCTGTTGCTTTTAAAGCTTTTGCGTTTACTTTTGATTCATCATCAAGATTGAATCGAAGACGGGTTGCACAATGGACCAACCCAGAAATATTTTGTTCGCCACCAACATTTTCAATCACAGTTTGTGCGAGTTTTTCGTAATTCATACGTTTCTCCTTCTTTTAAACATAAAAAGACCCTCATAAATTAAAAATTTATAACGGTCTAGCCCTCTTAAGGTAACAATCCTATTTTATTGTGTTGTCACACGATGAATATGTATCGTGAGGTAAATCATTTCATTTTCTGTCAAATCACGATTGAAATTTTTTAGAATATAATCACGAATTTTGAGTGCACAAGAGTAAGCCTCTGTGTACTTGTCCTTCAAGATAGTGATGAATTGATCGTTTTCATCTTCTAATGAGACACCACTCATCAAGCGTTGAACAAAGAATTTCAAGTGGGTAACAAACCGTTCGTAATTTAACGAGTATTCATCCAACTCAATTTTGTAGTAATATTTAACAATATTCAGAATATTCTGAATGACTTCAGTCATTTCCGAAACTTGACTTACACGATCTAAATCCAACTCAGCATTCACAATGTGTAAGGCAATAAACCCTGCTTCATCTTCATTGAGTGTAATATTGAGTCGTTGATGGATAATGTTCACAGCTTCTTTCCCTATTAGGAACTCATGATTATAGAAGCGTTTAATTTCCCACAATAGTGCATTTTTGAGTGCTAAGCCATTTTGATGACGTTCAATTGCATGGTTAATATGATCTGTTAGCGTAATGAAGATACTATCACTTAATGTTTTCCCCAGCGATACTTTAGCAAAACTAATAATTTCTGTTGCTACAGCAATTTGCTCATGAGGAATCTCAGCAAGTAGTGTCACTAATTTATTTGTATTAGCTGTTTCACCACTAACGAATCGTTTTTCTATGGTTTCATGATCTACGACATCGCCTATCTTTTTCTGATAGCCCAGTCCTTTTCCCATAAGAATCACTTCTTGTTTGTCATCATTTTCAGAAATCACGAGATTATTGTTGATAACTTTTACAATGATCATACGTATTTCCTCTTTACTTTACGGTGTGTAGGTATAGCCCAAATGGTAACAATCCTGCCTAAAAATTAACATAACGTGCTTAACTTGTCAATGTAAGTGTTTGCAAGAAAATTTTTTAGACGACCAAAACCATTTACTTAGCCGATCAAAACACCCAGTTTCAACCAATACGTGAGCAAAAGAAAAAGTCCTTTCTACAATAGAAAAGACTTTGATTTATTAATTTTGAGTTTCCCACTCACGACGCAAGAGGCCATAGACTTCAACGTCTTGGTATTTTCCGTCACGGAATAGCATTTCTCGTTTTGTTCCTTCATGTTTGAATCCCATTTTCTTGTAAAGTTTTTGGGCGCGTTCATTGAACGCAAAAACATGAAGATAGAGGCGATTTAGGTTTAAACCATTGAAACCCCACTCAAGTTGTTGTTTCATCAGTTGTGGACCTAATCCTTGTCCCCAATAATTCTTATCACCAATGACAATTGCAAGCTCTGCATGGCGATTTCTTTGATCAAGGTTCATGAATGCAACTGTTCCGATGGGTTTGTCATCTGCAAGAACAGTATATGTCATCCCATTAACAAGGATTTGACTCCACTCTTCGACTTCTTCAAACGACATTGGACGTAAGAATCCACTTTGGTCGTATTGTGCAACTTCTGGATCATTACGCCATGCGTAGTAAAACGGTATATCTTCTTGTGTAAATTTTTTATATGTAATGTTCATGTTATCGTACGATTCCTATATATGGTGCGACTGCAATAATGACTGCAGCGACTAATAATAATGTTCCTAATATTTTTAATGTAAACTTCAAATATTTGTCATACGGGACGTTAACAAGTTCCAAGGTCCCCATCAAGGTTGCTCCTGGATAAACACCGGACATAAAGTTAACACCTGCGGCAAAGGCTGAAATAAGAATAATTTGACCCCCTTCGGCACCGATGACATTTGAAGTAAAGAGTGCAGCTGCAACAGCTCCCAAGATTGGCATTGAGATTCCCGCAACACCACTTGTGGATTGCAAGAAAATTCCAATTAAGACGTAGGCTGCAATTGCGAAGATTCCAAATACCCATAACGGTACACTTGATAGTGCATTTGAAATCCAGTAAATGAAGGTAATTGACATCCCCTCAGTTGAGCTTCCCATGATGATTGCAATTCCACGAGCAATCGCAAGAACTACAACAACTCCGAAGAGATCTTTCATTCCTTCGATAAATTTGTTGATAAATTCCATTTCACCCAAACCATTGATTACCTTGAGTAAGAATGCTCCCATTAAGAATAGGAAGGCAAATTCATCAAAGCCCCATGTTCCTAAGGGTGTAATGTTTCCAGCTCCGAGTAGATTTCCAAGAACCGGTACTTTAGCGAGCATCGTAAACGGTGCATTGATTGCATCCGAGACACCTTGACCTAAGAGATCAGCCCAAGGGAAATACCCTAAAATAACAATAATAACAACCATGATCAAGACAAACGCTGACCATTTTCGACGTGTTGTAAACTCAGGCAAGGTTTCTTTTGCATCAACCAGTGTATTGACGTTGTCCAAGTCTGCGGTTATTGACTTACTTGGGTCTTTTTTAACTTTAGATGCATATCCAATGACCATTATTGTTCCAACGACATACAGTGCTGCAAAGATAATTGATCGTAGCACAATTCCTGATCCAATTGAAAGATCTGGATTTCCGATTGCTGCAACAGCAGCTCCGGTGGAAAATGGGTTAACCAAACTTGCCATATTTCCAATTGATGCTCCAATAAAGAGGACTGCCAGACCAGTCATAACATCATAACCAGCTAATACAAACATCGGTATAATGACAACTGCAAAGGCTGTAATTTCTTCCCAGAATCCAAAGGATGTTCCGAGAACTGCGAAAACAAACATCATAATCGCAATCAGTACATTTCCTTTAAATTTGGAAAGAAGACTTCCAATTCCCGCTTCCAGCGCGCCAACATGATTTAAGACGGCTAAGAACCCACCTGCTGATAGAATTCCTATAGCAACATCACTTGCTGATTGAAATCCTTTGATTGGTGCCATTAAGACATCCCACAGTCCAAAAGGTTGCATTCCTTGTCCTTGAAGAATTTCTCCTTGTGGTCCGAAAATTGCATCAAAGACAATTTCGCCAGACTGTTTATCAAATACTGACTGTGGAATAAAATAACTCAAAGCTGCCGTGATGACTAATGCGATAAACACAATCGTATATGAACTCGGCATCGAAAATTTCTTTTTCTTCTCCATCAATATTTCCCCCGTTCACGTGTTATTTGATGACGATGTTTAAGAATGCTTGTGCATAAACATGCATAGCGACTTTCATATCTTCAATACTAATACGTTCATTAACTTGGTGTTCTGTCTTTAATCCTGTTGGAAGTAAAGCACCAAATGCCACTACATTATCCATCGCACGAGCATACGTTGCCCCACCACTTGTAATTGGTTGTGACACCGTATCACCGGTAATATCTTGGTATGCTTTCATGAGTGACTGAATATAGTCAGATTCTTTTTCAACATAAATTGATTTAAGATAGTCGTACAATTCAACAACAATTTCATATTTATGTGCATCTTTAGTTAAGAGTTCTTTGACGTTTTCCACTGGATAGGTTACTGGGAAACGAATATCGATACCAATTTGTTGAACATTTTCGCGGAAACTGACTTTACCAACATTCAACATTAATTTACCTGAAACTTCATCTTCGACTTCACCAAAGACAAGGGTTCCATTTGGATTCGACATTTTCTCAACAATAAAGCGAATCATGTCATTTGTTTTACCTGCTTTGTGCAATGCCTCAGCAAGATAAACGATAGCATTTTTACCTTTGTCTGCATCTTTAGCGTGAATAGCCATCCCTTCAACAGTCAAATCATTACCATCAACTGTATAGGTATATCCTAATTCATCTAAGGCAGCTGCTACATCAGCATCATAGTCCGTTGTTGCTTGTGAAGGAACGGCATTAAGTGCTCCACCACCTTCGAGACGCACATCAGACATCTGATGCGAATATAACATAAATTCGATTAAGCCTTTTTCTGCATAAATGAGTGGGAATCCTGCATCAGGAGTAAATCCTTTTGTTGGCAATTCCTCTTTTTCAACATATGCGTTCATACAACGCCATAGTGATTCCTCATCGGTTCCGAAGATAAATCGAACACGTTGGTTAAGTGTTTTTCCTTCATTTAATAAAGTCTTAAGAGCATACATAGCTGCAAGTGTTGGTCCCTTATCATCAGACGATCCACGTCCTACCAAGAAACCATCTTTTTCCACTAACTCAAATGGGTTTGAATCCCAGGCTTTCACATCACCAGCAGGCACAACGTCCATGTGTCCAAGAACACCGAACATTTCATCACCCTCACCAATTTCTGCGTAACCATAGTATCCATTTGGATCAATGAAAGTTCTAAATCCGAGTTCTTCAGAAATTTTTAATACTTCTTCTAATGCACGTTGGATATTTGCGCCAAACGGTGCATCGCCGCCCTCTTCTAGGACACTAGGGATTGAAACCAGACGCCCTAAATCTCTTTGATAGTCTGCAAAGATGTCGTCAATTTTTTTTCTTAAATCCATAATACCTCCTATATGCTTAGACTTTTGCTAAGTTATGATTATATTGTATCAAACTTAGACCCGTAACAACACCGAAGACATCAGTTTCTCGTGAAAATACCACTAAATTAATTTATTTAAGAAGGAAATAATTGTATAATTTCGGAAAGAATGTGAGGGTATATATGAACGTCGAATTATTCCAACAATGGGTTGATACCTATTACAAAAAACGTGGGTGGTCGGATCTTGATATTTTTATTCGGGTTACTTTTTTATTTGAGGAGGCAGGTGAAGTTGCCCGTTCTGTTCGAGCAATTGAACTTGGTCGTGAAGATCACGAAAGTGTGGATACAGATTTAAAGGCTGAATTAGCATCAGAAATTGGTGATGTGCTTGGAAATCTCATGGTTATTGCAAATCATTATGATCTTTCATTTGAGGATATCTTCAAAATGCATGTGGACAAATTAGATGCGCGATACGATGCATACATTCACAAACAACAATTACATAAAAACGAAAAAAAATAGGTCGCTTGACCTATTTTTTATTTGTGGCGGAAAGCACAATCGTTCTCGTGGTCATTCACCATACCAACGGCTTGCATAAAAGCATACACCGTAGTGGGTCCTACAAATTTGAAACCTAGTTTTCGTAAGTCTTTACTAATTTGTTTCGATAGATCTGTTTCTGCAGGTACGTCCGTGTAATGTTGTACATTGTTTTCAAGTGGCGCATTATCAACGTATGCCCATAAAAAAGCATCCAAACTTCCATGCTTCGCAACTATATCTTGATATGCATGCGCATTATGGATTACAGCTTGAATTTTGAGACGGTGACGAATAATGCCAGCATCTAAGAGTAGACGGTCAACATCCGCTTCCGTAAATTTAACTAATTCTGAAGGTTCAAAATTTGCGTATGCCGCACGCATCGTATCGCGTTTACTTAAGATGGTTGACCAACTCAAACCCGCCTGTTGGCCTTCCAAATTTAACATTTCAAAGAGATAACGGTCATCGTGATTTGGCTTACCCCACTCTGTGTCATGATATGCCATTTCATTTTCTGTATGTGTCGACCAAGTACAACGTTTCATAGTGCCTCCTAAGGATTATCCTTTAATCATTCTTAATTATATGATAAAGTCTATAAATAGTCGAATCATAGTATCACTATGTCCAGGGCTTCTTAGAAAGGACACACATCATGCGAAAACTAATCACTTTAGCACTGTTTACAATCTTGCTAACGGGATGTATTAGTGTGAACGTACCTGCTGATGATTCGAAATCCAAAGAACCAATTACACAGCAAGAAACACCCAATAATACACCTGCTAAAGAAACAGAAACACGTGAAGGGGCAACCAAGGATGGCACTGCACAAGATGCATACATCATTGACACCTTTGCCCAGTATGGTTACACAGCACCTGAGCGTTCTCAGTGGATTGTGGACCAACAAGGACCTCATAAAGTTGCGGTCATTATTAAAGAAAACGTCGGACAAGGAAAACCTAATATTTCAAAACTTGTCTTTCTTTGGAATGATGATGCTGAATCTACCGAATTACTTCATGTTATGATAAACAACACCACTCAATTTGGTTCAGATCAATAAAGGACAAAAGGGCACTTACAAATAACTGCCCTTTTATTTTGGAACACAAATCATGCACTTTAGGCACACCTTGAGTGTTTTGATATTAAAACACGTATAGTAAATGTTCTTGCGCAACCTAAAGGTTGTGATTTGCGATGAAAGAAATGAGGATAGAATATGAAACGTATTATAGTATTTTTTATCGTAGCTGCTTTACTCTCAGGATGCAGTACAAAGACACCTGCTGAAGTTCCCGTCGAAAAAATCGTTGAGACACCCAAGGAACCGGTACAAGAACCCGCTACGAAACCAGAAGTTACAGAACCTGAAGTCGTTGAAGCACCCATTGAGGAACCTCAAGAAGTACCACTCGAAACGCCTGTCGGTCTAACACAAGATGAATTTGTCGTTCAAACGTTTGCTAATTATGGTTTTACCGCTCCTGAACGCAGTCAATGGCAATTTGAGAACCAAGGACCAAACAAGATTGCTGTCATTATTAAAGAACCCGTACAACGGGGTCGCCCAAACATTTCCAAGTTGATTTTCCTCTGGAATGGTTCAGCAGAGCAAGCTGAAATTTTACATCTTAGCATCAATAACCGTGTCATAATCTAACAAAAAGATGAGCCCTAGGGCTCATCTTTTGTTTCAATACGCTATTAAGGTTTCATCATAAAGGTTTCCTGAATTGATGCCTTCAATTCCAAGAAGGCAGCCGTTTGTAAAAAATCAGGATGACTTTTCTTTATCGATGCAACATCGATGGTTTCCTGAATGCGTCCAGGGGCCCCATTCAAAATGAGAATACGATCAGAGAGTTTAATAGCTTCCTCGACATCATGAGTAATAAACAATGTCGTAATTTTAAATTGATGACTTAGATTTTGATACCATTGATGAATTTGGTGCTTTGTCATCGGATCCAACGCACTAAATGGTTCATCCAGTAACATAATCGGTTTATTCATCATGTAAGTACGAAGAAATGCAACCCTTTGACGCATACCACCTGATAATTGACGGGGATATTTATTTTCTGTTTGCGCAAGACCAAATGTATCCAAGTATGGCATAACCTTCGCATGTCGTGTGGCTTTATCCATACCTTGAATGGTCAAAGGAAGTGCTGCGTTTTCCATTACAGTTTTATGATTCAGTAATAAATCTTTTTGCAGCATATACGCAAGTGATCCTGGTTTATCCACAATAGACACATTTTCAAGCAGCACATCACCAGTATCTGGTTGGCTTAAGCCCGCTACAATCTGAAATAGTGTTGATTTTCCGACACCACTTTGCCCCAAAATGGCTACGGTTTCTTCAGGATACACTTCAAAGTTTACGTCCGCAATGACTACGTGATTTCCAAATGATTTATTAAGATTGCGAATTTTTAAGAGCGGTTTCATGAAGCAAGGAATTCATTAGTAAAGCCAAATCCAGCAGGAATCGGTTGCTCAATTAATTGTTTCTCACCGAGCCAATTGTAGAATGCATTCCAGCGATTTGCATCAAATTTCCCCCACTGCGCTTCACCGCGCATATACTCACCTGCAAGGTATTTTTGACTTTCAACGATTAACGCTTCATTACTTTTTAATTCAGGGACATGTTTCATAAGAATTTGTGCAGCTTCTTCTGGATTCGCAACTGCATCTTGATATCCCTTACCCAACGCTGCTAAGAACGCTTTTGCTTGATCAGGATTCTCCTTAAGATACTCATTATTTGCAATGACTACAGGGCTATAGAAATCCAATTCTTTCGCATAATCTGCAAAAGCAAAGTAGTTAATCTCCTGTTGCGCTACTTCGAGCGCAATACCATCCCAACCACGGTAAATCCAAATAGCATCGATATTACTTTGGAGTGCACTCACAGCATCTGTTACAGTATTTGGAATTAACGCTACACTGTCAAATGAGCCACCGTCTTGTTCAATCACATACTTCAAAATTGCTTGTTCAACAGGAATATCCCATGTTGCGTAAGTATGGTTTGCCATTTTAGATGGGCGATCAATTCCTTTGTCTTTCAACGAGACAATTCCAGATGTGTTATGTTGAATCATTGCTGCGACTGCTGTCACAGGTAAAGGTTCTGGACGCGCCCATACTGGTGCTAAAGTATCTTGAAATCCGACACCGAATTCTGCACCATTGGCAGCAACCAGTCCTACAGCACCATCTTCAGGGGGCTGAACGATTTCTAGGGCAATCCCCGCTTCTTCAAAGTACCCTTTTTCAAGCGCTACGTAGAGGCCTGTGTGGTTCGTATTGGGTGTCCAATCAAGTACGAAGCGCACTTTCTGAGTATCTTTGGATGTACTGCATCCCACTAAAACTAGCAAAGCTAATAAACTCACTACCATTCGTTTCATAATATCTCCTTTATTCCACATCTTTCCATGGCATCGTTTTATGTTCCAAAATATTGACCAACCCCATTAAGAGTAGGCTTAATAGTGAAATAAGTACAATTACTGCGAACATTTTATCAAAGGCATAGGCTTTTCGAACACGTGTCATATAGACTCCCAGTCCACTTGTTCCCCCAAGCCATTCTGCAATAACAGCACCAACAACAGCATACGAAACGGCTATTTTTAGACTGGCAAAAAATGGCGATAAACTTTCTGGAATTCGAACATGCTGGTACTGTTGTACCGTATTCGCACCCATACTTCGTAAAAGTTGAATACTGTCGCGATCGACAGCCTGCAAACCTTGGAAACATCCAATGGCCATTGGAAAAAATGATGTTAAAACGATGAGTACAATTTTCGGTAAGATTCCATATCCTAACCATAATACAAGAAGTGGTGCAATAGCGACAGTTGGTACTGTCTGCGTGAGAATCATCAGCGGATAAACCATACGGTAAACGCGATCGTAACGGTCCATCAGTAGCGCTAACGTGATTCCCAACCCAACACCGCCTAAAAGCCCAAGAAACGCTTCTAGAAGTGTTGTTTGAGCATGCATCCATAACAATGCACGGTCTTCATATAATGCCATAATAACTGATGCGGGACCTGGAAGCATGAATTGGGGCACAATACCACTCCATACTATGAGTTGCCACAGTACTATGACAAGACCAACCGACATAAGCGCATAACGCTTATTGTTGGTGCTTCGTAATTTTTTCATCAATTGTGAGCATCTCACCTTGAGGTGCATACACGATTTTTACGTATGCTGAAACTTTATCAGCACCTGCACGATGTGCAATAATTTGCGATTGTTTCACGATTTCCATTAAGGTATCATAATCACCTTCGACTGCAGTTTCAAATGCACCAACCGTGTAATGTAGTCCTGTTCCTTTAATATAGTCGATAACCTCATCAACAATGCGAACGACTTCTTGGTTCCCATCTACGTGGGGTAATACTTGTATTGCGATACTTGCATTCATAGCAAATCCTCCATCTTTCATAAAAAAAACCTCTTTTCATTTCGAAAAGAGGTATATGTATATACGTTAATAAACGACTACGATATACATCCTTCCGCCAGTATTATCTGGATCAAGTGCTAAACAGGACTTCCTGTTTAAGGGTTTAAAACGTGCGTTTAGTCTCAGCCGCTAATGCGGGCACCCCTTGTATTTATGGATTCAATTGTACGCCTTCATTATACGTTTTATATTCCTAACGTCAATGATTATAATGCATCCTTGGTAAATCTTTGCAAGTTTATATTGTGATTCTCCTGCACAAGCTGCTTGAAGAAGATGTCATAAACATCATCAGAATGTGCCCGGTATGCTTCCTCGTAGAGTGCTTCATTGAGATGCAACTCCTGTGTAATTTCATTTACAGTATAGGATTTATTATTCTTAAGATGCGCTGCAAAAGCATCATAATACGTCTCATAATAGAAGATACTTTCAGCCGGATAAGCATCGTACAAGGCATCATTTAACCCTTCTTGAAGATACGATTCTGTCATCATTCGTTTATATTGTCGCTCTGTTAGATCTAACAAAAATGCCCCTTCGCAAGCATCGAAAGCGACACCTTGATCGAAGCATGAACTCGTCTCTAACCGACTCAAAGAATCAAAGTCAAGATACGCTTGAAGTGACTGATCACGGACTCCCTCTTGAACTGCGTCAACCAACGCATCAGAAAACTGCTTGTCATAATGCACAAACTCACTGGTTGGTGGCGTAATTTCTTGCTCTGGTTTCCGTGTATCTTGACGTGTGCCAAAGATATTAAAAACGCCTAACAATTGGAATATCAACAAGAATACAGTCACCCATCCGATAAACTGCACAATCATCTGAACAACGGACCATACTTGTTTCGCATTCGACTGATTCTTGCGTTTTGATTTCCCCTGATCGCGCCACCCGATACGACTTTCTTCACGGAAACGGACGTAGGATTCAAAGTGGTCCATCGTCATTTTTAATTCGGTTTCATTATCATTATTGTAATGTGCTATTTTTCGCAAATGCGGTAAGATAATTTCAAACATGACACCACTTGGAATCAAGCGAACATCCACCCGTTGTAGCGATGCATTGAGCATTTCAACATCCTCAAAACGCTCATACACTTCTAACCGATCTAAGGCATCAAACCATTTTTGCCAGACAAAGCGCTCTTTAACATCCATCAAGGATAGTTCTTGCATTAGATCGTCAAACCGCGTATCGGATGTACCTTCCGCATAAACAAGCGCATCTTCATAAGCCTTTGTTAGTTCATCCGACTCTCCATTTGCTGCTACTTTCGAAGCATACGCCTCAAATATTTGTTCTATATCTGTTGTTGCATCGATTCCTAGAATTTCCCACATAAGCCATACCACCTTTATGTAATTATACCAAATCTTCAGCCACATTGTGAATACGACGAACCTGTCTCATTGGATAACAGTCCCGTAACACGAAGGCTTCGTAACCACTTTTCGTTAGTTTATAATAAAAAGACACGTTTTGTCGTGTCTTTCGCTTCTATGATTCATGCATTTTCTTACTCATTTTTAGAAGAAGGATAACAGTTTGTATCAAAATGATGATTATCAGTATTTTGATTGTAAATACAATAACCGGATCTATATTTCGTATAAATTCAAGAAGCGAATGATACACCATAAGTGTCACATTCATTTCAAACCCCTCCCTTTCAACCTATTTTTATTATACCGTTTCATTTCTATAGGACGACTCACAGTGATTATGTTGTCGTTTTGAACGCTTAAAACGCGTCTAATCATAACTTACGCATTGCAATCAGAAAAAGAACCGATCTGAGTCGGTTCTTTACGATAAATATATGTAGATTACCAGCGGCATGATAAGTGCAATCGCCGTTCCTATCGACATAATGGGTGTACTTTCTTTTGCTCGATCAGCGATGCTTCCTACAGTCTCAAAATGATTGTGGAATAACGGTACGGATGTAAACAATGTTATAAGTAGTGCCAATCCAATTCCGATTCCAATATAATTACTGAAAACAAACCATCCAAGGCCATGCTCGATGCCATAGAGAACCCCGACCAATACTAAGTAACATCCGTAGAGACTAAGTTTCTTTTTCATAGGTTTGGATATCCTTTCCTCGCAGAGCTTTAAATCCTTACTCGCTCACCGGTTCAAAGCCATCTTCGGTCATAACAATGACCGTATCAAATACGTTCTCAATCAAGGAACGATCATGAGTTACACAAAGTATAGCACCTTGGAATCCCTGAAGCATACTATAGATTTCATGAACAGAAAGTGGGCTTAGGTTTCGGGTTGGTTCATCTAAAATAATAAACTGAGGCTTCTGAAGCACGAGCTTGAGAAGGGATACTTTCGCTTTTTGTCCCCCAGAGAGTAAACGCATGGGCGTATTCATCTCTGTTTCAGTAAACTTTAAACTTCCCAAGCGATTTGTGATAAGACCTCGCTCTTCACGTGACCCTTCTCGTACACAATTATCAATCGGTGATTTTTCAAAGTCTAGATTGAGACGATAATCTTGATGCATCATTGCATCATGATCTTTGAACACCTGCTTCAAGAGGCTCGACTTCCCAATTCCATTTCGACCAATAATTGCGATTTTGTCTGGAGTGTAAATATCCAAATAAAAATTATACCCCAATGTCTTACCCGCAACCTCAAGGGTGTCGACGTCAATCTCAGCAATCTTCTTACGATGTACTTTTTCTTGGTTGTCAAAACGTATGGAAATCGCAGACTCCGTATCTATTTTAGTTTCGTGAGTTTCGCGATCAAAACGACGTTCCATTGACTTAATTGTTTTCATTTTCTTCTTCAATAAACGCCCTTTAGCAGGGTCTTGACGGGTTTGTGTGCGCTGACGATGCTCAACCGTTTGATACAATTGTAACCAGCGATCATATCGTTTAGCACGTGCTGCTTGATCACGTTCTACTTGATGATTATGCGTTGCGATTTCGAGATTACGGGTTTCTACATAGTCATCGTAACTTCCCTCGAAGACCGTAATATGCGAACGTGTTTTTCGATGCGTTTGTTCAAAATGAACGACTCGATTTGCTGTATTTTTCAGTAATTTAACATCATGAGAAATATAGAGAATTGGCTTATTTTGTCTTAAAATCCATGATTCAAGCCACATTAATGTCTCAATGTCCAAATCATTAGTTGGCTCGTCGAGTAGAAACACATCGACATCTTGGACCAGAATTTTCATAAGTTGAATTCGAACACGCTCTCCACCACTCAGACTTTGTAACGGTCTATCAAAATCATCATCCGTAAAATGTGGTAAGAGATCCTGATGTACCGATCCAAAGGGTTCATAACGCTCCCATTGATCTTCAATGATGTAGTCTCTACTTGAACGTAGAAGGTCCTCGGCAGCAATATCTTGGGATACGTAACCGAAAAGTACTTTCGATGAGACACTCCGGGTTACTTCCAATGTATCTAAAGACGGATGATTCAGTAAGGCTTTCAGGAATAAACTTTTTCCATTTCCCTCTTCTCCGATAATTGCAATTTTTTCGTTCTCGTGAACGGACATAGAAAAAGGCGCTACTAGTTGGCGCCCTTGTGGTGACTTCACACCAATATTAAAATTTAGCATGGCAAACTCCTCCTATTTTGATTATTTATGCTGTATAGGATGAGTTGTACATTGCCACACCGCCTTTCGTTCGTTATTGCCATCTTACGTAATTTTTTCTAAGATGTCAAATTTTTTAATCATTTATTTTTAACTTTGTGCTAACACTTCATCGAAGGTTAATCCTGAGTTCTTAACTTTTGTGGCCATATCTTTACCAACATAACGCAAGTGCCACGCCTCAGGCATATAGCCTGTAATGTGTTCTTTTCCTTCAGGATATCGCACAATAAATCCAAACTTGTGGGCATTATTATTAACCCATGTTGACTGCTCAGTTTGCGCAAAATCAAACATATAACCACCTGGTGTTACAACATCAATAACAAGACCTGTTTGATGCTCAGATGTCCCAGGTCGAGCAGACATTCGATCGGCTTCCGCCTGACCATGTTGCGCTACATAATTGGTATACAACTCATTTTGAAAGTCGTAATCACGGTATGATGATGTCGTATACATCCACATACCCGTTTCACTTTTCATGGTGTCTACCATCGCAATAAAGGCGTCAACCGTAGCAGGCGTTGCCTCATAACCGGTGCTTACCGCATATGCTTCAGGAATGTCTTTAAGTGGGGGTACATAATCTGCAGGCAATGCTCGTTGCTTGGTGACCAAAACGAGTTCAGAACCTGCATTGGTAACACTTGCAAGTTCTGATTGTGGTTTTTCATTGGATTCTTCTTTTGGTTTTTCTTCATTGGTTTCAGGTTCGGGTTTTACTGCAACATCTTCTGTTGTATCACGTTCTTCCAATTCACCAACGACAACAGTAATAGTGAGCGTTTGAGTTTTCCCTTCGGCACTTGTCTCAAAAGTTACAGGATATTCACCATCCATGTCCCAATCGACTGTATCCAGATTTGACGTCACCGTCGCAGCAACTTTATCATACGCTTTAATATAATCTGCGCTTGCAACGAGTGAACCTTCAGTCGCATTAACACGCTCTTGATCTTTCAATACTTGATCGTTATTGCGTACAGTTAACGCAACATCACGATTTTCAACGATTGCTATATCAAAACGATGCACCCGATTCTCTTTTTTGGATGAGATGACAACCGCAAGGTTCTTATCTTTTACTTTTTCTGGTTTACTAATTGTATATTGCTTATTTTCAGCGACTTTTCCATTCACCTCAACAACACCGAATTCTATACTCTGTTGTTTAGCAATGGCATCCATATCGATAATTGTTCCCACCTCAACCGTCATTTTTTCCTGCATTGACTCCACAGGTGTTTTAATCTTTGTGAGTGAGTAAATTGCATATAACGCGAATATAGCGACAATTCCTAATTGAATATAACTTTTACGTTTCATACTGGCTCCTATGACAAGTCTTCGCCTTGTCCATAAAATGTAAAATCAAACTCTGAAAACTGTTGTGCTAATTGAGGGTAACGTTCAAATAACACGATTAAATATTCTATCAAATTATCGTGCGACAACAGCGATAAGAGGTGCCCAACTTCAACCATTAATTCTGGTGTCAAAGTGCCTTCCTGCATATCCAAGTCTGAAGCATAGTCATCAAATGTTTCAAGTGCTTCAACACTAAAATTGTGGATGTTTCCGTTTTTAATCGATGACGCAATAGTTGCAGCCATGTGTTTACAGTTGTTGCCTTTTTTCGCATGCTCGCATGAGCAATACATCGAATCCACTGCATTCCCTGTAATTTCAATCCGAACAATGTACAAATCACTTCCTTGTACGCGTGCTCGAATCACTTCTTTAGTATCTTCAATAATCTGAACTTTTGATTCTTCTAATAGCGTTTCACCGCGGTTATAAATATAGTCTCTAAAATAAAATCCTACTTCCATGTGTACTCCTAATTCTAATTATGTTTAATATCTTAATATTCCTACTTTAATATTATACACTAATTTTCTTTTTGATTCTCACATACTCTTTTTCTATGGTTTTTAGCGATTTTTATATCAAATTATCCACATAAAAACCCCTATCCATTGGCATGTGGATAGGGGTTTTTCGATAATACATTATGAGGATTATGACATTTTAAACATTCTTATTCTGTTTACAGAAATGTATGAATTTTATCGATTATTTTGCGTCTTTATGACGTATTTTACCAAAAATTACAAGCACAAATCCAGCGAGTAAAATACTATATCCGAGATGATATTCTTGAACACCAGTTGCTGGTAGGGTTGTTGGCAATTCATTATTATCTCCGTCTGGTTTTGTTTCAGGTTCAGGTTTTGGCTCTGGTTTTGTTTCCGGATTAGTATCGGCTTTCACAACATTTAAGCTTACAGTAAATGGAACACTTGCACCGGTTTTATCTGAAGTTAATGTGACTGAAATCTGAACTGTCCCGAGTTTGCTTGCATCGAAGATTTCATCAAAGTTTGTAACAACCTGATAGGTATCATTTGCCTGAATTTGAAGCAAGTCTAAGAATTGTTGCTTTGTTAATGTTGTATCTTTTTTAATCTCTAGTGTAAGATTTTGTACAGTCGCATCAAATACGAATGTTTCCGCTACTTTTCCTTCGGTTTGAACGTATGCTTTGTCTAGAACACTCACAACATATTTATCATGCGGAGCATTCGAGACGTCAAATACATAGTCTTGTTTTCCTGCAAAATTTACTTTTCCAAGAATGGTACCCGACGCCATGATTTCTTCAATACTTTGACCTTCTTGGCCACCATAGATGACATACATCCGTGCATTTGTATTGTTCGTTTCGTTCCATAAAAGGGTATTATCTTTGAGTTCAACCGTTTCCAAAGGGACGACGTTGCCATGTGATAACTGAGGATGACTTGGCGACAATGACGCTTTCGCAAATGAATCATTACGAAGGATTTCTAAACTTTCATTCTTAACTGCGTGTGCATCACGTTTAGCCGGATCAACGGTATCTAAATCTGATGGCATAATGTCTGAATAGCCATACAACGCACTCCCTGCAACATTTGGCAGTGTTTGATTGAACTTCATTTGATTGTTAATTTCTTCAGGATTCTTCCAATCGCCGTCCCACGAGTTATTTACATGTTTGTAGTTAGCATGTCCAATATATAGTTTTGTTTGTGTACCTTCAACAGCATTGTCCCACCAACGGGCAAGTTCACCATATGGGGCTGCTCCAGCACCAAATGCCCAGTAAATTTGCGGTGCTACATAATCAAGTTTGCCATCTTTAATCCATTGATAAGTATCAGCAAAGATCGTTTGGGAGTATGACTTGGATGAACCTTGAGGGGTATTTGATCCACGATCATCAATTGACTTGTGCTCCCAAATTCCAAATGGACTGATTCCAAATTGAACTGACGATTCCGTTTTGTTATTGTGTGTTCCAATAACGTCATTGACTTTGTCGATGAGTTTTGTGACATTATCACGACGCCACGCCTCAATTCCTGCTTCTGAGTTTTCGTAGTCATTTCCATATTTTTCGAATGTTGCGCGATCTTCGCCTTTACTTCCGAAAATTTCACTACCGGGAATATCGACCCCATTTTCATCTTTGAGGACTGCCCCTTTATATGGATAGAAGTAATCATCAAAATGAATGGCATCGACATCATAGTTTGTTACAACTTCTTGAATGGTATCGCCAACATGATTAATAACTTCAGGTTCTCCTGGGTTTAAGAATAGTTTTCCTTGAAACTCTAGAACGTATTCTGGGTTTTTAACTGCGAAGTTTGTATCGGCTAGTACACCAGCTTTGTTGAGTGCAGCGACACGTTCACTTGTTGTCATGACCGCAACATCTTCTTTACTATAACCAACGGCAGCTAGTTTTGTAAGCACACCTGCTGACATGATATCTGAATTTGTTACACGGTATGGATTAAACCACGCATGGTATTCCATGCCACGTTCATGTGTAGCATCAACCATGTACGCGAGTGGATCAAAATCCACATCTTGGCCTTGTTTACCACTCAGGAATTCTGATGTTGGATTAATGGTTGATGGATAGAATGCATCTAATAAAGGTCTAACTTGGAAAATCATTGCGTTCATATTCCATGCTTCAAAATCATCAAGACGTGATTCATACATGTCTTTGAATGCCGTTTCGTCACTTATTTGTGGGAAGTGTAGATTAAAAATCGTACCAATCCACGATGATTTAAATTGTGTTTGTTCTTGATTGTAAGCAACTGGAACTTCAATTTGTTCCGTACTGCCATTGTAATACATGACAGGGTCATTGTTGTCATAACCCATAGTTCCATCTGCAAGTTTCTTATACTTGTACAGAGGTTCAGAGGTTGATGCTCCTACTTGATATGTTGATAAACCTAAAAAAAGTGCTAGAAATAAAACCAAAGTTTTTTTCATATTTTCCTCCTATAGCGCTTACATTCATTATACACATTAGAAATATTATTTCACTATATTCCGGAAATTATTGGAAATTATTTTTAACAAAGTGCATTTCAGTCACTCTTTAGGGATTCTTTTGCAGAAAAAAAAATAGTGCCGAAGCACTATCATTTTACCACACTGGAATTGAGGCACCTTTACTGTCTTCAATTACAAGTTGTTTTACAGCATCTGTTTGATATAATTCAACAATACGTTTAAACGTTGGATTATCTTTATCTTCGCTACGAGCCGCAATTAAGTTCACATAAGGGTTTTCTTGCGAGATACTTACATCTTCTAAAACGATCGCTTTCTCTGCCGGGTTAAGCCCTGCATCAACTGCAATTCCGGAGTTTACTGCCGCAAATGCAACATCCGGTAGCGATGCTGGAATTTGCGCAGCTGCCAATTCAATAATCTCCAAGTTTAATGGATTTTCTATAATATCTTTTAGTGTTGGGAACTTCGCATCATTCAGTTTGATAAAACCATTTGCTTGTAAGAGTTGTAAAGCACGACCACCATTTGTGACATCATTCGGAATCGCGACTTTATCATTTTCTTTAACGTCTTTCAAATCAGTAATTTTGTTTGAGTAAAGACCAAGTGGTGCAATTGATGTCTTCGCAATTGAGACTAGGTCATATTTATTCGTCTCAACTTCATTTTCTAAATAGACTTGATGCTGAAATGCATTCAAATCTATCTCACCATTATTTAACGCAGCATTGGGTTGTGTATAGTCACTGAAAGCTACAATTTCAATTTTGATACCTTCTTTAGCAGCTTCCTCAGCAACATGTTTCCAGACTACCGAATCACTCCCAATCATTCCCACTTTAACGACATTTTCATCACCTGTTGCTGGCGTTGATTTTGATCCGCATCCTACTAAAACCAATAATCCTACGATGAGGATTGTTACAATTTTTTTCATATTTTTTCTCCTTAGTGTGTTGTTTTCTTAATAATAATAGTTCCTAATCCTTGCACAACACTGATCATAATTAAAATTACAAGGACCGAAACATTGGTAATATCATGCATATAACGTGCATGACCATAGCGTGTCACAAAATCTCCAAGACCGCCGCCTCCGACAATACCAGCCATTGCGGTAAGGCCAATGAGGCTTACAATCGTAATGGTTGTTGCACGAACAAGTGCTGGAATACTTTCTTTTAGATAAACCCGGAAGATAATCCCTAAAGGTGACACTCCCATCGCGGTTGCTGCTTCAATCAATCCTGCATCAATATCCGATAAAGCCATATCAACTTGACGCATTAGGAAGGGAACGCATCCTATCACGAGTGGCACAATCGCACCATCAATACCGATACTAGTTCCAGCAATAATTCGTGTTAATGGTGCTATAAAGGTGATCAAAATAACAAATGGAATCGAGCGCAACAAGTTGGTTGATTTATCTAAAATTTGATAGACAAGTTTATTTTCAAGTATGCCATCCTCACGGGTAACAACTAAAATCACACCCAATGTAATTCCGATTACAAATGCTATGACACCGCTCCGAATCACCATTTCAACTGTTTGCCAAACCGCTTTTATAAACTCATCTTGATAGTTCATCAAATTGGGTAAATAGGTTTCAAGTACGTTAGTCATTTTCATATACCTCTACTTTCACGCCTGTCGCTTGTAAGAACTCTAGGGCTTCAACTTGACGTTCGCCAGTCAGGATAACAACGAGAATTCCAAGCACCTCTTCATGAACAATCTCAACATTTGCAAACACAATACTTGCTTTAACATTGAAACGTAAACTCACTTCTGAGATGATCGCTTCTTGCGTAATATTCCCCCGGAAATCAAGACGGACTAATTGTTGTTCCGCATCAAGTGCTAAAATTTCCGGCTTCTCATCGATCAATGCTTGTAGTGAGGTAAGATTTGTCGTCGTATCCACAAAATCTTTAGTAATTGTCGCTTTTGGGTTGGCGAATATTTCCGTTACTGCGTCCAATTCTTTAATATGACCGTCTTCCATCACCGCCACACGATCGCATACTGTTTTCACAACGGCCATCTCATGCGTAATAATTACAATCGTGATTCCCAAACGTTCGTTAACTTCCTTCAGCAATTTCAAGATTGTCTGGGTGGTCTGCGGATCTAGAGCACTTGTTGCTTCATCGCATAAAAGAATATCTGGATCATTCGCCAATGCACGCGCAATCGCTACACGTTGCTTTTGCCCACCAGATAGTTGTGATGGAAACGCATCGCGTTTGTCTGCTATTCCAACGAGTTCAAGGAGTGACTCAACTTTATCTTTAATTTCATACTTCGTCTTACCTTTGTAACGTAATGGGAATGCTATATTTTCATAAACAGTTCGGGAGTTTAATAAGTTAAAGCCTTGAAATATCATGCCTATTTTACGTCGTTCATTTCGAAGCTCGCGTGGGTTCAACGACTTCACATCAATACCGTTTACGATAATTTTTCCCGATTCTGGACGTTCTAGTAAATTAATGCAGCGGACAAGCGTGCTCTTTCCTGCACCGCTAAATCCAATAACTCCAAAAATTTCTCCCGGTGTGACTTTGAAACTGACGTCTTGCAGCGCATGAACATTCAGTTGCTTTGTTTGAAATGTTTTTGATACATTTTGAAATTCAATCATTATTATTCTCCTTGCAATACCACATTTTCTCGATGTTCTTTTTTAATTGCTTCTAGCAGTTCAGGATTTGTGAGTAGCTCTAAAGCCGTATGGGCAAGAACTTTAGCCCCAAGTGCAATGGAGTCAAGTCCAAGTTCACTTTTAGATGCTTCTCTAAACTCGATACTGTGACCAGCCATTGGTGTATTATTGATATTAATATAGGGTTGAATTGTTGGAACAACCTGGCTTACATTTCCGACGTCTGATGACCCTTGACCTCCGGTCACTTTGCGGGGTGTGAACACTTCGCCATATGTTCCAAGTTTTGCTTCATAAATTGCATCAAATGATGGGGTAAGGATGATGTTATCAACACTATTTTGGAACAGTCCAAACTTATGAGTGCATCCCGTAGCGAGTGCTGCTCCTTTAACAATGTTCTCAAATTTTTGATAGACATCATTCAATGTTGTCCGACTTTTGGCACGAAGGTAAAAACGTGCCGACGCATATTCTGGCACAACATTCGGAGCATCACCGCCATGAGTTACAATCCCATGAATTCGAACATCATCCGTTAAGTGTTCGCGCAGCGCATTCACACTATTGAAAACTTGAATGATGGCATCGAGGGCGTTGATTCCGTGTTGCGGATTGCCGGATGCATGGCTTGCACGTCCGAAGAATTCAACATCAACTGGATCATTAGCAAGTCCCGATGTTGTTCCACCATGTAAATGACCAGGGTGAACGCATAAAGCAGCATCAACATCGTCAAAGAATCCTTCACGAACAAAGCTTCCTTTTGCGGAGCCGTTTTCGCCACCTTCTTCTCCAGGTGTTCCATAAACTCGAATTTCACCACCAACTTCATCTACGATTTGTTTTAAAGCCGCTCCAGCCAAGGATGATGTTGCACCAAAGAGGTTATGCCCACACGCATGGCCGATACCGACGAGAGCATCATATTCAGCTAGAAACGCAATCACAGGTCCTGGTTTGTTTGAAACATAACGTGCATCAAATCCTGTACGGTGTCCTGCAACATCAATTTTGACCTCAAAGCCTTCTGCTTTAAGCTGGCTTGCAAGAGTTTCACTGGCAAAGAATTCATAATTACTTACTTCCGGTTTCGCATGAATATCTAACGCGATTTTTTTGTATACTTCATGTTGTTGGTTTACGTATTCATCAATTTTGTGTGTCATATTCTTTCTCCCTTTTGCTTCCTAAGCATATAAAAAGCGCCCATCCCTAAGGATGAGCGCTGCTCATGTTACCACCTTAATTCGTTTATGTCTCACGATCATAAACCTCTTCAAGAACTATCATTCTCTAGCGCTTTAACGGGCGCTCCCGATGTGCCTAAACCACTATTCGTGTTTCAGCATCATTGCTCCAAGGCCATTTTCGCTTCGTTTCCGTCCGTCTACTCTCACCATACGTAGATTCTCTGTAAGAACTTTCATGAAGTTACTTTCCTTTTCATCGCTTTTCACTATTATTACCAATAATGTTTCAAATGTCAACACCTTTTCAAGATAATTGTTAAAACGTCATCGTTGCGGTCTGTTTCAACATACAAAAAAAGCATGCACATTATGTATGCATGCTTTTAATTTTATTGTTTACGACGTCGGTTTACTTCGTAGACACCAACGCCTACCAAGGTTAAGAATCCTCCTGAAATTAGGAGTGTATTCCCAATTCCTGTAGCTGGTAGTTTGCCTTCATTCGTTTCCGGTTTTGGTGTAACGACTTCCGGTTCAATAGGTTTAACTGGATCAATTGGATCAACTGGATCAACTGGATCGACTGGATCAACTGGATCGACTGGATCAACTGGATCAACTGGATCGACTGGATCAACTGGATCAACTGGATCGACTGGATCAACTGGATCAGTTTCTTTCAACTTCAAACCTGCAAATGCATCCTTCACAGCCGCAATTGCATTCAGAATTGTTTCTTTATCAGTACCTACTCCATTGTTAGAAAGAATATCACCCATCAGAGTTCGTGCGCTGACAAGAACACTTGCAGATTCATCTGTATATTTCGATAAATCGACATCTGTCTCATACTGCAAACTTCGAAGTGCGCTTATTTCATTTTGATTTGGAAGCACTTCAATATCCACACCATTTATACCATTTACTTTAAATGAGTAAATTCTCGCAACATTCCCTGTGCTTTCAGCTTTGTGCAGCACAAGACGAATATGATTTGCTTGAGTTGCTGGAATTGCGTCTTTAGTTATTGCGTCTGTATTCCATGTTCTCGTGACAGCAGTTTCCCATGTTTCGCCATCCATGCTTGTTAGAATTTCATAGTCGCGTGTATTCCATTCTTTATTTTCGCCACCTGCTTCTGCATGATGCAGTTCAAAGTCAGTGAGTGTTACCGTTTGTGGGAATGATGCTTCCAACCATGGTTTCTCTGTCTTATTATCACACCATTTCGTTGCATTTGAATCATCGAAAGCCTGTGCAGCACCTTCACTTGGAGCACATGAATTTGATACTTTAAAATTTTGTGCAAGATTTGAAAGTGACTGTGGTTTTGTTGCTAGAGAATCATCATAAACATAGATTAGATTCTCTTTGCGTACATCGGTTGTTCCTGCTTCATTACTTAGCGACATAGTGATGCTATAGACACCTGCTTTGTCAAATGAAGCCGTTGCCTCAACACCTTCGAGACGGTCAGTAACCGCACCTTCTGCAAGCCATGTTACAGTTTTTGTCGATTGTGACGGTACTGCAGTAAGTGTTACATCTTCACCCACTTTAACGAAACTTGACGAAATTCTAAAATCACCAGAAGGTAAGCCAACAGCTTCAAACTTAAAGTCAACAGATGCAGCTTTCGTAAAGTGTTTGCCATTTGTTGCATCGACTGGAACTACTTCATAGTGAAGTTCTCCACTCTCTGGTCTGCGTTGATTTTCAACATAGTATGCTGTATTTGCGGTACTTCCTTCATAATAACGGATACCATCTTCTACACGATAAATATCGTATTGACGTGTATTTACTTGGTCATGGTTCCATGTTAATCGTAAGTTTGCACTTACATTATCTGTAACATTTTTACCAACAATTTTTACGTCACTTACTGCTGAAATTGCTTGTGTTGTATTATCATCAATACCTAAATAACCGATATTAATTAATCCCGATGCAATCGTTTCATCCGCAATAATATCAATTGCAATTTTATTAACTGTTTTGCCATTTAGACTTGAAAGATCAAATAATGTCTCAATCCATTCACCATTTGTTTTTTGTGTTCCTTTGATTACGTCTTGTGTTCCATCCGTAAAATCTAACACTAAATCGATACTTGCATTTCCATGATGACGGACGATACCTTTATTGTTTGCAGTTAGTGCGAGGTCACTTGCATACAGATCCATACGTGTTGTAGAGCCTTCAGTCATTGCACCTTTTAGTCCAATTGAAGAACCACCATTAAACGCACGGCTATAGTCGATAAATGCAGAAAGGTCGTTATTATCTTGATCAAGAATCCAACGGTAGGTTGGCATAATATCTTGAACTGAACGGTTATTAAACGTTCCTGTCTTCGCAATAACACCATCTTGATAGTAGTTATCCCCATTTCCAACATTGAAACTTGTGTGGAATGGTAAACTTGTTACTGGTGATTTCTCAACAAAGTACCGGGACATTCCTTGCCATGTATTTTTACCCTGAGTTGTATCTCGTGGGTCCGCTGCTTTGTTAATCCAGAAGTCACTTTCATTTTGCCAATATTTTTCCACATTGTATTGACCACCATCGCGTAATGTCCAGTCCGGTGCATAGAGTCCTATAGACGTCATGACTTTATTGTCACTTCCAACTGCATTAGAGAGTTTATCACGGCTATTGACACCATTTGCTTGAACATCGAATCCTGCTAATACATCATAAGGACTGCGATTAAGCGAGATTGCCTTATCGCGGCTACCCGCTACCATCTGTGGTCCAAACCAGAAGTTTAAGAACATATAGTCTGATGTTCGTTGGTCATCATTTTGGAAATAGCGCTTGTTGCGATCATTCAGCTCATTTTGCCAACTAACCTGACCACTTTCAAGCATTGAATCATACCATACGAGTTCCATATGGTCTTTTTTGTTATTGTTGTAGTAGGCTAAAAAATCTAAGAATCCTTGACCATGTTCAGAGCTTCCTGTACTGGTTTCTTGGTTAATAAACCATCCATCAAAACCATAGAGTTCTGCCATTTCGATAAGTTTGTCTGCCATTGGAAAACTACCATCGTCACGTTTAACTAAGAACTCACTAACCCATTGGTTTTGACCACCATATGCTTTAGGAGGAAAGAAAACAGTTCCCATTACTGGTACTCCATTACGGTGAGCAACATCCACTAAATCAGCACTTGGTGGAACAATAATTCCTTCGCCAGCAGAGCCTGCCCAGCCCACAAGTGCATCAACATATTGCCAGTTTGTAAAGTTATAAATTGCTTTCTCTGTCGAACCTTGAGATGGTGTACCACTTGTGTTTTTGTTTGCGATTGGTAGTGATACTACCTTTGCATCTGGATTTTGATCCGGATTGATAGGCGTACCTTTGACGCGTTTTTGTAACGGAACTTTCGATACATTATGAATTGCATCAGGATCCGTATTAAAATCCCATTCTAAGAAATCATTTGGAAAGAAAAATGAAGAATATGGGCGGTCCTCAATTACCGGAATCCCATCATTTGATTGTACAGATCCATCTTCCCCTGATGTTTCTGCCATTACTGGTAAAACTAAACTCGTAAGCAAAAGTCCCATTGTCATGAGACATTGTAACAGTCGTTTCATGTGTTACCTCCTATACCTTGCTATTGTACGCTTTCGTTAACCGCTTACAAAAGGTACAAATTATAGGTCTATCGTGACGATTTATACCTTACTTAGATTATTGTTTTTTGAACCACTCAGAGTATTGATGCCTAATACTAAAAAAACCTTCTCTCGAAGGTTTTTAATTATTTATCATTATTTCTTTTTTTGTTATAGAGTACGAATCCACCAATAACAACTCCAATACCAGCAATAATTAATCCCCACTGAACGAGTGTATTAGACTGTCCTGTTTTTGGTAAAATTACATTTTCAGGTTTCTCTGGTTCCTGTGGTGTTGGTTTTTCGGGAGTAGGTTTTTCTGGTGTTGGTTTTTCTGGTGTTGGTTTTTCTGGTGTTGGTTTTTCTGGTGTTGGTTTTTCTGGAATTCGTGAGTTGGTGACTTCAATGAGTACTTCGGGCTGTGTCATCATTGATTCTGTAACAGTTATGCATTTTTTTGTTTCATCCAAAGTGTATCCTGTTGGTGCTTTCGTCTCGATAAAGCAGTACGTTCCTGCCTCTGAGACACCTACTCGGATTTCACCCAATGCATCTGTTGTGAGACCTTCCGCAATAACGGTTCCATCTTCACTTACTAACTTAAATTCCGCGTCTTTCAGCACTTTACTTGAATCTTTAGCATCATTTTTGCGTAATCGTAGTTGTAGTGGTTCCGGTTTGGGTTCAGGTTTATCCGGTGTCTTTGTATTGGTTACTTCAATAAGTACTTCGGGTTGTGTCATCATTGTTTCTGTCACAGTTATGCATTTTTTTGTTTTATCCAAAGTGTATCCTGTTGGTGCTTTCGTCTCGATAAAGCAATACGTTCCTGCTTCTGAGACATCTACACGGATTTCACCCAATGCATCTGTTGTGAGACCTTCCTCAATAACGGTTCCATCTTCACTTACTAACTTAAATTCCGCGTCTTTCAGTACTTTACTTGAGTCTTTAGCATCTGTTTTGCGTAAACGTAGTTGTAGTGGTTCTGGCTTTGGATCGGGTTTATCCGGTGTTTTCACATTAGTAACTTCTACTAATATCTCCGCACTAGACATCATAGATTCTGTAATTGTGATACATTTTTCTTTTGAATCCAAAGTATAACCTTCTGGTGCCTGAGTCTCTATAAAACAATACGTTCCTGCTTTAGGAACCGACACTTTGATTTCGCCAAGAACGTCTGTCGTTAAATTATCGTAAATGACGGTTCCAGCCGCATTCACGAGTTTAAATATAGCACCTTTGAGAACTTTACTTGATTCTGCAGCGTCTGTTTTTCGTAAACGGATCAAGAGTGGCTCTGGGTCTTGAAAATCCCAACGGTGTGTTTCTCCAGTACTCGTAAAGGAATCAACTATAATTGATCCGTCGATATTCTTTTCATTAACAACATGCGCCTTTGGAGCAAGAATTGAACCAATCCACGTTCCTCTAAATGTAATTGTTCCTGGCATCGGCGCGCCATTAGTTGTGAAATTCCATAATAAAGTACTGTCCGAAAAATCGACAGATTCCTTATTACCACGACGTGACCCATCAGCATATTCCAGTAAGACTGTTGACTGAATCGTTGCAGATTGTGCCCCTTTATAGTCAACGGTTATAAATACCTGCTTGAATGAACCACCCGTATTTTTTTCAAGACCTTTCACAACGATTGGTGTTTCAAGGTCCAATACACTACCATCAAGATTAACGAGAATTTGATTTTTATCAATAGCCGTTACATCTATAACTCGATTATTACGGTCAGGAAATGAATCATTTGTAATTGTAAGATCTGCAACTTCACGAGATAGTGCTGCACTCGTAGTTGCGAGAGCATTTAGTTCTGATTCAATATCAATGTAGAAATGATCTGCCGGATCCTGAAAAATTGTATCCGCACTGAGATTATCTAATGTACTACCATTAATTCGTGGTTGATTTGCATTGCTTAAATCAACACTCATACCACTTCCAACGACAAATTTCGTTTTGTCACGTGTTGGAAATGAACCACTTTGCAAGTGAGTATAGCTTCTAAGATATGACACGTCGATGTTTCCTGTCGTGTTATACTGCTTTGTACCAATATCTCCTTGTCCTGTAAAATGAATTGCAGCAATGTTTCCATTTGTATGTGAATTTGCGACGACGTCTCGTGCAAATAGATGAAAGTATCCCGCAGCTCCTAAAACATGATTATTTGCCTCCGGATAGTCTTCATAGAAGTTTCCTGCGGTTTGAACCTCTGGTGTATCTGCATAAGTGCTTGGTCCAACTCCAAAAGAAACAAACGACATAGCAATAGTTAATATCACAGTTAATAATTTATTGTATTTCATTTTATGCCTCTTTTCTTCGATATAGTGAGTATGAATACAAGAACCCCCCCTCCTTTCGCCTTGTATTCGTATACTAATAGTGTAGCACTTCTACTTTTTTGAAGTGGCAATCCCGAAATAATTAATCGATATTTCCCTTAAAATTAAGAAATACAATTTTATTTATAATGACTTTGTGAATATATGAACATTTACATTAAAAAAGGTATGAGCACACTCATACCTTGATTTATTATTTTAAGAATGGTTTGACCGCTTCAGGAACACTACTTTCAGAAACGACTTCCTGGCCGATTACAATTGTCTTGCTCACATCAACTGCTAGATATTGTCCTGGTTGCAGTAATTTTGAAGCATCGGTTGTCTGATATGAGAAACTGACTTCACGCGTATTCCCTTTTTCGTTATATCCAGTGAATGTATAATCTCGACCCCGATCCACAACTTTTCCGTTGCTATCTTTAATATCGATTACGGTTGTTTCTTGTGATTGGGGTACAAGTACGTAAAATGTATCGGATTTCTTATAACGACCATCATAATAGTCTTTAAGGAAGAATCCCCCGACTCCTACCACGGCAAGTACCACTACGGCTAAAAACACGCCTGATTTATTCTTTTTCATGTGTATCCTCCTTGGCTGTATGCCTCGTGTAACACACTCATTGTATCATACGAACAATACAGATAATCTAACACTAGGGTTACACTTTCGTAAGATAAATAAAAAAAGCAGTGAATGTGTACACTGCCTTAATCAATCGCTCATTACATCTAGAAGACTCTACAAAATAGCACACATTATCAATTTGTTCCTCCATCATTCGTACCGTACATGTGCTCAGCAAGGCCGTAATTGTTTGATGTTTGTATTGATGATAAGGAGTAGTGACACTACGACCTTTCATGCATTTTACAAATACAAATTGACGCAATCGTGTAGAGTCTAGAATCTGTTCAAAACGATTCCCACCGATTTGTTAGATTGTAACATACTTTCACAGAGTATGGAACTGTTTTCAACCTAAAATGTAAATAATTTCAAATGCTACCACACAGCAAGATGACCATCGGATCGTGACTCTGTTGCTCCAATTAAAACACCCGATTCATCACGAAGAATTATTTGACCGCGACCAAGCATAATAGTCTCGTTTAGAATTTCAATTTCGTGACCTCTTCGCATCAAGCCCTCTGCAATATGGAACGGTAACGTATTCTCGACTTGAACTTTTTTACCATGAGTCCACTGCCAACGGGGTGCATCCAATGCTTCTTGTGGGTTAAGATGAAAGTCGATCATACTACTTACGACTTGCATATGTGCTTGCGGTTGTAATGGTCCTCCCATAACTCCGAAGGGTCCTACTGGCTTGCCATCTTTGGTAATGAAACCTGGGATAATCGTATGCAAAGGACGCTTTCCCGGTTCTAAGCAGTTCGGATGGTCTTCGTCAAGTGTAAATTGTGACCCCCGATTATGCAATGCAATCCCGTATCCTGGGACGACACTTCCCGATCCGAACCCTGTATAACAACTTTGAATGAATGAAACCATGTTCCCATCTTTATCAGCAGTCGCAAAATAAACCGTCCCTGCATTATCAAGTTCCCCTGGTGCTGGTTCCATTGCACTATCCGTTACAGTTGCTGCTCGCTTAGCACCATACTCTTTGGATAGTAACTGCTCCCAGTCCTTGCGCATGAATGATGGCTCACCAATGTGCTTCATGCCGTCAGTAAATGCCAGTTTTAATGATTCAATTTGTTTATGGTACGTATCTACTTCATCTTTACCCGTTAGCGGAAGATTCTCGAGTACATTTAATGCCATAAGTACCATAATACCAATTCCATTAGGCGGTAATTCCCACACGTCATATCCTTTATAATTGACGGACATTGGGCTTACCCACTCAACCTGATGTTTCTTTAAATCTTCTTTACGAATAAATCCACCATTTTCTCTTGAGAATGCATCTATCGCGTCTGCGATCTCTCCTTTGTAGAAAGAATCACCTTCAGTGCGTGCTATCTCGCGAATGGTCTTGGCATGACCAGGGGCATGAAAAATCTCTCCCACACGCATTGCTCGACCATGAGGACAAAATGTATCAAACCATGTTTTAAGGACCGGATATTTATCAACGTTTTTGGAATAAATTTTATAGTATCTTTCCCACAACCGTGCGACATTCGGGGCAACAGGAAACCCTTCTTCCGCAAGACGCGCTGCTGGCTCTAAAACCGTCTCAAGCGGAAGTTTACCGAATTTTTGAGATAAAGCCACCCATCCACTGGGAATCCCTGGTACCGTCACTGGATCCAAGCCAAATAATGTAATTGCTTCATCCCCTTTCGCAGTGATGGCATCTTTCGTCATCAGTCCAGGAGCTGCACCACTTGCATTCAGTCCATACATCTGACCTTCATGCCATACAATAGCAAAACAATCACCGCCCAAACCATTACCACTAGGCTCAACTACAGTTAGTGCCGCAGCAGTCGCAATCGCTGCATCTATCGCATTCCCTCCGAGCTTAAGAATTTCTAAACCAATTTGTGACGCTAACGGACTTGCCGTTCCAACCATTCCCTTGCGCCCATAAATTAGATTACGACGCGATGGATAACGATGCATATATGGATCAAAGTTAATCATAATGTTTCCTCCTATAAGAATGCGACAAAGATTCCCGCAACAACAATTGAAAGTGTCGTTACAGTTGTCATTCCCGCTACCACATAACTTGGCATGATGTGGTCAAAGACAATTTGCTGTTCTATTTCATCATCAGTAATTGCTTTTGAAATTTCTTGTGAGACCAGGTATGTTGCTGGAAATCCAAGATACTGTGCTAAAGCAACACCAAAAGCTAGATGTTTAGATTTTAGTAGTTTCCATCCCGGTAAAATAGCAAATACGACATATAGAACCGCAATGGTTACACCTAACGTCACAACGATATTCATGCCCAACGCCATAAGATCTGTAAATGTTACTTTTCCCAAAGATGGAATAATGGTGACATAAACGAGCATTGAGAAGACACCTGATGCTTTTCCTTTTTCAAGAATACGTGTTGGTACAACATCGTAATAACCTAGAATCGCTCCAAATAACAATGACCAAATTGAATAGTTAATACTTGGTATAAGTTTCCCTAGCGAAACTGCAATCCAAGCAAAGCAAACTGCAATCATCAAACATACAAAATCTGTAAAATATTTAGTGTGCTTGGTTGCAAGTCCTTTTCGCTTCTTATCAGCACCTTGCGTTTGTTTAGATTCATAGGTTCCATCACGATATGCCGCTAGAACTGTTTTCGCTTCTTGCATACCGACATACGATGCTGGATATGATCCTGCAAATTTTTTGACTGCATAGAGGATGGCTGCGAAAGCGGCAGGAACTACGAGTCCCAATTCTGCAGCTTTGCTACTCATAATTTGTGTTGAGATAATTCCCCCATTTAGAACAGGAATGGCGACAATCGCATTTTCTTTTCCAATGATGGGTATTAAGATGAAGCACGTCACAATTACAACGATCATTGACGCGACGGCTGTAACCACTGTTTTCCATTCGTCACGCAGTTGTTTTAAGTTAATCATTGTTCCCATATGGAAAATTAAGATTGCTGCTGACATTGATGCAAACTGTGTCAAAAACGCTTGCTCAACGATGTCGGTTGGAAATACTCCCGTCATAAATCCAACCAAGAAAACAACCATAACAACGAAGACTGAGGATACCTTAGCCTTCGTAAAAACGCCCATAAAATCGGCGAACCCAAACACTAGCATTATTATAAAAAAATAGAATAAGCTATTGTTTTCTGTAAAGCTACTTATAATCTGTTGCATACACTTTCTCCTTTGTAATGTGTATGATTGTAACATAGTTTCACACATTATGTAACTATTTACAGGAACTAATTGAAAATGTTTCTGCCCGACTGTTTTATATGAAGACTATTTAAAATTACGCATAAAAAAACATCACTTTTTAAGTGATGTTTTAAGCTAATCGTTACTTTCAAAACCTTCTGTGCTATCTGATTTGAAGAGAACAATGACTGTTCTTAAAATGAGGCGAATGTCAGACCAAACGCTGTAGTTTTCAATATATACGAGATCCATAAGTAATTTATCATAAGGACTTGTATTATACTTACCTTCAATTTGTGCTATACCTGTAAGTCCAGCTTTAACACGAAGACGGTAACGGAATTCAGGTAATTCTGATTCATACTTATCTACGTTTTCCGTCATTTCAGGACGAGGACCAACGAGACTCATGTCACCATTAAGAATGTTGATTAGTTGTGGCAGTTCGTCCATACGGATTTTACGTAGAACACGTCCAACCTTAGTGATTCGATCATCATTTTCTGTGGAAGAGAAATTCTCCACATTTTCTTTCATTGTTCTAAATTTATAAACTTTAAAGATCTTGCCATCAATGGTATATCGATCTTGCGTAAACAGTACTTTTCCACCATCACCCAGCTTAATTGCAATCGCTGATACAATCCAAATTGGTGATGAAATGACAATACCCGCGAGCGCTGCAACAATATCAAGAACTCGTTTGAAGAAACGTTGCTCCATAGTAAGCCCTGATACATTAACGTCTACCATTGGTTTATCATCAAAGGTAATATGTTCTCCACTTAATTGAATAACATCTGTAATTGATGGCGCAAAGGTAAAATTAATTGCATGCTCGTAGCAAACATCCACTAATGGTTTACGCACTGACTCTTGTAAATCCGAAAAAATAACATAGTCCACTTTATCCACATATTTGCTTAAATCGCATTGTGAAGCATCAATTGTGTCAATCACTCGATATTGAAGTTTGAAGCGTGAAATATAGCGTTGAATTTTTCGTACACTTACCTCAGGGTGATTCCCATCATAAATGATTAGTGCATTCACTGGATCATTAATTTTGAAGTAAATCCAGTTTCCTAAATAAGCAAAGATGATTATCGCAATAATTTGAATCAATAGTACAATCAATAAGAGATCGAGTTGTTCCAACCGGAATGAATGATTGTTGTTGGGATTCGTGTTCATAATCATAAGTTGTAAGTATGAGACAAAGTCAGTAAACATTACAGCAACAGTTGTTGAGAAAATAATGGGTTTACTTTTCTTTTTTCCAATCTCAAAGTTACCATATACTGTGAGCATCAAGGTTCCAACTACAGCAAACGTCATCATTGTTGTCCCTAATGTTCGTGAGATATAATTCAGTCCGACATTTTGAAGTGCGAACACTTCAAAAAATGTATATCCTAACAAGACATACAATACTGCTTTTAATCCTACAATTATCAATTTATTAATATTTGATTTCATAAATAATCCTTCCGGGTTTGTTACATTACGTTTTATATTCTACGTTGTAGATGGGTTCTACAATCATTCTATATTTTACCATACTTTATATCAATATAGAAATTATGTGTGGATTAACATTAAATAGTTTTCAATTACAGATATGTAGAAATAGCGTCTAGTATCTCCTGACGATTCTATCAGCGGATTAACAAATAGAACTTGATTCATTTTCTTCCTACTAAGAAAAGATTATCTGATTTGTCAATTATCTAGACCAACCTTGTGTACTTAAAGTTCTTTATAGCATATAAGTTCAATATATAAAAAAAATCGGTATTTGTTAAAAACTATCAACAAATACCGTCGGATGTATCATTTGTTTTTTATTGCATTTTCGAGTGTAGAGTAATCAAATTCAATATTTGAAGTATCTGCAACTCCCATCAGACTATCAATTAAGAGCTTGACTTGATGAACATTAAAATCATCAACAAATTTTATGTTAGTGGATCTAGATAACCAATCATTGAAAGTTCCAGAAATTTTGTGATTTGTATTTGGTAGCACTACACAAGGTGTTCCAACCAAATATGCAAATATCATGCCGTGTAATCTATCTGTAACTATAACCTTACTTTCACTTGCCATTTTCATATGCTCTTTCATATACATATCATTGTTTTCATATTTGTAAATCTCAGCACTTACTGTGCTATCTTTATCAATTGTCGTAAGTCCTTCACTACGAACAAGTTCCTTCAAGGACGCAATCTTATCATTCGAAATTTTCTTTTCATCATCCTCTCGAATCGTAAACATAACATCATATTTTTTTACATTTACGTCAAGGTTGAAATATTTATCTATTTTATTTTTATAGAAGAAAACTATATCAGGATTATTTAGTACATTGTTTTTTTCAAACAAAGTTTTCATCTCCAAGTAGCTTTTCGATTCTCTACCTGACATAGTAAGATCTTTATGTTCACCCAGAATAGAAATTGATTTATTCAATAATGTACTTCCATAATCAGTATCTGTAAAGATTAATGATTGAGGAAATTGAACAATTTTGTGATTACTAAAGTATTTAACTAAAAAATTTCTACCAAAGTAAGCTTTAGGATAAAGGTCACCAAAACTACCTCCACCAACTAGACAGATAACATCAGTTTCTTTTAGTTGTTTTTTTATCGATTTCAAATAGGTATAAGTTTCAGATACTCTAATCTGAATAACATTGACTTTGTCGTCGTATATTTCCTTTATGAAATCTACCTCTGCAGATTGAATCATCTGATCACCTATATTTCCATAGTCGGGAGCTAGAAATAAAATAATATTAGGTACCTTTGAGGATAAGGTCAGTTTTTTTCTAGATGTTGCCGTTTTAGTAACCTCGTAGAGTGGTATAAGTTTGTGTTTTAAATTCATATTATCTCCTTTAAAAATTATTTATTTTGCTTTTATCCTATATCCAATTATTCCTAGCTTGGGACTTATTAGAGAAACCATCGCGATTAGCCTTTGTTTTTTTGTTGCGCTACTATCTTTATAAACTACTTTTGCGGTCCATTCAATTACGTTTTCCACTTCTTTTCTCACATCATCGAATTCATTTTTTGGTAATTGAATCGCAATATAGAACGCTTCCATCATCAATCGATTTACCGCAGCATCAGATAATGCTGGAAAATTAATATTGATAAAATCAAGCTGCTTTTTTGCAAAATCCAAAGCTTCAAATCTTTTCATATTGAATTTAGATCTAATAATACTTCCTTCACGTTGCTGATAAAACAAATATACATTTGGGGACACTGCAACATGTTTTGATTTAGAGAATAACCTGTAAGTGACATCTAGGTCCTCGCAAATTGCTCCATACGGATATTGTATATCTGTGAAAAGACTCGACTCATAGAGTTTCCCCCACGCACTTGTTGTCACTCCCTTTTGATATAGTAATTTTTCCAATGCATCTTCAGTTTCATACACCTGATAGTCTAAACCGGGGTTATTGTCAAAAACTGATATGCCCTGCTCCCCATAATGATTTACATAGTTACCAACAACTATTTGTGCATTTGATTTCTTATATATGTCGTACAAGTCTTCTAAAGTAGTGGGAGCAATAAAATCATCACTATCCAAAAGAAATAGTAAACTACCTTTAATCCTGCTAATTCCATAGTTCCTCGCATCAGAAAGACCACCATTTTCTTTATCAAAAACCTTAATCCTATCATCAATTTGTTCGTATTTTTTTGCAATGTCTCGACTATTGTCAAGTGAACCATCATTAATAACCAATATTTCGAGATTTTCATATGTTTGTTTAACTACTGATTCTAAACAACGATCTAAATACCCTTCAACATTATAAACTGGAATAACTATACTTATTAAAACTTTTTCCGACATTTTCATTACCTCCGTCACCAATGATATCAGAAATCACAATTATAGACTGAATGAGCAAACCACTTCTCATCACTTCACCCTTTCCATTAGCCACTAACAATATCAAAATAAAAGCAATTGCCAAAATTCGATTATTAATACCTAGTCTATTTATAATCACATAGAAACTTCCTATGTAAAGAACTGAGACATAGATTAACCCACCCATATACAAATCATTAACGAATCCAATATCTGATTGAGGTAGGCCATGAGATGTAGCCAATGCAATACCGTAGACTCTGTGACCAGCACCGAAGATTAAATCTAACCCCTTTGGAAAGTGTATCATTTCATTAATAAGTACACCTATCGATCCACCTGTTGTTTCAGCATTTCCAGTAAAAACAGATATTACTTCTTTAAAACCAAAATATATCCACCTTAATGTATATGGACTTAAAAAATATAACACTATTGTGATACACAATAAAAACAAGACACTGTAAATCAAAAAGAGCAAGAAAATTTTATACTTTTTATTCTTAATAACGTAGTACAACCCTACAACGCTTGACCCGAGTAGAGCGATTATTAATCCGAATCTACCGTTCGTTAAGATTGATGTTAGCAGAAATATAACAAGTGCACCAAAAGTCGCCAACGTAAATCTGCTTTTGAAAATATACAGAAATGTAGCCAGAGTAACTAACATACCATGGTAAATTGGTGTAAAAAAGGTGTAGTCCCCACTTACTCCATATATTCTTGATCTAGAAATATATTGGTTTTCTGGGCCTCCTAAATAGTATAAATCCAACGCGAATCTATGAGCACTAGGACTAATTAACGTTATTAGAACAAACACAAACTGAAGGGTTGCGGTAATAAAGAAAATATCGAGAGTCTCTACACCGGATTTTCCACTAATTTCACCGTATAATTTAACTACTAAAAGTAAATTAGATACTTTAATGAGTATGAATACATTTTGAACAATTCTTAGCGGATTATCTGACAATAACGCAATAACTGTAAAATACATGCTCGCAAATATAACAACCAGAAAATAAATAAGTATTGATCTAGATACTTTAATTTTTTTTACGAATAGTGTGTATAAAATTAAACAGACGAAAATTATTGCCTCGAATAACTCCGTAGGTATGTTAAAAAAAAGTTCGCTAAACCTAGGCGTATATATCACGAAGAATGCTAAAAAAACAACAAATAGTTTTTTTAGAGTTGATTTATTTAACATGAAATTTCTCATAATTTACTCCCAATTACATTTAAATATAAAGATTGCATTTCTTCGCCAATATTTTTCCCACTTAGTTTTTGATAATTCTTCTTTGACGCAGCAAGCATTTCGTTATAAGTGCTCTCATCCTCTAGAATTCTAACTACACTCTTGACAAAATCTTCTTTCGTACTTATTAAATAACTTTTATCATCTATAAACTCTATAAATCCGACATTCTCGGTGGTTACTATTGGGACTGCTAGAACCGCAAATTCTGCAGCAGCTAGACCGAATCCTTCATAATCAGATGTTACACAAGCGACTTTAGTTTGACTCATTAAATAATACGGATTTTCTAAATAACCTAGTAAAGAAACATTAGAAGTTAAATCTAGTTTACTAATGCGTTTTCTCATTTCTTCCTCTAAAGAACCCGAACCGATCATTGCTGCCTTTACATCTGGATCAATTTTTTTGAGCTCATTCACAACATCAATAAACAGAAAGGGATCTTTCTCTCTTTCGAATCGACCAACAAACATGCAATCATAGACCTTTTCAGTATTTTCGTCCCGCTGAAAATATTCAAATAATTCTGGACGAAGTGGATTTGAAATGACTTTTACTTTTGGTGTTTTCTTTAGAAATTTAGAACCCCTTATTACTGCATTGGAAACAACAAGAGTTAGATCGATTTTTTTTAAAAATATACTATGTAGTATTGATTTAAAATTGACGGTTTGTAACCATTTCGGGTTTTGATGAAGATGGCTAACAATTCTAAACTTGTGAAATACCGATACTAATGTAGCCATGATACTAGCACTAAAATCATGGGCATGTACGATATCAGGTTTAAAATCACTTATGATAGAATTGACTTCACTAAGCGTAAATTTATTAATTTGCAAATACTTAATGTTTCTATTTACTAGAACAGATTTAATTGCACCATTTGGTGAGCAGTACACAACATCATTTCCGCGTTTCACCGATTCATCAATTAGTGTTAGTGCGACTTGCTCTGCGCCAGCATACTCGTTTGACTTTAATAAATGTAGAATTTTCAAACTAAAACCTCTTTAACTACTGGCATATTAACGAGCTCCTTCTCCTGTAACTAGTACCCCTAGCGTTTTAACAACTATTTTTATGTCTGTCCAAAACGATAAAGTATCTATATACTCTAAGTCATACACTAATTTTTCGTTCGGTTTATTATCATATCCCCCAGTTACTTGGGCTAGTCCCGTAATACCAGGACGAACTTCAAGCCTTTCTTTGAATCCCGGGAACGTTTTCTCAAATTCTTCAATTAATTCAGGGCGTTCTGGTCTTGGACCAATAATACTCATATCTCCTTTGATTACATTTAGAAACTGCGGTAATTCATCAATGCGTACTTTTCTTATAAATTTACCCACTCGCGTTATCCTCGGATCATTAACTTCTGCCCACACCATACCCGTGGCCATTTCAGCATCTGTATACATGGATCTCAGCTTGTATATCTTGAATTCTTTCCCATTTTTCCCACTTCTGGTTTGCGTATAAAATGGTGATCCACTTGAATCTAACCTCACAATAATAGCAAATATAATAATTATTGCTAAAATTATCGGGCTGAATAGAATAGTGACTACAAAATCTAATACTGGTTTAATAAACGAGTACAAGTTTTTTTCCTTAACTCTATTTTTATTCAGTTTTGAAATTTCCTCATTTGTGCTCGTTAGTTCTTGTTTATTACCCATCAACATAAATCTCCTCTTCTGTTCCCCCTATTTTCCCCTATCCATTTTACTGCATGCTTATACGTTCATTTTTTTCCATTGAATCAATCATGCCACTTGCTTTATTTACAGTATCGTAGTTTGGATTCATAACATATAGGTCCCAACCAGGCATTGAATATGTCGAGTTACTTGTTCCTCCATATCCCTCGAGTTGATACTGTAGCACTTCCCATGAATTTCCAGTATCCAACTGATTTCTAATCAATGCTTTGAACTCCTTGTCGGACATACTCATCTGCATACTGTCACCAACAGAAGCTAGTATTGAATCAAAATTGATTAAAATTGAAGGAGAAAGTGCACGATTCAGAAGTCCTTTTACTAATTCTTGTTGATTCCTTACTCTACCATTATCTCCATCACTTAGATTATATCTTTCTCTTACAAACGATAACGCCTCGGCACCATCTAGTGTGTTTTGGCCCTGATTTATGTAAGGGAATGGCTTAGTTGTGGTTTTGAATGATTGATTTGAGTAAACTTCGACCCCTCCCATGGCATCTACAATTTTTTCTACAGAGCTAAAGTTTACTTTAAGATAATAGTCAATTTGAATATCCAACAATTTCTCTAACGTAGCAACTGATTCACCTACACCATAAATTCCAGCATGGGTTAGTTTATCCATAGCACCTATAGTTCCCAATTCAACGTGATAATCTCTAGGTACTCCGGTTAACAATATTTGATTTGTATTTGGATTTACCGTCATTATCATATTTACGTCTGATCTAGAAACTGATGACACGGGACCATATGTATCAATACCAGTTAGGTAGATAGAGAAAGTTTCATTTAGCACATCTACGTTAGCTTTTTGGACAGTCGACTCAACTTCATAAGTAACATAACCTACAACTCTAGTTTGACTTGTAAAATCTTTGTTAATTTCTTCAACTAAACTTCTATGAGATTCGCTAAGTAAAATTGCATCTAAATCATTAGAAATTAAATCTTTTTGAAGAGAATCATACATAGTATAATTTTCAAGAGAATCAAGATTTAGATTTTTTTCTAAAAATAGAGCTTTGGATTTTTCTATATTTTTGGAATCCATTTGTGTATTTGCCCCTATTTTTTTACCCGCTAATTCAGTGAGTGAATTATATGGACTATCTTTTTCTACAACTACTGAGATTACATGCGTGTCTTTATTCGCACCTGTAATTAGATTTACAAAGTTACCTCCTTTCATCAAATAACGGCTTCCTAGCACCAATGACAAGCTTAGTACCAGACTAAGTATTTTCGAAAAAACTTGAAGTTTTCCTTTAGTCTTATAAACCAGTATTGACATAAATAGAAATAATACCAATAACGACGCTGTTATTGGTATAAAGAACTTCATAGGTAATAAACCAATAGTATAAATAAAATATACAGTGACCGCAGTCGCAACAAACTGAACCAAGAGAATGAACCACTTTCGACTCAAAATGAATTCTTTGTTTTTCATAAAATTAAATACCTCTCTATTACAATGCAAATATTTGCTTTAAATTAGCTCTAATAATAATACCATAAAATGCAAATATTTGCTTGCGTGACTTGCGTGATAGATTCGCACGCACATATTACGCATGTATTTCATTTCCGTTATACAAAATCAAAAACTTACGTACATACAATATTACTACTCTGTCAGCTAGATCCAACCCATATTATTAAAAATACTACTTCAATTCTAGACACAATTTCAGGGGAAACAAGCACTCGGATAAACCCATTTCAATATCATTCTATTTTGTCTTACTGAATCCTATTTCTTTCATTAATTGTAGATAACCGCTTTATGACTAAATCTATAATTAAGGCTGATACAAGTGAGAGTGAGAATACTAATAATGTCGTTATTGGAAACCACATGTATTTTTGATTTACATTCGTTACAACACTATTGAGTTGCGTATAAACGAGTTTATCAAACATGTATGAAATTAGATACGCCCCCAATGATGCGTTACTTAGCATTCTTAAAATATTTTTAAATCTTTGTGACAATCCTGAACTGTCAATATTGAGTAGCAGAACAAATAAAAAATAAGCAATTAGAATATACTGAATGGAGCCCCATCCTTGATACTGACCATTACTAAATGCGCCCCCAAAACTTCTATAATAACCAATTGCTCCTGCTGCTAGAGTAGCAAGAATTAGGAGCATGATGTTTGTACTTCTTTTAATTTTTGGTTGGTACTCGCAGATATACGCTCCAATAAAGTAGTATGTTAGTGGGTAAAGAATTTCCCAAAATTGAGGAACAATTTTATCATAGTCATAAGATTTAGCGGGTTGTAGCCACCAACTCCAATTTCTGTATTCATTATAATTAAGCAATAACGGAAGTGCTGTTAATGCGATAAATGTTAAAATCAAGATTTGCTTATGTTTCTTACTTTCAAGTCCGTGGTACATCAGGTTAATAAATGGAATAAGTAAGAATAATCCGAGGTACATCTCGATGTACCAACTATAATTTGCTGCTGAGAAATCTAATATTTTGAAAAAACCATCTTCAATTGAATAATTCGTTTTGAAGTAAATATTGGAGAATATTAGTAAGATTATCGAAATTACGACGTATGTAATATAAGTATGAATGATACCTTTGTAATATTTCCGACTGAGTGTCTTTTTATTCATCAAGTAACCCGTGATCATTATGAACAATGGAACACAGTACATAAAAAACGATCTAACTGTAATTGCAAAGAATAACTTTGCACCCGAAACTTGGATTTCATAAAACCCAGTATTTAGGAAAAAATGCACACCTACGACTCCAAATAAAGCTACCAATCGAATGATATCGATTGAACTGTTTCTCTTTTTCTCACTTAATTCTCCCTGTATCTATCCACAGTAAATACTCGCCTAATTTGCAAGCCAAACCAGGCGAGTATTACTGCATTAATTGATTTGTTAGTATCTTACATCACTTTGATTGATGCGAATTAATTTATCGTTTTACTTCTATTTTTTTGTGCGCTTCCATATCTTCAATATATTTTTTCGCTTGAGCGACTGATTCTGGAATTGGTTCAAATACATATTGGTTCCAACCTGTCATGGAATGTGTCGTCATACTGTATGCTTCCGTTCCAACTAGCTGATTTTGTTGAATGTCCCATGATGGGTTCTTGTCGATTTGCATTCGGATTAAACGTGTGAGGTCATCGTCACTCATATTTGTTTCTATGCTATCCCCAATTGTTGATAATACCTGAGTATAGTTCAATAAAAATGATGGCGACGTTAATGAATTAATAATTCCTTTCATCAATTCTTGTTGGTGCACGACACGATCCTCATCTCCTCGCGGGAAGGCTTTTCTCTCACGCGCAAACATTAACGCTTCATAGCCGTTTAAGTCATTTTTCCCAACATTGTAGTGCAGTGATGGATCCACGGTAGAATTGAAGTTGAATTTAGATTCAACCGTAACCCCACCGAGTGCGTCCACAACCGTCTCAACCGAACTGAAGTTTACTCTGACATAGAAGTCAACATCGATGTCCAATAATTTCTCGACAGTCGTCACGGTCTCATTAATACCATATATTCCTGAATATGTGAGTTTATCCATCTCTCCAATTGTTCCTAACTCAACATGATAATCACGTGGAATACTTGTTAGCAGAATTTGATTTGTTTTTGGATCAACTGTAACTAACATATTTACGTCAGAACTCGCGACGGTTGATACTGGTCCGTACGTATCAATTCCTGAGATTAGAATCGTAAACGTATCTTTTAAAACATTCGCGCCCGTATTTCGTACATTTGTTTTTTGTGTATAACTTACCTGTTCGATAATGCGTGTTTGTTTACTAAACTCAGGATTCACTTGTTCAACCATCATTCGATGGTTCTCACTGAGAAGCATAACTTGTGTCGTTCCATTTAATAAGTCTCTTTGTAGTCCTTCGTAGGTTTCATAAGGATCAATAGACGGCGTGAACTTGTGTTCTTTTTCGAATAGTTCGACCGCTTTATCCACATTGACTTTATCTTGAGATGTATTTGCACTGAATGGAAATGCTTTAACGTCTTCAAGCTTCATATATTGACTGTTCGCATCAACAATCACTGATACCACGTGCGTTTCATATTCAGCTCCGGTAATTGCATCTATGAATGACACACCTTTACTTGCATAGAAACAGCCAATGACCAGAACTAAACTTAGCGCCATATTCATGATCTTCACGAAATTATTAAACCAACCACGTGACTTGAATAGCACAACACCACTGATTGCGATTGCACCTAAAAGTATTACTGCAATTATGATATTGTATTTTAGTGGCAATAGGCCTGTGTAATAAATATAGCCAACAGTAAATAAACCAACAATAAGCTGAATTGTAAATATCGTTTTATTGCGGGTTATAATAGACTCTTTTGTTTTTTTTGTTTTGCTTTTCATAGGTTACCTCGTAACTTTAACCTTAATTTTACCATGAATACGTGTCACAACATTAGTTTCAAAAAGTTTTTCCGATAATTTCACAATCTTTAATTTCACATTAGACAAAGATTAGCGTAAATTGTGAATGGATCTACGTTTGGTACGAATTCGATACATATAAAAAGAACGGTCATCTTGGACCGTTCTTTACATGATTGATTCCCCATTCGTGTAACTGGGACAAAATAGGTTCGATTGTCATTCCATATGGTGTCATCGAATAAACAACTTTAGGTGGAATTTCTGGAAATTCCTCCCTCAAAATGAGCCCCTCATCTTCAAGTTCCTTGAGTTGACTGGATAGCATTTTAGGCGTGATGCCAACAAGTTCACGTTTTAATTCGCCATAACGCATCGAACCCTTCGAAATTAACGTCAATAAAATGGCTGGCTTCCATTTACCACTAATAATTGATAAAGCATCATCAACTTTACAAAAAACAACATTTTCAATTTTCGACATATTCGCCCTCACTCCACTTAATAGTATCTTTTTTGATACCGTCAATAGTATCTTTTTGGGAACTAGTGCACTTAAAAGTGCCTACTTCACAAGCTAAAAATATTATAGCATACTTGTCTTATCAGAAAGGTGGTTCTACACTATGAAGAAATTTGAAATTGGCATTTACTCACTTGGAGATTATCTATCAGATCCTGCTACAGGTTCGATTGTATCGGAGCAACAACGCATCGAAGAAATTATCCAAGCAGCTAAACTTGCTGACGAATTAGGACTCGATGTATTTGCATTAGGTGAATCACATCAAGAACATTTTATATCACAAGCTCACGCTGTTATTCTTGGAGGTATAGCGCGCGAAACAAAGAACATAACAATCTCCAGTTCTGCAACAATCGTTTCAACATCTGACCCAGTACGGGTATACGAAAACTTTTCCACAATTGATTTAATGTCTAACGGACGTGCCGAAATTGTCGGTGGACGTGCATCAAGAATCGGACTCTTTAGTCTCTTAGGTTACAACGTTCGTGATTACGAAGCATTGTTTGAAGAAAAATTCGAAATGTTATTACAACTAAATAAAGAAAGTGTTGTTAATTGGAGTGGCCGTTTCCGTGCACCCTTAGAAAATGCAGTTTTATATCCAAAACCACTTAAAGGTCGTTTACCAATTTGGCGTGCAGTCGGTGGTCCTCCATACAGTGCCGTCTTAGCAGGACAACAAGGCGTTCCAATGATGCTTGCGACCTTAGGAGGTCCAGCAACGCTCTTTAATCACTCTGTGCGCACATACCGCGATAACTATATCGCAGCAGGTCATGACCCTGAAAATATGATTGTTGGTGTTACAAATCTATTCCATACAGCAGAAACTGATCAAGAAGCGTTTAAGAACTTCTATAAATACATCAACCACACATTCTTAAGTGCAAATGGTCACGGATTTAACCGCGAAGCATATGTTGATGCATTAGATAAACGTAATGTAATGTTAGTTGGAAGCCCTGAAACCATTATTGAAAAAATACTGTACCAATACGACGTTTATAACAACGATCGAATCATGTTACAACTTGATCTTGGGGGCATGCCTTGGGAACAAGTAAAATACAACATTGAAGTGATTGGTAATGTCATTGCACCTCGTGTACGTGAAGAAATTGCCAAACGTCAATTAGCGAAAGTAGAGGCTTAATGATGAAAGTTTTAGGTATTTTCGGTTCTGTATTCGGAACCAAAACGCGCATCGCTATGCAAAATATCAAATTTAGTGATGGTGTTGATTATGAAATTGTTGACTTGAGTGAATTGGACATCATGTTTGCAGATGGACGTGACTTTCGAGATTTTGAAGGAGATACGCGAACATTAGTTGAGAAAATTATTGCTGCGGACGCAATTATCGTGGGAACACCAGTCTTCCAAGCATCTATCCCTGGGGCTTTAAAAAACGTATTTGATCTTTTACCCGTCGATTCGATTAAAGACAAAGTTGTCGGAATCGTCGTAACTGCTGGTTCTCCACGCCACTATCTTGTTGCAGAATATCAACTCAAACCAGTCTTAACATACATGAAGGCTGCGTTGTTGGAAAAATATGTATTCATCGAAGGACGTGATTTCCTCAAAGAAGATATAATTGAAGACGATGTTCATTTCCGCCTTCGCAATCTTGCACGTCAAGTTGAGAATCGTGTTGACCAAATAAAAAAAGAATATGAGGCGCGCTACGACTTCTAGCGGTGATTACAACTACCAACCTCCTGGTATGTTTTCCCGAATTAATTCTTATGATCCCTTGAATTAGTATAGAAAAACAGCCGTTGAATCGCTAGCGCGTTGATGGTTCGATGCGGCTCAATCCATCTAAGAGATGAACGTTCAGTACAAACGTTCATCTCTTTTTAGTTTCATCATTGCTTAATTTAATGTATCATAACTTTAAACATGAGGAGGAAACATGAAGACCGAAAAAAATTATACAATCGTGAAGGTATTAAATAATAGTTCTGTTATCGTCAAGGATTTGTTCTTTGAAGTCATCTTCATGGGACGGGGGATTGGTTTTGGTCAAAAACCAGGAGAATTACTAGTTAAAGGTACTGAATACGATAAATCGTACAAATTAACCATTCACAAGAATGAGTTCCATAGAATTATTAGTGGCTATAGTGACGATATTGTTGTCATGGTCATGGAAACAATTCGGCAGATTACCAAACATGACTTTGGAAGTTTTGGAACTGAAGAATTGATTACGTTAGCAGATCATCTTGCTGCAATGTTTCAACGCATTGAAAGTGGTGTTGCTGTAACTACTTATTTTTCGCACGAAACCAAAGCACTTTATCCACAATCATTTGCACATGCACAGCAGCTCTGCGAAGTCATCTTAAGAAATTATCGCGTAGAAATTCCCGATGCGGAAATTGCCTATATTGCACTTTATATCCAAAATCTACGAAATGCCGGAGCAAAACGACAATTAGAGCAACTGCATGTCGTCGTTATTGAACTCGAGCAATACTTGATTGAGCATGGACATGAACTGAACAAAGATTCTATTCATTATGCCCGTCTTCTAACTCATATTCGCTTTATCGTGGAGTCAACATTATCTAACAAGAAAGCATTGAACCAAGTTGTCAGCACAACAATTGTTGAAACGTATCCTGTTTATGCCGACTATGCACGAGATATCATCGCAATCATTGAAAAAGAAATTGGAGTTGGACTTGCTGAGGATGAGTTAGCATATCTTGTAATACACCTTGTTAATGTCTTAGAGAATTAATATTTCGTTTTTTAAGCGTTTACATTGACATTATATTTCAACGTGGTATATTTGTATTAGGCGTGCAATCTAACGGAGCAAGAGCCAAAGCAACATTTTTTGATGTCGCTTTGGCTCTTTTTCTTTTGCACAGAAGGAGGAAGCAATATGAATAACAATGGTCTCGCTAAGAATATCATTGATCTCGTGGGCGGTACCGACAATATCGGACGTGCAGCTCACTGTATGACACGTTTACGTCTTAACATTAAAGACGCAGACAAAGTTGAAATTGACGCTCTCAAAGGGGTAGAAGGCGTCATGGGAGTCGTAGAAAGTGACACATTGCAAATTGTTGTAGGTCCTGGACGCGCAAAGAAAGTCTATGACATTGTCGTTGAAGACTTTGGTGTAACTGTTGGTGGCGATGTTTCTTCATGGGAAGATAACAAAGCAACCTTGAAATCAGGCCAAAAAGAATCAAAACTTAAAACTGGCTTAAAGACAATCTCAAATATCTTTATTCCATTGATTCCAGCAATCATCGCTGCAGGTCTTTTCTCAGGTCTTGCAAGTTTAATTGGTCAAACAATCGCTCCTACTGAGGGATTCTGGTTCTTAATTCTAAAAATGTTCCAACTTTTCAGTGGTGCATTCTTATCCTACTTTGCAATCTTTACAGGTATCAACTCTGCTAAAGTGTTCGGTGGTACCGAAGCCCTTGGTGGTATGATTGGTGCAATGAGCATCATGCCTTTAATTGTTGATATCTCAACATTCTTCGGATTATACAATGCAGATGTTCCTTTGAATTCTGTTCTTACTACAGGTAAAGGTGGAATCATCGGTGTTATCTTCGGAGTTTGGATTATGTCAATGATTGAGCGTCGTGTCCGTAAAATGGTCCCTGATGTTCTTGACTTAATTGTTACACCACTTGTAACACTAACACTTACAGGAATTATCTTTGTTCTTGGTGTTATGCCAATTGCTGGATTCTTATCAGATGGACTTGTAAGCTTCTTAAATATCTTTATTAGCTCAACAAACCCAGTTGTAAGTATCTTATCTGGATTCATCTTATCTGCACTCTTCTTACCAATGGTATTACTTGGATTACACCACGGATTAATTCCTATCTACGCTGTTCAACTAGAACAACTTGGTGGTGTTTCACTATTCCCAGTACTTGCTATGGCTGGTGCCGGACAAGTTGGAGCTGCTATCGCACTTTACATCAAAGCAAAACGTCGTAAAAACGAACGTCTTCAAAAGACAATCATCGGTGCCCTTCCTGCGGGATTCTTGGGTGTTGGTGAGCCATTAATCTACGGGGTAACATTACCTCTTGGTAAACCATTTATCACAGCTGGTATTGGTGCTGGATTTGGTGGAGCTTGGGTTATGTTAACAGGTGTTATGGCTGGAGCATGGGGTCCTTCAGGACTTGTTGCTATCCCATTAATGCAATCTCCTCAAATGATGTTAAACTTCTTCATCGGACTTGTTATTTCATATGTAGCAGGTTTCATTATCACAATGATCTTTATCAAAGACGACTTAGTAGAAAACAATTAAATTCCAAACAACTCTTCTTAATACATTTATAAACAAAAAACACAACCGCGTCTCACGGTTGTGTTTTTTACTTTTCTGAATAGATGTTTTGCATCTTTTTTAGTACGCTGTTCAGTGAATATTTCTTTGACATCAAATTACTTTGTTGTCCCATTCTTAACCTCATTTCTTTATCAGTTATCAACTCATAGATTGCATTTTCAAGCTCAGAAACATCATGATTGATCAGGAATCCATTTTCCCCATTCACGACCAACTCTTCTATGCCTCGTGTTTTACAGCCAACAATAGGTAGCCCTGCCATCATGCTTTCTACGATGTTAATCGGGAGTCCCTCACGTTTACTTGTAGATATAGCTATATTGGATACTGCCAAATATTTCGCAACATCCGTAACATACCCAGTCAATTCAACGTGATCAGTTAAATCTAATGAAATACATAAGCTTTCTATATAACAATATGTTTTTCCTTCACCAATCAGAATCAACTTTATTTTCCCAAGCATCTCTTTTCTATTTTTTAACAAATTACTGAATGACCTTAGTAAAAGCTCTTGATTTTTATTGGTATTGAATTCTGCAATGTAAGTAAGAACAATCGTATCGTCACTGATGTCAAGCTCTTTTCTCAACATTTGTTTCTCGAACGATTTATTTTCAAACATAATTGGATTAACTCCAACACCCTCTACATAATGAGTGCGTTTTGCATGCATCTTTTTTACAGATAGATTATAGTCCTGTTGGTTAATCAGTATTAGATCATCCGTAAATCTCGAATAGTACTTCTCAACAAAGTAATATTTAATCCAATCTGTTTTGGGGCCTCCTTTATAAAAATGGAATCCATGAGCTGTATAGATAACTCTAGGTCTTTTTTTCATTTTTTTCACAACTTGTCTTACGAGTACACTTGCTACAGCAGTATGCGTATGAATAATTTCGTACTCATTTTCTGCGATAATCTTAGACAGTTTTAACCTGTTTCTTTTCACTTCTTTGCTGAACGGATTTGTTCCAAATACAACATCATGCTTTTCATCGACGAAAGGTATTATATCATTACCTTCACTCGCTACATGAACTTCGTAATTATTGGATTTGAACCATTCTAGGTATGGTAAGTGGAAGTGTCTAATATGGGAATCCACTTTCGCGACAAACAAGACTTTCTTTGCATTTTTTTTACTCATGTATTTCACCTTTCGTATTAATTTATTGACATTTATATCTTAATGCATCATCTGATCTTAAACAAGCGACTGTTTTTACATCTATTAGTTTACTATTTGAGAAGATACCTTACTTCTCAATCTCGAACCATTTGTGCTTTATTAACTCACTTAACATTGGATAATAGGAATATATTTGACTTATCATAAAAAAACTAATGGTCTCCATTAGTTTTTCTTTACTTAATTAGTAACTGCTTCCTCAAATCCACAATCCAATTCAGCTCTAACTTCAAAATCAGTTTTGCCAAATGGTGCTTTCGGTAAGATAACAGCACGTGTATTATTTACATCACAAATAGTATCTGTTTTATTGTTCTTGAAACCTGCAATAACAGCTTCATTTTGGGAGTCATTGTAACGACCCAAGTTATCTAAATTAATCTTAATTCCAGTTTCTTGAAATTTTTCAAGAAACGTTGTTTTTTCTTCATCGGTTTTGCCGTCCGTGACATTATCATAATAGAATGATTCATAGAAATCTGATCCCATTTTGATTAGATCCGCTTCAAGCGCATCCTTCCCTTTGGCTTGTTTGCCCATAAATTTGTAGATGGAAAAACCTCCAACTACGAGAAGTAGTACTGCAATTACAGTGATTGCAATTTTCTGAAACTTGTTACTCTTTTTGCTCATTTCAATTTTATTCTCATTGCTATTTTCGTTACTCATTGTATTCTCCTATTGTTTTGAATTACTAGCACCTGGATTCGAACTGTTGTAATATTCTCTCTTTCGCGTAACTACCAATATAATAATTACAGAAATGAGGACTACAATTCCTGAACCTAACCAAATAAATGCTGGGTGTATTGATATATTTGATGACGGAGACGCCTCACGATTTACCTCCACAACATAGGTGCTCATCACACCATCTGCACCAGTCGCATGAACTTTAATATAATTCATACCTGGATACAGTTTTTGGTTTCCAGATATATTTACACTTGTATTTCCAAATTTTGGTGTTGCCGTTACTGCTAGGCTTGTAACGGAGTTTTCAACACTCATCGTGTAGTATAACACATCTTCTTGGAATCCAGGATTGATTGCGTAAGCTCCTACACTTAAAGCAGAAAGTTTACCACTAGTTTCTGCGGTTCCCTTCATGACATCAATTGAAATTGAGCGCTCTGACTGATCTGCTGCAATCACTTTTATAGTTACGATATTATGACCAGGTTTTAAATTATTTGCACCTTCGATTACAATTCTTGAATTTGGATCTTCACTAATGACATTTAGATTCAAGTTAACGATTTCTTTTCCAACAGTTGCTTGATAGTGTGTCACATCACGACTAAACGCAGGCACTAAATTAAGACCTTCTATAGCACTAATATGATTGTTTGTAGAAACATTTACAGTGTTGTTAGCTCCTGGAGTACCATTTCCTGAATTACCATTATTTCCGGCATTACCACTGTTGTTGCCAGGGTTGGAACCGTTATTACCGTTGTTGCCGGTGTTACCACCATTGCTACCGGTACTACCGCTGTTGTTTCCAGTGTTGCCAGTATTGCCTCCGTTGTTTCCAGTGTTGCCACCATTGTTACCAGTATTACCACCGTTGTTTCCAGTGTTACCACCATTGTTTCCAGTGTTACCACCATTGTTTCCAGTGTTGCCACCATTATTTCCAGTATTGCCACCATTGTTTCCAGTGTTGCCACCATTGTTTCCAGTGTTGCCTCCGTTGTTGCCGTTGTTTCCATCAGTTCCTGGGTCACCTTTGACTTCTCGATTAACAACAATAGTGTAGGTATCTCGAACACCTTCTTTTGAAAGAATCTCTACGGTAATGGTATTCTTTCCTTCTTTTAACACTTGAACCCCTTCACCTGAGATAATTCTACTTTCTTTATCTGCAAGGGTTGGTAATATCGTCACAATCTCAACCGATTTATCAACATTGACAGTATACGATTTTATATCGGATTTAAAAATTGGATTAAGCGGTAACGCTGCGTCGGCATTAAATACTTCAAGATTGATGAGTGCGTCTTTTTTAATCGGATTTGTTGGGTCAGTTGGCTTCTCTTTTGTAATTTCAACTGTATAAGTTCGACGCGTACCATCTTCTGCTTCTACAATCACTTTGATCAAGTTTATACCTTCTTTAAGATCATGTGTGCCATTTCCAGAAATAAGTTTTGCTTTAGCATCTACGGGGACTGCTTTAATATCTACAGTCGACGTCGTTGCAGAGACCGTTGCTTTGTAGTCAAAGACATCTGACTTAAAAGTTGGGGTTAAAACGACAGGTTTTTGATTGTCTGTGACCAGTAGTGACGACAGTTGAATGTTCGATGATTTATCATTTGGATTTTTCCCTTTGATAATTTTCACTGTATACGTTGAAGTGGAATCATCTTCTGCTTTGACAACAATATCAATCAGATTTTCTCCATCTTTGAGTTGATGATTACCTGTTCCAGATAAGATTGTTCCGTTTGCATCATCTACAAGCGCCGAAATATCAATGGTATCAACATCTTGGCCAACCGTAATCGTGTATTCTTTATGTTTCGGATCAAAAGCTGGATTAAGTGGAATTACGGATTCCCCATTCTTAATTTCTAACCGCGCCAAACTACTGTTATTAGATTGTTCGCTTGGAACTTCAGGGTCTCCAATTGTCAGGGTTGCACCTTCAACCATTGCATTTTGCTCGTTAAAGTTAGCGTCTGCAACGGATGCATTTTCCAGTGTTACAGCAGTATCGCCGTCTGGAGCACCTGCGAGGACTTCAAAAGCAACCTCAAATAAAACTACATCACTTTTTTGTGCGAGCGACGGTGGAGTATCATCGTAGCCTACAAAACGCAATGTACCTGCTGAAGGTGTGCTTGAAAACGCCCAACCTTTAATGCTATTCTTCGATTCAACATACGATAATACGGATGGATCATATTTTAGTGTTCCAGAGTAGCCATCAACACCGCTTTTGAGTAATTCCGTATGATTGACTTGAATCTCAACTGTAATCTGCTGACCCCGACTTACCTTCTGTGTCGAAGGTAAGACAGTCAACTTAGGACTATTAGCAGATAATGGCATGACCAAATGCATGGTTATCATGGTCACTACCATGAATAGAACGGCAATGACCTTAATTTTTTTTCTAAACATTGTTGCTATTTTTCTCATTGTTCATCCTCGTTCTTTTCAAATATATTTTTACTTCCGAGAATATGACTTCGGATACCAATTAAATCAGCGACACCAACTTTTTGATCATTGTTGACATCTGCTGCCAGTAATTGCCAATCGGTAAGTGTTCCGCCAAGAACATAGCTACGGACGCTAATAATATCAGCAACTCCAATACGTCCGTCACCGTTCACATCCCCTTTAACAATAATTGTTTTCTCATCGTACTCTTGATTGTCCACAACTAGTTTGATAATAACGCCACTTCCAACTAAATCTGTATCTTCAAGTTTTGCACCATTGCGATAGAAGACCAAGTGTTCTTGAGGATTCGTCATCTGTTGTTTCACATCGAGAACCGATTGGTTATCATGAATTGTTTGAATATGCTTGGGTTCAACTGTATGAATATCGGACTTAAGTTTCATTTCTAGAATTGTTACAGCAATCGTGTAAATTCTGTCTTCCATATCTTCACGATGAACTGTAATTGAAATGGTATGGTCACCAGCGGGCAAGTTCTCGTTGCCTGAAATTGAGACCTTCGCCATTGGGTCCTCAGATATTGCCACAACAGGTAGCGTTAATGGTTCATTATTGATGATTGATGTTGTGTAATTTTGAGTCATCTTATCGAATGGTTGATCCATTGTATGCCCCTCTAATTGAAGGTATGAAAGATGATTACTTGACGTATTTCCACGATTAACAACAACGAAATATGTTGCATTCTCGTTTCGTTCACGTGTTACATGAATTTCGAAAATGTTAACACCTAACTTCAGTGTTTTAGTTCCCGTTCCTTCAACCGAAGCTCCCTCAAAGGCTGATGTAGCATTAATCTCTAAAGTATCGACACTGCCATCAACATCGACATAGTACTGGCGGACACCTGTGCTGAATGATGGAGACAATGTTCCCTCATTTACAGTTAAGGTATCTAAACCAAAATTTGAACTTTGTGCTCTGTTTACAAACAGTGTGTAAGTTACCTTTGTTCCATCTTCAGCAACTACTTCAACTTCAATTGTGTTACGCCCTGGTTTAAGAGAGTGTTTTCCAAGATTTTTAATAACTTGCTTCTCGTCTGTTTTTGTACCGAATACTTCGATAGTTTCTACACTTTCATCAACATCGAGGTTGTACGCAGTTTTGTTAATGTCAAAGACTGGATCTAATTTACCAACATCTGTCCATAGATTACTGATTGCAGTATTTGACGAAGCTTTTTTATGAAACATGATTGTATAGATTCGTGGCAAGTTGTCTTTTCCTACGACACGAATTTCATGTGAGTATGGGAATGATACAACTGGGATTGTCCCAAGACCGGTTATAGTTGCATTGTTCGTGGCTGTTGCTTCGAATGTAAACTCACTATCACCATCTTGAACATCAATCAGATATGTATTTCCGAACTTTGAAAATTGTGGTGAGAGATTGTACGTGCCGTGATTGTTGCCACTTACAAGCAGCGATTCGAGATAATTTTGAGATGGTGCTTGACGGTTAACATGAATGCGGTACGTATTTTTGTCACCATTTTGCGCGGTCACGATAACGTTTACTACATGATTGTTTCCGACTTCAATATTTGACTGATTTTCCACACTCACATGACTATTTACAGGATTCGTATAAAGCGGTGTTACTTGATTAATTTCATTTGGAATCGTCAAGTAATAATCTGTTTGGAGGGGATTAAATTTAGGACTAATGACCCCTTCTTGAACACTTAAACTATCCAGGAGCGCAGTATTATCTGCATCACGTGCGAGTGTTATCGTATATGTTTGCTGATTTCCTTGTGATGCGGTGACGGTAATTGTAATAACGTCCTTATCAGCAAATGATTTTGGATAGGTAATTTCAACGCGTGCATTGTTATCTTCTGGGATCGCTGTAACATTTGCTGTATCACGGTTTATCGTGTAAGCATAAGAGAGGGTTTCTTTATTGAACCCTACAACATCAATACCATCGACTTGAAGCAATTTTAAATTCGCGTTTTCGGATAATGATTTGTCCACAGCGACATTGTAAGTCTTTGTAATATTGAAAGAATCCGTTACTTTGATGATGAAGCGTTTGATTGCACCATCATCGACAGGATTGCTTACTTCGTACGTTGCCTCCTGATCTTGTGGTTTAGCCGCAATCATGATAGCTTCAAGATCTATCGATGCAGGCACAGTGTACTCATACTGTTGGGTTTGTTCATTCCACAATGCTTTCCAACGTTGACTTCCATATACAACTTCAACTGTGTCTAGGGCTGTCTTGTCTTTCACTTTGTGGACACGAACGATGTAGTCCGTTTTGTAGTTTCCATTAGTAACTGTAATTTTTATTGGGGTTATGCCATCTAATAGTGCAACATCTTTATAAGTCCCACTTAGTGTGGCTTTAGGGTCCTCTGTCGTTGGATTCAGTGAAATGGTATGTGTTGTTTGTGGAACATAAACATCGTATTCAAGAGTACCCGGTTCGAATGGTGGTAGAATGTCAGCACTATCGGATGTAAGTGATGCCAATCTTGAGGATAAACCTCGATCAACATCTATTTGATAAGTACGACGGTCTCCGTTTTTAGCCTTAACCTTGATATCGACAGTACGTGGAAGACTCGAAACTGGAATAGATTCCAACTCACTTGCATTTTCCACAGTCGCACCAAAGCGTTCATCAAGTGTGTAGTAAACTCTGAAGGTTTCCACTCCTGGGAAAATAGAAGCTTGATACGTCATCACTTCTGGATTAAATTCTGGTTCGATGAGTCCTTGATTTTGCCCAATATGCAAGTCACTTAGGAAATTGTAACTTTCCTTTCGTATCTTGAATGTGTAGGTTAGTGTTGCTTTCGTTTCGGATTCCGTTTGAATTTCATAAAGAACTTCGTCATAACCTTCGATTTTTACGATTCCATTTGGTTTAACTCGTGTTTTAGGATGCATAGCTTCCACTTTAAAATCACTTAAATCCCAGAAATCTTTAGAGCTTGGAATATCGATGATATATTCATAAATATCTGGATTGAATGCAGGCTCAATTTTATTTTTTGCATCATTGAGATTCAATGTTTTTAATCGTGCATCGATAGATGGTGTTCGGGTGTACTCAATGTGGTACTGTTGCTTCGTAATTCCATCTTGAGCTTTAGCCTCGAACGAAATACGGTGCGTCCCAGGTTCGAGCTCATACGTACGATTAATATTACCGCTGAGCGTAACTGAGGCGTGATTTGGCGTCGCCTTGAGTTCATGCGTAAAATCTATCGCATCAAAAGGTTCACTAATTCTGTAAACTTGACTTCCGTCCCAATCAGTACTTGGTTTGGATAAATCAATAACATGTGATCCTACCTTTAAATCAAGCAATCCCAGTTTTCGTATTACAACGATTTGATACTGCTGCACAGGTACCGATTGATCTTCTGCCTGAACTTGAATACTGAATACATTTTTACCTGGTTTAAGTTCAAATTCACCGAGTCCTTGTTGGACTTGTGCATTTGCATTTGTTGGAGTCGCGTGAATTGTAATTGTATCTACATCCGCTGGCACATCTAAAACTTCAAAGAGGTCGTACGGTTCATCATGAATCGAATGATTGAGTTTTAATGGTAGCGTTTCTCCATTAGATTTATATCCGTCAATTGTTAATGATTCCAACGATACGTCTTTTGACAACGAACGCGTAAAGGTAAACTGATATGTATTCACCAATGTCGTTACAGAGTCAGTCAACGTGATTGGTAATTGCTTAGTAGCAATACCTTTCATTGTAAATGTATACTCAAGTGGCTCAGCAATATTTGTTGCAACATCCGGTACAATTTCAAAGGTTATAGATGTATCTTGATGTGCAAGATAATCATCGAGATTAATCGTAAATGCAGTCTCTCCTGCGTAAGCTGGAACCGTTTTTCCATTAATCTTAAGTGATTCAATTTGAGGTGGCATCACATCTGGATAAACAACGCGGATATGATAGGTACCTGCCAGTTCTCCGCTCTGTGTTGAAACATCAAACGTGTAGATATTGTCTTGGGTTCGCGAAAGTTTGAGGGGATCGTTATGATAGTTTGAAATCACATACCCGCTCTCGATTGCAATTGGGGCCAACGAAATATCTTTCTTACTGAATTCTTTCATATTGATTGGAACATGTACGACATAATAGTAGTTTCCAGGAATCGGATTCGTAATACTATCATCGTTCTCAATGCGTTCAACTTTATCCCCAGGAACGAAGCCATCAACGCCAATGTCCATCACTTTTCGAGATACCTCAAGTGTGTAAACTTTAGTTGTTTTACCATCATGTGCTGTGACAGTAACTGTAATGTAGTTTTTACCAACCTTTAGATTTGATGTTCCATCAATTTGTACTGTTGCATTTGCATTTTCTGCAAGTGCAGCTACATTTAAGTGCGTCACTCCATTCTCAACATCTTCAAGAGTATAGCTAAGTACATCCTTATCCAAGCCTTTAAAATCTTCATTATTGATTGTGAGAGACTTCAGGTTTGCATTATGATCTAATGTCCTTGTGATTGTCAGGGTGTACGTTTGTTTCTTTCCTGACTCAGAGACTACGTCAACTAGTATCGTATTCACACCATAGTCTAAGACAACATCTTTCTGGTTAACGACTTCTCCATTGATTAGAAGTATTGCACCATCATGTTGCTTTTCGGCGAAGATATTTAGCGATTCTTGAGATGTATCCACAGTTTGCGTATACACATTGTCTTTAATGCTCTTCAAAATGTCCTTACCATCTATTTGAAGCGCCGTTAGATCATTGGCATCGGATTTAGCTCGATTAATGATTATTGTATAAACTTGCTGTGACGTTCCATCTTCTGAAGAAACCGTAATAGTTGCTTGGGTTGCTTCCTTCTCGACATTTACTGTATGCGGAATCGTTTCTAGAATCACACCATTAGCCTTGGCTGTTGCGTCAAAGATGACTGCATTAATATCCGCACCAACATTTAATGTATATGCGTTTGTATGTTCAGAAAATTCGGGAGTCAATGTTCCAACATTACTTGATAAAGTTTTGAGTGCTGCTTCTGAAGATTTTGCCCGTATCACTGAAAAGATATACTGCGATTGTAAACTACCCTCAACATTGGAAACTATCTTAAAAGTAAATGTATTTAAACCCGTACTCAAATCGATGGCATCCCCACCTTCAATTCGCGCATTTTCAGGTATTGTAAAATCCATGTTATCGAGACCGAATGTTGTGACTGCGTTGGGCACGTGAACTGTATATCGGTATATCGCAGTATTATCGCTAATAATCTTATCTTTGGCGATACCGTCACCTTGACCATCCGGATCTAAAGGTTTATTATCCGGCCCCATTGAATCAGGTTTTATCGTTTCAATACCGCTATCTGGTTTAGGAGTGAAAGGATTGTCTGTTCCGCCCGTTTCATCTGTAATCTCCGTGGCAGTGTTTGCTTCCATAGTGACCTGAATTGTGTATGTTTTAATACTTTCATTCTCTGCTACAACTTGTATTTCAAACGAATTCAGTCCAGTAACTAATGCATGTGTTCCGAGCATGCTTTGATTTACAATTTGGGAAGCATTATCTGGATTTACTGATGCTGTGATTGTGATGGTCTCATTCTTACTATACGGAACTGAACCTAAATCATAATACGTCGTATTTGCATCAAAAGCAGTAATCATCTCCATATTCTTAATAAGTGCATTCAGCGAATGTAAATCATTGTTCTTTTTTCTATCTCGGATTACCGTAATCGTATATTTGGCAGGAGTTCCGTCTTGAGCACGTACTTCCAGGGTTGTTTTATTTGAACCTGGTATCAGCTCCAGTAATCCCGAAAATGTATTAAGGTTTTCGCTTGTGTTTTTGAGTGTATCACTGTAGACACGAGCAGCATCAAAGTTAGTCGTAGCTTCAATTAAAACTTCTGACACTGCATTATCAACTGTAATCGTATAATCACGCACGCCCTCTTCCAATACAATTGGCTGATTTCCAACAATTAATTTAGACAATGTCACATCACTAGAGTTTCGGTTGAATGTATACTCATGTTTTTTCTGTGACCCTTTATTTCCAAATACTTTTGCGTACTGCGGTTGTGATGACTGTGCCATAACATTCATACTCAATTGCGTTTTTTGAACATTACTTGGATTAAGTGTCAATATGTTTCCTTCTACAGGAATTTCCGACAAATAACTAATGCTTCCATTTGGATCATTCAATACTGTATTGAGCATCACCGTTTTAGTGCTTTGTTTAACGTTTGTTGAATTAGTATTATCGAATGTTAATACACTACCATCATCCGTCATCGCTGTCGTAGATTTAATGGACACATCATCAGAAAGTCTGAGAATGTTAACGCCATAACTTTTTAGCGTATTTCCATTGTGCTTGATAACGACTTCAAATTTATTATTTCCAAGTTCAAGACTTCGATCATTAATATTTCCTTGTTTTCCAAGGACCATCGATATTCCACTTGGTGCCCCTTCTTTCAAGGTGATGTCACCACGAATTTTTGAAACTTGACTTGGGACAACTAAATCAAAACTATCGTTCTCTACCTTAAAAGATGTCTCCATGTAATCATGTCCATCTACATCTGAACCATCTGCATAAATATTTACCGATTGGAGTGTAGCACCCAAATCGGGTGCTTCTCCAGCTACGGTTAGCTTTAATGTTGGGTCGAGTGTTCTTGGAACGACACTTTGATTCGAAAAGTTATTAGCTAAAATCAAATCGTTAAGCTTAAAATTTATTTCTTTTCCAGCTTCAGCATCTGCTTTAACTTTGAAATACATGGTCATCATTGACCCACTTGCTTTTAATGCACGATCTGGGTACTGAACTGTTTGACCAGTATACTGGACCGTACTATCAATAATATTATGATTAACTACCCAACCAAGAATTTCGTTTCGACCTTGACGGATTGTTGTAAAGGCACCACCTTCAATATCAAGCGGGTAGATAACTTCTTGGTTATCGATGACAATTGGCTCGACCAATTTATCATCATAAACGATTTCATATTGAAACATGGCAATATTATTATCACCATTCGTTTCAATATTAACGTCAAATCGGAAAACATCTCCAGGTTTAACTGTAGACCCAGCCGGTAACGGCTTGGAATCTTGGATATTTTCATATGGATAAGTTTGTTCATCATAGGTTCTGAGACTGACTTTGTTAGGTGTTGCTGCTGAGACGGTATAGTTTTCCGCGAACATCGTTCCAAAAAGCAACAAGACCATTATCAGTTTAAATACTTTTTTCATCTTATCCTCCTATTCCATTTAATGTACTTATTTTCTTTAAAATATAGTTGGTGATATATCCTTGATCAAGAACGTTTACGACTTCATCATGATTGATGTTTGCTGCTATGCCTTGGTAATCATCAAATGTTACAATCTTCAGAATAGAGTTCATAATATCACCCTCATCTAAAACGTTAACAATACCATCGCCATTCGCATCACCCATCACTACAATGACAAGTTGATCGTACACGGTTTCTCCATATTCAAGTTTTAATACCATACCCGTACCCACCAATTGACTGTCATCAGTAAGTTCAATACCGTTTTTGTCATAGACTTTTAAGGCATCTTGCTCATTAATAAACATCTGTTTGTATGATTCAACCGTAGTTGATGGTTCCGAACCGACAACGAAATCTTTAAGTGTTTCTACAGGCGATTCCATTGCATCTATACGTTTAACATCTAGCGAATCACTGGATAAAGTTAAATTCATCACCGTTACGCCAATGCGTGTTTTAATACCAGGATTTTTTTCACTGCTTATTTCAATCATTGCACCACCTGGCTTAAGTGCAGTAACAACGCCGCTTTGATCAATACTCAAGACCTCCGGATCCGATACTTTCCACACCAATCCTTGATGTGTTGCATCTTCTGGGTTTACAGTTGCCTTGATTCCTTTGACTTCACCAACATTAAGAATTAAAGTTGCTGACTCAACATCAATAGATCGAATATCACGCTCTCGGACAACAACAATCGTATACGACTCTTGAGTAATCCCATTCTCTGCTGTCGCAACGACGGTGAAGCTAGTTTCTCCGTACGGTATGGTACGGACTTCATGACCTGTTACCGTTGTTTGCGCATTTGATGTTTCGACATCGAACCCCATCTCCATAATTGAATCAGGAACAGTAACATAGTATGTTCTTATGTCTGCAGCAAAATTTGGAGAAAGCACACCAGTTTGAGGTATGATGTTCGTAATTGATGCATCATGAGCGACAGGTCGCTTAATGACAAACTCATAATGACGTTCGTTTCCGTCTTGACTAGTGACCGTAATTCTATGTTTTGTTTCACCAGCACTAATTTCTACGATGCCATCTCCAACAACTGTTGCTCCTTCAGGTAAGACTGTTTTAAATTCAACAGTCGCACGACCTTCAGCAACTGTAACCACGTAAGGACCTATATTTTGTGGATCAAATGGTTGTCCAAGCGTCCCGCCCTCCACGATCAGTTCATGAAGTGTATTGTCACTATTAGGTAGGCGGTTAATACGAACAATATAAGTTCGCGAAACATTTTCCGATGATGTTACGACAATCTTATGGACATTCACGCCAACTTCTAAATCACGCACTGTTCCGGTTCCACTTATCATGGATTTCGCATCTTCAGGGGTTGCTATTAAATCCATTTCATGAACCTCAAAAGGTACTGTAATATCATAATTGTTGATGTATTTATCAAAACTTGGTGAGACATGACCTTTATTGGTCGTTAAGTTTTTCAAGAAATTACTACTAAAAATCTGACGATTAACCGTAAACACATAAACTGTATCCGGAATGTTCTCGCTGTTTTTGACAACAACCTTAACCGTATTATCACCAACTTTTAAGTTCGTATTTCCAAATATTTCGTAAGTACTTCGCGTTGGATCTTCAAGAATCACAGTATCCAGATTTAATTTGGTTACTTCGTTGGGAACCGTTAGTGCATAATTTTCGATTTCTTTGTCGAAGTTTGGATTTTCGATTAGAGCCTCTTTGAAGCGGATTAACGTTGCTTTTGAACTGATTTCCGCCTCACGAGTAATATCAACATCATAGATTCCCACGTCACCATTACTACTTGTCACAACGACATCAAACTCGTTGAGGCCAACGGCAACTTCCTTGATGCCTGCTCCCGAGATGATCGCTTCTGGATCTTCGGATTTTGCACTTATTTCAACACGTTCTTGTTCATGACTAATGTTTGCAACATATGCCGAACGTAAAGGACTGAATTGAGGTTCGAGTTTACCTGGTTGAATTGCCATAAACGACAAGCGAGCATTGTTACGTGGTGCCTTTACAATTTTCACTGTATAGGTCATTGAAGCACCCGACTTACCGGTTACTACAATATCGACATTCTTTCCAGCACTGTCCGAAACATCGACTATTCCAACACCTTCAATAGAGGCAATAGCATGTTCATCTTCTGGCTTCGCACCAATCATGACACTTTTCACGTTTGGATCAACCATAAGTGTATAGGGTCCGCCATTTGTTTTATCGAACGGTTCTTTGAAGGTTCCAACGTTAGCTGTAATTGCATCGAGATAAATACTCGATTGTGAAGATTTATATACTTTTACTGTATAGGTATCTGTACTCTTACCATTCGCAGCAGTTGTAGTAATAGTCACAGTATTGTTGTCATCACCAAGTGGTGCATCAATACCGTTTCCCGTGATGACCCATTTTGTCCCTAATGCACTTGGAGTAATTGATGGGGTCAATGTACTAACACCATTTGCTACATATAATGCATACTCTTTTCTCCCTTTTGAGAAGATAGGTGTTAAGAGCCCTTCTTCGAAACTGAGTTTACTTAGCGTCGCATCTCCTGATAATGCTTGATTAATAATAATTTCGTAGGTTCGTAAAAGACCATCTTTACTTTGAACAACTACCTTGTATGAGTTTCTTCCTGATGCAACTGGGAATGTTCCAAGTCCTGAAATGATTGTCGCATCATCACTTTCTTTTGTAGCGTCAATCGTAACTTCAGTAGTTGATGTGTCCACATTTACAACATAACGCGTCGTATCCGGTTTGAAACTTGGAGCAATACCTTTACTTGGCGTTACTGACAAGGACTTCAAACGATTGCTAAACATTGATGATTCTTGTTGAATAACGTTTAAGGTATAATCACGTGCATCGCCGTTTTCAGCGGTGACACGAATTGTTAAATGATTTTCACCATGTTTAACACCAGAGACAACTAAATTACCTTCATCATCTTGTACACTTGGATATCCAAGAACTTCATACGTTGCTTTCGCATCTTCTGGAGTCACAGTTAATGTCACAACATCGTGAATGTCAGAAATATAGGTCGTATAATCTGTACGATTTTTATCGAACTCTGGACTCAGTAATCCTTCACTGAGTGCGAGCGCAGACAAGTAGTTGTTGTAGGACGCTGAACGCATAACTTTAACTGTATAAATTCGTGACGACCCGTCGGGTGATGCAACTGTGAGCGGAATTGAATTTTCACCTAGCGCGAGATCAATCCATCCCCCTCCGGTCACCTTCGCGACTGGACGATTTAATGCCACACCCTTAACGGAAATCCGTTCGACATTTTCCGGAACCCAAACGGTGTATTCAGTCGTTTCCATATCAAATTGAGGCATGAGTTCACCATGACTTAGTTGAATCGTTTGCATTCGATTATCGTATGCACGATGAATCGTGACAGTCCGTTTCTCAATGTCACCATTTTGTGCTGTAACACTGATATCAAAGACATTTGCACCAAAATCAAGTGCATACTCACCGATTCCCTCAACATTTGCTAAAGGATCCATTGATGTCGCCTTTAGGTTTATATGGTCAACCCCCATGTCGACCGTGTAGGATAGATTTTTCTCTGTCAGATCAAATGTATGACTTATATCGCCATGCTCCGCACTTAATGAAGCAAGTGATGTATCGTTCGATAACTTTTTGTCCACACTGACATAGTAGGTTTTAGTCTTCGTTCGATCTTCACTCGTAACGACGATCGTTACCATATTCTTTCCATTCAGTAACGGATCATTACCGCGAATAACGACACGAGCATTCGGAGAAACTGGTGTAGCATTGATACCCAGTTTAGAATCATGTTCCCCAACACTGATAGAATAGTGTTGCTTTTGTGGATCAAATGAACCCTCATTGAAATTCAGATTTTCAGGCCCTGAAGGTGTTTCTCTAAACGGTATTAGACCAATTAGGGACGCATCATCTGACATTTCTTTAAAAATTGAAATCGTATAAATTGCGACATTTCCTTCTTGTGCTTCAGTTGCCATCAGTTTAACTGTATTCATACCCGGTTTGAGTTTTACTTCGACACCATTTGTTGCCTTATTACCAGTATCGTTGGGTGATGATCCTGCTACTAAGGTTGTTTCAACTTGGGGTACACCTTGAACCAATACTTTATCCGTAGCAGACGATACTTTAACGGTGTAGTTCATCATTGCGCGATTAAATTTAGGTGAAAAATCTTCGCCTTTACTGATAATGACCCCATCTTCACTCACGGTAATTGTCTGAAGATAATTGTTGTAACGCGGCTCACGTAAAACATGGATGACGTAATCTTTAGTCTCCCCATTTTCCGCAATCCCACGAACAATTACGTCATTATTTCCTTCAGTAAGATAATCATTGTTAAGTACCTCATAACGCGCTTTGGGATCCGTTGTTTCTGCTTCAATACCCAATTTGTCAAACTCTGATGCAACGGTTGTGCGATACGTTGTTACGTCTGATTCGAATGGGAGCTCGATACTTGGATTTGTTATCTTTAAGGATTTGAGACTTGCATCATCACTGCCTGCACGCATTATTTTAATGTTAAAGATACGAGACGTTCCGAAAGGTGAAACAACTTCAACTTGTATGTCATTACGTCCGATTTTAAGCGGAATGTTATTTATATCAAGAGGATTGTTGAATCGATCATATACGTTAATAGTTTGAGATTCATGGCCTTTCTTAACAACAAGTCCCACGCGATCTGTTTCGCGAGCAACCTGTCCTTCAAATTGAATGGCAGCATTGTTATAAGATGGATCTAAGGCACCATTTTGTGAGTCAGTTAGTGTTACATCTTCAAGATCAAGTGTGCGCGATAAGTTACGTTTAATAATAAGCGTATAATTACGTACATCACCATTCTCAGCCTCGACACCAATTGTCACCTTCGTTGCATCTCCGATCAACTCTCTATCTCCAATCGATGAAAGAATTTTCGCTTTAGGATCTTGTGTAAATGCACGAATAACAACAGACGTTGTTCCCGCTTCTACTCCAACCTCGTACTCAGAGACATCTGGGTTAAACGGAATTTTAAAGATACTTCCGTCAACTTCAATCGAAGATAACTTGTTATTACGGGAACGAACATAAGTCACATTAAAGGTGTATGTAGTGCTTGTTGTTCCATCCTCACTTGTAACTTTTATTTTAAATGGTTTCACAGTTCCAACTTCGAGGTTGATTGCTTCTTTTGGCTCATAGCTTACGACTGCTTTATCATCAGCTGTAACAAGTTTCTTGATATAAGTGTGGTCAAATGTTTTCACATCACCACTCATCTCCAAGTCATAAGTGAATACGTTTGGATTGAACGATCGATTCAAGGTTCCCGACTCAAACTGTAATTCTTTAATCGTAGAATCATTCCCGGAACTTCGGTCAATCAGGATACGATAAGTTTCAATCGTATAACCGTCTACTGCCCGTACCCTTAACTCATATATATTTTCATTTGTAGTACTCAACACTAAATCCCCACTCGTCTCAACACGAGCATTAGGGTCTACTGTTTCAAATTTAATATCACTTGCATAGAGTACTTTTTTACTGTTTGGAACCTTGAGATGGTATGTAAAAATCGATGCGTCAAAGTTCTCTTCGAATTCATAGCCAGTAACAGCGAGTTTTTTTAATCTCGTTTCGTCTGTTTGTGGTCTTGTAACATTAATTGTGTACGTCTTCGTTTCACCATTCTCTGCAGTTACTACAATTTCACGAACATTTTTTCCAGGTTCCAACAATTGACGTGTATGACCTGTAACCTTGGCATTACGATCTTCTGTATTCACATTAAAGGATAAGTAGTTCGTCGTACTTTCGGTCGTTAAGTTGTAGACGTCTTTGGTGTAATTAAAGTTCGGTATTAGCGAACCATTACTTGGCGTAATGTTTGTAAGTGCATTATTCGTTGAGGCCGGTCGATTCACGACAACCGTATATGTTTTCTGAATACCAGAATCACTAGTTACAACGATTGGTAGTCTATTTTCTCCTACATGAAGTTTTTGTTGACCATCACCTGTAACAGTTGCGGTTTTACTTGTCGCCGAAATATTGATACTTTCAGTTCCTACAGGAACCTCTTCATTCACGGTATAAACGTCAGTTTGGGGATCAAATGTCGGCGAATATGCCATATTTTCACCCTTGAGCTGAATCGACAAGTCCGTGAGTTGGTTATCATTTGAATGAGCACGATTCACAACAACGTGATATTTTCGCTCAATCTTGGTTCGTGAACTAACTGTAATTACAAAGCGATTTTCCCCATACATAAGTCCGAATTTTTCGAGACCAGACACGGTTGATGTTGATAACGTTGCTTCGCCATCAAATGTAATTGTTTCTTGATCATAAGGAACTTCAACACGATATTCCATGATGCCTTTGTAGAATTGTGGAGTTATCAACTCAGCATCAACCGATAGATACTCAAGGAAGTTATTGGCATAGATTTGACGATACACTTCCAATACATACGTTTCGACTTTATCTTTAGCACTTGAAGTTACTTCTATTTCAACAACATTACGTCCTTCAATAAAGTTTTCATTACCACGGACCACAACTTTCGCCTTTGGATCAATTTTCTCAAAATCCATTTGTAAGGATGTCATTTCATTATCCACAGTCAACATGTAATGGGTTCTCGCTGGATCAAATCCATTTTCAAATGGGTAATTTTGAACCTTAAGTTGTTTCAGTTTTGCACTGTTAATTGGATCACGTGTCACTGAATACTTAAACGTCACAACTTCTCCATTCTCTGCTGTGACATTCATGATGATTGTATTTTCACCAACCGTTAACGGGTATTCTTTAAGACCAGAAACCGTTGCTTTTTCATGATTTGCATGAGCGTCCAATTTAAACGTCTCTACTTCATAAGGGAAACGGTATGTATAACTACGGACGTCATTTGAGAAATCCTCCTGATGTTGATCATTCACAAATACATCTGTCAATGTATTGTCATCTGCGCCTTCTCGATGAATGACTACTGTGTATGTTTTTCGTAGACCAGACTCGCTGGCCACATTGATATCTACGTAGTTGTCACCAACATTGAGTGTTTGAACTTGTCCATACTGAGCTGTAGCATTTAGATCAGATGTGATTGCGTCAACATTAACTTGCGTTACGTCATGTCCAACATTCGCCTTATAAACTGTTTGATTGCCAGAGAAACTAGGATTCAAACGAACACCACTAATTGTTAAGCTACGAAGATTTGCATTTTTTGACGGTTCTTTATTGATTGTCAACGTGTAATCTTCCACTGTAATACGGTCTTCCGCTGTTACACGAACGATGACCACATTTTTAGTACCAAATACAAAACTGTGGTTACCAATAATTTCGACTGTCGCTTTATTGTGTGTCGGTGTTGCACTGATTCCTAACTGGGTATTTTCAGTCGTTCCGGTGTAAGTGAATATATTCGGTTTAAAATTGATGTTGTTGTTCTTTAATCCTGACACATTCAGTCGACTCAATGTGGCATCACTGGATGGTGCACGATAAACCAAAATCTGCGTATCTCGTATAATATTGTTTTTTGCTGTTGCACGGATATTGATTAAATTATTACCAACTTCTAATGGATGACTCCCAACACCCGAAAGTACGACATCTGCTGTTTTTGTTTTTGCATTAACGTTGAATGTCGCGATGTCATTGCCAACATGAACACGATAAAATTGGGTATCCGGACTAAATCCAGGTATCAATTTTCCAGATGATACCGTCAAATCTGATAAATGAATTGTTTCGCTTGGTGCATCTTGTACATATACATTTAACGTATAGTCTTTAAAAGTATCTTTTGCCTCCGAGTGAACTCGTACCGTTACTTTATTTGCCCCTGTTTTCAGTGCCTCATTTCCTAAAACACTGACCTGTGCCTCGGGGTGTTGTGTTGCTGTTTCTAGGTTAATTCGCGATGTCCCTTTTGGTACCATGACATCATACTCAATGACATCTGGTTTAAACCCGCGGTTTAAAGATCCCTCATGAACAATCAAAGTTTCTAAATCAGCATTTGTAGAAGCATCCCGAACAACATTTAGAACGTAAGCTACACTTGCGCCACTATCTGCAGTAGATTGAATCGTAATTGTATTCGATCCAACTTCTAATTGCGTCTCACCAGTTCCCTGAATCGTAGTCGAGGTAACCTTCGGACTTGCATTGACTGTAATCGTTTCTACCTCATTACCAACATTAATCTTATATGCTGTCGTTTGAGCATCGAATGACGGATCAAATGTTGCAGCAGGTGTTGTTGTAATTGAGGATAGTGATGGATCACTGTTTTTCGCCATATTGACATGAACTGTATATGTTTTAGGTTCATAGTTTTCAGCTGTTGCAACGATGCTGATGGTGTTATCACCTGGAACCAAATAAACTTTACCTACTCCACTTACACGTGTGAGTGGGTGTTGTGCTGTAGCGGCAAGGTTGAGAGCTTCTTCTGTATACGGTACATCCACAGAATAGGTTTCTACCTCTGGATCAAATGCTTCAATTTCAAACATACTGCTCGTGATACTACTTAGATTATTGTTTGTCGCGAATGGTTTTGTAACTGTAATTACATATTGGCTAATACTTCCATCTTCTGCTGTTACCCGGACATTCACGGTATTGTCTCCTGGATAAAAACGAGACGTATTTCCAGTTATAGAATATGAGGCAAATTCACTTTGAAGTTTTACCTCAATTTCCGGCTTCACAACGGTATCTGTAACACTAAGTGTTTGACGAAGTGCGTCCGATGAAAACTCGGTCATCTCAACACCAGAAATTTTAAGACTCGCTATTTTCGAATTACTTGATTGTTTTCGAACGACATTAAGAGTGTAAGTTTGTACAGTTCCATCTTGGGCTTTTGTTTGAATGTTGATAACATTTGAGCCTACACTTAAGGTATGCTTTCCTGCTCCAGAAACTGTCGTTTCTTCGGCTTCGGCTAATGCCTCAATTTCGACAAAATCGATAGCATTATCAACTGTTACCACATAATTTGAAATTACTTTTTGGAAAGACGGGGACAATGGCAGGATTGTATCGTTATGCTTCACAGTTAACTGTTTTAAGAAGGTATTTGCATTATCCTCACGGTAAATATTTAAAGTATAATCTTTCGTCTCCCCATTATTTGCTGTTACCCGATAAATAACTTTATTTAACCCTAAATCTAAATCATCTTTATCTTTTAAAATGGTAACTTTAGCTTCTGGATCCATCGTTTGATAGTGGACATCGATTTCCGAGAATTTTGTGTACTCATGAGGTACTGAGACGTAGTACTCAGTGATGTCTGGGTTAAACTCTAAATCCCGTTTCGGCGCGTTAAGTGCAAAGGCTTCAAAATCTGCATTACCTGTCATATCACGATCAATGGCGAACGTATATGCATGGTAGCTTGACCCATCCTCACTTAAAACATCAATGTATTGCGTGTTGTCAGGGCCTGGTTGTAATTCTAATACCCCTTCTCCTGTAACGACTTGGTATGCATGATCCTTTATGACCGAAAACTCAAGTGAACGAATACGAGATGGTACGATCATCGTATAATGACCACCGTCCGAATTTAAATCATTATGTGGATCAAATGTTGGTGATAACTTACAGTACTCGTCAGATACACCACAAAGTGAAGGTATTAACCCATTAATCACAACATCTTTGGGAAGTGAATTTTCAGACGCATCACGATTCACTTTAATAGTCGTAATCCGGATTGTTCCATCTTCAGCTGTTACTGGAATTTTGAAAGTCGACGTTCCCGCAGGAATGTCAAATGTTCCATTTCCGGATACTGATGCATATGGATCCATCGGAATTCCTTTAATCGTTAGTTCTGTGTCATCTTTACCTAATTGAAGCGTGTAGTCTGTCTCTTCTGTTACAAATGTAGGACTTAATGTTCCTTTGCTTACTTCTAGACGCGATAGATGATTATCTTCCGAAGCTTTTTTAAGTGCCGTTACGCGAACAAATCCATTGCCTTTATTACCTTGTGTAAATCCACTTTCTTTATTCGGCATATTTTGATTTCCACTTAGCAATACCGTATCTTTTAGCATGAATCGTGTTGCAGGTGCATAACCGGACGGTTTGTATGATTTATCAGTATAAACATAGCCCGATCCACCACCACCTCCACGATCATCATCACGTGAATAATCCGGATAGACACCACCACCGCCGTACCAGCCGCCACCGCCGGCACCACCACGACCATCTTTGTAGTAACTACCCGCTCCACCGACACCAAAACTTGCATAGTTTCCAGCACTAGATTGGGTTCCGCCTTGACCACCCGAACCATATGATTCTGTTCGAGATACGCCGTTGATACCACCTCCGGCACCTCCTGGTTTGTTACTTGCACCAACAGACCCACCGCCACCGGCAACTAAAATACGATTAAAGAGTGAATCTGATTCTACACGAATATCAGATGCACCACCACCATAGACATTAGACGTCCCTGATGATGCACCACCATTCCATCCCCGCGCTAGCGAATTTCCTGCACCACCAACGTAGATTATGACTTCTTCACCTTTTTTTAGAGGTACGATACCCGTTGCATATCCGCCCAGTCCACCTGAACTTCCGCCTCGGTTTCCACCTTCAGCTCCCCAAGCTTCTAGTTGATAGTTTCCTGTATAAGGGGCTGTAAAATATTGGGCTTTACCTGTATAAACAAAATCTGTAGCAATGCTTTGGGCGCCATCTCCAGCATCACCGCGGTTAACGTTCAAGGTGTAAACCTGTTGCCCAATATTTGGTTCGTCAACAGTAATTAGTACTGTATTTTTTCCTTTACGCAAATACCCATTACCGCTGATGCTCACCGTTGCCTCATGATCAAATGGAATTGCTGTGATATTCAGCGAAACGGTAGCATTCGGAATTTGCACATCGTAGTTGAAAACTTCCGGATTAAATTCAAACGTTAGTTCATCTAACTCAAGTGTTTTAAGTCGGTTTGAATCTTCAATTTTTGGTGTAATTCGATATACGTTTTGTTTGTTCCCGTCCTCAGATGTAACATTAATTTCTAGTGTTTTGCCGTTTTCAATAATGTGATCACCCAATCCCGTTATAGTTTGTTTGGGACGATTTGTGGTTGCCGTAATTGCAACAGCACGATCTGCATCATAGGGAAGTTCTAAGACATAGTCGTAGATATTTTCTTTGAAGCCTTCTAGTACTACATCGTTAACTGATATAGCATATGCATCCGCATTATTTGATGGGTTTCTTTGTACATTAAACGTATAGACATTCAAGGTTCCATCCTGACCTGTTACCGTAATTGGGTATGCTGTAGTTCCTGGTTGAATCGTAATCTCTTGATCATTATCCCAATTATGAACAGCATTTCGATCTGTTGTTGTTGCTGCGATTTTTACTTTGGTCGTATCAGCATCAATCGCAACATTGTAATTTTTAATTGAGGGTGTGAACGGCACATCAAAAGTACCCTCACTGAAGGTCACAGAACTGAGAGTCGCATCTGATGAGTATTTATTCAATAAAGAAATCCGTACAAATCCGTCTCCTTCATTTCCTTCGATTGTATGCCCTTCATGACCTGGCATTGATTGGGTTCCATCGAGTAGTTTATCATTATGCATCATGTATTTTTGAGAAGGTCGATAGTTAGTTGGCTTATATGACTTTTCACTGTATACATAACCAGATCCACCAGCACCAGATCCTGTCGAATTGCGATAGTTAGCAGCGGCACCGCCACCATACCAACCGCCACCACCAGCTCCGGCGCCATAATCTATTGAGCTACCGCTTCCAATTCCACCGCCAGCACCCGTTCCAAAGTTTCCAGACATTCCACCGCCACCAGATGCACTTTGACTTGCACCCGTTCCGAATTGTCCAGTAGAGCCAGTTCCATTAATTCCAACTAAGCCACCTCCGGCGCCACCAGTGTATCCCCTAACACTTGATCCACCACCACCAGCAACTAGAATACGGTTGAAAAGACCGGTTCCGCCGACACGAATGTCAGAAGCCCCGCCTCCGTACGATCCACCACTAACGTTGGTCCATGCACTTCCACCACCATTGTATCCGCGACTTGTAGCATTGCCAGCACCACCAACGGTGACATACATCTCAGTTCCCGCTTCAAGGAAAACATCTCCAACAGCGTAACCACCTTTACCACCAGTACCATTTTTCTGGTCGGTGCCACCTTCACCACCCCACGCTTCAAATTTATACACACCGGTATAAGGAACTTTGAAACGTTGAATATTACCAGTATAACTAAACTCCATATCACGATTTCGTGTTGCTTTTATAATATAGACTGTGCTTTCAAGACCTGGTTTTGAAACAGTAATGCGAATTGTATTTTCACCCGGCAACAGTTCTTCTTCTGCAGCCCCTTCGATTTTGACAGATGCTTCTGAATCAAAAGTTTGAAACTTAAAATTAATCCCACCATACAAGTACGACTTAAACTCATATTCATACACATTAGGCTTAAATGCTTCCGTAAATGCATGAGTGTACTCATCACTATAAAGGCTATATAGTTTAGTACTTCCAGAACGTTGGAAGTTCAGCGTATATTCTTGGGTATGCGTTCCATCAGCTGAAATGACGGTAACCTTATGTTGTAAGTTGTGATATTTAAGTTCGACGTTTCCGTCGCCCACAATTTTTTGATTGTTGTGACGTTTATCAACTGTAATTTCATCTTTCGCTATGTATTCGCTGGCAATTGGAATTGTATACTCTGTTACCTCCGGATCAAAGCCATCAATGACTTTTCCATTAATACGAATCCCTTCAAGATTCGCTGATGATTGGGTATTTTCTCCAAAGTAAGTGATTCGTGCATATCCCGAATTTGAATGTCCTATTTCACGAACACCATCGGGTCCAAAGAAACTCACATTTCCTGATAAGAGTTCAGTATTCGTGAATTCATATTTAGCATCGGGGGCATAGTTTGTTGGACGGTATGACTTATTGATTTTGATACCATCTTTAATCGTATCACCAGTTAAGACATAACCTGACCCACCAGCTCCAGATCCTGTCGAATTGCGATAGTTGGAAGCACTTCCGCCACCAAACCAGCCACCACCACCGGCACCGGCTCCATAATCTACAGTGCTGCCAGTAGATTGGCCTCCACTTGCACCAGCTCCAAAGCTTCCGGATAATCCACCGCCACCAGATGCGCTTTGACTTGCACCTGTTCCGAATTGTCCAGTAGCACCCGTTCCACTAGCACCAATGACGCCACCTCCGTAGCCACCAGTATAGTTGCGGACACTTGATCCTCCGCCACCAGCAACTAGAATACGGTTAAAATAGCCCGTTCCACCGACTCGAATATCGGTAGCACCGCCACCGTAAGATCCACCACTAACGTTGGTCCAGGCTTTTCCACCACCATTGTAACCTTGGGCGATACTGTCACCAAAACCACCAACCGTCACAAAAAGTTCTTCACCGGCTTCGAGATAGACTTCACCAGATGTATAGCCACCTTTTCCACCCGATCCTTGATGGCTGTCGGTACCTCCTTCGGCACCCCAAGCTTCAATTTTATACTTCCCTGCTTTTGGAACCTTAAAGGTTTCCATAGTACCAGTGAAATCGAAATTATATATATTTTGATTTCCTACAGCAAAAACCTGCCATACCGTAAAGATACTTAAAGTAGTCAGTACGAGTGCCGCAGTTAAAAGAATGATTCTATTCCGCGGTTTATTCTTATATTGTGTCATATTCATCTTCCCTCAAAGTTAAAATACGTTTATAATGTGTTTAAATTTTATATATTGTATGAAATTGTGATATTCCAATGAACATTATATGACTATACTTAATATATATCTATGTTATTATGCAAATAGTTAAGTTTATTTATATAAATGTGGTAGAATATTTGCTTTTTGAGGGTATACTTGAATAAATTAGCTTAAATCATCTGTAATATCACGTTGCAAGGATGTAACTAAAAAAAAGGTGTTGATTAGATCAACACCTTTTCATAATTATTGACTGAGTCCTTCAACAACATGATCCACATTCCATTTAATCATGTCAATGTAGTTGTCTCCCTGTTCACCTTTTTTTGCAAGTGAATCGGTAAAGACATTTGAATAAATTTCTACACCTGTTTCACGCGATACCGTTTCCATTGTTTTTGGGCTTACACTTGTTTCAACAAATAGTGCCGGTACTTTTTCATCGTTAATAATTTGGATAATACGTGATAATTGTTCAGGTGTTCCTTGATTATCAGTATTTATTTCCCAAATATATGCAGCGTGTAAGTCATATGCTTTTGAGAAGTACTTGAACGCACCTTCACTGGTTACCAATGTGCGATTATCTACAGGTAATGTAGCAATTTGATCTTTTGCATACGTATCCAATGCCTCTAGTTCCTTTACATAAGCTGCATGATTAACTTCATATGTCTCTTTATTTGCTGGATCAGCATTAATGAGTTGCTCTGCAATCACGTTTGTGTATTTAATCGCGTTTTGGACATCAAACCATGCATGAGGATCTTCTTCAGTTTCTTTTCCTTTTTCTGAAAGGTACATTGGTTGTACATCACGAGTCACTGCAAAGGCTTTATCTTCTTTGTTTGTAACTTTTAATAGGTCATTAAACCAACCTTTTCCAGTTTCAAGATTTAAACCATTATAGAACACTAAGTCTGCTTTAGATACTTTATCTGTATCTTTTGGAAGGGGATCGTACATATGCGGATCTGTTCCGATTGGTACCATACTGTAGACATCTGCCTTATCACCAGCGATATTCTCTACCATATCTGCGATAATTGAATATGTTGCTACAACTTGTAATTTATCACTTTTTTCAATGCCAGATGCTTGTTGGCATCCAGTTAGCACCACCAGTGCTAGAACTAAACTCACTAATATTTTTTTCATGCTTTTACGCCTCTCTTTATGAAGTTATTTTTAGGGGATGTTAAAAACGCTAGGGCAAACAAAGTCGCTCCCACAAGGACGATTGTTGCTGATGTAGGAAGGTTATAGTTGAAACTAATGTATGTTCCAACAATTCCGATAATTGCTCCAATAACTGATGCTGAAACAATCATATGCGACAGTTTATTTGTCCACAAGTATGCTGTTGCTGCTGGAATAACCAACATCGCAATAACAAGTACTACACCAACTTGTGATAGGGAGGACACTGTTACGATTGATAATAGGAACATTAATAGGTAGTGGTAGAATGTTGTATTTAATCCATATGCTTTTGAAACAATTGGATCAAATGAGCTAATCAACAATTCTTTATAGAACATGACCACAATCACAATGACGCCGACCATGACCCAAAAAGATTGCATCAGTTCTGAACTAGGTACTGCAAGAATGTTCCCAAAGAGAACATGGTTCAAGTCAATACCACTTTGTGCACGTGTAATCAAGATGATTCCTAGTGCAAAGAATGTACTTAAGATTATCCCAATCGATGTATCACTTTTTAATGTACTTCGTGCCGAGATAAATTGGATTAAGATTGCTGCAATTAATCCAAATATGGATGCTCCAACGAGCATGTTGATACCAAGCATGTATGAGATGGCAACACCGGGTAAAACTGCATGGGAAAGGGCATCTCCCATTAATGCCATTTTTCGTAAAACAATAAAACTACCAATTATTCCGGATACAACACCTAAAATAATCGCTGAAAGTCCAGCATTTAAGATATAGATTGGAATATTGGTTAATTGCGATAGATATTCAATCATAATGTATCACCTAAACCTTTTATTTCGATACGTCCCAGTGATGAGCCGTATGCTTTCTGAATATTTTCTGTATTAAAGACATCTTTGACATCACCAAATGCTACGAGTTCTTTATTGAGAATCATCAGTTTGTCAAAATATGCTTCGACTTCGTGCAAATCATGGTGAACAACAACCACTGTTTTTCCTTCTGCCCGAAGTTCTTTGAGAAGATCCACAATAATCGTTTCACTGACTAAGTCAATTCCGACGAAAGGTTCATCAAGGAAGAATACATCTGCTTGTTGCGCGAGTGCTCGTGCAATGAACACACGTTGTAATTGTCCTCCGGACAAATTACTAATTTGACGTTTTGCTAAATTGGTTATATCGACCATTTCCATGGCTGTCTTTACGATTTCTCGTTCTTTCTTACCAGGGCGTCTGAATAGTTTAATATTTGGGTATGTTCCCGTTAAGACCGTATCTTCGACAGTAATTGGGAAACTAAGGTCCACATCACTTTTTTGTGGAACGTATGCAATTTTGGATTGTTTGTTTTTGATTGGTTCTCCATCAACCGTAACCTCTCCAGAACTTGCTTTCACGATATTTAGAAGTGCTTTGATAAATGTTGATTTACCGGCACCGTTTGGTCCAATAATTCCTACAGAATATCCAAATGGTATCTCTACTGAAACATTGGAGAGTGCGGGGTTTCCGAAATAATCAACATTCAAATCTTTAATTTTTATCATAATCTCTCTCCTTTGTAGTTATACAATACCACTTTGTTAAGCGCAATTCAATATAAAATTAGGTATACCTAACAAAATATATTATCGCACCTTTGTTGATAGCGTTATCATCGTTTCAAAACCGCTCTATTTAAGCATTTTATACTTTTCAACAATTGTTTTTAAATAATCAATTTTGCGAAAAAAAAGACCCTTTCGGGTCCTCTATTTGATTTTAGCAGCGCGAACTTCTTCAATCAAACGTTCTATGGATTCAATTTTCAATGTTGCCATTCGATCTGGGAGGGCTTCGATTAATTCCGGACAAATCATCGGGTTATGAAGATTCGCGGTTCCAACGGCCACCGCACTCGCACCTGCCATTATCATTTCTAGCACATCGTCAACCGTTTCAACGCCACCCATTCCTATAATTGGAATAGATACCGCTTGTGAAACTTGATGGATCATTCGGATTGCGATTGGTTTGATTGCAGCCCCTGATAGGCCTCCGGTTCCATTCGCAAGCACGGGTTTTCGCGTTTTAATATCGATTTTCATTGCGGTAAATGTATTAATCATTGAGATTGCATCTGCTCCTGCTGCTTCGACTGCTTTCGCAATCGCTACAATATCAGTAACATTAGGAGAGAGTTTAACATAGACAGGAACCGTTGCCACTTCTTTGACTTTACGCGTTAATCGCGCCGCAGTATCTGGATCCGTTCCAAAGGCTACACCACCTTCTTTAACATTTGGGCATGAAATGTTTAATTCAATGGCCTTCACATTTGGTGCATTACCAACACGGCGACAAACCTCAACATATTCTTCTTCTGTCGATCCCGCAACATTCGCAATGAGCGGAACGTCAAATTCTTCAAGAAATGGGTATTTCTCCTTCATAATAATATCCAAACCTGGATTTTTTAAACCAATCGCATTCATCATGCCACTGGTTGTTTCACAAACGCGTGGCAAATCATTTCCCACACGTTCTTCTAACGTTGCTGCTTTTGTCATGATTGCCCCTAATACGCTCAAATCATAATAATCAGCGAACTCCTCACCGAAACCAAACGTACCACTTGCTGGCATGATTGGGTTTTTTAACGTTATCCCTGGTAATTGTACTTCTAATCGGTTCATAACTGGATCTCCTTCGCATTAAATACTGGTCCATCTTTACAGACACGATGCTTTTTATCTTTGGTCTCGCATCCGTAGCACGCCCCCATGCCGCACGCCATTCTTTCTTCTAAAGACAAGAATAGATTTTGGTGATGTTTAAATCGATTTTGAATTGCTACGTTCATCGCATGTGGACCACATGCGTAAATCATATCAAACGACTCCTTATTATTCAGAGCATCAAGTGCATATCCCTGTTGGCCATAAGTGCCATCATTAGTTGTGTATATGACGTGACCAAATTGCTTAAATACATCTTCATAATAGATATCACTGTGTGTAGTAAATCCAAAGCACATCGTTACATTGTTTGTCATCGTACTTACTTGTTTTGCCAATTCATATAAAGGAGCAACCCCAATACCGCCACCTATAATTAAAACTTTTGAGTCTTTTTTAATGGATGAAGTATCGAAGCCGTTTCCTAAAGGGCCCATTACATTAATCGAGTCTCCATGCGTATACGTCGACATTTCCAATGTGCCTTGCCCAACAACGCGATACAGAATCACGATTCGATGATGTTCCTTATCGATTGATGCAATGCTAATTGGGCGTCTCAAGGTTTTAGCTTGGTCATGCAGCTTTAAATGAAGAAATTGCCCTGCTTTTGATGTTTCTGCAAGTTCCTTGCTCTCAAGAATCATTTCATAAATGTTATGTGCAATTTCTTGATTTTGAACAATTCTAATATCTTTGATTATTGCCATCTTCGTTCTCCTAATTCCCAAGGCGTTACTATCTTTGAAGCAATGACTTGTAGCATTGCCTGAGATGTATCCAATGATGTGAAAAGTGGAATTCCTTGCTCCGTTGCAACACGACGGATAAGGAAACCGTCGGTGATTGTTTGTGACTCTCCGCTTACGGTATTAATAACCATTTGAATTTCTTTATTGCGAATTGCTGCAAGGATTCCCTTATCAGAGGTCTCGGATATTTTAGCAATGCTTTTTGCACAGACTTTGTTCTCATTGAAGTACTTCGCTGTACTTTCTGTTGCAATGATTTTGTAACCACGTTGTTGGAGAAAACGTGCTTGTGATAGTGCCTCTTGCTTATCTGCATCAGCAACAGTTATTAAGACCGTTCCACGTAATGGAATTGTGTGTCCACTTGCAACAAAAGCTTTATAGAGGGCTTGTGATAGTTCGAAATCCGATCCCATTACTTCCCCAGTTGATTTCATCTCAGGACTTAAAACAGTATCCACACTCCGTAGTTTCGCAAACGAGAATACCGGTGCTTTAACATGAACACCCGCAACTTCTTTTTGATATCCATAGGGTTCTGGAAGCATTTTCCCAAGCATTGCTTCACTAGCAAGTCGCGTCATTGGAATACCAGTGACTTTACTTAAGAACGGCACGGTTCGAGATGCACGTGGATTTGCTTCAATGACATAGACTGTTTCATCTTGAACAATAAACTGAATATTTATCAACCCAATCGTCTCAAGTCCTAATGCGAGTCGTGTTGTAATATCAATAATATTTTCTTTAAGTTTTTGACTGAGTGATTGTGGTGGGTATACTGCCATTGAATCCCCTGAGTGAACGCCCGATTTCTCAATGTGCTCCATCATGCCGGGAATTATGACATGAGTTCCATCTGAAATGGCATCAACTTCAATTTCAGTACCATAGATGTATCGATCAATAAGAATGGGTGATTTAAAGCTTAGAGTATCGATATGTTCTATAAGCGCAGTTTCTGTATGAACAACTTTCATTGATTGACCCCCAAGCACAAAACTTGGTCTGACCAACACTGGGTAGCCGATTTCTTGGGCAATTGCGATGAGTCGTTCTTTAGTCTGAGCACTGGATCCAAGCGGTTGGGCAATGTTTAGTTTTTTGAGTAATTGTTCAAATTGGTGGCGATCTTCGGCTGCATCAATTGCTCGGACTGGTGTTCCTAGAATTCTGACGCCAGCACGCTCAAGTTGACCGGCGAGATTGACTGCTGTTTGTCCACCAAATTGGACAATGACTCCCTCAGGTTTTTCAAACTCGATGACAGCCATTACATCCTCAAATGTCAGTGGTTCGAAATAAAGCTTGTCTGCTAACTCAAAATCGGTGGATACCGTTTCAGGATTATTATTGATGACAATCGCCTCGTAACCATTTGCTTGGATGGCTTTGACACAATGAACAGTTGCATAGTCAAACTCTACCCCTTGACCAATTCGAATTGGTCCAGATCCTAAGACGACGATGGATGGCCTTGAACTCACCACGCTATCGTTTTGATGTTCATACGTGCTATAGAAGTATGGTGCAGTTGTTTCTGATTTCCCACCATTACTATCAATCGCTTTAAAGACAGGTTTATGAGCATGATCTTTGACGACTGTATCGCTAAAACCATAACGTTTTTGTTGAAGGGTATCTTCGCTTGCTTCAAGTGCAACAATATGTGCCACTTTATTCAGAAAGAAGCGATCAATGCGTGTCATTTCGTAAATTGTCTCAATGCTGATTGCTCGTCGTAGTAACTCTGCAATATAGAAAATGCGCTCATCCGTTTGAGCGGATAGACCATCATAAAGTGATTTTGTATCTACATCTTCAAGCTTGTCGAGTTTAATATGGTGAATGCCAAGTTCGAGTGAGCGGATTGCTTTCAGTAGGGCACTTTCAAGATTACGTCCTAGAGCCATAACTTCACCCGTTGCTTTCATTTGGGTTCCCAGTTTACGGTTTCCACTTAGGAACTTATCAAATGGCCAACGTGGTACTTTTGCGACGACATAGTCAACGATCGGTTCGTGGAATGCCGTCGTGTTTTCGAGAATGGGATGTTCAATTTCAGGTAGTGTCAGTCCTACTGCTATCTTCGCAGTCATTTTCGCAATTGGATAACCTGTTGCTTTGCTTGCAAGTGCAGAAGATCGTGACACACGTGGATTCACTTCAATCACATAGTATTGTTTGGAGAATGGATCTAAAGCAAATTGTACATTGCAGCCGCCTTCTATTTTCAAGGCTTTAAGGATTGAAAATGCTGAGTTGCGAAGCATATCAAGTTCGTCACCGGACAATGTTTGGGCAGGGGCAAAGACAATTGAATCTCCAGTATGAATTCCCACAGGGTCAAAATTTTCCATGGTGCAAATCACCATACAGTTATCATCTTTATCTCGAAGCACTTCATATTCAATCTCTTTGAATCCCGAAATATCTTGTTCAATCAAACATTGATTTACAGGTGAGAGCAAGAGACCTTGGGTCACAACATCTACTAATGCTGCTTCATCCTCACACCGTCCACCACCACTACCGCCCATTGTAAAGGCTGGTCTAACAATAATTGGATAACCGATACGTTGTGCAGCTTGTATTGCTTCGTCCACTTTGTGGACAATCTCACTGGGCGCAATCGGTTCGTCAAGTTCTAGCATCAACTGTTTGAATAGGTCACGATCTTCAGCTTGTTCAATCGCCTCGACCTTTGTTCCTAAAAGTGTTATACCGAATTGTTCTAGGGTTCCTGCTTTATATAAGGATACCGCTAAATTCAAGCCAGTTTGCCCTCCTAAATTTGGAAGTATTGCATCAATTGCTTCATGTTCTAATATCCGCGTTAGAAATTCCACAGTCAGTGGTTCAATATACACTTTGTCCGCAACATCTGCATCCGTCATGATTGTAGCAGGATTTGAATTAACCAAAACAACTTCATATCCCAGTTCTTTTAAAGCTAAACACGCTTGTGTTCCTGCATAGTCAAATTCTGCTGCTTGCCCAATTACAATGGGTCCTGATCCTATAACTAAGATTCGTTTCATTCCTGGCCCTCTTTCATAACAATACGTAATGATTTATTCTTGTGTTTTTCAATATGTCGAACCAATGCGCGGGTATCCACGCCTCGAACACCAATAACTTGATACCTATCACAATATGATTCTAATGAAGTTGTTGCCTCGTAGTGTGCACTATCGGCACTTAACTCAGAAACAATAATTGCGCGGTATGGACTTATGCCTTTTTGGAGCTTTGATTCATTAACTCCTTGAATTCCAATTTCAGGATACGTAAAGATAGTTATGTCGTTTTCTAGCATTGATGCGTTATACGAATACGCATTTTGGTCAATCATGAACGTTCCGGATACATCTCCGCGTGAACCAAAGCCAAATCCGATAAATTCTGTATTATCATCAAGTATAATTATGCGTTCCATACGCGTTCTCCTCCAACATAGGTTTGTGTACACATTCCGGTCACACGTGCTCCAAGAAATGGCGTATTCTGCGACTTCGATTGAATGTGTTCAGGTCCCAGTGTTACCGTATCGTTTATATTAAAGACTGCAAGATCAGCAACATCACCGACTCTTAACTGACATCCTGGTAACCTAAAGATTTCTTGAGGTCGAATGCTCATCCAGTTTTTTAAATCTTCGTAAGTCGCTTTCCCCGTCTTTACAAAATGTGTGACCATAAGAGGGAATGCAAATTCACTTCCAATAATGCCAAACGGTGCGTTTCTAAACCCTCCCGCTTTTTCATCGGATGCATGCGGTGCATGGTCTGTCGCAATCATATCAAGGGTTCCATTATGAAGTGCTTCTAAGAGATTTATTTGATCTCTCTCAGATCGTAATGGAGGGTTCATTTTGTAATTCGCATTATCTTCTGTGATGTGCATTTCGTTAAGAATTAAGTGATGTGGAGTAACTTCCGCAGTGACATGTGCACCCATTCGTTTCCCAAACGCAATTGCCTCTAAACTTAAGGTGTCCGAAACATGACAGACATGATATCGTGCACCCGTATGTTTCGCAATCACCACGTCACGCGCAATTTGCGTTGATTCACTCAAACTACTCATACCCGGTAGTTTCAATGCTTTGTTTCGGACTCCTTCATGCATAACGCCGCCATGAAGCACGGATTCATCTTCAGTATGTGCAACAATGAGCGCATCTTGTTCTGATGCAACTTTCATTGCCTGGTACATCGTATCTGCAGTTTGAACCCCAATACCATCATTGGTATAAGCAATAGCATTGATTGCTCCAAAATCAATGAGCGTTTCGCTCTTTAATCCAGTTGTTATGGGTGCATAGGGATACACATTAACAACAGCATCGCGCGCAATAATCTCACAGACTTGATTCATCACTTCAACAGTATCGGGAACTGGATTTGTATTTGGCATTGCACAAATACTTGTAAAACCACCTGATGCCGCAGCCATGCTTCCACTTTTAATCGTTTCCTTATGTGTAAATCCCGGTTCTCGAAGGTGTACATGGACATCAACTAAACCCGGCATGACAAGTTGACCGTTTAAATCTGTTTCTACATCCCCGTGTAAATCAGTACCTATTTCGTGAATTTTGCCATTTTCAATCGCAATATCGCGGCGTTCGCCCTCATTACCTTTTGTGATTATCCATGCATTTTTTAATATGTGTCTCATTTACCCCTCCATCACTGATTCTAAGATTGCCATGCGCATATAAACACCATTTTCCATCTGTCGCACAATTCGTGATTGCGAACATTCAACCAATGCATCTGCGATTTCTACATTTCGATTTACAGGTGCTGGATGCATAATAATTGCATGTGGTTTCATTCGTTTTTGTCGTTCAAGACTTAAACCATAACTTTCATGATACCCTTCTGCCGACATGAGCATCACATCATCATGACGTTCGAGTTGTACGCGAAGCATCATCACAACATCTGAAATTTCAATCGCAGTCTCAATATCTACATATTCGCCCCATTGCAACATGCGCTCGTTGAAATACCATTTAGGACCTACCAGCAATACACGCGCTCCCAACGCTTTTAAGAGTTGCATGTTTGAATGAGCAACCCGTGAGTGCACTAAATCACCAATAATCGCTACAGTTAGCGTTTCAAAGTTCCCAAATTCTTCGTAAATCGTCATCATATCTAAAAGCGATTGTGATGGGTGTGATCCACAACCAGATCCGGCATTCACAATATTTATGCCAAGGTTCATAAGGGGTTCATAGTAGTTATCATCAAAGTGACGAATAACCGCTGTATCAACACCTAATGCTTTCATCGTCAACAACGAATCGTATAAGGATTCGCCCTTTTGTACTGAACTCGTTTGAACTTCGAAGTTAATGATGTGCATACCTAAGCGGTACTGTGCCATCTCAAAACTATGTTTAGTTCGAGTACTGTTTTCATAGAACATGTTCACAACATGACCGGTGACATGTTTCACTTCACCTTTTTTGTAGGCGATAGCGCGATCAATTAAATGCATAACTTGGTTGGAAGATAAATCTTCCACATTGACAAAATGTCCCATTCGTCCCTCCATAAAAAAAGCTTGATCGTATGACCAAGCAAGATGACTTAAAGAAGTGTTCTCGCTTTTGGTCTCTCTGGATCCAATTAAAGTGAAATCACCTGATATATTCTCTATTGTGGAATAAAAATGTCTTCTTTATTCGCATTTGATTTTTTAGATTGATATCAACTGTCTCTAAGCGATGCATCATCTTAAGCCTCCATCTTTACAAAAAAGAGCCTCTTTCGTGCAAGGAAAGAGACTCATCGTGTGATGTTTCTTAAAGTCTTTCCTTGAATGCCTCTCTGGACATTACTTAAAGGATTTTCTGTTAGGAATATCGTAATTTATTTGAAGCATTAAGTCAAGCAATCACAAGCAAAGGTTTGCATAAAAATGTACAAATTAAAACGCTTGGTATCGCGTACGATGTTCTGGATATAAATCTTCAAAATTTCTAACGAGATACTGGAAAGAAATATTATCATACCAAAATTTATGGACTCGCTGTGTAGATATTTCCGGTTTAGTTAGAGACTCAAGCGTCTAACGATGTTGTTTTAAAAAATAAATAAGCACTGAAGGAACCACAATCATACAGACGTAGATTGCTATTGTCGCAACAATACTTGACTGAGCTTGCATCCATAACGGTTCAACAACACGCTCATTCGTATACCGCTTGTAGAATCCAATAGTCATATGTAGCACGAAGGCAATGCCATTTATCCATCGAATATTGTTGAGCCATTGGATGCTATCCATGCGATTTTCTGGCGGTTCGTGGATCCTGTCTACATACGCAAACATGACGATCACAAAAAGATTAACATAGATTGGCACAAACCATGCGGTTGATAAATCTAGATTGGGAAAAAGGCTAAAAATAGCCAGAGCAGATCCGAGTAGCACACACCAATCCAATAGTGTGCGCCATCCTGTATGTTTACTGAAGAATTTGTACATAGTATCACCTTTTTAATAATTATAGCATACACACATCAGTCATTTTTTCCGTAAAAAAAGATCGCTATTTAGCGAGCCTTTATTATTAGCGGCTTATATGCATCTATAATAATAGACGCCATCCCTATTTTTTCATGACTGTTGCGACTATCAAAGCGCAAAGAACGCCCAATCATTCCATCGTCAGGGTTCCAATAACTAAAGTGAAAATCACCATTTTCATCACAATATTCTAAGAGATTGACACTAAATCCTGCGCGTTCAAAAACAGCGATAAGTTGCTTATAAGTATATAGAATTTTATGGGTATATGCCGGATGATCTTGGGGACCCGGACCGCCGACCCCAACGAGTTTTAGAAACGATGCATCTTGCAAATTCCCGTCTGGTACTGCTACGCGAATGTACCCACCTGGTTGTAAATACTCATAGCAAAGCCTTGCAGCACAAATCCCTTCTGCTTCGGTAAAATGTTCCCAAACATGCTCAGCCAGAAATGCTTGAGCCTTTTCATTTGAAAAATAAGCGTGCATACTGTCCGATGATAGCACATCTAAGTCTTCGTGATTCGTTGCAATCCATCCAGGATAATCGGTTGTTCCAGCGCCAATGATTACCTTCACTTTGGAACACCGGCCGTAATAATATTCAATTCATCATTAATCACCACAACTGCTTGTTGGTCATCAATAACACATAAATTATAAGTGTCACTGTATGTTTCAATAATCTCATCGACTTCGGCATCAAAATATTCATTCCCTTGATGCGGAACGATATGAATATCAACCAAGTTTAAGCCGCGATGACTCGTTAGCGTTGTTGCCGCAGCTTCATTATCCATGAGCGTTATGTAGCCAATGTTCGGTGTACATACAATTGATCCTGCCGACTCACCAATGTACCATTTCCCACGTGCAACATGATTTTCAATCGCCTTATCGATATTTTTCTTACGTAATTCCTGAAGTAAGTAAAATGTATTTCCTCCTGATACATAAATGATATCACTTGCCTCAATGATGGACGTAATCTCAGCTTCCTGTAAGGCACCTATTTCAAGATTCGTGAGTGTCATATTATGCGACTCAAACCATTGTCTTGCGTCATCGACGTAGAAGTCTACGGTCTCCACATACGAGGCCGTTGGAATAAAGGCAACACGTAAGGGCCTGTCTCCACTCTTAATTCCCAGTTTTTCTAATTCTGGGGCAAAATCTATAAATGATGACGTGAGTACTAAGTTTTTCATGCGATCTCCTTTAAACGGTGTTAGTCCTATTATACCTTAAACTTTTTGCGTGTATTGAATTAGCCGGAATATATTTTGGATATCACGATCATTCGGTAAATCTGAGATAGGATACAACTTCTTGATTACAGGTGTACCTTCGAAAATACGACTTGTCGTCGACAATACGAGGTCAAAGTCTTTGTGTGGGTCAAATTCAAAGAAGTGTTGTGTGTTAAAATACTTTGTCAAGAATGCAATAATCGCTTGGGTATGGTGCGAACCCAAATCACTGTAAATCGCAATGTCCAAACGCTTGTAGTTGCGCAGATGAGGAATGTTGTTGTAGATGTGGAAAACCATGTCATCCACAAATGGTAGCAAATCGATACCTAAATCTTCTCCTAACGATTGGGTTCCTAATTCAACATAATTAGCATAGTAGGAATTTTGACGTTTAAATTCTTTGTAAAAAATTGCATGTCGACTCATGATCGTATCGATTTTCACAGGGAAAGTACGTGCCCAAATAACTAGAATATAGAGGGTCTCGAGGAATGTTTCGTACGAATCCGCATCAATTTTTGAACGATCAAATAAGGCATCAAAGTTACGTTGGACTGAGGCAACATAATCACGGTGGAACGTTTCATGATCAATGGCTAAAACTGTATTACGGAATTGATCAATAATTGCAGCCTCGGTTGTTTGATGTGTTTGAATGCGATACATCGCAACGCGAATAATCATTTCAATATTATCAACAATGTGTACTGCCTCTACATTTTTATAGGTCGAAACGTAGTTTAGGACTTCCGCAAAAGCTTTTCGATCAACTGCAGGAAGCGTCGGTTCTAAATCCGAAAATTTGATGATCTCTGCGATGGCATAGTTAAGATGCCCTTCGCTCGTTGTCGTGTAGACGAGGGCATTGTTTTGATTATAAACCACTTCACTTTTAAACTGTTTCATGAACTTGTTGATTTCAATCACAATTTTTCGCAAATGTGATTCACTGTAGGACAAATCAAGGGCATGATCGACAATTGTATGCGTTGGATTTTCAAAAATGTTGAGCAAAAAACGAATTCCGATTTCATTACGGAACAGTTCCTTTCGCACCTCAATAAAATCCTGCATTGCATTGTTCGTTATGAAAATATTATTTTTATTAATGCGAATGTCTAGAAACTCGCCCCATTGCTCACGCATGAATTCCAAATCGGCATACACTGTATTTTTACTAGAACTATTGACAGTTTGAATCATATCGAAGGTCACAACACCGGTCTCGCGTGTGATGTCGATAATCTTAAGATAACGTAATGTTTTTGCACTTAACAAATTCTTCATGTTCCTACCCCCTAGTTACATGATATACATATACTTTCATTTTAATTCATGTTACGTTGTCTTTCAAACCAAATGTGATGATAAATGCATAATTTACACATAAAACTCATATTTTCACAAGCATTTAAGAATATTTGTCCATTTAGACATCAATACATACAACTTAGACATAATAAAAGAAGATGCACACATTGTACACCTTTTCGAACTCTATAAATTATTCGCGAATGAGTGCATCAAAAGCCCCCAATGCAGCAGTGGCACCAGACCCCATCGCGATGATGATTTGCTTGTAAGAGCTATCGGTACAGTCCCCAGCTGCAAAGATTCCAGGAACACTTGTTGCACCATGTTTATCTACAATAATTTCACCTTGTTTTGTCTTTTCAACAAAATCGCCCAACCATTCTGTATTCGGTACTAGCCCAATTTGGACAAATACGCCCTCAAGATCAACATGACTTTCCACGTCTGTATCTCGATTTTTATAACGTAAGCCGTTGACACTATCCGCACCCTCAATCGACATTGTTTGAGCATTGGTCACAACGGTTACATTTTCAAGTGTTGCAAGACGTTTTTGAAGCACTTCATCAGCTTTCAATTCAGGCATAAATTCAACAACAGTTACATGTTTGGTAATTCCTGCCAAATCAATTGCTGCTTCAATTCCTGAATTTCCACCTCCGATAACGGCGACACGTTTGCCCTCAAAAAGAGGTCCATCACAGTGTGGGCAATAAGCAACCCCTTTATTTTTAAATGCTTGTTCACCTGGGACATTTACATTGCGCCAACGCGCACCTGTCGCAAGGATAACCATTTTACTTCGTATTTCGGTACCATCTTCTAACGTTGCGACTGAAAGGTCGTCTTTACGAAGGGACGCAACCGTCCGGGATTTGATAATGTCGATTGGATACTCATTAACGTGAGCTTCTAAAGCCATTGCTAATTTGGGTCCTTCAGTTTGTGGAACACTGATTAAGTTTTCGATGGAGAGCGTCTCTAAGACTTGACCACCCATCCGGTCCGTAATCATTCCAACACGAAGTCCTTTACGTGCTGCATAAATAGCAGAGCTACTTCCGGCTGGACCACCACCAATCACAAGAATATCGTAAGGCTTCGATAAATCTGCAGTAATTGCAGCTTTTCCGCCTACTTTGTCCACAATTTCTTCTAAAGTAATACGACCACCAGAGAATTCTTCACCATTCAACATGACAGTTGGTACAGCCATGATGTTATGCGCTTCAATTTCTGATTTGAAGATACCACCGTCAATCATTGTATGACTAATATTCGGATTGAGTACTGCCATAATATTGAGCGCTTGAACAACATCTGGGCAAATATGACACGATAAACTAACATACGTTTCAAAATGTAATGAATCTGTAATACCTTGAATTCTTTGAATCAGACTTGCATCAACTTTGGGAGCACGTCCACTAGCTTGAATTAATGCCAAGACAAACGATGACAATTCATGACCTAATGGAATTGCAGCAAAGACAATACCTGTATCACCAATCGCAAAACTTGGGGTTCGCGATAAAGTATCAGAAACTACCGAAATTCGTGGTGATAATGCAGCAACTTCTTCCACAAATGATTTTAATTTGAGAGACGTTTCATCACTACCAACACTGAGGGTTAAGACAACATCACCTTCAAGTAAGGCAACATAACTTTCAAGTTGCTTAACGATTGTGGCATCAAGCATGATTAAATTTTCCCTACAAGGTCAAGTCCTGGAGTTAACGTTTCTTCTCCTTCTTTCCATTTTGCTGGGCAAACTTCACCAGGATTTTTGCGAACATATTGTGCGGCTTTAATTTTATCAATGAGTGTACTTGCATCACGGCCAATACCATCGGCATTGATTTCCATTGCTTGAACGACACCATCTGGATCGATAATAAAGGTACCACGTTGCGCTGTTCCTTCTTCTTCATTAAGGACATCAAAGAATCGAGAAATACGATGTGATGGATCACCAATCATAATATATTCAATCGTACTGATTACTTCTGAATGATCATGCCATGCTTTGTGTGTAAAGTGTGTATCAGTAGATACTGAGTACACTTCAACACCCAATTTTTTAAGCGTTTCATATTGATCTTGAAGGTCTGCTAGTTCCGTTGGACATACAAATGTGAAGTCCGCTGGGTAGAAGCATACAACGCTCCATTGCCCTTTAAAGTTTTCATCACTGACACTGATGAATTCTTCGTTATGATATGCATTCGCTGTGAATGGTTCAATTGTTTTTCCAATTAATGACATACTTTATCCTCCTTGGGTTTCCCCGCTACAAACATTGTCTCGCGTTCGTTAGTCAAAGTCAATGATAATAGTTATCATTATCATTGAATACTCACATTTTGTAAGATTCGTAGAAAATATCATGGATTTCCTTGCAAACAAAAAAAGATTGCTATTAAACAATCTTTTCGAACCACACGCAGAATTGAGAACAAGGAAGAGAAACAATGATTCGTGTGGTATGATCCCAGAATAATGTGTAGTGTTCATCCCTACCTTGAAAGTATAGATAATTATTGTTTTCGTGACATCATTTTTGTGTAAATGCTTTGTTAAGAAAATCTAGCGCCAAAATGATGTTACGGTTGCTTTATCTTCGATGTTAAATGTAATAATCTCTTCAAGTAAATCCCATGCAATCGCATCATTCCATTTAATTCGGAAGAGATTGCTTGTTGCCTTATACCCTGCCTCTTTAATGGAGAGTTCAAATTGCTTCATCGCTATGACTTCTGGTGCAACAGCAATGTGTTGTTTTGACACACTAAAAGCGATGATAAATGTTCCATGATCTAAAAACATGGGTTGGTTCCATTTAACAACTGCTTCGAGTTGTGGATAACGGGTTTGAATCCATGTCAGAATTGACGCCAGTTTCTCCCGTTGATGTACATCTTCCATTGTTGCTAAAAATTCATCATGCATAGGGTGATCTCCTTATAAAGGCTTACGCCTAAATCTATAGTCCAATTATACCATGCCCCTAGAATACGGTACCACTTCGATACTTTAAAGCCCATTGAAATAGTACCATGTTTATTATTTTTGCAGTTCGTATAGAGCCCGATTGAGCGCCAGTACATGCGTAAGCTTGTGATTATCCGTATGTGTATCGATTAATTCAAGAAGATCCGTTTCTGATAAACCCGTTGCCGCGCTCACCCGAGTTACTTGAAAGCGTGCAGCCTCATAACTAATATGTGGATCTAATCCAGATCCCGATTCTGTGACCAAATCCGTCGGCACCAATTTTTCTGGTGATAAAGCTACCAGACGCGTTTCAATGCGCTCTTTCAGTTCCGAATCGGTAACACTGTAGTTATTCGATCCCGACCCAAAATCATTGCCCTGCATATTGTAGAAGACGCGGGATGGTCGTCCCCAAAAATACGTTGATTCTTCAAAATTCTGCCCAACTAATTCTGATCCGACAATGACACCATCCTCATACATAAGACTACCATTCGCTTGATGCGACATTGTAAGTTGCGCAACACCAGTAAGTGCTAAGGGAAAGATACCCCCACACATGAGTGTAAGTACGATGACAAAGATCCAATTTTTTATTATTTTTTTCATACAACCCTCCTAGATTCCCATTATTAAGAGTATGGGTGCAATAATTACGTCAATAAGTTTAATGGCAACAAAAGGTGTAATGATGCCGCCTAATCCAAAGACTATAAGGTTTCGTGTGAGTAAAGCATCTGAACTCGTTGGTCGGTACTTTACACCTTTCATCGCAATAGGTACTAATGCTGGAATAATTAAAGCATTGAAAATGAGAGCACTAAGAATTGCGGAAGTCGCTGAGTTTAAATGCATGATATTTAAGACTTCCAACGCTGGCACTGAGGCCACAAAAAGAGCTGGTAAAACCGCGAAGTATTTGGCAATATCATTCGCAATACTAAACGTAGTTAAAGCACCACGCGTCATGAGTAGTTGTTTCCCGATCTCAACAATATCTAAAATTTTGGTAGGATCAGAATCTAAATCAACCATGTTCGCTGCTTCTTTCGCTGCAATCGTACCGCTATTCATAGCGATTCCAACATCAGCTTGGGCAAGTGCTGGCGCATCATTGGTGCCATCACCCATCATCGCAACTACTTTGCCTTGTGCTTGTTCTTGCTTGATCACATCAATTTTGTCTTCCGGTTTACATTCTGCGAGAAAACCATCTACACCTGCTTCTTGAGCAATTGTTGCTGCCGTTAATGGATTATCACCAGTACACATAATAGTCTTTATACCCATGGCTCTTAAACGTGCAAACCGTTCGACAAGCCCTTCTTTAATTGTATCTTTGAGATAGACGACACCCAGAATTTCATTATTTTTAATAACTACTAAAGGCGTACCGCCAAGTTTTGAGATAGCGTTAACGTGTTCATCTAAATCTTGAGGTATTGTTTGACCACGGTTGAGAGCATACGTTTTAATTGCATCTGCTGCTCCTTTCATGACTGTAAGATCATCCCGCTCATAACCACTCATACGAGTTTGGGCCGTAAATTCTTGAAATGTAGCACCTTCACGTAAAGTCGAATCATTGTGAATACCTTGTGCAGAAGCAAGTGCAACTATCGATTTTCCTTCAGGCGTATTATCATCCATTGATGCAATCATCGCATATTCAGCAAGTGTCTTAGCGGAAACACCTGCCACAGGTAAAAACTCATGTGCCATCCGATTTCCATAGGTAATTGTTCCGGTTTTGTCCAAAATCATGACATCAACATCACCCGAAGCTTCAACCGCTTTGCCTGACATTGCGATGACATTAAAGCGTGTCACACGATCCATTCCGGCAATACCAATTGCAGACAACAGCCCACCAATCGTCGTTGGAATAAGACAGACACTCAAAGCAATAAGAATTGACGTAGGAATGGTGATACCTACATACATTGCTAATGGCTTCAAGCTCACAATCACAATCACAAAGATAAGTGTCAGAGAAACCAAAAGTGTACTTAATGCAATCTCATTCGGTGTTTTCTTTCGAGATGCACCCTCAACCATCGCAATCATTTTATCGAGAAATGATGCTCCTGGTTCTGACGTAATTTCAATAATCAAGGCATCACTTGTAACCGTTGTCCCTCCAGTCACAGAGCAAAAATCACCGCCTGGTTCCTTTACGACAGGTGCAGATTCTCCGGTAATTGCAGATTCATCTACCGTTGCTACACCTTCAATCACTTCACCGTCATTCGGTATCGTTTCACCAGCAACGACACGGACACGATCACCTCGTTGCAACATCGCTGCAGCAACTTGCTCAATTGATCCGTCAGACATAATGCGATTTGCCATCATATCTTTCTTCGTTTGACGAAGCGTGTTAGCTTGTGCTTTTCCACGTCCTTCAGCCAACGATTCCGCAAAGTTGGCAAATAGCAATGTCAACAGTAATATAAACGCAACAATCGCATTAATTGTTTGCATCGATGCGTCTGGATCGCCAAACGCTGTCGGTGCAACCGTTAAAATAACACTTAAAAAGAAACCAATCTCAACCACAAACATAACTGGGTTTTTAATCATGTAGCGAACATCCAATTTTTTAAAACTATCCAGGATTCCTCGTTTGATTATATTTTTATTCATATGATACCTCTATAATCCCATACTAACCGCTTCGGCGATGGGTCCTAAAATAAGAGCTGGGAAGAATGTAAGTGCAGAAATTAAGACAATAATTACAATTAATGCAATCGTGAACAGGGGTGTATTCGTGTTTAGTGTTCCAATCGATTCACTCATACTTTGTTTTTTCAACATAAGCCCTGCAATACTTAACTGCAAGTACATCGTGACATAACGGCCAACAAGCATGACGAAACTTGTCGATAGATTCCAAAAGACAGTATTGTCAGCCAAGCCTTCGAAACCAGATCCATTGTTCGCAGCAGCAGATGTAAATTCATACAAGGCTTGTGACAAGCTATGGTGTGTACTCGAACCTTGCATAAGCATCACTGCAAGTGCAGTAAACCCGAGAATCAGTAAGGGATGAATCACAATGACCATCGCAACACGTTTCATCTCTTGACTCTCAATTTTTTTACCAAGATAAGACGGCGATCGACCAATCATCAAACCACACATAAAGACCGTTAGGAACACATACATCATCACATTCATGAGACCAACACCAGACCCTCCAAACACTACATTAAGCATCATGAGAACCATTGGTACCATTCCACCTAACGGAGTCATGGAGTCCAACATACTATTTACTGAACCTGTTGTAAATGCTGATGATACAGTTGTGAAGAGCGCTGACTGCACAATTCCAAAACGCATTTCTTTACCTTCGAAATTCATGGTACTGTCTAACCCTAAGTGCGCAAACAATGGATTACCGCGATACTCAGCATAGACCAACAGGACAAATGCGAGCATGAAGAATACAAATGATGCAATCAAAATCGGTGTGCTTTCAAGCCAACCTTTTTTACCGTGTTGTTTACGGACATTAAAACCAAAAGCTAATAACATGCCACCTGGAACCAATGTCATCGTTACCATATTGATGAGATTGCTGATGAGGGTTGGGTTCTCAAACGGTACAGCTGAACCAGCGGCAAAGAAACCACCTCCATTGGTTCCCAAATGCTTGATGGCTTCAAATGCAGCCACTGGACCAAGATACAATGTTTGAGTTTGGCCATTTATTGTATGGACTGTTTGGCTTGCAATCAGGGTTTGTGGTACCCCTTGCCAAACCAACAATAACCCCAGACCAAAAGCAACCGGAATTAAATAACGAATTAGAACTCGCGTCATGTCTTTATAGAAATTTCCAAAGGGTTGTCCGGATAATCCACGAATAAACGCAAATCCTACCGCAATGCCCGAGGCACTTGAGAGAAACATCATGACTATAATGACAAACATTTGGCCAAGTAACGTCAAACTTGTTTCTGGAGTGTAATGTTGTAAGTTGGTGTTCGTAATAAAACTGGATAGTGTATGAATGACTTGGGTCAAACTCATGTTCGATGTTATCCATAAAATAAGACCACCAAGCACAACAGCAATTAAATTTACTTTAATCAATGACCAAAAGTATGCCTTCCATGACATATTCTCCTTGGTCCCATCACTTAACAAGAGGAGTGGCGCTTCAATTTTAGAAAACACCACGTTTCCACGATGTGATGTATTGTTCATAATAGTGTATAAATAACGACCACTTAAATAAATTCCTGCAGCCGCTACGATAAAAAACGATAATGTATAGGTCATAACCATTCCCCTTAGAATTTTTCTGGATGAATTAATGCATAAATGAGATATGCAAAAATAGCAATAATTACAATACTCAGTAAGATCATCGAAAATCCTCCGTTTCTTGAGTATCCCAATTCTAGCATCAGGGGTATTAAGGTGACATTAATAATTTGACATAAAAAAAGACCGTAACTTTCGGTCTTATTTTTCATACTTTATCATGCGATATCCGACCCCTACATGGGTTTGAAGGTATCGAGTTTCAGGATCATACTGTTCTATTTTTTTACGAAGTGTCGTTACAAAAACACGGAGTGCAGGAATGTTGTCGGAATACATTCCCCATACTTCGCGAAGTATTTTTTGATATGTAATCACTTTCCCCATATTTTCAACCATGAGCAACAGTAACTTGTATTCGGTTGGCGTTACGTGAACATCTTGACCTGAAACACTCACCGTTTTCGCATCATTATCAACTACAAGATTGCGGTTAGTATAGATGTTGGTTTCATCTTCATGACGACGCATTCGCCGTTGCAAAACCCGAATTCGAACCATCAACTCATCCGCTTGAAACGGTTTCGTTATGTAATCATCAGCACCCGCATCCAACGCTTCAATTTTATCTTTTACCTCAGCTCGTGCACTCACAATAATAATGGGTATATCCGAACTGTTACGTATTTGCGTAACGACCCAAACCCCATCTTTGTCCGGGAGTCCTAAGTCAAGAATCACGCAATCAAACACCGCTTCATGGAACAACTTCATACCTAAGCGAGCACTTTTCGCTACGGTCACAGCATACCCATCTTGGATGAGGGTATTCCGCATCAAATTTTGTATTACAGGATCATCTTCAATCATTAATAGTTGTGGTTTCATCGACTTCAAACCTCCTTAACATAACACTAAAGCATGCACCATGGGGCATAACATCCTGAACTGTAATTCGTCCCTTATGGGCTTGAATGATCTCATTTACTAAGAAGAGACCAAGACCCATACCACGGCGACTGTCCTGATTTTGCGTGTAAAACATCTCAAAAAGCCGCGATTTATCAACTATCCCTGGGCCCTGATCTTCAAAATGAACTGCTACCCATTCACGATCGACAACTTCTGTCGTTATCTTAATAGAAGTACCATCTGGCGTATATTTTAAAGCATTATCCAATATATTTGTGAACACTTGAATCATGAGTTTCGAATCGACATTAACAGTTGCGAGGACATCTGAATCCACAATTTCAATGGCATGGTTTTTTGCTTTCGTACGAACACGCTGGACACTTTCATCAATTAAATCTTCGAGAATTTCTCCCTCCAAATGTAACATCACGTGGTCCTGGTCAATCTTCGTCATTGCTAAAATATTCTCGACCAAATCAATCAACCACAAGGCATCATTTCGGACATCATCATAAATCGCATGCGTTTTAACTGCATCTAAGGACGATTGTTGGAGCAAATCCATATTTCCCAGTATCGTAGTGAGCGGCGTGCGTAAGTCATGAGAAATCGTCCGAAGTATTGTAGAGCGCAGTTTTTCCTGTTCAATCAATAACGCATTCTGATTTTGATCTTCATCGAGCGAAGCTTTCTCTAAAGCAAGACCCCCTTCATTAATCAACGATACAAGTAGATTCTTCTCAAAAGGATCCATCCCTTCTTCGTGATTCTCAAAACCAAGAACAGCGACAACTTTGTCGACAGAGCGAATTGCAAGATATGTCATTTTTGCATTGGACAACGTATTAGTCTGGGCACCTGCGCGTTTATTATTCTCATATACCCATTGTGCAATGGCACGTTCTTGTTGCGTTAAGAGCACATCATGAATATAATCTGAATTCAAATCACTATACACCGTTGGAATAAGTTGTTCTTCTTCCAAAGTGTAAATGATGACAGATGTGTTAAGTAGTTTCTTCACTTGGTGACCAAGAGCATCAATGATTTCACTGCGGTTGGACGCACTTTGTAATCGCAAGCTTGTCTCTAGCAAAATATCCGTACGATAGGCTTTCTTAGCGGATTGAATATCTTTCTGTTTAAGTTTTGTCGTGAGTGTGCTTGTAACAAAAGCAGCGATAAACATAAACAAAAAGGTGAAGGGGTAGCCCGTATCATAAGCTTGCAAGGAAAACTGTGGTTGCGTAAAGAAATAGTTGAAAACTAACACCGATACCACCGATGCTAGTGATGACCAAATACGACCCCGCGTCAAAATAGAGATGAAGAGCACCCCTAGTAAATACACAACAATAATATTGGATTCACTGAATCCTTGTTCTGCAAAAATAGCACCCATAGCGGTTGCAAGAACGATGATGCCAAATGCAACAAACCCATCTTTCCATTGAAAATATTCTTTTTGGATAATACTTGACCGACGGTGGTAATAAGAAGACGCTTGATCAGGAATCACATAGATGTCAATCATTGGCGCAAATTCTGACAGTTGATCAATAATACTTTGTCCTTTAAAGATACTGCGTTTACGAATACTGCGGCCAATCACGATTTTAGATACATTACTAATTTTGGCATACTCTGAAAGCTGTAGTGCAATATCATCACCATATAAGAGCGATACTTGAGCATTTAGCTCTTCCGCCAAACGTATGTTGGCCTTGAGCTGTTGACGTGAAACATCATCGATTTCGTCGGTTTCATCTTCAACATATACTGCTGTAAACGTTGCGTGAAAAGCATCTGCCATTCGCGCTGCAGTCCGGATAACTTTCTCATTCGTAGGAGATGCCGAAAGGCACACCAGGATATGTTCTTTCGTAAAGTATGGAGAAGTCTTATAACTGTTTTGATTAATCTGATCAGCTGCTTTACGCAACGCAATTTCACGTAAAGCCACAAGGTTTTCCTCTGTAAAAAAATTGTCCAATGCACGTTTGGCTTGCTCAGTTTGGTATATTTTTCCCGCGTGTAAACGGTCCATAAGATCACGAGGGGCAATGTCAATTAATGCGATTGTTTCGGCCTCATCAAAAATTCGATCTGGAACACGTTCATTAACAACGATACCGGTAATAACTTCAACGACATCGTTCAGACTTTCAATGTGCTGAATATTAACCGTAGTGTACACATTAATGCCATTATGCAAAAGTTCTTCGATATCTTGATATCGTTTATGATGACGAACCCCTGGAGCATTTGTGTGCGCCAACTCATCAATCAGAATATACTCTGGATGACGCACTAATGCAGCTTCAAGATTAAACTCTTGTAATGCTAAGTTTTGTCGATACACTATTTGCGGTTCGATCATCTCAAGGTTTTTAATTTGTGCTGATGTTTCGGGACGCTGGTGTGGCTCAATGTAACCTGCAACGACATCATGCCCATTTTCTTTTAAAGCATGGGCTGCCTCCAACATCGCATATGTTTTACCAACACCTGCGGCATAACCAAGAAATATTTTTAGACTTCCACGTTTCATCTGTATCACCTCAACCCAAACATACCACATACGGTATTAAGACGGTATTAAATGATACGCCACATAAAAAGCCTGTACAATGTTCCTTCTTCATCGTACAGGCTTGAAAAATATAAACTATTTAAGTGTTACTGCTACGAAATGTCCGGGGTCAATTTCATACCAATCCGGATCGATATCTCCTTCTCTAAAAGCTCTAAAATCAAACACATCTGTTTCGCCTGAGAAATAGTCAAGGGAATGACGTTCATGTTTTTTCCCCGCGATATCTGTTTTTAAGAATGCCGCAATTAAGCGTTTCGTATATGGATGGGTTGGTTTATCGAAGAGAGCCGCAATCGGTGCTGCTTCCACAATCTTTCCCCCGTGCATAACAATGATATCATCCGCCATTTGGCTAATGACACCCAAGTCATGGGTAATAAACATAATGGATGTTTTAAAGTCACGTTTCAAATCATTCATCAGTTTCAAAATTTCTGCTTGAATAATTACGTCCAATGCAGTTGTCGGTTCATCCGCAATTAATAATTTGGGATTACATGCAAGGGCCATCGCAATCATAACACGTTGGCTCATTCCTCCTGAAAGTTGGTGGGGATAAGACTTCAAGATGCGTTTGGCATTCGGAATCTTGACAGCTTCCAACATCTCAAGTGATTTCTGCGACGCTTCTTTTTTTGATAGTCCTTGATGGAGGATAAGTACTTCATTAATTTGACGTTCAACCGTAAAAACAGGATTCAAACTGGTCATCGGTTCTTGAAATATCATCGATATTTCATTCCCTCTGATCTGTTGGAGTTCTTTTTCCGGCATCGTCGAGATGGCTTTATCTTCAAAGGTTATGGTACCTTCGTGAATTTTTTGATTGGCTGTAAACAATTGGAGAATTGACATCGCAGTTTGGCTCTTACCACTTCCGGATTCCCCCACAATTCCCAATGTTTTTCCAGCTTCAACTTTGAATGAAACACCATTGACAGCCTTTACAAGTCCGTGACGGGTTGTAAAGTATGTGTGCAAGTTATTAACTTCTAAAATGCTACTCAAGCTGCTTCACCTCTTTCTTTCAAATGACATGCGACAAAGTGGCCTGGTGATACTTCAAACCAATCTTTATCAGCTTCGCCAGTTTCATCAAATAAGAATTCAAATCGTGTATCTTCACGGGATTCATACAATGCCTCATCGGCATTTAAGCGTGGGATTGCATCTAAGAGACGTTTTGTATACGGATGCTGTGGATTGGTGAAAATTTCATCTGCAGGCGCCAACTCCACAAGGTTCCCAAAATACATAACTCCGATTCGGTCACTAATATAACGGACCACACCCAAGTCGTGAGTAATGAATAAATACGTTAAATTTTCTTTCTCTTTTAACTCCTGAAGTAAGTTAATGATCTGTGATTGAATCGAGACATCCAATGCACTAACCGCTTCATCACAAACAATGAATTTAGGTTTAAGTGCAACCGCACGGGCAATTCCAATTCGTTGTCGTTGTCCCCCTGAAAATTGGTGTGGATAACGATTTCGAAATGATTTGCTGAGGCCACATTTTTCCATGACATCTTCAATGTATTCGATGTAACCTTCACTTTTTTTGCTTTCGAAGACACCATGTGTAATCACCCCTTCACCGATAATATCTCCGACTGTAAAGCGCGGATTTAACGATGAGTAAGGATCTTGGAAGATGATTTGGATATTATGACGTAACCCGCGTAACTCTTTCGTTGATAACGACGTTAAGTCAATACCATGATCTAAAAATGATTCAAAGTATGCAAAACGCTCATGATGACGTAACGTTTCTTTCACAGCTTCAACTTCAGCTTCGATTGCCTCAAAAACTTGTGTTTCAGCATCAAATTGAACTTGAAGACGTTTTTCATTAGCTTCTAATTTTGCATCGGTTCCGACGATTTTCAAGCGAGCCTGTGTCATATATAAATCTTGATGAATCTGTGCTAACTTTGAACCTGCGCTGTATCGTTTAATCAATAACTGCCTCACAAAGTTAAGATCAGCATGCACTAGCAAGCCACCTGCTAGCTTCAGAACATTGCCGTACTTCTTATTAAAGTCGATTTCCTTAAGACGGTACATATCGATACTTGCTTCATCGTTTTGTTGCACTTCCAAAGCTTTTAACTCTGCAAAATCTTTGTCATATGAGCCTGATATTTTCGGTATTGAATCATAGGTTTCCTTGACGTAGGAAGGCATAAGATTTTCGATGGTATCGCCATAAAACATGGTTGTTCCACCTGTTTGTTCCTGAAGTTGAATCAGTGTGCGACCAAACGTCGATTTCCCACACCCTGATTCGCCAACAATTCCCAACGTTTCACCTTCAAATATTTCCAAGGAAATATTTTTATTTGCCTTCACATACTCTTGGTGACGTTGGAAGACACTGGATTTTTTGACAGGGTAGTACTTTTGTAAGTTTTGTATTTTAAATAATTGTCGTGTTGTCATCTTGAATCCTCCTAATCACGCATCTTTGGATCAATTGCATCACGTATCCCATCGCCCAATAAATTAAAGGCTAAAATAGTTAGCATGATTGCAAGTCCAGGATACACTGTAAGATAAGTATGTGTACGAATATGTTCGCGTCCTAAACTTAACATGGTACCCCATTCGGCAACAGATGCTTCGATTCCTAAACCTATGAATCCAAGTCCAGCTGCCGATAAAATTGCGGAAGCAACACCCATGGTTGCTTGAACAATAACCGGTGATAAAACGTTTGGTACAATGTGTTTTATCATGATTGATGTATTGGATAAGCCAATCGCATGAGCCGCTTCAATGAATTGTTTCTCACGAACAGACATAACCGCTGATCGGACGATACGGGTATAACTCGGAATTCCTCCAATACCAATTGCTAAAATTAAATTCATCAAACTCGGACCAAACGAGGCAACAATCGCAATTGCGAGTAGTATCGATGGAATTGAAAGCAGGACATCTGTAAAGCGCATAATCACTGTATCGACTTTACCGCCGTAATAACCTGCAAGTAATCCAAAAATACCACCGAAGAATAATGAAATAATAACAGCAGAGATTCCGATGGTGACCGATACACGGGCTCCGTATAGAATACGACTAAGGACATCTCGTCCAAGTGCATCAGTCCCTAACAAATGCGTTTTGTTAGGATGTTGAAGTGCATTTGATAAGTTTTGTTCTGTCATCCCAAAGGGTGCAATTTTGTCTGCAAAAATAGCAACAAAGACAAGAACAACAATAAAGATTAAGCCGATAACTGCGCGTTTATTCTTGATTAATGCACGCCATATATCGCGAAATGATCCTTCAGGAGCAACCACGATGTCTTGATTTTTATTACGTTTAAACATATTGGATCTCCCTTCTATTTGTATTGTGAACGAATTCGTGGATCAATATAGCCATAAAGAATATCAACACTCAAGTTCACAATTGTAAAGATAAAGGCAATAAAGAGGACACCACCTTGAACGACGATTAGATCACGTTGACGAATTGCATTAACCATCAATGTTCCAAGACCATTAATACTAAATACGGTCTCTGTTAACACTGCTCCACCAAGTAATGCTCCAAACTGTAATCCAATCACGGTTACAACAGGGAGTAATGCATTTCGTAGTGTATGGACATAAATGACACCTCGTTGAGATACCCCTTTAGCATGAGCCGTACGAATAAAATCTTGCCCCATCACATCAAGCATACTTGAACGGGTAATTCGGGCAATCGATCCAATTGAACTCGATGCAAGGGTAATAACTGGTAGGACCATTTGCTGCCAGGTTTCGAAACCGGTTGACGGGAACCATTTTAGTTGTAACGAAAAGACAATGATGAGGAGTAGTCCTTGCCAAAATGTTGGCATCGACACACCCAAAAGTGATACAAACATTGTTCCATTATCCACAGCTGAATAAGGTTTACGGGCTGCAAGAACTCCCAATGGGATCCCAACCGCAGCAGCTAGTAAAATACTATATCCAGCAAGTTTCATTGTATTTGGAAAACGCGTCATAATTTCAGTGAAAACGGGACGGTTATTGACAAATGAGCGGCCCAAATCAAACTTTAAGAACGCATTTCCAATATATTTGAAATATTGGATGAGGAAGGGCTGATCCAACCCCATTTCACTTCTTAATTGAGCAATTGCCTGAGGTGTTGCAGATTCACCGAGTATTAAGGTTGCGGGATCTCCTGGTGAATAATGCATGATTGCGAAGACAATCAATGATACACCCAAGAGAATTGGAATGACCCACAGAAGTCTTTTTAGAACATATTTGTACATTGTACTCATCCTTTCTTTTAAAAAAAGAGTGGGGAGATTGTCGCCCCACTCAGTGTTAATTACTCTCCAACTTTAACTTGGCTCAAGAAGAATGAACCTGTTGGATGGTGTTTAAATCCTTGAACATTTTTACGTGTTGCAGTGACGTTTTCACCATCTTGAATGAAAATCCAAGGTGCTTCATCACGAATGATGACTTGTGCTTCTTTATAAAGTGCTTCACGAGCTGCTGGATCAATTGTTGTTTTACCATCATCTAATAATTGGTCAACCTTAGGATTACTATAGAATGCTCGGTTTCCAGCTTTACCAAATTGTGATGTGTGGAACAATGGATACAGACCGTAATCAGCATCGGTTGTGACAGTTGTCCATCCTAAGATATACATATCACCTTCGCCTTTTCCAGTTGCATCTAAGTATGCTCCCCATTCTAATTGGCTAATTTCAACAGTAATACCAAGTTTTGAAAGTTCTTCTTTGACAACTTCCGCAATCTTAATACGCTCAGCATTGTTATCACCAACTAAAAGTTTCAATGTAAATCCACCATCTGCATATCCAGCTTCAGCAAGTAATGCTTTTGCTTTATCTACATCATAGTTGTACGGTTCTAATTCTGAATTTGCACCAAATACAAGTGGGTTTAAAGGTCCTTGTGCGGCTTTACCAACACCTTGATATACCGTTTTAACGATTGCATCAACATCTATAGCATAGTTAATAGCTTGACGGACGCGAACGTCATTGACTGGTGTTTTACTTTGAGTGTTGAAACCAACATATCCTGTTGATAAGTTAAGGTCACGGTAAAGTGCTAACTCTTTATTTTCTTCAACTTTTGCAATATCTGATGGTGCAACATCAAATGCAATATCAATTTCACCATTCTCTAAAGCGATGAGTCGAACAGAGTTCTCTTTGATAACTTTAAATGTAATGGTTTCTGCTAAGCCTTTTTCCCCCCAGTAATCGGCAAAGCGTTCCACATTAACTTCACTACCTGCTGTCCAGTTCGTGAATTTGTATGGTCCTGTACCCACAGGTTGTGTTCCATAATCTTGACCACCATCTGTAACTGCTTTTTCATTCATGATAGCTGTTGCTGGGTGGGCAAGGTGTGTCAGGAATGGCCCAAACGGTTCTTTCGTACCAATTTGGATCGTGTGGTCATCAATTACTTTTACTTTCGCAGGATCAACGGCACCGACAATGTGTCCAATTTGCTCAGATGCAGCTGCACGGTTCATGGTATATGCAACATCTTTCGCTGTAAATGCTTCCCCATTGTGGAATTTAACGTCTTTTCGAAGTTTAAACTCATAAGTTGTATCATCAATGACTGTCCATGACTCAGCAAGTCCTGGCTCTAACTCAAGTTTTTCATTTTGTTTAATCAGTGTTTCATAGATTTGACGCGCAATTCGTGTTGTTGCTTGGTCATTGGTATTCTGGATGTCAAATGTTACGGCATCAGCACTAGATGCGATGATCAGTGAATCCTTTGCCCCTTGGCTTGATCCACTTGAACATGCAGTTAAAAATAATGCGAATGCTGCGATCATAATGATCGATAATTTTTTGCGATATTTCATATTTGTTCTCCTTCTCTTCACTGGTTTTCTCGAGTTTATCACATAACGCAAGCCCATTGCAAACATTTTCATCACAAATTGTAAAGTTTTACATATTGGCAATGTAAAGTTTTACATTTCGAAGTATGAATTTGTCTGTGAACAGTGGGGATTTCTTCACAATCAATAGTTTGTAAGCCAAACCAATTGTTAAGCAACTTTCACATTCAAAATCGTAATAAAAAAATCGGCCGAAGCCGATTAGCGTAATGTTTCAAGTAAATCATATCTATAATAATGGTCAGTGTTCTGAGTAAAGCGAACAGTGCTCACGTTTCTTATTTTCTTAAGGACTCTAAAATAAGATACTAACAGTTCGAAAAAACCATCGCTCTCAAAGTATGCTGCAGTACCACCGAAATCATGGATCAGCATGACAATCTCGTTCCCTTCGTTCACGATCTCCACATGAATGTAAAATGTGTAATCATTGCGGTACGTCCGCGACCCAAACTCAATTGCATCTGTAAATGTCGTATACGTTTTATCAAACACTTTTGAAACATCTTGGTGTTGATCCATATACTTTGCGAAATATGCACCTGTAAAAGCAACTAAATCTTTATTCATACCTTACCCAATCTTACATGTTTTATGAAGTTCACGATGTGTAAACCAAATACCCAGTGCAAGAATTCCTAATGATATTATTTTATAAGGTAAATTCGCAAGTGGCAAGGCATAAACTGAAAATGCAACACCAAAAGATGCAAAGAAAGCAATCACGCAAGGAGTACAGCCATAGGTCAAGATGCCAAAAATTATCGACACAAAACTGAAATTTTGACTTTTACTCTCTTTACCGATGATGCTGAATTGCAAACTACTAATCATCATTAAGTAAGCAGATATACCTGCCATAACGATGTTTAGGATGATATTAGTTATGACAAGCCCAAGTGAATATAGCGACTGCATTTCACCATAGCTCGTATTTAAATTGTCAATAATTACATTTACGAGTAAAAAGAAAGTAAAAAATCCAAAAAATTTGTATTTATTGTTGGTAATGTAGTTTCGTATCATAGGTCACCTCATTGACTTTAAATATACCACCCACGGTATTTCATGCAAGCAACATGCTCACTCCACTCGGGTAATAATTTCATCAACAACGATTGTTTTATGTCGAATTTCATTGAGAATACCAATACTCAATGCGAAAAGCGTAAGTAAGAGTAAAAGCATGATTACGTAATGTCTATACTGTTTCATAGTAACCTCGATGTGGCAGTGTAAGTACCACTTCATAATGCGTTTCTGTGTGATGGGATGTAAGTGATCCGTTATGAAGGTGCATAATTTTTTCTGTCAATGCTAAACCCATTCCAAAGTTTTCAGATTTTGATGCGAATGAACGCATCGGCGTGATTGAATTTGTAATATGTAACGTGTAGTGCGTTGGTGTATCTATTCCCCAAATATGTATCGGTATCGAACGGTCCATCGTTGCTTCAATCGCATTTGTCATCACATTGAGAATCGCGATATGGAATAGGCCTTCGTCAATATCAAGTGTAGACGGTTCAAGGTTAATCGAAAGTGCTTGATGGGTCGGTTCGGCAATACCGGTGATTAACTCAGATAGCCACTGTGTATCCTGTGTCACATATGAGAGTACTTCCGTACTTTGGCTATACAGTTTAAGAAGTGACACTGATAATGATTTTAGTCGATATGCTTCCTGGTAGATTGCTACGAGCGTTGCTTCTACTTCTGGGTCTTTATTTTGCGATAGTAAACGGTTGGTATTCCCCAATATACTGGTGAGTGGTGTTTTGATTTCATGAGACAGATAATTAATGAATTCTTGTTGTGAGGCATTCGTATCATGCAAACTTGAGAGTTGTTGATTCACACTCGCCATCATAATATTAAATTGATGAGCTACTGCCGCAACCCGATCACTATCTATCGCATCGACACGTACCGTTGTCTCGAGGTTACCTGCGCGTACTTCGGCCATCGCTTGGGTTAGCGATTCTGTCGGTTTGACGACATAGCGCGCGAGGAGCCATGATATGAGAGCTGAGCCTATGGCTGCGAAAACCATAACACTGACAGCATTTAAAAAGAGGGTCTCAATAATTTGAATCGTGCTGGTCAAGTCATATCGTAAACTAATTATTAATGGACTGAATGCTGTTTCGATAAACTCTTGCGTTACAAGCACTGTCTCGTCTGATGACGAGTAGGTTTTGACCCATACCGCATCATAGCGAACATTATTCATAATCTCTAAATGTCCAAAGGCTTCGTAGTCCTTTGATTTGAGCAAAATCGCACCCGAAGTTGAACCAATGACATATTCACTTTGAAGCGTTTGACGCAGGTCGTTTTCCAGTGGTTCTCGAGATGCATCTTTTTCGATGTCAGAGATTCGTTGTGTCGTTATATATGCCAAAGATTTATGTTCCTCGAGAGCACGTTCTTGTGCTTGTTGCATCAAACTTTGCGATGCGATTGTAAACCATGCCAGGCCAATACCACAAATGAACGTCACAAAAGTCGCCAGTAATATTGTGAATATTTTAAGATAAGGTTTCATACGCTTTTATCCAGTATATAGCCAAACTTAAAAATCGTTCGAATATTCCTTTCGAGTTGTAGTTTTTTACGCAGCCGTTGAATATGTAAATCGAGGGTTCGTGTTTCGGTATGTTCACCACCCCAAATCTGCTCTAACAGATAGTCGCGCGAGAGCGCAATTCCAGTATTCTCAATTAAAAATAGGAGCAAGCGGTATTCCATTGGCGTCAGTGATATTACCTCACCTGCGATTGTTACAGTGCTGGCCAACGTATCAATATTGAGATGATAATATTGCATTTGCTCTGCTTCTTTATGATAACGACGAAGGATTACTTTTACCCGTGCGAGTAATTCAGGAGTCTCAAATGGTTTCGTCAAGTAATCCTCAACGCCAAGGTCATAAGCTGCTATTTTATCTTGGATGGAATCCAATGCTGTCAACATTAAAACCGGAATATTATAGTCTTTAATCATAGGCATGAGATCGTAGCCAGTATGAATTGGAAGCATCACGTCAAGAATAATTAGGTTATACGCATTAAGCTCGATGGCATCGGCCCCCATCTGTCCATCATATGCACCATCCGTTTCATAGCCTTGTTCTGTTAACGTTTGAACAACCATTGTACGTATATGTGGGTCATCTTCAATTACAAGTATCTTCATAAGCGCTCCTTTTGTTTTAGTATAGCATGTGTCTTTTCTGGCTGGATACATTTTGGTTACAAGTCTTCGGTATCATCCTTGCATGAGGTGACAATTATGAAAAAATTAAGTTTTGTCTTATTGATTATTGCAGTCTTTTTCCAAATGAAAACAGATGTCTATGCATCCCAAAATTATTATTCGACGACCTATTTACTTGTTGAGCGAGAAAGTGGTGCTATCTTAGAACAGTTAAATGCAGACCAGCCTTTTCATCCCGCATCTATGACCAAAATTATGACAACGTATGTTGCATTAGAAATGATGGATGAATCACAACTACAAGATACATATACGATGACCCATGAAATCTTTAATGATTTAGTCCGGATGGATGCTTCTGTCGCAGGGTTTGATGCTGGAGAAACAGTTAGAATAATCGATATTTTGTATGGCATCATGCTTCCGTCAGGTGCCGATGCAACTCGAGCAATTGCTGATTACATTAGTGGCAGTGAGGCAGCGTTCGTACGCTTGATGAATCAAAAAGCGCATGAATTGGGTCTCAAGGATACGCATTTCGAAAACACAAGTGGCTTAGATCATCCGAATCATCTAACAACTGCACATGATTTACGAATCATGCTTGAAGCTGCCCTGAAAAATTCAACATTTCAAAAAATATTTGCGGCATCTGAGTATCACTCTGCGCCAACCAATTACAAAGAATCAGGATATACTTGGGTCGATAAGAACCTTGAATTTGCGAATCGTGTTGATCCCCAAAATCCTTTGACGGGTGCAAAATCGGGATACACCGAATTGGCGGGTTCCGCGTTAGCTTCAACCGCATCAATTCAAGGAAAGTCATATATGGTCATTTCTGCCGGCGCTCCTTATGGTCCTTTTGATTTCTACAACGTACAGGATGCATTAAAGTTCTATGCTCACGTTCCTGAAGCATCAACTTCCACTAGCAAAACCGCGCCAACCAATGTTCGCTCAGAATCGATTGTCGTTAAAGCACCCGACAAACCCGCTTTATTTTCCTCAAATTTACTCTTCCTTATTGGCGCACTCGCAACAGTGGTTGGATTTCTGATGTATCTAATCCGTAAAGTCTTCAAAGATTCATAAAAAAAGGTATCCAAAGGGATACCTTTTCTCTATTTTACGGTAACTTTATGAACTGTATACGTTGTATCAGAGAACTCTAGAATGTAGTTATCATGTAAATACAGTTTATCGAAACCTTGTTTTGAAACATTGCCCGTTCTATCAATTAGGTGTGTTTTACCAGATTTCCCAACAATCATAAATGGTGTTTGGAATGACAGATTCGTTGAAAGTGTCACGTCTGGTTCCGCAATCTTGCGGTAGTTTTTAAATCGTGCGTCAATTTCTGGGAACCCATCAAAGCAAGTAAACTTACGGATCGGTGTTGAATCGCAGTTAAAGCGCATAATTTGATTTTCTACAATTTCATAACCATTTGGTAAATCAATTTCACTTGCGATAACTGTTTCACCTTGCGTATTGATGTATCCAAGCTTGCCATTTTCGATGACGCCAATAGCTTTATTATCAGCTTGGAAATCATGACGTGGAGTTGTCACAATGTCATATTTGAAATCTAGTTTAGAAATATCGACAGGTGTTCCTACCTGTAATAAAGCTATCGCAACTTTATCGCCGACAGTTATTGACTCAAAAGTAACCGCTTGGCCGTCTTCATGATATGCTTGGCCTTCAGTTGCTACAATTTGATGAATTGGTATTAAGTTCGAGCGTCCATATTCTATAATGTAGTCAACATTAACTTCTGTTCGAATTACGCCTTCAACCAACGAGTCAACTGAATATTCGTATTGGTACAAAACACCATCTTCAACGGCGTATATTTGTGTACTTGCATAGTAATCACCACCATAAAGCGGTTCCTCAAGAACCTGTGGTGTTCCATCATCATTAAACATTACAGTGTACTGTGATTCTAAATCTTTAAGTATAAAGGTTGGGTAACGCTGACCATTATCATACTTGTAGTTGAACATATTTACTTTTGATGTTTCAACTACATTGGTTGCATTCCCTTGTTTATCAATTGCTTTTACCATACCATTATCTTCAATCACAGACCCACCTGATGGATCAAAGAAGAATAACTGATTGTATGCGATGGGCTCGAACAGTTTCTCGAACGCATACACAGGATCGGTATTATCAACTACCGGCGGCTCAACAATTGGTGGATCAATGATTGGTGGAACAACAGGTTTAGGCTTTCGCATCAGAGCCCAGACACCTATACCAACAATAAGAACACCAGCAACGACAAGCGCGATACGCGTGTTACGTTTCTTTTGCTTGGCCTTTTCTTCATTCTGTGATAATTGTTTTTCGAAGTCATCCATAATTTAGTCCCCCTTTGCTAACTGTGGATTATTTCAACAACTATTTATCCTATCTTTATTTTATCACATGACAAGAAAATGTACACGCTTTCATTTTGTGAGTTCGGCGTGGTTCTCTTAAATATTGCGGGGAATGAATTCTGCCTCGATGCCTTCAGATTGTGTTTCACCACTCAACAATGCTTGTACCGCTGTCGCACCGACGGTATCAAGATTCAATTGAATTGTGGAAAAGTCCATGACTTGGCTTAACGTTAAATTATCTTCACCCACAATTATGTAATCTTTGCCGACATGATACCCTAACGATAATGCTCCTGTAATAATTCCTGCTGCATGATCATCACTGTGCGTGTAGATTGCATCCGGTACTTGTTGCGATCGAAACATCTCAAGTGCACACGCTTTCCCATCGTCGAAATGATGCGCATCACTGCGATAATAAACGATGTTTTCAGGTGTATAAAATTCATGAAAGGCTCGCATTAATTCTTTAAGTGACTGTGACTCACGAGCTACGGTAATCGCTATCCGATTCTTACCCTTAGCTTGAAATGTTTTAAACATTTCTCGATAGACTTCATAGCGTTTCGTAAACACGGAGGCAATTCCTTGTGGAAGGTCTCGCTCGCAAACAATCAGGCGATACCCTTCATCATTGAACGCTTGAAGCACCTCAATATCATTACTACGTGATGTGAGAATTATGCCATCAACACGCTTATCTTTTAGTTTATTAAGATGCTCTAGCTCAATGGTTGCATCAAAATAGGTTGGCATCAGTAAGATTTCATAACCATTGTTGATTGCCTCTTGAAGGACGCCTTTCACAAATGTATCGTAACAGTGGGTATTATCAGGAATAATCACTCCGATAACTTTTGTTGAACCTGTACTAAGGTGAACAGCATGAATATTTTTTCGGTAATCCAAAATCTCTACCGATTTCATAATAATCGCATAGGTTTCTTTCGATACATATCCCGACTTGTTGATTGCTCGAGAAACTGTTGCTGGGGAAACATTTGCATGTTTCGCAATATCATAAATGTTTGCCATTGTAATCCTCCATTAGTCTTAGTGTATCGTATTTTTGCATGTGGAAGGGATTCCACATTTTCAGTTTTAACTTGACATGAAACGCGTTCCATCCATTAAAGTATGGATGAGAGGAGATGATTTTATGAAGTATATTGTTATTGAACCACTCGCACCCAACACAGATATGCACCGGTTTGAACGTGCTGTTGCTTGGCTAAAAGAAGATGGATATCATGTCGTAAACGACTTTGAAGTCGTTAACAAGCACGATGTTGCTTTCACAGTATCAAACGGTAATGTTTACACGCAAGATGCTGAGATTTCGTATCCACTTCGCTATTCAATCGCTTATGATCTTGAACGTTTAGCACTTATAATGAAACCTGGAATTTAGGTGTTCCACTCAATAATTCGATAGTTCCCATCAAAATACTCAATCGCAGCAATATCATCCAATGAAGTATAACCTTGCTCTTTTATGTACTCGTATACCCAAGATGTATTTTTCCCAGTGCGCTCCAGATTATCTTTATAGATGACTTTATCAACAACTAAAAGTATTGGGTATTTTGTTTCGCTTTCATGCGTGGTGATTACGAGCGAACCGTTTTGCTCTATTTGTCCAGAAGCGACATGTGCAATATCTTGGATTCCTTGGAGTCTAAGTTTGAGATACAAATCAGCGATTGGAAGGCGAGCTTTTTCTACTCCCTTTCGTGTAATTTTACCATTCTTAATGACATTGATAATATCACCGTCAATAAGTCGCTTTACAAGAATATTATGTTTTCGCAATAGATTTAAACTGATGGATAAAATTGCCCAAATTGTCATAACCACCACAAACTGAAGTGTCGTAATTGTAGGGTTATAAAGCACACCACCAATGATTCCCCCAAGAATGTAATTTTGAATTTGATCAAGCGGTCCCATTGGTGCAAGATTAGCTTTCCCCGACACTTTCATGACAAGAATGGCATACGCAATTCCAATTACTAACTTCAAAAAGACGTCGACATATTGTATATATGAATCCATAATTTCCCCCTAACATGTATTTATTTCATTATACCATGACGACGCCATCGCCTTTAGATTTAAAAAACACACTCGTTGAGTGTGTTTTTCAGTGCCCATATCATGGTTATCTCATAACCTTGGCACATGTGGATCCCTTTTTAATGTGCTCGATAGACATCGGCATGGTGCGCATAACCTGTGTTTTGCAAAGTCGATTTTATGCACAAACCCGTAGTGATACAAAATACGGTACGATAACTTCCTGTTGCAAATCAGAACCACGTGGGTTTGATCTTAATGGGGATGGAGAAAGTATCGTTATATCAAAACAGCTGATATTGTTTGTGTGGCTGCAAGTCTTTCAATGACGCCTTGCAATGAGGTGGCTAAAATCAGTGTTCGAACCAACGTTCTGAGTAAACTTTAAATCTCGAATAGTTTTTAAATGTGCCTGATCCAGTTTTTAGAAAACAACGTTGTTTTTACCTCGATAGTACTTGGGAGTCCACATTTTAAAAGGTAATCAGAGCATGAATCGCTGTACTGAAGCGGAATCATTTCTTTCGTTGTGACTTCTCTGAGATTGTCTTTGTGTCCTGTTGCAAATACAGCAACAAAATCTTATTCCAAATATTCGTACTCTGTCGTTTAGGAATAATATACTCACGTTTATCGGCACAAAATAAACGTTGCAGCTTCTCTTCAAATTGATTCAAAACAATCACCCCACACTTAATAGACGACTCACAGACTGAAATAGACTTAATAATGTCATATAAAAGAGGGATGTTCCTTCATCCCTCTCGATTTAATTATTGTTGATGACGTTTTCGTTTCATTAGAACGACTCCTGACAAGCCAATGCCCAGAGTTAGAATTGTTAATCCCACTTTGTTCATCATGTTATTCATACCTGTTTGTGGTAATTGTGCTTCCAGAGTTTCGGGCACTACAGGATGAGTTGGTTCTACTGGAATCGCTGGGTCTTCAGGGTCAATCGGTGTTACACTCTCATTATATTCCCACTTCGCATACAGCGTTGTGTCATCAGTGATTGGTGTTGTGAAATCCCATGGCGTTGTGAGGGCTTCATCTGCATACCAACCTGCGAATGTATATCCGGATTGTGTTGGATCAGTTGGTTTTAAGGCTACCGTATTTTCTAACACCGTCTGGCTCTCAATATCGCTACCGCCATTACTTTCAAATGATACCGTGTAATTTACGGCTACTTTGTCCCACTTCGCATACAGCGTTGTGTCATCAGTGATTGGTGTTGTGAAATCCCATGGCGTTGTGAGGGCTTCATCTGCATACCAACCTGCGAATGCATATCCGGATTGTGTGGGTGCTTTGGGTTCGATAGCAACTGTTTGTTTTAGAATTAATTGATTTTCAACGGCACTACCGCCATTACTCTCAAATTTAACCGTTGCATAATTGGCAATTGGTACCCAGTTAGCATACAGCGTAGCGGGGGTTCTTTCTGGATAGGGTGTATCGGCGTCATCTGCGACAAAATAGGTTACATTGTGGGACACCACATCTGTGTCAAAATCCCATTTGGTTTGACTTTCAAATGTTGGACTAAAATACCAACCTTCTAGAACATAATCAGACTGTACCTCGTTACCGTTAGGTTTCTCAAGGAGTTCACCATTACGTACCAATTGATGAAGTGATTGTGCTGTAAAGTCGCTGGTATCGACATTATAGCTATTCGGATTGCTCTCAAAGTCTACGTATAACGGTAGGTCCATATGCATTGATACTTCAGAATTGATAAAACTAAAGGATTGTTGTCCATCCACATCCAACGTCATATACTCTTCATCCATTCCAAATCCCATAATTCGTGTCGGAAGAATGTTGTAAGGACCACTGGAGTAAGGTAATCCGTCTTCATCGTAGTATTGATCTTTCACGTCATCAAGAATCAAGGTTCCTTGTACCTTGGCTAGCTTATCAATTCCTTGACCATCATCTGCTTTGAGATCAAATGTATTTCCATCTGAATCAATCGCGATTAATGTATCAAACAAATCGGCTTCATGAGTATAAACATTGGGGAAATAATCAACCGTCTCGTATTGATTTCCAGATAACACGACGCCTTTATACGGATTATCCATTTCAAAGTCTAATGCATATTTATTATCGGCCTCAATGTAGCGAATGGTATAAGAAACAAGGTACGGCGCTAACGGACCCCGTTGTTCCATCATTGTTACGCCGACTCCTTTATTAAAGAAGCCCTTTAACCACGAATAATCAAACATTCGCGGAAGATGACTCATACCATGCCCGAGGTGTAAATCGGTAATCGTTCCTTCGATTATGTTATCACTGATTGCGTTCAAGTATGATACCAAATCCTGTTCTAGCGTTTCATCATACAAGAAGGATTGTGTTACAAAATGAGGTGCCATTGCATGGTCAGATAGTAGCTTGGGTTCATAACCAATTGTTAAGCTTACATTTTGTGAGGTCATTGCTTGCAGTGGTTCAAAATTGTAATTTGCTTGTGGTCCAACAAGCATCAATGAAAACTCAGAAAGATTTGAAAACAATTCAATTCCTTTTAAATCACGTCCAACAAAGACGCCTGTATAATCGTTAACTGTTTCAGTTGAATTCCAAATTTCGTTTTCATCGTAAAATGCAATGCGTTCGAGTGCAATAAACTCTTGCAGTGTGAAATCTGCTGCACCGTTACCACTCATTTGATTATCGCGTTCGATTTCATATAGTGTTAGAAAGTCATCGCTTAACTGTGCTCGAATTTCATCATCGCTCAATTGTGTTGGTACTTTTATTTGATCTGGATTTGTCACATTGTTGTAGGATTGCGAATCCGCGTGTGTGACTTGAACTGATAGTGGCATTAATAATAAGGCGCATGCCGTCATGGTAATTAATTTTTTCATGGTTGCCTCCTCGTCACTCACGTGCTCTCACACGTGAATGGCACAACATTAAGATGTTATGTGCTTAAACTTTACCATCTCAGATAATTCGTGTTAAATCGAAGAGTTAAATTTATGTCATTTATGTGATTTTATTACATATTGTTAACATATGACGACACAAAAAAAGAAGGATGCTTGCTTATCCTTCTTTCGTGAAGTCAAATAATTCATTGATAAAATCATATCCAATCCAGGTTGTAGTGTATTCTGTTTGTTTGGTATTTGTAGTCTGGTCGGTCCATTCCAATTTCAACACAGCTTCCCATTCACTGAGTGGATAACGTGTTATTTGTAAGTCATTCACTGGGACATCATCAATTTTTGCATCGGCAAATACAAGCAATGTGAGGGGTTCGGCTTCAAGAGCCTCTTTAATCAATGTTAGATCATGGATACGGTTTTGCAATAGTCCATTAAAATAGATGGGGGTTGGCTCTGTGATGCGTTTTCCATTTGCCATGGTGTTCGATGCCATCACTGTACCCGTCACAGTTATAAAGTAATCTCCTGTAGTCTTTACCTTTGTACCATCCGTTTTATACTCTGTAACGACATAGTTACTTGAACCGTTTACGGAACTTTTAGGGAGTACATGTATGTAATATCCCTTATGTTTGTTGATTGTTTGAGCTGGTTCGTACATGTCATCAAAGGAAAATTGTTGAAGATTATCCGAATTGTATTCTCCTTTTCTAATTGCGACTTCGTAGTATTTATCCGTTTCTCCTGGAAAAGCAAGTACAGGTGCCACCGTCTGTGTGTGCTGGGATGTGATTGCATTTCGGGGATACGTATCGGTTTTAGAAGCGAAGCGCAGTGAATCAATGACAGGTCTTGCTTCCAACAAGGTCATTCCAGAAAGTATTTTTGGACGACTCAAAGGACCCATTTGCTCAAAAATTATGGGTAAATATCGCGTTTCTGTTTCGATTATATATAATGTATCACGTTGATTAATGTCTTCTTTAACCACTACTTCACATTGAGGTGCCGTTAAACCAAAACATAATTCTTCGATATAGGCGCTCACCGATAGTTTCCACCCTGATAAATAGAGATAAGAGAGTGATAGGATAAGACCTACGAGCAAAATAATTATTATTTTACGAGTTCGGCGCATATGTTTTACTCTCTTTCTAAAACGGTCGAAATCGCAACGCCATCGTCACGGTTAACCGTTATTTTTATGGATTCAGGTGCTTCCGTCACGTTACGAACGATAATATAAAATTCAGTTTGCGAGTAAACTTTGAGTGTCAATGATTCTTGCGTATCGAGTGCCACAAACCCTCCTTCAGGGATTCCTGGCATAGTATGGATTCTGTGATTTCCTTGATAGAGTTGCTTCCCATCGAATGACATCGTCCAATCAAGGTATTGTATATTCGTACTAAAAACAGTCAACGGTGGCGTTTCTTTACGCACTGTAATGACTAACGTGTTGTCATCGAGGTGAGCGAAGTTAAGAAATACATAGTCCGTGTTCGCGATTGTCATTGACGCATTGACCGGCTGGATAAAGTTTGGATGTTCGTTTTCCAACGCCTCTGTTAATGACGGTTTGAGTGCTCTAATAAGATCAACTGTGCGACTTAATGATGGGTAAATTGCTGTAAGAATATAAACAATCAATATTACAAACGCTATTTTCAAACCGAAATATAACCATGCAATGATGGGGTTGTGCACCGCATTCAATTGTTTTCCAATGGTTTCGGGATTCCCCATTTGATGGACGGCTTCTAGCTCGGCATCTTCTAAAGACATTCCTAAATCCGTAAAAGTTTCCGTCAATTCATCAAGGTGATTTTCAAACTCAGCACGGATTGCTTTTCGATCAAATGGATATTTAACCTGGGCAATAAGGGTTTGTAAGAAAACATGTCGGGGTATCATGTCGACGTGATTGTTTGCGGTGCATTCACAACACGTTTGACGGAATTTGAGAATTGCTCCCAAATAGCGCGTTCTTCTTCAAGTTGTTTCTGTCCCGCAGTTGTAATGCGATAATATTTCCTTTTCTTTTCATTATCCCCTTTTGCCATGTAAGATTTTAAATATCCAGACGCTTCCATTCGGTGCAGAATTGGATATAGCGTCCCTTCCTTCATTTCGAATGTGTTCTCAGAACGTGCTTCCAGTTCCTTAATGATTTCATAGCCGTAACGATCTTGTTCTTGGATGAGTGCCAGCAGCATAAATTCTGCACCCGTGCGTAACCATTCTCGATTTCGTTTCATCGTATCCCTCCTACCTATGTGTATCTATGTATATTATACCTAGATTCACAATGTATGTCAATTTTGACTCTTCCGATGTAAAAAAGACCACCCAATTGGTGGTCTTTCGCTTATTTTGAGGTAAATTTCTTCACAATTTGATTTTGTTCTCTGACATCCACGCCTACAGTGGAAAGATACGATACAAAGGAGCCATAACGATCATGAATTGCATGAAGGAACTGTTCTATTGCTTCTGGTTCTGATTTCATTAAATTCATGTATCGTTGATTTAACTCAGGATCCATGGTTTGAAAACGATCTCTAATGTTGATATAAGATTGCTGGTAGTCATTGATAATATCTCGCGTTTCAACGCCCATTAATCCCAGTAGGGTTGCTGCAATAATTCCCGTGCGATCTTTTCCAGCCGAACAGTGAAAGACGACTGGTCCATCACTTTCTGCAATTGTTTTAAAAACATTACGAACAAAGGCATGATCATCCATCATCATGACATACATATCGCCTAGTTTGTAACTTGGATCAGGATTTAAATCCAAGTTGGAAACACTGTGATTATGATATGCAATAGTAGCATGAACCGCAAAAGGATTCGGACTTTGTGCAAGCTCTTCTTGATGACGCAAATCGATGACAGTTTGAAGGCCACGCTTTTCAAGATACATAACTTCTTCCGGTCTTAAAAGACCCATATCATCAGATCTAAAGAGTGTATTCCATTTTGTTTGAGATCCATCTGCTAAAGGATAACCTCCCAAATCACGGAAGTTATGAACCTGTTTAAAGCGATAACGTTTTTGCATTAGTGTTTCTCCTCGATATTTTCGTATAAATCATGAATGAGTGCATCACTCAATTTGTCCGGACTGTCATCAAACACAATGCGTCCATGCTTTAGTGCAATAATTCGGGTTGCATAGTGTTTCGCAACATCGACTTGGTGGAGGTTGGCGATTGTCGTAATTCCCTGAGCTTCATTAACGCGTTTTAATGTATCCATGACATCTTTCGATGCTTTCGGATCTAACGATGCAATGGGCTCATCCGCCAGCATCAAATCGGGATTTTGCGATAATGCACGGCATATTCCGACGCGTTGCATCTGTCCACCCGATAAGGCATCTGCACGGGCATACACTTTTTCACCCAAGCCAATATCTTCTAACAGTCGGATGGCATGACGTTTGTCTTTTTCGGAATACAGTCCCATAAATCCTTTAAAGGTTGACATCTGACCTAAACGGCCATGAAGCACATTTTCTAGAACACTTGATCGGTGTACAAGATTGTAATTTTGAAAGATCATGCCAATGCGTGATCGAACATTTCGTAATTCCTGTTTCGAAGCCGTTAACACTTCGATATCTTTCACATTTAAAGTGCCAGATGTTGGCGTCACAAGTCGATTAATTGAGCGAAGCAAGGTGGATTTACCAGATCCAGAAGGACCAATAATCGCAATAAACTCCCCCTCATATATTGTAAGATTTACATCCCTAAGGGCTTGAGTCCCGTTCGGATAAACCATTGAAATATCATGCATTGATAAAACTGCTTCCATGCTAACGTTCCTTTCTAATCCACGACACCATGCGTCGGGTCGTATATTCAGTAATCCACATTCCCATAAAGATAATTAGAATACCCATACTTGCATTCTCGAAGTTATAGGTTCCTATCGACATATTTAAGGTATACCCAATGCCTGCAATTCCAACCATTCCAAGTGAAATGGTTTCTGATGTTGTTAATTCGAATCGTAGTGCAACGGTCGCAATCAATTGCGGCATTAACTCTTGGGTAAGGCCACGAAACACCATTACAATCCATGGCGTTCCACTGGCACTCATGGCTTCAATAATGTCATAACCTGCTTCTTCAATACGCTGTGCTAGAATTCGTGCAAGGTATGAAATCGTTGGAAGAAAGAGGCCAAGAACACCCGCCTGGGATCCAAATCCGATACTTGCAGCGCCGACTAATCCCCAAATTGTTATCGGTACAGCTCTAATTAATGAAAAGAGTGTGAGTAAGACACGCGCCAACTTTGGAAACGGTGCAGTGTTGGATGCTGTCAGATAAGCAATGGGGAGTGCAAATAATAATGCCGTCAATAATGCGACAAATGCAATTGCAAGTGTATCGATAAAACTCGTAAAATACGGAAGCGCCATGGTCCAGTTTGGATTCAAAAGCCGACCGATAATCCCATACGTCTTATCAATGTTCGCAACAAACATAGAGAAATCGAGTTTGACATACCATAAGGACACAATAACAAGGATTGTTGCTCCAACGATAAAGCGACGGTTTTGCCGTTGCGTTGGACCATGCTTCACGCGAATGCGTTTTCCTGTGGCCTGTTGTGATGTTGTTAAGGTTAAGTCTTCTGGTCTCATAAAATGGCCTTTCTAATTTTGTTTGAAATCATTTCAACCGTGATCATGAGTACAACAATCACAAGAATGAGTGCACTTGCATCATGGTACTTAAATAAATCCAATGATTTCTTGAGTTCGTACCCTAATCCACCTGCTCCAACCAATCCTAAAATGGAAGACGCTTTAATATTGATTTCAAAAAGAAACAAGACCCAACCATAAAAGGTTGGAAGAAACTCCGGAATCATAACATGATGAATCAATGCTAACTTGGATGCTCCATTGGAAGTCAATGCTTCTAATGTTCCTTTATCAATATCGTCGAGTGCATCTGCAAAGACACGACTAAGAAACGATACTGAGAAAAAGACAAGTGCAACAACTCCAGCCGTTATACCAATTCCCACAATGATGACAAATAATGATGCCCATACCATCATTGGAATGTTTCGGACAAAGGCAAGAGCCCCGCGAATCACAATTGCGACTTTCGGAAACGGTGTCGTCCGTTTCGCAATCAACAATGCAAATCCAAATGCTAGAAGTGCACCGATGACACTTGCAAGAATGGAAACAAAGATCGTATTAAGAATTGGCTCCACATAAAGTGGTAATGCGGTTAAGTTTGGTGGTAAAAACTCCACGATAATAAAGCGAATAAAACCAGGTATCGATGTCAGAAAGACCGCAAGATTAAAATCAATCGCTTGGCTTGCAAGTATGTATAGCCCTACAAAGAGGCCCAGTCCCAGTAATGGTTGCCATTTAGCTTTAAGTGTGTGAATCATTGCGACATCGCTTCTTCAGTGAGTTTGAGTTCTTTCGACATAGTTTCGAGGCCATCATATAATGCATCGTTTGGCGCACCATACTTACCACCTTTCATGCCAAGATTTTTGAAATAATCCGGATTGGAATATGCCAGTAAGAAATCCTGAACTTGTTGTTTCACAGTGGCATCAAGATCTTCACGAACAACGACTGGTACTGCACTAATATCAACACCTAGCTCACTTCCTGCACCACCGATAACCCGCACGCTATCTTTATCAATCACGCCATTCTCTTCAAGAATTTGTGGCATCTGGCAATAGGTTGCGCCAACATCATATGTTCCTTGGGCTACACCAATAACTGTTTTATCATGTCCACCTGAAAATTGAATTTGTTTAAAATACGAAGATTCCAATGTTTCTAATGGAACACCAGATTCAACCAATAGCTTGTATTTAGGAATAAGATGACCTGTTGTGGATGCTGGATCACCAAAGGCAATCGTCTTTCCTTTAACATCATCTAAAGACTGAATATCCGAACCTTGAGATGTAATGAAGCATGCAACATATCCATTATCATTAGCCATGGATGGCATCTCCACATTTGCGACTAATGAAACGCCACCTTTATTTCGTGCGACCACGTATGAGAATGGTGTAAGTTGCACCATATCAACTTTGCCACTTGAAACAGCTTCAATCGCTGCAGAATAACTTGTTGTTTGATACGATTTAACTTCCATATTGATTGCTTTCGATAAATCTTCTTGAAAGGCTGTGTTCAGTTCTTGAACTGCCATTGAGTCTTCAACTGGTAAGTATGCAATCGTAAATGAATCCTGAGCTTGAGAACTACAGCCAACAAGGGCAAAGAGTGCAAGACCACCCGCAATAATTTTTGAAATCTTCATATTTTCCTCCCGTTTATAATGGAAATAGTGTAGTATTTGTTTGTCAATAGGATACTACTGAGGTCATCATAACACTATGTCTTTGGATTCACCGTAATGATTCTGTTAAAAGAAAGTTAAGAGGAAAATACATGAATACTGAACAAAATACCTATCAAATTTTACGTCAAATGATCTTAAATGGTGATTTAAAAAGGGATCAATATCATTCAGAAGTCACCCTTTCTCAACAGTTAAATATCAGCCGTACACCCGTACGTTATGCACTAAAACAGTTAGAACAAGATTGCTTAATAACTTATCATCGGAACAAAGGCATTCGCATCCGACAGGCAACACCTTCAGAGGTTAAGGATGCGACTCAAATGCTACTTCTATTTGTTTCAAATGCAATCGAACCGTTACTTCTTGGTAAAGGTACGGTTAACTTTTCATTACTAAATCAATTATGTACGCTTGGATATCAGTATCGCGATGCCAACGATATCGTCGCCTATGCTGAAACCATCCACGAAATTTATATTACATTGATGGAACCACTCAATAACCAAACCATTTTAAATGTCTCCCGTCGCGTCTCACTTCAAACAATGACATCTGCGGTCTACATTAACCCAACTTATCGGAACACCATTCACCCCAAACCACAAACAACAATTCAACAACTCGCTGAGTTTATTGCTGCCTTAAAAACAAAAGACACGAAACGTGCCCGGAAGTTATTTGATGCATATCAAGCATATGCGTTTGCGCAGATTGAAGAAACTGGATCCCTAATTTAACCAGTTTTCAACCTAATGTGGCAATCAGTAACCAAGACAGAGACTCTCGATTTTCCATGCTTTTGATATTATTGTGGATCACGGCTTCTTATAATTTTAGTTATTGAAGTCACACGTATTCTTATTTTTGGGGATAAAGAAATAAAATAAATGACACAAGTCCAATTTACCTTTTGGGACTTGTGTCATTTTCATTAATATGATAATTCCTTTCGGTTGTTTCAATTACATAATAGTCAAATTCATAGGTTTCTGAATTAACGCCATCAGAAACTATAACATGGCCCGTCTTGTGTGGGGCTTTTGGCATAAATTTAGCTTCATTGCCGCCGATTAGAGCATCAAAAACAACATTGTTTCCGTCTACTGTACCGTAAAAAGGGGGAATAGTACCGTCGCTTCTAAACCCTGGAATAATTTCCTTTCCTTTTTTGCCCCAATCTAATCGCTGTGCTCTCGAATGATAATTAAATGATTTAGTTTCTGTAGAAAAATCATACTCAAACGTTAAATTTCGTGAAACAGATTCAGTAAGATTTTTAAATATTATAGGGTTAACTATTTGTGGCTTATTTGAATAATCTTCATCGTAGTCGAAATATATTCTATTATTCACTTGTAAATTAAAATGAGAAGCGTCTTTTTTTGTAAAAAGGAATATACTAATTCCAACTAATACCAAGATAACGGCAGAAGTTAAAACTACTAAAATAGTTGGCTTTGAAATTTTTTTTGTTTTCATCTAAAGTCTCCTTCGAAAATCATGCTTAGTGGATAGGCGGCCTTCAATAAGCCAATTATACGAATTCTACATACTTAGTTCAAGATGAAGCCGGCAAATTTGACATGCAAAAATGAGTAACTTTACATGATCCTTTAAGACGCATAAGCGTCTTTTTTGAAATATGAAATAGTGGATTTTGACCAAAAGAGAAATACTCGGTCATTGCATTTCATTAGAGTATTCTCAATCGGAGGATGTATAACCGTGATAAACTATGAATATTATTGCTTTCAATAGCGTTAATTAAAATGCAAGATTAATTAACATGGTATCTATAGGTTAAACAGTAAAACACAAACTATTGGTAGACAGTTAGACCTTCTTAAGAATTGCGAACGTATACTTAACGATATTGAATTTGTAGGCGGCCTCTTTTGAAAACGTATGACAGTATTGAATAGATATTCATTGCATGCACTCTATTTCCCAATAATTTCAGACGTCGATTAGGACACAATGAAGTGATCACCTGAATATCTTTACATCGCTTTTTAAACATAAGATGCGTATAATAGAGTTAAACGAAGAGGTGATAGCATGACAATTAATGATGTGGCGCGAGTAGCTGGGGTATCTAAAAGTACAGTTTCTCGTTATCTGAATGATGGATATGTCAGCGATGAAAACCGTAAAAAAATCCGTCGAGCAATCGAAGAAACAGGCTATCAAACTAATGTTTTTGCCCGTGGGTTAAAGACCAACCGAAGTAAATTGATTGCAATTATTTTGCCACGTTTGGATTCCTTTACATCCATTCAATCACTTAATGGCATGAATACTGTTTTATCACATTACGGTTACCAAATGGTTGTCGTCCCTAAAAATACGATTGAAGAAGATGAGATTACATATCTTCGCCGAATTACAACCCAAGGCTTTGATGGCATCATTGTAATGGCACATGCCATTACGGATGATCATGTCGCGATTGCGAAAGCATCTCAAACCCCCATTATCTTTACGGGACAGCATCACCCCCAGACCCGTTCCATTACTTTAGAAGATTTCGAGATTGGCAAAAAGGTTGCTGAATACGTCAATACATTGGATGTTCAAAATGTCTTATACCTCTCTGTATCTGAAAGCGATCATGCGGTAGGAGTATCTCGAAAACAAGGTTTCTTACAGCATTTAAATAAACCCGTTCGCACGCTTGTTACGGGATTCCAACAAACCGATGCCTTTGAAGTTATGCAACGTGAGTCTGCAACTGTAAAATTTGATATTATAGTTGGAGCAACAGATAATATTGCGATTGGTGCATTGCGTTATCTGCACGATCAACAAATCAATGTTCCTCAAACTGTAAAAGTTGTGGGAATTGGTAACTATGATTTAAGTCACTTTATCCATCCAACACTTACAACACTACATATTGATTATCAGACGTTAGGTCGTAATGCAGCGAATGCAATGTTAGCTCTGCTAGAAAAAGACTTCACCTACACGATTGAACAAGTTCATTTGGAACTGATCGAACGTAACTCCAGTAAATAAAAGGACCCTATTGGGTCTTAAAGATTAAAATTAAAACACCACTCATTTCGAAAGAGTGGTGTTTTTTTTACTATTGATTTACTTTCACAAACATCCGAGTCAAGATAAATGCAGTTGCAAATGAACTTGCAATCACTAAAAGATAACCAATCATTGCTCCGAAAGATTGTGTATAAAGTAGAAGTCCTGGTATGAATGTAATACCCATCCCTGCAGGTGCTACCCCAAGGATATATGTTACGAACCCACCAACTGCTCCACCAACCATTCCCATTGCGAAAGCTTTGGGATTGGGCAAGGTGACACCAAAGAGTAACGGTTCAGTAATTCCAAACAACGTTGATGCGGATGCAGATATTGCATTCGATTGTTGTTTCTTATTCTTCATTAATGTTGCTACAGCAATCGCCGCCCCAAATTGTCCGGCCATTGATGCAGTACCCAATGGTTGTAGTATATTAACACCTGTTTCAGTAATCAGTTGAATTTCGATAACGCTAAGCGCATGATGCATTCCTGTAATAACAATCACTTGTTGAATTGCAGCATAGAAGATTTGACCAATCCCGAAAGGAATTTGTGTTAAGAATACAACCCCATGTGTAGCATACTGTTCGACACCATGTAATAGCGGACCTACGACGAAGAGTACGACTGTGATTGATACGAGAATGGAAACGAATGGTGTAATAATCAAATCCATCATTGCAGGTACATATTTACGAACATGACGCTCAACCCAAGCAACTAACCACCCAGCAAAAATGCCTGGTAACACGGAACCTTGGTATCCTACAATATTAATCGATAGTCCGAAAATCGAAACTACCATTGGTTCAGCACCACCAGTAGCAACTGCCCAAGCGTTTGGTAATTGCGGTGCAACCATCATTAATCCAACAACGATTCCAAGAATCGGATTTCCACCAAAACGTTTAGTTGCAGAGTAAGTAATCAATACCGGTAAGAATGCAAAGGCAATATCTGTCAACATTCCAAACAAGGTTGCGAATTCGACAGACATTTCGACACCCATGTTAGTAAGCATACCTCGAATTCCCATTAATAACCCTGTAGTAACTAAGGCAGGAATTAAGGGAATGAGAACATCAGCGAAGATTCGCATTAGTTTTTGCATAGGTTTCATATTTGCATAAGCGTCTTCTTTAAAGTTAGAATCCGAAGGGCTTTTACCCATGAGCGTTTGAAATTCTTCATAGACATAGTTAACTTTCCCGGTTCCAATTATAAATTGATGTTGTCCCGACTGGAAAAAGTACCCACCAATGTCTTCTTTTAATGCGTCAACTTTCGCACCGTCAATCGCTGTGTCATCTTTTACAATGATACGAAGACGTGTTGCACAGTGCTCAAAATTTTGAATATTATCTTTGCCGCCCACTGATTCAAGGATGCGTGCCGCAATATCTTGATAGTTCATATCGTTCCTCCTACAATGTGGTATCGTTACCACGTTTACACCCACAGATTACCACCGTTTTTATGATAAAGCAAGCCCTTTCAACAATTTTTTCACCGCCATTGCACTCTCCATCTAGATATGGTAGGCTAAATATGCGGTATCGTTCCCATTAAAACGATACATTGTCATGTGAGGTACATCCATTGAAAAATACAAAACACACTCTTAATCATAGCACCAACAATCATTGGCGCACACAATTTCATATTCAGCCACCAACTGGACTTCTTAACGATCCCAACGGACTAATTTACTATGAAGGCGTTTATCATGTCTTTTATCAATGGCATCCTGACGGTCCAACACATGGTTTAAAGTCATGGAATCATGTTACATCAATCGATCTCGTTCATTGGACTCCAGATAAACGAATTCTTCGACCAGACTCAATTTATGATAGTCACGGCGCCTATTCAGGATCTGCACTCGTCGTCGATGGTACGCTGCAACTTTTTTACACCGGAAACACACGGACTTCTGACGATATTCGTGTTCCTTACCAACTCAACGCACGCTTAGCAACAGATGGCATTGTGGACAAAACAGTTATTATTGACCATATTCCATCAGGATACACCGACCATTTTCGTGATCCTAAGGTTTTCACAACAGCATACGGATACGCGATGATTCTCGGAGCACAACGCCAAGATATGACTGGAACTGCTTTGTTATATACGTCAGCAGATCTCAAGGCGTGGCACTTTGCTAAAGAACTAACGACGTCATTAGAATCTTTTGGTTACATGTGGGAATGTCCTGACTACTTCGAGTTAGAGCAAAAAGGAATTTTGCTTTTTTGTCCTCAAGGCGCCATGAATTCACCACGATCGAATACTAACATCTATCCCAATGCTTACATTATCGGAAATTATGATACAGATCATTTTGATATGGGCAATCATACCCATCCTCATTTACTCGATTATGGATTCGACTTTTATGCCGCACAGACTTTTATTGACCAAAAGGGTCAGCGGGTGCTAATGGCATGGATGGGAGCCGCTGAAGGAGGATATCCAAGCGATAAGTATGGCTGGGCTCATGTTCTAACACTACCTCGCGTACTCACGCTGGTCGACAACCATCTCTATCAACAACCCCACCCTAATCTCGTCGCTCTTCGTACAGATGCCGTTCCCATTAATTCCTCGTTATGCTCCTACGAGCTGATTCTTGACACGATTCAGGGTGCTTTGGACATAGATCTCTATCGTTATCAAGATGAGTGTGTTAATCTTCGTTATGATACAGCAACACAGACGTTGATTCTCGATCGTAGTGCACTTAAAAACACATATGCTACAGAGCGTGGCGAAACCCGAACACTTTGCCTCGATGAACCCCTTAAAGACCTTCATGTTTTCCGTGACACATCAACCTTGGAAATTTTTATTAACCAAGGACGATACACGATGTCTCTACGATTTTTCCCGCAACATATTGAAGGTCATGTTAAAATTAAGACACTTAACGATTCAGCAATAAAAATACTTTACCCTTTGGAGGATGTTAATCATGATCTATAGTTTAGGCGAAATGCTCATTGATTTTATGCAAGAAGGTTCCCATTATGTACCGTATCCAGGAGGCGCTCCGGCAAATGTTGCAGCCCATGCCCGTCGACGAGGGGCCGATGCCGTCTTTGTTGGCAAGATTAGTACGGATACCTTGGGTGACCTCTTACACACAACACTCAAAGAACACAATATTTTACTACCATTACCCCGCAGTCACAAGAATACGGCCTTAGCTTTGGTTTCGCATAAAAATGGGGATCGCAGTTTCCAATTCTATCGTAACGATACGGCAGATTTATCTTTAAGCGTTAAAGATATTGACACTATTGTCTTCAAACCCGCCGATATTTTACACTTTTGTTCGTTGGGACTTGTGGCAGAGAGCACAACACGAGCTGCCCATCATTACGCAATACAACAATGTCAAAACGCAGGTGGTATTGTAAGCTTTGACGTGAACCTTCGCGAGCGGTTGTGGCCATCATTAGACGCTGCTTATGATGCCGTCATGGCACTCGTTCCACATGCAGATATCATCAAAGTGAATGAGACCGAATTAGCTTGGCTAACGGAAACTCAAGACGTTACTATCGGGATGGCACGGCTACAAACTAACAAGCAGCTAATTATTTGTACTCTTGGAGCTGAAGGGTCAGAGATTCTTAAACCTAATGGTGAACGCATCACGTATAAACCAGAAATTGCACAACAAGTCGATACAACGGGAGCCGGTGATAGTTATATTGCGATGATTTTAGCATCGCTATCGCTCTCAAACGTTTCATTTGATACGTGGTTAGAAACTCATCTAGAAGACGCGATTGCACACGCAAGTGCTGTTAGTGCACAGGTTGTCCAAAAACAAGGAGCAATTCCAGATATCAATTATTAATGTTAATCATGCCCTCTTGGAGGGCTTTTTTTGTATAATTAAGGCAGCGAGGTATCAATCATGTTGAAATTAATGGATATTTACAATGCATTACATAGCGCCTATGGTCCTCAAAACTGGTGGCCTGCCAAAAGTCGTGAAGAAATGATGCTTGGAGCAATACTCGTACAGAACACTTCGTGGACTAACGTTGAGAAAGCACTGTCTAACTTTAACAATGATTTTTCCTTTACTTCGATTGATGCTATGTCACTAGAAACACTGCAAACGTTTATTCGTCCAGCGGGTTTCTACCGTGCCAAATCAATAGCCATTAAAAATCTCGTCGACTATTTTCAGCACATTAACTTTGATTTTGATGACGCCCATCTCGAAGTACTACGCAAAGACTTGCTTGCATTAAAAGGAATCGGATTCGAAACTGCAGATGCCATCCTTCTTTATGCATTTAATCAACCGTTCTTTGTAGTGGACACTTATCTGAAACGCCTGTTCAAGCACGTTCATCTTCCCCAGTTTTCCACATATCACCAATACCAAGACTACGTTATGGCGCATCTTCCCCATGATGTCGTTTTGTATCAAGAATTTCATGCTTTAATCGTTGCTTACGGAAAACGCAAAGTTAGTGACCCTGATCCTCTTGAACATTTTGCAAAGCCAATCTTTCAATACAATACCGATCACATCGACCATTTATGCACAATCGATCAACGATTCGCTCTAGTTTTTAACCAATATGGTTTTGTGTCACGCCCTACAATCAACGACCCTTTTGATGCTATCGTATCAACGATTATTGGACAACTAATTTCTGTGAAAGCTGCTGATAGTATCTACGCGCGTTATCTTGATGCGTATCCTAGCTATCAAGCTGTTGCAAAGGATAGTATTGAAAATCTGAAGCAGATTGGTCTTACAAACAACAAAGCTAAAGCAATTCATGCTATCGCTACAAAAATAAAATTAAAAGAACTTAACTTGGCGTTCTTAGATACACTCGATGATGCCGACCTAATCAGTGCTTTGGTTGCCTTGCCTGGTATTGGCGATTGGAGTGCACGCATGATTGCATTACACGGATATGATCGAATGGATATGACCAGTTACGCTGATGTTGCCCTTCGAAGAGGTCTTGTCACATGGTACCAATTAGATTCCATTGATGAATCACAGTATAACCAACTTCTTTCTCCCTATGCTCCCTACCGCAGTATTATTTCAATTTACCTGTGGAAAATTTCCAAGGAAATATCACATAAAAAGCAAACACCTTAAACAGTGTTTGCTTTTGTATTTAGATTCGAATACTTAGAATTTGTCCCTTTCCAGAGATCCTAATTTCACCTTCGTTCGCAGTTATGAACATGCTTTCGCCCTTTGTCACAGATACAGTGTCTGTAGGGGATGAGACTATCAATGAACCATCAATACACACGACACCACAGAAACTTTGGTCATCTACTTGAAAGGTGTATGCACCATTAACATCAATTCGTTCAGTATTAAACATAGCATGTTTAACCAACATTGTTGACGCTGCTTCTTCATGATTGATTGTTTCAAATTGTGGTGCAAATGACGCATCCAATGGTTCCAAAACAGACACATCAAGTGCTTTATCGACATGCAGTTCACGTGCATTCCCTTCGTTATCACGACGATCGAAATCATAAACACGATACGTCACATTTGAGTTTTGCTGAATCTCACAAATAACGATACCTGCTCCAATTGCATGAATCGTTCCTGCTTCTACAAAAATTACATCACCTGGCTTTACGGTAATTTTATTTAGAACTTCTAAAATCGTGTTCGATTCAATTGCTTCGCGAAATGCATCTTTCGAAATGCTTTGTTTCACACCATAGTAAATACTGGCGTTGGGTTCCGCATCAAGGACGTACCACATTTCTGTTTTACCATATTGATTTTCATGAACTCGAGCGTAACTATCATTTGGATGTACTTGGATTGAAAGATCTTGTTTTGCGTCAATAAATTTCACTAATATGGGAAAATAATCAAATGCTTGAGCACGTGTCCCTAAAATTTCTCGACCATGTTTTTCGATATACCCTTCTAGCGTAAGGGTGACGTCAGGACCACTTGCAACAATACTTGGACCATCTGGGTGAACCGATATTTCCCAACTTTCTGCTAAAATAGGGTAATCTTTCGATTTACCGTATGATTCCCCAAGTTTTTGCCCTCCCCATAAATAATCTTTGTATGCTGGTTTTAACTTAAATATTGCCATTTTTTACTCCTTTTTACTTAATTAAGAAAAACGTCTTGCCGACGTTTTTCATTTTTTGTGCTTGAGTGCTAAAATTGCACCGCCGATTAGTCCACTATCATCATTTAATGATGCTGGGACAATACGGATTGAGCCACGAAGTACATCGTAAACATTTGACTTTACGTGTTTTTCCACATCTTCAATGAACCCTTCTATCTTTAGGGCAACGCTTCCTCCCAATACAACAATGCTTGGATCATTAAACGCATATAACGCTGCAATGGCATTAGCAAGATAGACTTTGGCATCATTGATGATTGCTTCCGCATCCACGTTCCCCGCTTTTGCGAGATCGTTGACGTCTCCTGCATGGTCAACGTTCATGCCGAAGGCTTTCGCACGATACGTTATCGCAGTTCCACTTGATACTGCTTCAAGTGCTCCTGGTTTCAAATCATTCATTATAGGTCCATTTGGCCATACAACGACATTCGCAATTTCTTGCGCGAAGCCATGTGCACCTGTGTAAATGTCACCATCAACTACACAACCGCCGCCAATTCCAGTACTAACCGTCAGGTATTGAACAATCTTCTGATCTACACCCGCACCTACAGTTGACTCAGCGAGGGCTGCAAGATTGGCGTCATTTTCGAGAAATACTGGAAGTTGCATCATGTCTTTTAGTGATTTTACCAGTGGATACATATGCCATCCTGGAAGATTTGGTGGTGTTAACACAACACCTTGCCTTAAATCGAGTGGCCCTGGACATGAGATTCCAATACCAATTAAGGGTTTTGCAAAGCTATCGATAATTACTTTGATGTGATCGAGTGTTGATTGCGGATTGTTTGCATGTGTTGCGAAAGTTTGTTTATCAACGATTTTTAACGAATCATCAACTAACGCTACACGTGTATTTGTTCCTCCAATATCAATGCTGATTGCGTATTTCATACTTTTCTACCTTCTATTTTTTTAAGTTTTTAAATCGATATACTGCATAACCAATTATTATTAAGACTCCAAAACCTGCCACGATTGGAAGGATCTCTAGTTTTGATTTCGGTTCTGGGTTAGTCTCTGTTTCGACTTGGTGCTTATCGTTTATTGTTTTATCTTTATTATCGTGTTGAAGAGTTTCTTTAGATTCACGCTGTTCAATTTCAGATTCAGATGTTGCCAAATTGTCTACATCTGAATTCTCATCCGCTGTGTTTGCCTGATTCAATGATTCCCCATAGTCTATAAATTCATCAGTTTGAGGAGTTTCTACTTCGGGATTAGTCACGATAACTTCGTCTTGGTTTTCTAGTTGACTCATTGCATCTGATAATTCTTCTAACAGATGATTCACTTGGATCTGTTCATAGTTGGATCCAGAAAGATACATTTCAACTTTGGCGATTGTTTGCTGTAAAATCGCATAACTTTGTTTCGTGAAATTCTTTGCTTCCTTCGTTTTTGCATACAACAACAACTGCTGAAGTTGTGTCGTATTAACCGACGGCAATCCAGGTACTGGAACTTCAATTACGTCTGTGAGTGCCCTATCATTTGGGTCACTAAGTGAAGTAACTTGGATGGTAATTTGAACTATTTCATCTACGGTACCTTGAGTAACTGTACCTGTCGAATCAATCACGTCTACATTTGATGTTGAATCAATCGTAATCGTAAATCCGTCATATTGTGGAAGGATTATCTTGCCATCAAGGATGGTAAGACCTTTAATTTGCTCCGCAATACTCTTAGCATTCTGTTTCACTTCAGAATCTTTTAGTTGTGCAATGGCGTTTTCTAACTGCTGAACAGCCATAACATAAACCTCATTCGTCGATGCGCCATTTTTAATGAGTATGATCACTTCATCCAAAACCTTTTGTAACTCTTGATAGCTTTCGACAGTATAATCCAGGGGATTTAGTGTTTGAGCATGTGCCACTAACATTCTTAGTGCTTCATCGTCTCTAACTTCCAGTGCATCGATTGCACTAGAAAGTAAGCCAATCATTTCATTCACTGTGTCTTGATGGAGTACATCATCTTCTAGAAGTTGCTGTGCAGCTATCAGATGTCTTTGGAATGTTTGGAATGATTGTGTCGTATAGTTACTTGATTCCAGTAGGATCGACGTATGAATTAAAGCTTCTAGTTCGGACGTATCTACAAGATTTTCGTCAATATTTATCCCGTAAGCTTCCACTTCCCAAAGGGAGAATCCATATTTTGTAGCTGCCTCATCGCCATAAATTCGAAGGTAGCGTGCTTCAAAGGGTTCCTCAAATTCAAAGGTCGAGATACCCGCTTTCCCTTCTGTAACAAGTTGAACGTCAGTCCATGTATTTCCATTCATGGATGCTTGAATGCGATACTTTGATGCATGCGCATTTTCCCAATTGAGTATGACTTTATCAATCGCATAAATTGCTGCGAAATCGATTTGGAGCCACTCATCATGTGCTTCTCGATTGGATACCCATCGCGATTGAAATGCATCACCACCTTGCGATTCAGTGCTTCCGTCAACTGCAAGTTTCGACTCATGAACAAATCCTGTCTTAGGATTAATATATTCGGAACTTGCTGTTGTTTCCTTATTCAACGCAATATTTTCACGGGGGGCAAGTTCACCATAAACTTCGAACTCCCACAACGAATATCCATACTTAGTTGCCGCTTCGTCGCCCTGCATACGAACATAACGTCCCTGAACAGGTTGTGATAATTTGTGTTCTATAATTCCTGCTCGACCATCAGTTACGACCTGGATATCTGTCCACGTTTTTTGGTCAGATGAAACTTGGATACGGTATGCTTTACCATATGCACCTTCCCAGTTAAGTGTCACTGAATCAATGAGATAATCCGCTTCAAGATCAACTTCTATCCACTCATTATGAGATTCACGCTTTGAAACCCATCGAGATTGGAATGCATCACCTTTACTTTCGGTACTGCCATCAAACGCATATTTCGATTCCAATACGAAGCCCGATTTAGGATTCATATACTCCGAGCTTGCCCGTGACGGCTTATTGTATGCTAAGTTTTCACGTTCAGGTTCTACTATTGGAGTTACTGAGCCATAAACTTCAAACTCAAAGATTGAAATACCATATTTTGGAGAAACAGATTGCGTACTATTTATACGAATGTAACGTCCTGTTGCTGAATTATCTAGAATGATATTGTCTACAAGACTTGTTGGTTCCGTAATTACTTTGAGCGGCGTCCATGTTTTTTGATCATCAGATATTTCGAGCGTATATGCACTCGATCGTGCGGCTTCCCAAGCAATATTTACTGCTTGAATCGTGGCTTCTCCACCCAAATCAATCATGAACCAATCGGCATTTGAATCACGTGCGGAAGACCAACGACTAGACCCATCACCATCAACTGCTTTCGCAGCTACGTTTGCACTATCTTTTGCCGAAGTAGAACTCACTTTGACTACTTGATTGAGCGCAATATTATCCCCAGCATTAATATCGACTTCTTTAATGCCATAACCATTACTATTGGCACTTGTCATCATTTCAATTCGAATGTACGCAGCATTTGCATTAACGCTAATGGTTGATGTTTTCTCGTCATTGCTAATCACGTCGGTTAAATCAAAATACGTATGACCGTCATTGGACCCACGAAGTTTAAAAGTTCGAGCAGAATCATCGGTCCAATTAATGGTTACTGATGATACAAACTTATTCTTTCCGAGATTTGTTTGAATCCATTGTTCTTCTGTAGCATCAGAATGCCAATATGTATCCAAATCTTGATCAAAAGCTAAAGCTGGGCCATGATTTTCAATTGATGTAGAGGCTGTGTATTTATTTGATGTGCCTGCAGCCAAGGTCATTGATTTTCCAGTATATGGCGCTTGATCAAGTACAAATTCTGTTGTTTGTGATTCTTTTCCAGATGTTAAGACGACATTCACGGTTTCATTGTATGAAGTATCACTCATCGCAACCGTAATAATGGGCGTATCACCCTTCTCATCAAGGATAATATTTACTGGTCTATCAACTGTAATAGTCTTGTCAGGAGCATAGGTTAAACTACCTGCTTCAAAAAAATTCAGTTGTGTTTGTTTTAGACCATGATGGGTAACTGCGTGCACCTTGCTTGAGTTTTCCACAATTTCGATAGGAATTGCGTTTGCGTATAATGCTGTTGCCTCTGAATTTTGAGATGGCAACACAATATAACTGTACGACTCATTTTGTGGCTTTGTACCATGATCAATCCACGTCTTGAATGTATCAGGTGTTTCTTCTTTGAACTTGTCTGGCCACAATGAAGGCATTTCCTTTTGTTGTCCATTGCTGACTACAACATTCGTTTGATTCGGAAAGACATAACCAATTGCATCGTTATGAATCCATGAAGCATTCATGCTTTGACCCTTAGTTCCAGATGCGACAGCTTGTCCATCGACAATGACATTTTTAGCTTTTGATTGATTGATCGTAGTATGAATTGGTTCATTGTTAGTTGAGTTTATACCCGATCCTACGGCAACAATTTCATCATCAAAGAAGAAATAACTTTTCTTTGCTTTTGTATCTTTTTTATCCATTGCATAGGAGGTACTGCCATAAACACCATTTGATACACCTATGGTGTGGTCTGTATTATTCTTAAACCTTCCATAGTTTGAATAATCTTTTGGAATATAATTCGGCGCCGTTACACCTGGACTGTGAGCCCAATCAAATGTTGGAAACACAGATACATACTCGTCACCGTCAACCATATAAGTCGAGGATGCTGAAGATGTCCAATAAATGAGGTTCCCTCGATCTTGGTTTGCTGGCCAACTTCCACGCCATTCTCCACCAACAATACGATTGGAATCCATTTTAACGTTCACGCCATAGTTTTCGCGCATTTGTGAAGCATATCCAACTCTCCACATATAATTATTGCCATTCAAACCGTTATCATTTCTGATGCCGAGAACATTTTCGAGAAGAACTTGATATTCTTCCGCACGATTTAAATCAACAGCCATCATACGCTGGAGTGGTTCAATATACTCTTCTGCATAGTTTTTATACTCAACGTCATATTTATATGGACGATAACCAAGATAGAGTTCTGCAATATCCTTACGAATTGTCCAACGTGTTCCGTCTAGCATATAATCTGACATCCGATTCACAACTTCGTCGGACATCGCAAATGAAGTATCACGAAGCATGTAAAGCCAAAAGCTCATATCCCTAAACATCGATAAGCCGTAGCCGTTACTATAAAATTGAATGCCATGGAAATAGAGACTGTTATCAACCTGAAGTGCCTCAAGCGTCGTGTTATCCGTTTGTAAGACAAGTATATAAGCCAAGCATTCTTCTAGCACTTTTTTTAGTTGATCGCCATCGTTGGTGATTAATGCACGATAAATCGCATTTTGGTCGTACCAAAGATTGTTTTGTCCCGTTCCGTGATAGATACCTTCTTCGTTCAAACTGGATGTAATGACATTGAGTGCTTCGGTCGATAGCTCATTTTCTAAAAATAAACCAATACGTGAAAATCGTAAATTTACACCAATATCGTTCTCCCACCAGTTGGTTGAGGATGGCTTGACTGTGTCCCAATGCATTAGTGCTTGATTTAATGCAGTAATAACACGCGTATCGTGATAGAGCGCATTCCCTTCTTTATTGAATGCGATTGCCAAAGCTTGCATACGGTCAAGTGCAAGGTATGGTGACCACGGTTTTCCATTTGCAGCGTTGGTTGTGGTCGTGTAATCAACATCAGACCATGATCCATCATTAGACATACTTGTAAGATAAGTATCCGCTTGTGATACATAAACTGCTTCAACTTTCGCACCGTCATCAATCGTGTCTTGTTCTAAAAAATACTCTTTGAGGCGGTGTTTGATAGTAGCGATTTCATCTGCAGTACTGGGTAATGAAAGTGTATCTGCATGAATTGGAATGAGTGCTTGCATGCATAAACCCAATGACATCAGCGAAATTAATAATAATTTTGTTACTTTTTTCATGGATTCTCCTTATTTTGGGTGAAAAGAAAAGGTCCGTGTTAAAAAGTGTTTAACACGAACCTTAATGACAGGATTTCTTAAGCTTCGGTTTGAGCAAGTTTTTCTGTAACTTTTTCGTCTATTCTTAAGAATGGTAAGTAAATGAATACTGATGCAGCAATGATTAGAATTTGTAATACCGCTGCACGCCAGTCACCACCGGTAGCCAGGAAAGCAGATACAACTGGAGGTGTCGTCCAAGGAATTTGAACAACGACAGGGCTAATAAAATTCATTGAAGTTGCAAAGTATGCCACTGTTAATGAGAACGCAGGTGCCAACACAAATGGAATAATTAAACTTACGTTAAACACGATAGGTAATCCAAAAATGATAGGTTCGTTAATATTAAAGACTGCCGGTGCAACTGTTAGTTTCGCAAAATCTTTGTATTGCTTTTTACGTCCGAAGAGGAAAATTGCGATAAGTAATGCAATCGTATTACCTGATCCTCCCATAACGGCAAATGTATCTTTAAATGCCATATTGATAATATGTGGGATTTCCTGATTGTTTGCATATGCAATCATATTTTCTTGCATATTTTGTAATAAGAATGGATCTAGCAATGCACCAGAGATAACTGCTTGGTGAATTCCGAAACCAAAGAATAGGTTCGCAATTGAAGTGATTAACACAAAGCCTGGAAGTCCAGTAGTAACATTACTCAATGGCGTAATGATGATTTTCGAAATTAGTGTATTAGCGTCCATACCAGTGATTTGGATGGTAGCAAATGAAACAAGTGCAAATGCTAAGACCGTCAACATGATTGGAATTAACACGTTAAATGATTTAATAACTGCTGGTGGAATTTCTCCAGCTAAATTAATCTGTAATTTCTCGATTGTGGATAATTTAATGAATAATTCGGTTGCGAGTAACCCTACAAAAATACCCACAAACATTCCTGATGCACTCGTATATGAAGTTGGAATTACGCCTCCAATTTTCATAGCCTCGGCAGCCCCTTCAGGTGTAAACATCATTGACATAGGTGTTAATACGATAAATACCGATAACGCTACTAGCATTGCAGCAATTGGGTTATTGTATTCTCTATTCGCACTCATATGATATGAAACAGCAACAACAATAAGTAGTGTTGAAATATTCAATGTACCATTTGCAATTGAAATTCCTACTTCTTGCATAGTTTTTAATGTTTCTGGGTTAATAAGGTTCCCCATAAATCCAGTTGGTTCTAAAATGACATAGTTCACAAGTGTCACAAATCCAGCAAGAATCATGAATGGCATAAATGATGCAAATGCGTCACGCAATGTTCTTAAATGAATTTGATTTCCCAGACGTGTTGCGATCATGCCGAAATTATCAAATAGTTTGTTCTTCATAAACTTCCTCTCCTTCAAGCGTTAAGTAACTGCTTACATTTCGATAATACACTAGCTCGAGTATAAAGTAAATAGTTTTCTTTAAAAATATATACTTTTATTTTTGTTTGAATTTTTCCCCTTCCTGATTCGTCAATTTTATTCGTAAACATAAAAAAAGCACCTTACGGTACTTTTAATTTTCAATAAATACTGCTTCAAACACAAAGTCTTGATAGAGGTGTCGCGTAATCGAATATTCAAAAGGTGCTCCTGTAGACAATGACACAACTTTCTCAATCTCTATCATGAAGCTTCCTCGATCGATACCCAAAATAGCTGAATCAGTTTCTTTTGCTAGATCACCGCGCATCCACAAGTGACTCGATTGAATGTCAAGACCAAGTTCTTTACGAATGTACTCGTAAACAGATTTTTTTAGGTGTTGCGGTTGTAACCCCGGTATAACAGACAGTGGCATAAACGTCTGTTCCAACGAGTATGGTTTTTTATCCACGAATCGACTTCGAACAATATTATAAATGTATTCATTTTCTTGAATTTTCAACTGTTCTGCGACTTTCTTACTGGGAAGTTCAATCGAAAACGTATGGATTTCAGACTCAACATGGCCTTCACCAATAACACTTAACAACCCATCACTAGGTCCAAAGACTTTTGAATTGTCGATTGGTTTACGCACGACCTCTGTTCCATAACCACTACGACTCAACAAAACTCCTTCACTTACAAGCATATCCAAACCCTTTTTGACTGTTAGTTTACTTGTTTCAAATTCCTGCGCAAGTATATCTCCGGGCGGTAATTTTTCACCAACTGCATAAACTTCATCAATAATTCGATTCTTTACTTCAAGATATACTTCCATGTATTTGGCTTTCTTCTTCATACAATACCTCCCCGGCTCTTATTACTCTTATAGTACCACAAATCAAAGGAATACATAATAAATTAAATAACTATACCTTTATCTTTTGGTATAATGCATCTCACATGGTATTACTAACGTTTTGATTTGCACAAAACCATAGCATCATCATTACAATCTGCTTGTTGCAGTAAAAATATATACTTTTATTATAAAATGTATTTGTTTTATAATTATTCCATGTTATCATGGTTTTAGCACATAAGGAGATTCAACGATGAACATAAAAAAACTAAACTTTCCAAAAGACTTCTGGTGGGGCTCGGCATGGTCCGCAGAACAAGCAGAAGGACGTGGTAATACTGGTAAAGCGGAAACTAACTGGGAACGCTGGTATTCATTAGAACCCTCACGTTTCTATAAACACATAAGCTCCGAGGTAACTACCGATCATTTTAATCGCTATAAAGAGGACGTTTCGCTAATGAAACAAACTGGGCATAACTCTTTTCGTGTTTCCATTTCATGGGCACGCATGTTCCCTGAAGACGGACGTGGTTCTGTTAATCCTGAAGCTATTGACTTCTACCGTTCACTCTTTACTGAAATGAATGAAAATGGCGTAAAAGTTTTTGCGAACCTTTATCACTTTGATATGCCAGCGGCACTGCAAGATATTGGTGGTTGGGAATCTCGAGAAGTCATCGATGCATATGTCAACTTTGCCGACACATGCTTCAAAGAATTTGGTGACTTAGTCTTTCACTGGTTCACTTTTAATGAGCCACTCGGACCAATATTGGGTTCATACATGGAAGATTTCCATTACCCCAATATTATGGACTTTAAAAGAGGCGTTCAAGCAACATTCTTTACAGTTTTAGCTCATGCTAAAGCAATTGAAGCTCATAGCAAATACAATCTTGGGAGTAAGATTGGTGTAATCTTGAATCTTAGCCCTACGTTTCCACGTAGTAACCAACCAGAAGATGTTAAAGCAGCACACATAGCTGACCTCTTTTATACACGAAGTTTTCTAGATGCGATGGTTAAGGGAGAATTTAACAAAGAATTGATTGAAATACTCAAAGAGTATGATCAAATGCCAATCGATGTCACGGATGCAGATTTGAAGGTAATCAAAGACAATACTGCCCAAATCTTAGGACTTAACTACTACGAGCCACGTCGTGTAAAAGCACGTATGACTGCAATATCCAACAACGCAATGTTTAGTCCCGAATGGTTCTTTGAACATCATGTTATGCCTGGTCGTCGTATGAACGAGTACCGTGGTTGGGAAATATATGAACGTGGTATTTATGACTTATGTGTTGATATTCGTGATAACTATGGTAACATCGAATCATTTATATCTGAAAATGGTATGGGGGTCGCCAATGAAGAACGATTCATGGATGAAAAAGGTCAAGTTATTGATGACTACCGTATTGAATACATTCAAGATCACCTTGCTTATGTTTGGTTAGCCATTCAAGATGGATGCAACATTAATGGTTATCACTTATGGACATTTATTGATTGCTGGTCATGGATCAACTCCTATAAAAACCGTTACGGCCTCGTTTCACTTAACCTTGAAACAAAAGAACGTACTATTAAAAAGAGTGGCGAATTCTACTTTAAAGCAAGCCAAGAACACGGCTTTGAATACGATGTTGATTTACTTGTAAAATAAAAAATACCGGAGCAATTATTGTGCTCCGGTATTTTTTTTGAAATAAAGTTCATTCTCCTTCTTCTCAAGGATACCCTCTCGAACTAAAGTATTGATTGCGCGACTCATTGTTTCGGGTGTAATACCCAACGAACTCGCTAGATCTTTTTTAGAAAGTGGCAACTGAACGAATCCTTCGGGTGTTGCATAGTGTGCTAATGCTTTGAGAACACGTTCTTTTGCAGGCACTAAACTCTCAGCAATTACGAGATCGTCACGACTCGCAATTCTTTGAATTAAAGAATCCATCATAGATAGCATCATGGTTTCATCACGTTTCATGATCGCCCGAAATGCGTCTAACTCAATCGTGCAAATGGCACTCTCCTCAAGCGCAACAATGTCATATTGACTTTCCTTCGAAATGAGTAAGGATGCTTCACCAAAATAATCACCTGGATAAAGGATGCTCAAAATCCGCTCTTTCCCATCTTCATTAATTTTTCGTAACTTGATTGACCCACGATGAATAACCCCTAATGTTTCGATCACATCTGTTTCATAGTAGATGGTCTCATCTGCATGATAATGGCGTGGTTCTATCAAATCAGATATCGCAACTAGTCGATCCTCAGTTAACTCTTGAAACACCGGTACCTGTAGTAAACAACGGTTATATTGATCCATTTTATCCTCGCAATCTCATTGCATTTACAATGACAATTAATACTGATAATTCATGAATTACCATACCTAATGACATCGATACGTGTGCATTAAGCACTCCAATAAAAAGCACAGCAACAGTAACTAATGCAATCACAATATTCTGATACATAACATTGCGAACGCGGCGTGCCAATCGGAACATTTTTGGCAACTGGTTTAAATCACGGTGTGCCAAAATCATATCAGCACACTCCATCGCAACACGATTTTCCGAACCACCCATCGAGACTCCTAAGTCAGCCGCAATTAATGATGGCGAATCATTCATACCATCTCCAACCATCATGATATTATCGTGATGATTAATGATATCGAGTTTTTCTTGAGGTAATAACCGACTCTCAACATGGCTAATATTAACCATATCCGCAATTCTTTGGGCACTCTGCGCGTTGTCACCCGTTAACATCATCAGTGTATAGTCTTGAAGTTGATCAAGTGCATCAGGTGCTTCTGGGCGTAATGTATCTTCTAAAACAACAATACCATAGAGTTCCGTTTCTGTCCCTACATATACCGCACTTGATGAAACTAGTGGGACATCATAGGAGAAGAGGTTTTCTTGACCTACACGATAAGATACGCCGTCAATAGTTCCTGTGACACCCATACCAGCGATTACTTCAAAGTCTGATACCTCTTTAAGCGACAATGTATTTCTATCCAATATTGCGGATGCAATGACATGCTCAGAAAAATGTTCTAACGACGCAGCAATTTGAAGCACTCTTTCTTGTGACTGTGCGTGGGATTCAACACGGACAACACTCAGTGTATTTAATGTCAATGTACCTGTCTTATCGAATGCGATCGTTTCAATTTTGTTCAGTTTTTCAAAGATATCGATACCTTTAATTAAGACATGATGTTTTAGAGCATGACTTAACGCTACCGAAGATGCAATCGGAATTGCAATAACTAGAGCGCCTGGACATGATACAACAAGTAAAGATAATGCCATCCGAATATCCTGAGTCAAAAGATACGCCACAATCGCAATCCCAATCACCGCAGGTGTATAGTATTGTGAAAAACGGTCAATAAAATTTTGAACTCTAGATTTCTTATTTTGAGCATTCTCAACCAAATCTAAAATCTGACCATAGACAGTGTCATCACTCGTACGCTCAACCCGAATCAGTAAGTAACCTTCTTTAAGTATCGATCCCATAAAGACCTGACTAGCAACAGTCTTCTGTTGTAGGTTTGATTCACCGGTAATCGATGCTTCATCCACACTCCCGATTCCTTCATACACACTGCCATCTACTGGAATAACATTTCCAGCAACAACTTTGATGTTCATACCTGGAAATACTTCATCCATCGTATAGGTCATCCCGTCTGCACCCACCACAGTTGTTGGCATCGAGTCAATGAGCGATTTAAGTTCCGTTTGCGTCTTGTAAAGGGCTCGTGATTCGAGGTGCTTTCCGAATACATACAGGAATGTTACTGAGGCAGCTTCCCATGGTTCGCCAATAAATAGTGATCCAAGAGCAGCCAACGTAACAAGTAAATCAATTCCCACTATGCGATATCGTAGATTACGAAAACTTTGTATTGAAAAGTAGGAAGCATAAAAGATTCCTACCATTCCAAAGATCAGTTGTGCAATGAATGTATCTGCAGCGCTGATACGCAAAACAAGGGCAAGGGCAAATGGAAGCCACTTCTTATCGAAGCGCAAACCCTAAGTCCTTTATGCGATCTTCGATTGCATTCGCATCAACTTTCTCTTCGTCAAAGCTGACGCGTACAGTCGATGTGTTAAACCCTACATCAACAGTTTCAACGCCATCCATTTGGCTTACACCTTTTTCAATTTTCGCAACACATGAAGGACATGTGAGCGTTTCTAATCTAATTTTCTTTTCCATAGTCTTTCAACCTCCATACTTATAGTATAGAGCTTTTGAAATGCGATACCTTGACCTAGATCAAGTGTTCAATATTTTTTGAACATGTTTTTTCAAGTCAGGCAGAATTACTTCTGCAAATTCAGGATGTCGCGACATCCATACCTGATTACGTGGTGACGGATGAATCAATGGAAAGTAATGTGGTAGAAACATTTTATAATGGAGAACATTCTCTGTAATTGTTTTGAATGCATTGGGTTTAAGATAGACGTTTTGTGCGTACATTCCCACTAGAATAACCAGTTCGACATGAGGCATCGCTTCAAGGAATTGCGGATGCCACTTTTGGTAGAATTCTGGTCGTGGTGGTAAATCCCCTTGTTTCCCATGACCTGGGAAATAGAAATCCATTGGTAGCACTGCAATCAGTCCACTCTCATAAAACATGGCTTCATCGACACCTAACCATGATCGCAATCGTACACCGCTTTGATCATGAAATACACCTTTCATTTCCTGAGTCTTAGCACCTGGAGCTTGTCCAATAATTAGGACCCGGGCGCGTGCATCAACCATATAAATAGGTTCCCACCCCTTATCAGTGAATGGTTTATTCTCGGGATCATTCTTGATTTGTGTGCGTAAATCATCAAGCTTATCCATCATAGCCTCCTTAGTCGCGTAATCGTTTTTGACCACTAATTGCCTGATAGGGCTTAATGTCTTGAGAGACTTCTAATGTTCCCATATAGGCTCCAAATTGATCTCGCACTGCATAGTACGAAATATAGATTAGTTTTCCCTTAATTTCTATCCAAAAACTTTCTTCATCTTTTTCACCAGACTTGAAGTCACGCAGAATACCTTCTACTATATCCAATGATTTCGGCGGATGGCAATGTTGAACTTGGCGTCCAATCTGTGCCTGAGAACGGAAAAAAAGACGATCTTTGGTCTGATTAAAATACTTAAAAGTATCATTTTTATCAACAAATGTAATATCTATTGGTAACAAGTTCAAAACAGCCTCTAACTCTTCAAACCGCAACGTTCCAACTTTAAAATGAAGGGAATTATCACGAACTGATAAATCATCTTTGACACGGTCATAAAATGATTTACGTACTGGTATCCATTCTTGAGTCGGACTCACAAGACAGTATCCAATTTCTTTGGAATCATGTGCGACTTTGAGCCAATCATCTTCAGTGACGACATCGATTATCATTGGTAGCAAAATCATCTCTTCCTTAAAAATCATATCTTCAATACGTTTCCGCAATGCTATAAAGCGTTCATACACTTCTGAAGCTGACTGTTCTGATACTGATTTATGAAAAGCAGCTAAATCAGATCTTATTTCATCATCAACACCCCACATAACTTGTGGTGGTGCTGTGAATCCATGTTTTTCTAGGAGTGGGAAGAAGCATTCTTCTTTCCGTTTGTAATGTTTTTCAATATCGAAGAGCTCATTGACTTGCATCAAAATTCCAAATTTGATGGAGTCATCGGCACCATTTACATAAGCACGCAGTGTTTTATCTAAGGTTTCCAACAAATCCGTTAAGGCTTTGTTTTCTGCCTTTAAAACATGAACTGGATGACCTGGAATATCGATATCATTCATGCTAGCGTGAATCGCTTCAATGGATCCATTAAAGACATCTGCGTGGATATCACACAAGCGTTGAATCTCCCCAATGGGCATGCCATCTTTCACAAGTTCTTGTTCCATCGCGACAATCTCTGATGCATGGACACTACCAAAATGCTCTTGAAAGTCTTTTTTAACATCGGATGGGTTTTCACCTTCATGCAGACGCTTAATAAGTGCTCCAAGCGTCTTACTTTCGGTTGTAACTTCGTCTGTTTCTTGCTTGGTCTCATCAACAAAAATATGTGTGCTTCCGGATTCTTCTAACCACCCATTGATGGAATCCAGATCTTTATCCAAATGGTTTAGTCCTTTGCGAATTGTAACGACTTTGCCGACTGTGGAAAATTGCAAGTCATGCTTCATGGGTTTGAAACCAAATTCGACTAGGATTTTACGGAGTTCCGGATCTTTTTGTACAATATTATAAAACGTTTCATCGATACTTAACTTCATGATGTTCCCTCACTTTTCTTTAATCATAGCACCCTTTTAGCAATTACTGCGCTTTGACGACACTACTGAAATTAAAAAAATGTTAATATATAAATCAATTCTACGACCTTCGCAATTTAAATGTGTAAAAACCCACATCTTTCACAGATGTGGGTTTATTAACGCAGTGGATCGTATTAAGCTTTTGGCTTTCCTTGCTGCAAATTCTGGTTGGTGCCGTTATTTTTAAAATTATGTTCGTAGGTTTTTTTACCTGTTTTTGGATTTCGATAATCTACATCATACGTTACCGTAAAGCGATCTGGACGCAGTTCATCGTTCTTATAATTTATCACTACAGTATAGTTTGTGACCGGATTATTATTTTGCATATCTTCCACAATTTTCCGTTCCATTTTACGCCATCCGCCGCTCCGATTGAGAATTTCATTTTGTGCAACAAGGTTGTAAAGCGACCCATTGCCTCCTAATTGGTTCGCAATCATGTGTCCAGCATCATCACTGCTAGTATCTCCAGGAGTTTTTTGTTGTCGATCGCAGAGGCGTTTATTGCCATTGTAGCGTTCATCATAATTTGCAAAAAAGAGTTCTGGTGCGTAGATATATTTCACGCGCCCTTGATCGTCTGTTTTCGCATAATATGCAAATTCTCCGGATGCAGAGATATTAACTGTTATATTTTTTTTCAATTTTGAAGTCTTGCAGTTGTCAACGATGGGAGCATTTTGCATTTCTTCAAAACTGATGTATTGATTTCCCTTACTTGCATCTACAGATACAATTGGGTTGGGTTGCTGCGCTAAGTTATCTTGTAATGAACTAAACGCATAGTAGACTACCCCTAAAAAAGCAACCAGTGCTAAGACTAAAACAATTTTTTTCATATGGACTCCATTACTTTATCATAGACTTGTATTATAGCTTTTATCACTTCAATCTTCCAGTCCCGAGCGTAGAAAAAACTGTCCTTTCGAACAGTCTTTTTATATCTTATATAATTGCTTATTCGTCATCTTTTTTTCGTGACCAAAGAACTACACCCAAACCAATAATCACAGCTGTAACTCCGATAAAGACGTAGCTTGTGGTTGACATCCCTGTTGCTGGTAAGACTGCATCCGGGTTCTTGTTCCACTTAGCGTAGATTGTCATGTTTTCGGTTATAACCGTTTCATTCGTTACCGCATTTTTGAATTCAGCGTCTGTAAACCAGCCACCAAATGTATAGCCAGACTTGGTTGTTGAATGGTCGACACCGATGAAACTTCCTTTTTCAAAGACAATCGGTGCTAATGCAGATCCGCCGTTTGTTTCAAATGTTAATGTAACTTTCTGTGCAACCGGAATTTCTTTCCATTGTGCGTAGATTGTCATATTTGTAGTGATGGTTGTTTCGCTCGTAACAGGTGTTGTAAATCCTGCATCTAAGAACCAACCTTCAAAGGTATAGCCTGATTTTGTTGTGACATATTTCGTTCCAATTAGGCTTCCATTTTCAAACTCAATCGGTGCAAGTGTCGTTCCGCCGTTTGTTTCAAATGTTAATGTAACTTTCTGCGCGACTGGAATTTCTTTCCATTGTGCGTAGATTGTCATATTTGTAGTGATGGTTGTTTCGCTCGTAACAGGTGTTGTAAACCCTGCATCTAAGAACCAACCTTCAAAGGTATAGCCTGATTTTGTTGTGACATATTTCGTTCCAATAAGGCTTCCATTTTCAAACTCAATCGGTGCAAGTGTTGATCCACCGTTTGCTTCAAAGGTCAATGTAACTTTCTGCGCGACTGGAATTTCTTTCCATTGTGCGTAGATTGTCATGTTTGTAGTGATGGTTGTTTCGCTCGTAACAGGTGTTGTAAACCCTGCATCTAAGAACCAACCTTCAAAGGTATAGCCTGATTTTGTTGTGACATATTTCGTTCCAATAAGGCTTCCATTTTCAAACTCAATCGGTGCAAGTGT
>NZ_WTSX01000001.1:302703-325953 GCF_009828745.1 Erysipelothrix anatis
TTTCGCTCGTAACAGGTGTTGTAAACCCTGCATCTAAGAACCAACCTTCAAAGGTATAGCCTGATTTTGTTGTGACATATTTCGTTCCAATAAGGCTTCCATTTTCAAACTCAATCGGTGCAAGTGTCGTTCCGCCATTTGTTTCAAATGACAAGATAACTTTCTGTACAACTGGAATTTCTTTCCATTGTGCGTAGATTGTCATGTTTGAGGCGATAGTCGTCGCAGCCGTTACAGGTTCTGTAAACCCTGCATCTAAGAACCAACCCTCAAACGTATAACCTTCACGTGTTGTTGTGTGATTCAAGCCTACTAGGCTTCCATGTGATAACGTTTGTGCCGTTAGTGGTGAACCACCATTAACTTCAAAAGATAGTGTGTAGTTATTCGTTATGTAGTCGACTACGACAACTGTATCTTGTTTAATGCGTTGTTCTTGATTCCAAACTGCGTTCAATGAAGCATCAGTATAAAGTGTGTATGTGTATCCTACTTTACTTAAAAGCTGTTTGTATGCATTTGGCGTTACTGTATTATATGGCACATCATTCACTGTAGTGATAATATTTCCAGTTATATCAACAAAATCCACTTTGAATCGTTCGACTTCAGTTTTAGCATATAAAGTCATATTTTGCGTTACTTTTCCGTCAAACATATCCCAAATGTTAATGAGATCGGGTTCGGTAAACCACCCTTCGATCATATGACCTTCAATGACGATACCAAAGATATCTTCCATTGGGATTGTATCACCATGTTTTACTTTGGATGTATGGATTACATTGTTATTGAATTTAAAGTCTACATTATAAACTTTAGGAACCCATTTTCCATACAACGTTACATCATCAGTTACTTTATTGGTCTCGAAGTTCCATTTATTTGTAAATGTTGCATCGGTATACCAGCCTTCAAACGTATGACCGATTTTCGTTAAGGTTGTAGGTTCAGTCACTGTTGTATTGTGTAGTACGTCATTAAGTTCAATACGTGCAGGTTCTGTATTCGTCACATAAGTTACTTTATGTTTAACTTCTTGTTTTTCTCCTTGGAAGAAGTGGAACTCTCCAAGGTAAGAATTATCAGTTGCAATGAATGAAATTCCAAAAAGACTTGGGAATTGTTCGCGGTTATAATCCATTGCTAACCATTTTTGCGCAAGTGGTGCCGGTACGATAACACGACCCTTAGCATTGTCATAAGTTAATTCATTCTTATTATTACCATATAAGATTGCTTGAGCTGTTGGATGACCCCCGCGATTCTTGACACCTGAGACATCAACAAAGTACTGTTGGGTCGCTTCGTCAAAATTAATCGTTGTTTCAATCCGTTGATTTTCATTATAGAGTGTGCTCAAGTTTGTACCTTTCGCTTTGAATGCTGAAAAGTCTTGAATCATGTTCTTATGTTGATTTCCACTGTAGTAATATGGATCATTATTTGAAACATTGAGCATCATAAGATTTGGTAGTGATGCTAGTGGTGTAATTACTTTGATTTCATTACTTCTAAGATCAATTCCAGTTGCATTCACCATGTTTGCAAGAAGTGTCGTATCGGAAAATTTTGAATCGTAAATACGAATATTAACGAGTGTCGTCATATCTTTAATCGATGCGACTTGTTTATCATCAAAACCTTCGCCCGATAACGTAATATCCACTAGCTTCAAGTTTGAGATTGGTTCTAAGAATTGTGGTGTGTGCTCAACAGTTCCACCAGAAATTTGGAAGCCTCCTAATTGAATGGCATTTTGCATGCCATTTAGGTTATTAACATGTGAATCCATGAGTCTGAATGACTCAAGTGCCAATAACTTATCGAGCCCTTTCACATTTCCAAATGATTTCAGTCTCATAAATTCTAAAACTCGTAAACGCCCTAATGATGATAATTCGGAAAAGTCATGATTGAGAAGGTCAACACTTTCAAAAGCAAGTGCTTGGATCGTATTGAGCTCTTCTTGCGTGACTATGTCTTTACTTGTCTTGCTTAATCTTGCACCAACTACTTGTTGGTTTAATGGATTTTTAAACCATTCTCCAAGCGTTTTCGATTCAGCTGCATTGACTACTTCAGGTTGTAGCGATTTTTCGACAGCAACCTCAACTTTATCATTTTCGCTAATGACAGCTTGTGGCACGTCATCTTTCGAAACATCCTTATCTGCTTCCTCAAATGATTTAGTATTTTCAATCGCGTTTGGATCCAATGATTTTTCTTGGTCTTCAACGTTCAAAGAATCTTTATCTATTTCTTGTTTATTGCTGTCTGTATTCGATACTTCAGCGATTTGTGCTTCGCCAGCGACTTTACTCTGGTTTTCGTTGGTCTCTTTTTCAATAGTGGCACTGATTGGCATCATCACCATGATAAGAAAGAGAACAACACCTAAAATAGATGTCTTTTTCATTTTTGTCCCCCCATTTGGACAGAAGCTATCTTTCACGGTTTATTAAAGCGCTCAAGACAATCTTCTATGTTCTTTAATTATAGATTCAAATCTTTAAAATGTGCCCTTCTTATATTTTCACTTTATTAATAAATTTTGCAGTATAATCGTCTGTTTGTTAGGAATGTCAAGTGGTTGCGACTCGGTCTTCGGTACTTAAAGAAAAAACCACACCACCTTGTCTCTTCTCAAGATTTGGGGTGCGGTTTAAACACATAATTCTCTTTTAATTATTCAAACTATTTTTCATCTCGCTTTTTAGACATAAATGTAATCCCGAATCCAACAAATGCGATTGCTAATCCAACAAAGATATAATCACTAGAACTCATTCCAGTTGCAGGTAACACTGCATCCGTATTTTTGTTCCATTTTGCATAGATTGTCATATTTTCGGTGATTGTTGTTTCGTTGTTAACAGCTTGTTCTAATTCAGCATCCATGAACCATCCGCCAAATGTATATCCTTTTTTAATTGTTGAATGATTCGTTCCTATCTTGCTTCCTTTTTCAAACACAATTGGTGCTAACTCAGAACCACCATTTGCTTCAAATGTTAACGTTACTTTTTCAGTGACAGGAATTTCTTTCCACTGTGCGTAAATCGTCATATTTTCATTGATTACAGTTGTATTGGTAAGTGGTGTTGTAAGTCCTGAATCCAAGAACCATCCGTCAAAAGTATAACCTGATTTAGTGGTAGTGTAATCCGTTCCAATCAGACTTCCTTTTTGGAATTCATGTTGGGCAATCGATGTTCCTCCATTAGTTTCAAACGATAAGGTAACTTTTTTCGAGATTGGGATTTCTTTCCACTGTGCATAGATCGTCATATCTTCATTGATAGCTGTTGAGGCTGTTACTGGATTTGTAAAGGTACTATCTAAGAACCATCCTTCAAAGGTATAGCCTGATTTGGTTGTTATATGGCTATTACCTATAAGACTTCCAAATTCAAGATTCATCGGTTCTAAAGTTGAACCACCATTTGTTTCAAATGATAGTGTAAATTGCTCTTTCGTATAATCAACATAGAAAATAACATCTTCAGAAACGGTATATCCTTCAGATACCCATTGTGTCGTTAGAGCTTGATTAATATAGATTTTATAAGTATGGCCTAACTTCGAAATTGCATTGACATAGGAACTTGGCACTGAATTGTTGTAGATGACATCCTTGAACTCTACGAGAAGTGTATTTGCGGTATCAACAAATTTAACATTATATTTTGCCGGTGTCCATTTAGCATATAACGTCATAGATCCTTCTACTGTATCGGTGTCAAAATTCCATGGTGTTAAGAGTTCTGCATCGGTAAACCATCCATCGAGTACATGACCTGTTTTCGTAACATTTTCTGGTTTAGAAATTGTTGTTCCCTGTTCAACGTCAAGATAAGATGTAACTGGTGTTCCCCCATTGGATTCAAAATCAACCGTATAAGTAGGTATTTTATCAATCCAAACTGCTTTGAAGATAATTGTGTTTGAACGTCGTTCTGATTCAGGAATGACCATTGTATCTACATCCCATGGAATCATGGTGGATCCCTTCACTAAAGCCCAATGGCTAAATTCAGCATTCTCTTTAGTTGGTACTTCATATCCCTCAAACATTGGAAGTTTACCATTGATGTATGATGGAACAATATTTAAATCTGTTCCATTCTCAAATTTTCCACCATCAGCAATGTAACGTGCATTAATACGTCCAACATTTGTTGATGATGACGGCATGCTAACATTGTCTGCTACATCTTCATCGAGAACAACATCGATACGTTTTATTTCAGTTCTCCAAACATCAGTGCGAATGAATACATTGTAAAAATTGTCGACTTCATTTCCCGAAACAATTGAATACGAATCAAGTAAGTTACCACCATTTATCTGGTCGTAGTGTTCAACACGGAGCTTAACGCCATTTACGCGACTAGAATCTTCACGGCGAATAAGTTCTCCACGTATCAAGAAGCCGGGTGTCTCTTCATAGATTCCATAACTGGATAATACAGTGTTCTTAGGAGTCAATGCTTCAGCTTTAATCGTGCTGATGCCGTTCCCGTTACCAATTACGACAGTTATCATCAATACACACGCCAGCAATAATGCTGCGAATTTTTTTCTATATTTCATACTTTACCCCCTATGGTAAGATTTTGTTGAAGTGTGGCCCAACATATTAAGCCTTCAGCAAATTTGTAGAAAAAATCAGTTCCGACGAAGATGTGTCTCATAATCAAAGCTACATCCTTGCCGGTAAGCTATCTTAATTATACCGTTTTCTTGCATTGGCGTGCACTTTCCATAATTGCACTTTATTAATCAATTTTGCGATTTTAATTCCGGTTTTATGTGTTTTGTTTAAAATAATAAGTTTGTTCTGACAAATGACAATTTATCGTAACAATTCGCAAGATATCATAACTTTTCGGGCAAATACTATAATAAAAAGAGACCTTCGAAGAGGTCTCTTAAGTAAATTTAGTTTTTAACAACAAATTCGTTTAAGAATGCTTTTGTTTCCTTAACAATCAATTCTGAGTGTTCAAAGTGTAGGAAGTGATCTCCATCAATAAGCATCATTTTTGAAGTATCTACTGAATTAGCTTGTTCCTCATGCAATGCTTGCCATGTCGGAATTGCATCATTAAACTCTTGCACAAACAGATAAACAGGCATATCTTTCGGTAATGAATAGCCTTTGGCATCGTCAAAGATTTGTGGTAAGTTCTCTAGCTCATTCAATAGTGTGTCGTTCAAACTCGTATTACGGGTGAAGTAAACATATTGGTCCACATCTTTCTCCGGTACAAATGCTGGAACCGGTGCTTTACCAAATGGTGGTGTCATTGAAAGTTGTAAGAAGCCAAGTTTATCAGCCATACGCAACATTTTAGTATCCATTGAGAACATCGGTTGGGTAGGAACACTTGTATCAATACCAATGAATGCTTTCGCTTCCCCAGGATAGGTGTTGATGTAACTCAACATGTAAATACCCGCAATTGAGTGCCCCATAAAAATAAAGTCATCAATGCCCTTCGCTTGAAGCGCCATATGAATTTCTTCAACCATGTTAGCAGTTGTTCGTTCGCGATCCGTTTGATCACTTAAGCCGTATCCGAACGGTTCTACTAAAACAATGCGATAATCATCTTTCATTTTTTCAATAACTGGATCAAAACTTATTTTAGGAGCAATTGTTCCATAACCCGGTAACAAGACAATTGTTTCTTTTCCTTCACCCTCGCCGGTAATGTACATGTTGATGTTGTTACCAAAGACTTCTACTTTTTCACCATAATCCTCAATTTTCTTACGGTCTGATGCTTTACCAATTTTTCCAAAGATAAACATTGATGATAACAACACAAGGGCAGTTACCACAATTCCAATTACGATTCGTTTAAAATATTTCCAAAATTTTTCCATTTTTATACCTTCCATCTCCTCAGAATGTTTTGATTATTCTCAAACATTCAATCGGTATGTTTATGGTAACGCGTTTATTTAGAGATGTCAAATATTTACTCTCAATACATTTTGAAATATATGTGATAGAATTTATTCGTAGGGGGGAAACACTACAATGAAACAATCAGCAACACAGAAAGCAAAAATTATTTTTGGATATACAGTCTATGGATTGGGCATCGGTGGTATCGTGTCATTGATACTCGTACTTACAAAGAAAATACCCGATAAGTTTGAGCAGATTATGGCAGTTGCCTTACCTATTGCAATCATCTATATTACATATAAAGTAATCAAGACATTTAACACCATCGAGCTTGAAGATGATTCTGTATGTATTCGCACAATTTTCGGCAAAATGCATACTTTTACCCGCAATGATTCTGAATTTTATGGCAATATTGGTGGTTTTACAATTTACCAGCAACAATTCGCGCCACTCTTATATTTGACAATTGTTCAAAAATCAAACGGAACACAACGTCGTTTTCCACTTGCTGGATACGATCAAATAGCAATCGATCGCATCGAATCAGTACTTTTTGATGTGATCGACCAAAAAAAAGACCACTACTCGTAGTGGTCTAAATATTAGTTTAAGCGTTGTGGTTCATCCTTAACGGTATGCCCTTTGAGAATATTAAATAATTCGTCAAACTGACGTGGACCAAGTGGTTCGCAATTCAACATTATTTCTTGATCGCCTTGGTATACATACAAATTAATTGTATCGGTTGAACCTTGGCTTGATACTGTTTTATAGCCAAATTGGCAATTTTCAAAATTATAGCGTGATTCTTTTGAACCAGACTTATAAGTAAGTCCTGTGTCATCAACTGTTACGACTACTTTTTCATCAACGACTAGCATTTTTAACATCCAAAGGAAGATTAATGCAGATAGTCCTATCGCAATCATTTCTTGCATTTTTGCTTCAAGCCCTGTAAATTGGAGCAAGAAATATGCAGCAATATAAATAAAGACAGGCGTGAAAAGAGTGTACAATAGATTTTTAATAATGTTTATTGGTGTACGTTTAAAGACGCGATTTGTCATTTTGTAACTTCCTCCACACTGTATAAGTTTGTGTCTAAGTCATAACTTAAACGATATGTTGTGTTCGCCGCACAGTTAATTTCAACATGTACTGGATCGGAATACGTCGTTACACTCTTATGAACGACACCGGGCTTGGTATTCTCATAACTTACTAAGAGCTTGTTTACACCCGGTTTTACAAGTACGCCATATTTCATCTTTTCGGAGTAATACTGTGATTCTTTAGTTGTTGCTTTATTGAATGTCTTAAAGTCCAGTTGGACGGGCTCATCGTTTACTTCATACAGATGAATTGTTGTTGTACTGATATATCCTTGTTGATTCAATAGAATACGTGCAGCATCTGGATGATTGTCTAAGAAATCGACCTTTCCCGCCTTTGCACGTCTCATGGAAACGATTGAAAAAACAACCGCAATAAACATAAATCCAACGTATAACCATATCATTGGATTTTCATTCACAAAACTTATGATTTTATCCATAATTCTCCCCCATATTTATTTGGTCTATTCGCGATAAGCGTGGCTTCCATCCCCTGATGCATTCTAAGCGACCCTATCACAATATAATAGTTGTACCATATGTGCTTTAAGATTACCATAAGCAGTATTATTTTCTTTCTAAAATTTAACAAAAGCGCTTCGAATTCGAAGCGCTTTTCCCTTAACGATTTACATTACGGCGTTTACGTGCTTCTTGTAACAGTGTAATCCCCACTACAACTAGTACTAATCCCGCCACGAATTGGTACGTTGGGTGTACACCTGCTGCTGGAAGAGTTGGCTGCGGTGCTGTGGCATCCAATACTTTATCAACCGCACGCCACTTCGCATAGAGCGTCATCGTTTGATGGACAGTGTCCACATCAAAGTTCCATGGCCGTGTGAGCGTTGTATCGGTATACCAACCTTCAAAAGTATAGCCGTCTCGTTGTGGATCATTTGGTTGTGGAATGCGAGTATTTTTTTTAAGACCGGTTTGTGTTGGAACGGCAGATCCGCCATTACTATCAAAGTGAACCGCAACATCACCATCAGTGCTTCCACTTTCAGAGTCTGCGAGTACCCATTTGGCATGGAGTGTTAATGCTTCGTTGACCGGATTCATTTCGAAATCCCAAAGCACGACCAAATCCTCATCTTCATACCATCCCGCAAAACGGTAACCATCACGGGTTGGATCATTTGGTTGTGATACTTTCTCACCGTGTGAAACTGTTGTATTAGCAACAACTGATCCCCCATGCGTTTCAAAGGTAACCGGATATGTCTTAACATTCCATTTTGCGTATAATGTCATTTCACTTATTGGGTAATCTTGATCAAAGTTCCAACGTGTGGTGAGATCTTTATTTTGATACCAACCATCAAAAATATATCCGACGCGAATTGGATCTATCGGTTTTGGAATCGGCATTCCGTGTTTTGCGACTATACTTGGAATCGTAGTACCGCCATTGCTATCAAAATGAATATTATAGGAATTTAGTAGCCATTTAGCATGAAGCGTTGTATCTTTCGTAACCACCTGAGCATTAAAATCCCACTTCTGTGTCAATGTTTCATCAAGATACCAGCCATCAAATTGATACCCTTCTCGCGTCGGGTCATCGGGCTGAGGAACTTGATCTCCATGATTGATGTCTTCTAGAGTCGCCACCGAACTTCCACCATGGGATTCAAACATTACGTTATATCGTTGATAATCCCAGAGTGCATGCAGGACCGTATCCTCAGTCACCGTGTCTTTTGTAAAGTTCCATTTTTGCGTGAATGTTGCATCATGGAACCATCCATCAAAGCCATATCCTTCACGACTTGGTGCTGCTGGTTCCTTTATCGTTTGATCGTATTTTACATTTTTAATTGGTGCAACGGGAGTCCCACCATCAGTTTCAAACGTTACAGTATATTTCACTTCATTCCATGCTGCGTATAGCGTCATATCATTGGTAACTGTATGTTTTTTGAAGTCCCATTTTGTTTTTAGCGTTGCATCGGAATACCAGTTTTTAAAGGTGTAACCAGGACGTGTTGGTGGTGTTGGTGCCTGAATTGTGGTGCCATGGTGCACACCCGGTATCTCGGCAATTGGGGTTCCTCCATTGCTTTCAAATTCAACCGTGTAGATGGATTCATTCCACGATGCATACAGTGTTATCGATTCGGTCACAATATCCTTATCAAAATCCCAAATTTCCGTAAGTTGGGTATCTTTGTACCATGCTCCAAATCCAAATCCATCACGGAATGGTTCGTCAGGTTCCACCAACAATTGGCCATAGGGCGCATTGTTTATGGGCTGGACGGTCGTTCCGCCATTACTGACAAAACGTACTGTATATACCTCTGGTGTCCATTTCGCATACAACGTCATAGCACCGGAAACCTTGTCTGTATCAAACTTCCAAGGTTGCGTAAGCGCTTCGTCATGATACCAACCGGAAAATGTATGCCCAACCTTAGTTGGCGGTTCTGGTGCAACGAGTAGGCTTCCATGTTCGACGTTGTTTTGTGAGTTCACCGGTGTTCCACCATTTGCCTCAAAGGAAACTGTATAGGTTTCCATTTCCCATTTTGCAGTAAAAGGTGCATTCCCTTCCGCAAGGTTATCCAGTTCATTCCACACAGTTCCATCATTGGTTAACCAATATAAAAAAGTTCCCCCATCACGGGTTGGAATTTCGTAATCATCATAAAGTGTTATTGGTTCACCATAATATTGGCGAATCGAGTTGAATTCATAGCCTGAGCTAAACATTCCACCAGCTGCGTCATAACGCATGGTCTTTGGTGAAACAGGACTGTACGATGCCGAACCACGTTCCACAGAATAGTCTAGACTTTCGTCGAGGACAACATCCACCCGTTTAGCACCATTACTTAAGTTACTCATTTTTTGTTTGAAGTTATAGGTTGTGTCTGTGGGACCTGTTGTGTAAACCTCTTCTTTAATGACGGTTCCGCCAACTTCCTGGTCATAATACAACCCCCGTAATGCGACGCCTTCAGATACCTTTTCTTTTGTATCTGCACGCCGAACAACGGCCGCCACCTCAAACTGAACATTATTACTAAATTTCTCAGAAATCAAAATGTCTCCGCGATTATTGATTGCTCGCGTGTCATCATTCGCAAACCCCAAATTTAAGTTACTCATAAATACTGTTGTTATCATTAACAACACAAGCAAAACTTGAACTAACTTCTTTTGTCTTTTCATTTGCCCCTCCTCAAATTCGAAACATCTGTTTCTATACAATAGTGTGAGATGTGGATCCATTAGAGGTTGTATTGATATGCATATTAAATTTCAAAATCTGATTTTATTGATTAAAGACTGTAACTTCCCCACATTTCTAACCTATTTATACCTATAATATCGTGATTACATCGGATACGGTATTAAGTAACTGCAAATGTTATGTGAAAATCAAGGAAATGTGGACATTATGAAAACCCTTAAAATTAGAGGCACAGTGCACATATTCATAAAAAAACCCACTCGATGGTGGGTTTTTCATTTACAAGCTGCGATACAACTCACGATAAGCTCGGGCTGATTCTAGCCAATCAACATCCGTTTTCATGGCATTTGTTTGGAGCGTTTTCATGAAGCGTTTGTCCCCAAAGACACCCACAGCACGCTCAATTGCACTATAGAATTCATCATTGTTGAAGTAAGTGAATGAAACACCTGTTCCCTCACCTGTATAAACATTATAAGGAATTACTGTATCTCTTAATCCACCTGTTTCATGCACAACTGGCAACGTCCCATAACGCATTGATATGAGCTGCGAAATACCACATGGTTCAAATGCTGATGGCATCAAGAAGAAGTCACTTCCAGCATATATCTCGTGCGCAAGATTTTCATTGTAGCCTTTATAGAAACAAACATTCTTCGGATACTGATATGCCAGATACGCAAGACGGTCTTCATAGTGCGGATTTCCAGATCCTAATACAATCACTTGTGTCCCCATTCGGACAAGGTCTTCCATCGTATCAATTAAAAGCGTTACACCCTTTTGATCCGTGAGGCGTGTGACCATACCGAAAAGTGGAGTGTCAGCATCTACGGTTAAACCATATTTTGATTGTAACGATGATTTATTGGGTGCTTTCAAGTCTAGGGAATCCAGGTCGTACGGTGACGTCAATAAGGTATCCTTCGCAGGATTCCAAAGTTTTGTATCGATACCGTTAACGATACCTACTAAGTCCGGTTCACGAAGACGAAGTACACCATCCATCCGCTCACCAAACTCTGGTGTTAAAATTTCCCGTGCATACGATTGGGAAACAGTTGTAATTTTATCGGCATAAAAGATGCCACCTTTCATGTAGCTAATGCCATCATCAAAGTTTACACTGTTGTCGTACACGAGATCCATTGTAAGATCAAAGCAATCAGTTAAAACACTATTGGGAAAATTACCTTGGAATGCCAAATTATGAATGGTATAAACATACTTTAAATGAGCAATACGTTCGTGCCATTTAAACAATGTTTTTCCAAGTACAGGAATCATTCCAGTATGCCAATCGTGGCAATGGATTACATCAAACGCAGTATCATGTTCTAAAATGAAATTCATAACAGCAAGTTGGAAATATGCAAAACGACCACCATCATCAACATAACCATACAAGTTATCGCGTTCAAAGTACTCACGATTTTCTACAAAATATGTCGTAACGCCACTAATTGTATGCGCAAAAATACGTGATTCGTTGTCAAACATACCATGCTTCACATGAATTGTCTTAACGTACTCCAACTCTGGCATCATTGTTTCTATGATTGTTTGATACAACGGCATAATCACCGAAACAGTTACTGCGCGTGTTTTTAACTTAGCCGGGAGTGAACCAACAACATCTGCAAGTCCCCCACTTTTGGCATAAGGCAAGCCTTCACTTGCGGCAAATAATATATTCATTCTGTCTCCTTTAGTCTTTCGGACTGCTTACTACGATTCTTTGATGAACATCATGCTCCCAAAAGGCGCAATGCGTGTCCGAATTCGATAATCTAATTGATGTAGCGGTTCAGTACTGCTGGATAGCGTCGTATAGTTTGTCATATCACAGCCTTCGTAAATTGCTTTCTCCGAATTAATAAGTTCACGGTAAACTCCCGCTTCAGGGACACCCACGTCATAAGTTTCATATGCGTTTGGTGTCATATTCAGAACTACAATAATGGTACTTGTTGTTCCAGCCCGATAGTAACTAAAAATACTCAAGTCACTATTATCAACCTCAATCCATTTAAACCCATCCAAGGTATAATCCTTTTCATATAAGGCATCATGATGTGTATAAACATGATTAAGATCTCGCATATACCGTCTAAAAGCATCATGGCGCGAATAGTCAAGCAGGAACCAATCAAGTGGTTTTTCCTCATCCCATTCGCGGAAATGAGCCAATTCATTACCCATAAAATTCAATTTTTTTCCAGGATGCGTCAGCATGTACATGTATAAATTTTTTGCTAATGCAAATTTTTGATCATAATCGCCCCACATTTTATCGACAATGGTCTTCTTACCATGTACAACCTCATCATGAGATAACGGCATTAAGAATCGTTCACTATAGAAATACGCCATGCTAAATGTAATCGCATGATGGTGATCTTTTTTATAAACTGGATCCAGCATATAGTAACGAAGGGTATCATTCATCCATCCTAAATCCCATTTATAATCAAAGCCAAGACCACCATCCGCAACCGGATGGGTTACTTTACCATAATCACTGGAATCCTCAGCAATCAACATTACCGTAGGATAGTTTGCTTTGAGACAAGCATTCATTGTTTTTAGGAAGTGGATTCCTGGTTCGTTAACGCCATGGTCACGATTCCCCTGATAATAAATTAAATGGGATACGGCGTCCATTCGAAGTCCGTCGATGTGACACATTTCAATCCAATAAGCGACACTCGATAAAAAGAAAGTTTGATTTGCGACGCGAGAATAATCAAAATACAAAGTTCCCCACTCTGATTCATCCACGTTTTCATAAAGTGCACTGCCATCAAACTGGCGTAATCCATGCGCATCTTTGACAAAATGAACGGGCACAATATCTAAAATGATGCCATAGCCATGTTGATGCAAGACATCAACAAATTTTTTAAATTGATCAAGTGATCCGTACCGTTCTGTAACAGCAAAAAATCCTGTCACCTGATATCCCCAAGACCCTAAAAATGGATGCTCAGTAATCGGCATCAGTTCGACATGTGTATACTGCATAAACTGTAAGTAGTCTATAAGCTTGTATGCAAGCGATTCGTAGGTATCGATACCATCATGAACCCAAGACCCCAAATGCACTTCGTAGATGTGCATGGGTTTGTCCATATTCGTCGTCCGTTTTGTCATCCATGCATCATCATTGAATTGATATCGGTTGATGTCAACAACTTTGCTGGCATACCCCGGTGCTAATTCATGATAAAAACCATAAGGGTCCGACTTCTCGACATATGCCCCTTGATGGTCAAAGATACCAAATTTATAGACCGTCCACTCGCCGATACCTGCCACAAATAATTCATAGACGCCAGCATCATTGATACGGTGCATCCAATCTTGATAATAGTTCCAACCATTGAATGCGCCAGCAAGACTTACTTTTGCAGCACTTGGTGCATAAACACGAAAGACGACACCACCCTCAACAAGATGCGCACCAAAATAACGGTACGCATCATGACTGAGTTGATGTGGAAACGTTGTAACATCAAAACTCATAAAAGTTCTCCTTATCAATAAATTACAGGGTATCTTGGCATTCGACACATGCACCTTTGCCAATAATTATTGGTGCATATTTTGTTCCAACTACAACCGCATTCGGTTGTACAACAGCACCTTTTTCAATGATTGCATACTCAACACGCGCACCTTCACACACTTTAACGCCTGAGTGAATAATGCTGTTCGATACATGCGCATTCGGTGCAACGGAAGATTTTCGCGAAATAATCGACGAATCCACGCTTCCCTCAATAATACATCCTGTTGCTAACTCAGCATTATGAACGGATGCACTTTCAGCATAATAGGTCGGAACCCCACTCTTTGAACGTGTATTGATCGTGTTACTACCTTTAAACAAAGCATTAAGGTTGGTTGGCTCAAGCATCGACATATTTGCCGCATAATATGAAGATAACGAATTAATAACTTCTAAATATCCGGTATATTCATACATACTTGTGCGATACAAGAGTGAATAACTACGAATTAGTGACCCAATATCTACAAAGAGATTTCCTGCCTCAGCACGATCAAAAATATCAAACAAGACTTCTTTATTTACAAGATAGACATGACCATCGATTGCATGACGTTCTTCCTCTTTGGTATTCCCTAACATAACGCCTTCAAGATAGTCTTCATCATCAATTCGGTAGTACTCGTCCGCTTTGTATGTTTTTGTTTTTTCTGTAGGGATTGATTTATAAGCAATTGTTATTTCGGCATCACGTTGTTGATGAAATTTCGTCAAAGCTTTAACATCAACATTATGAACGGCATCCCCTTCCATTATTAAGACGTAATCTGCTTCGGAACGATCAATAAAAATACGTTGATTTTCGTAGTATCGTTCTCCAGTCTCGAGCATCAAGAAATCAGCGAGTTTACGACGTTGTTGTGAGAATGTGAAGATTCCACCACTAACTGCACCGTGTAAATCCCATTCACGACCACTACGAACATGGTCATAAATAGCACGTCCACTTTCCTCAATAAAAATTGCTACTGAGTTGATGTGTGCCGATGAAATTGCCGATAACGAGAAGTCAATAATTCGGTAACGTCCTGCGAAAGGCAATGCCGCGATTGGGCGTTGTTTCGTTAACGGATGCAATCGTGTTTCATGACCCGCAAGGTTGATAATTGCACATACGCTATTCTTTTTCATTATTTCTTTACCCCCACAACTTCGTGATATCCAATAACTTGAATTTCATCTTTGCTTCCGATGACTTGAGAGCCATCCGCAATCACTGCGTGTTCACCAATAATTGCATATTCAACATTGACATTTTTTCCAATAGACGCCCCAGCCATAACAATTGATTGCAAGACCGAACTATCAGCACCCACTTTAACATCTTGAGATAACACAGAATGTTGAACCGTGCCATCGATATAACACCCATCACCAATCATTGCATGTTTCACATATGCGTTTTTAGCAATGTATTGTGGTGGTGAGATGGTATCTTTCGTATAAATTGGCCAATGGCTATCACGTATATTCAAGCTATGTTCCAAATCCAAGAATTCCATGTTGGCTTCCCATAAACTTTCAATGGTTCCAACATCTTTCCAATACCCTTCAAAGGCATACGCAAAGACTCGCTCTCCATTCGCAATGTACGCAGGGATGACATTTTTACCAAAGTCTTCCATACTTCGTTCCGTTGCTTGGTCATGGACCAACATAGCACGTAATTTAGGCCAATCGAAGATATAAATCCCCATCGACGCTAATGTACCTTTAGGTTCTTCTGGTTTTTCATGAAACTCAATGATACGACCTGATGTATCTGTTTCCATGATGCCAAAACGTGAAGCTTCTTCCAAAGGAACATCGATAACGGCGACCGTTAATGCTGCTTCGTTTTCTTTATGGAAATCAAGCATTGCTTCATAATCCATTTTATATATATGATCCCCTGATAATACCAATACATAATCAGGATTTTTAGAATCAATATAACTGATATTTTGATAGATTGCATTAGCGGTTCCACGGAACCATTTTTCGCCATCTTGACTTGAGAAAGGTTGTAGTATTTTAGCACTACTATTGCGTCGTGAGAGTCCCCATGATGCACCATTTCCGATATGCTCATTCAATTCAAGGGGTTGGTATTGTGTGACCACACCCACATCAAAAACATTTGAATTCGCACAGTTACTTAATGTAAAATCAATAATTCGATACTTGCCACCAAACGGAACAGCAGGCTTCGCAGTTTCTTTGGTTAATTTACCCAAACGCGTTCCTTGCCCTCCCGCCAAAATCATTGCTACCATTTCATGTTTCATACTACTTCCTCCTGTAGTCCACAGTAAAAAGCAACATATACCCCCCCATAGCATATTTTGAATATTATCTACGTTTAATATATGTCAACTTCCCAACAAATTAACAGATATTGCGCCAGCATTTTTCATTGATAAGAACACTAAGTTATCGCCTGAATATGAAAAAAAACCACCCAAAGATTACTTTTTAATGGTACTTCACTAAAAAAATAACTTTGAATGGTTAGCTCTAACTTATGTATAAATTATAGCTATTTTGGTGTGTTTTGTCAATGGTTCGTGAGATTTCAAACGTAATTTATTGCGTTTATTTGTAGGATAATGACATTCCCTCACAAACCTTGTTTTCGATTCACGGCAACGCCACCCAGAAACAGAAATCGTACCCCATAGGATACGATTTTGATTACAACATTGTGAAGGACTCGCCTTATTTGTACGCACGCTCTAAACGACTTAGAATCTCTTGCGCACGGAGTCTATTATCTATTGGATGGGGCGCATAGATTACCGCAGCAACTTCATCACTTAAGTTTTTTTGAAATTGTGTCGATTGGTTGGGGTATGCGAAAGGTTCTGCATTTGCAGAGCGTGACTGCAAATGATCCATATGAGGATTTTCTTGATAATAGTCATTATTTTCTTCAATATCTGCTGGAGCTGATCCGATAACACGCGCAAATTCTTTTTGACACAGCGGTCGGGCCATGTATTGAGCGACTTGTGCAGCTCTTTGGGGATCCTTTGAATCTTTACGTATCGCGAGGGCATTGGAATATAATGTTCCATTCTCATGTCCTGTTCGCGAAGGCATCGGGATTAAATCATAATTCATATTAGGTGCTTCATCTTGAAGAAGCCCAATGTACCACGTTCCTGCAGTTGTCATGAGTGCAGCACCATCTGCAAAAGCATCGCCATCCCATGTATATCCTTCATCTTTTGGATTCATTGCAAGACCATCATCAAACATTGAAAAAATGTATGTGAGGGCATCACGATTCGCTTCTGAATTAATCGCCGACCCAAAACGCCACCCTCCTCCAAAGGAATTCATGTATTGCGTCAAATGGAACGCATCTTCTGTATTAATGATCAAACCCTTGACACCATACTTGGCAACTTCTTGGGAAATTGTACGCACCTCATTCCACGTTTTAGGATAAGCACCCAAATTATACATATTCCACATATCACGATTAATCGCCATAACAGCTGGGGAGGCCGTTAATGGAATTCCATATTGTTTTCCCTTATAATTCCATGCATTCACAGCCGAAGGCTTGGACGTTTCTAGATCAATATTAAATTCATCCAATGGCAACAAAAAACCGGCCTCAATGTATTCCAAATGATTTTCATTCGTAAGCGAAATAATATCTGGAATTTTGACAGTTTCATCCCGATTAACCATTGCATTCCAAAATGCCGCCGCACTCTCATATTTAAGCAACTCCACACGCGTATTCGGTACAGCATCTTCGATGCCTTCAATTGCAGTTTGATATACTAAATCTTCTCTTACGTCTCCCCAATACGCAACAGCGATTATACTTTCTTTATCTTCATTTTTTTTACTTGTTGAACATCCCGTAATGATCAGCATCAGTACAATAAATAAAGATATGATTTTCTTTCGCATGACACATCTCCATCTTCTATAAAAAGTATAATATAGATAGTTGCTTCCTTTTATTCTCTATATTTGCACTTCATTAATGAATTTTGTCATTTCTGTATAAATTGTGTCTTTAGACAAATATTCTTTATATTTCTTACTTAAAAGTGCAAAAATAATTAAGAAAATGCAATTATTAAAGGGGCACAAAACGCATTATATTAACTATAATTTAAGTAGATTTAGAAGACAACTAGCACATCACATCAACATATCATGATGCGAATTACTAGTTAAATAAACATTAGGTCGGGGGGGCTAATGCTTATCGAATCCGCCTTGCAACATATCATACAAGGTTATGCTAAATCTACATCGAATGCGTCGGACACTTGAACATAATCTAAGCACGATTGACATTCTACAAAACCAATGATTGTTGGGTCGGGGGGGGCTAACATTCATCGGTAATACCTGGTTTCCTACCAGGTCGCCTTTCAATGAAGAACAGATATCGTATTTACAAGTGTGCAAGCACTTAAGATACCAAGGATACAACCTATATCCTTGGTATTTTTTGCGTCTCAATTATGTGAGTCTACTGCACACCTAAATGTGTACTGTGTTATAATGTGAATAGTATTTCAAGACTTTATACTTATTTCGTCATATTTGTTCTTCGATGCTTATTATGACGCTTTATTTCAAACGAAAGATAGGGAGGCCTTGGGACATCACGATATCGATTCGATACCCCCACTTACACTGATGCAAAAAGATACAATCAAACATAACATTATCAAAAAACAACTCCTAATGATCATACCGATTTTGACATTAGTTTTTGTTTTATCTTTTTATACGATTATTAAAACATTTACAGAGCGGATAACTCAGACAAGCAATATCAGTTTGCATCAAATTGATAATATGTTAGATACCAGTCTTCGCCAATCAATTAAGTCTCTTGAGGCACCATACGCAAGTCAAGAGATGATGGATATCTTACGCCAAGACCCATCAACCTATATTGATGATGCTTGGGCAAATCAAACTGATACGATTCAAATGAATCAACAGCTTCGTTATCGAATCTTGAATGCCAATATATCTATTTCAAATGTTTCACTAATTCCCGCGAACCGTCAAGAAGTATACCGCAGTGCACTTGATATTACTGCCGCTAATGCCATTACATATACAGACGCAATCGCATCCGAATGGTATCAAAAAGCACTAAGCCAACAATCATACTTTTTACACATTGATAAGAGTTGTGACGATTGTAAGGATCTCTCCGTTATCCAACGCATCAATGATCCAATTACTCAAGACACGCTTGGTGTTTTAAAATTAGATGTCGATATGAAACAACTTGAGAGTTTTGCAATCAATGCGTTAATTAATCCTGATGATTTTATAATTATCGGAATTGGTGATGAGAACCTACAATATTCGTTAGTTGACTGGGAAATTGTGAAAGTTCCTAATACTGCAGATTTCTTTGTTATTACCGAATTTGAAGGAACCTACCCTGGATTCTATTTTTCTTATATAACCAACTACAGCAAAATGTTTACAGTCCTTGCAGTTCAATCACTCATCTTGTTAACGGGGTTTATTCTATTAATCTATATTGTGATGCGAAACATTACAAAAGTCACTGACTCAATTGCCTCACCGGTCTTAAGTCTTAAGAATGATATGCGTGAGGCCATGGATGGCGATTTAACTGTCCGTAGCCCTCAACTTGAAGGTGAGTTCCAAGAACTAAGTGATGCCTTCAACAGCTTGATGGAGCAGCTTGAAATTCAGGTTGAAGATATTCGTCAAGCGGAAATAGATAAGAGTGCCTTACGCTATGAGATACTTCTTACAAAAGTAAATCCACATTTCTTATACAACACACTTAATGCTATTAAATGGAAAGCTGAATCAATATCTGCGTACGAACTTGCAGGTTCAATTGAAGCACTCGTCAATTATCTCAAATCAATTCTTCGCAACGACAGTAGTACCAACACCGTTGCTGAAGAACTCGAACTACTCGAAAGCTATATTAAAATTATGCGCCTTCGCTATTCCGATGAGGTGGATATCGATTATGATATCGATGAAGAGACCTTTGACATAGAAATCATGAAATTCATCCTTCAGCCACTCATCGAAAATGCTTATATTCATGCATTTAGCGATGACAAAACGGATCAAGTGATTCAAATTTCAATCATGAAACACGACCAAGAGATGATTATTAAAGTCCGCGATAACGGTAAAGGGGTACCGACAACTAACCTTGAAACACTTACGAGCAAACGCAACTCATCAAGCACCCAAGTTGGATTAAACAACTTAAATCAACGATTAATTCAACACTATGGTGAGGTTGCTGCATTAACGATTGAAAGTGATGGTCAAAGTTATACACAATTTGAAATTCACATACCACTGGATGAAGCTTAATTATGAAAATACTCTTTGTCGATGATGAACAAAAAATCCTTCAGTATCTGAAGATACTGGTGAACTGGGACGATCACGGTTACGAATTCTTAACCGCCAGCAATGGAAAAGAGGCTATCGATATTTTACATGATCAAAATATCGATGTCATGTGCTTGGATATCACGATGCCAGTTATGACTGGATTAGATGTCCTTGAGTGGATGTCAACACGAGACTTTGCAACGCGTGTAGTCGTTATGTCAGCTCATGATGAATTCGAAATTGTTAAAAAAGCAATGCTCTACGGCATTCACGACTATATTCTAAAAACGGATATCTCACGTGAAAACATCATAAAGATGATTGATGGCGTCAGTGCGGATAATGAGAAAAAACGCACCAACGGTGAAAAAGATTCCCTCATAGCAGAATATCAAATCAAAGAAAAATACAACGAAACACTCGCACAATTTGAGCATTGGTTGTTTCAACGCAGTAATACCATGCCAGATTTATCTGTAATTGATATTCCGCAACAAACACCACACTACCTTCCAATGATTATTGCTATTGAAAATTTTGACCACGTTCTCGAACGGTATGCCGAGCGTGATATTCTTGAGTTTGACTTTGTTCTCAAGAATATTATTCAGAATACTTTTTTAGAATGTACCTTCTTGCACGTAACTGAAAAATCAGGCGCCTACGCAATTCTATTAAATCTACACAATTCTTATTTTTTTGGTGACTTCAATAAGACAATCCAGGACAAGGCAAATCAACTCCATAAGAGCCTCAACAAATTTTTAGACATACAAAATTCTGTCTATTATATTGATGAGGTTGTGGCACTTGATGACGTTAAACAAACATTCCAAAATCTTGAAGCATTGCACGAAATGCATCGCCTCAAGGATGATACAACGGTCCACAACATCTCAGAATTCACATTTATCAACGATTCGAAGCAAGCAGGTAGCCAACAATTCTTGAGTGATTTGCACGCTGCCTTTGACCAAGAAAATTTTGGGTCAATTGAATTAGTTATGGATCAGTACATCGAACAAATTTTCCAAGAGAAAATAATCCTTACGTATGATCAGTTTGCACTCATGATTCATAATGCATTTTACGTTTTCATTGAAAAGAAAAAACTTGAGTTTCCAAATTTCAATCTTACTGCGATGCCTAGTCTGGAAATGATGAAAACAACACTTCGAGACTTTATGCTACCGATGCAAGACAAAGAACTTGCAAGCTCCTCAAACTATGTCGTCAATAAAGCGATGATGTATATTAAAAACCATTACCATGAAGATATCCACTTGACGGTTATTGCGGAAAACGTTGATGTTACACCATCATACTTGAGCCGTCTTTTTCCGAAGATTATCGGAAAATCTGTCGTATCATATATTAATGAAGTTCGAATTATCAAAGCAAAAGAGCTTATCGAAAATGAGAATCTCAAGTTTTACGAAATCTCAGAAATGGTTGGGTTTAGTTCCCCGATCATTTTCTCGACAACTTTTAAAAAAGTTACAGGTGAAACACCTGGTGATTATCGAAAAAACTACTTCGCAAACAGAAAAGCGTAAAAAAGAACCACAGCCACTCGGTTGAGAGCTGCGGTTCTTTTTTTTAGTTGCTAATTATTCTCTTGTTTCTTTCCTTTTAGTGAGAGGTAGAGTCCACTAACAATAAGGGCTGCTCCGCCAACTAAAATATATGAATTGGATGCTAATCCGGTTGCAGGTAAGACTGGTTTTGCTTCATTCTTTTCGTAGATTGCATAAAGCGTGATGTCTTCAGCTACTGCGATTGATGTATCGAAATATTGACCTTTACCATCTGCTTGTGTATTCCAACCTTTGAAGGTGTAGCCGTCTTTAACTGTTGCTGGTATCTTTGCACTTGGTAATACCGTATTGATTGCAACTACAACTGGTGTTTTAATACTTCCATCAACAAATGTCACGGTTACTGTTTCTACTGGGACAATGTTCTTTTCGTAAATCGCGTAAACTGTTTGGTCAGCAGTGATTGGTTGTGTTAAGTCAATCATTAACCCTTTGCCGTCAGCTTGTGTATTCCAACCTTTGAAGGTGTAACCTGCTTTAGCTGTTGTTGGAACTTGATCAGCTGACACTACAGTATTGACGTCAATTACGACTGGAGTTGTTGTTTCATCATCAACGAATGTGATGGTTACTTTTTGTACAGGTTCAACATCTTTGTCATAGATTGCATAGACTGTTTGGACCTCTGTGATAGCTTTTGTGAAATCTATCTTCGTTCCAAGTCCATCTACTTTTGTGTTCCATCCCTTAAAGGTGTAACCAGTTTTAATTGTTGAAGGAATTCTATTTGTTGGAATTACAGTATTAATATCAACTGTAACCTCGCTTGTTAGTGTTCCAACTACAAATTTAACCGTTACTTTTTGAATTGGAACAATATTTTTTTCGTAAATTGCATATACTGTTTGATCTGCTTTAACTACCGCTGTGGTATCAAATGCAGTTCCTTTGCCATCGGCTTGAGTATTCCATTCTTTGAATGTATAGCCCTCTTTAACCGTTGCAGGAATCTTGCTTGCATCTAACGCTTGGTCGTATTTCGTAACAACTGGTGTTGATGTTGTTCCATCCACAAACGTTACAGTAACATTGTTCGCTTCATAAATTGCATATACTGTTTGATCTGCTTTAACTACCGCTGTGGTATCAAATGCAGTTCCTTTGCCATCAGCTTGAGTATTCCATTCTTTAAATGTATAGCCCTCTTTAACCGTTGCAGGAATCTTGCTTGCATCTAACGCTTGGTCGTATTTCGTAACAACTGGTGTTGATGTAGATCCGTCCACAAACGTTACAGTAACATTGTTCGCTTCATAAATTGCATATACTGTTTGATCTGCTTTAACTACCGCTGTGGTATCAAATGCAGTTCCTTTGCCATCGGCTTGAGTATTCCATTCTTTGAATGTATAGCCCTCTTTAACCGTTGCAGGAATCTTGCTTGCATCTAACGCTTGGTCGTATTTCGTAACAACTGGTGTTGATGTTGTTCCATCCACAAACGTTACAGTAACATTGTT
>NZ_WTSX01000001.1:325963-348885 GCF_009828745.1 Erysipelothrix anatis
TCCATTCTTTGAATGTATAGCCCTCTTTAACCGTTGCAGGAATCTTGCTTGCATCTAACGCTTGGTCGTATTTCGTAACAACTGGTGTTGATGTTGTTCCATCCACAAACGTTACAGTAACATTGTTTGCTTCATAAATTGCATACACAGTTTGATCCGCTTTAATTACGGCTGTGGTATCAAATGCAGTTCCTTTACCATCAGCTTGAGTATTCCATTCTTTGAATGTATAGCCCTCTTTAACCGTTGTAGGAATCTTGCTTGCATCTAACGCTTGGTCGTATTTTGTAACGACTGGTGTTGATGTAAATCCGTCCACAAACGTTACAGTAACATTGTTTGCTTCATAAATTGCATACACAGTTTGATCCGCTTTAATTGCGGCTGTGGTATCAAATGCAGTTCCTTTGCCATCGGCTTGAGTGTTCCATTCTTTGAATGCATAACCCTCTTTAACCGTAGCAGGGATTTTGCTTGCATCTAAGGGTTGATCAAGCTTCGTCGATACTGGTGTAGACACACCACCATCCACAAACGTCACTGTGACGTCACTTGTCGACCATTTAGCATATAAGTTTAAATCATCTGTAACTTGCATTGTGTCAAAGTTCCATGCAGTTGTGAAATCTGCACTTGTGTACCAACCATCAAACTTAAATCCATCTTTAATCGGAGTTTGCGGTTTAGTAAGATGAGTCCTTTCATATTGTTCTGTAAGAACTAATGGATCTGCACCATTGTCATAGTTATAAGTAACAGTATAAGGTTCACCGAAGAAACCTACAAATATTGGCTTAATTCCGAACGGGTTGATGCGCAACGTGTTATCATTATTCACGAAATAAGATTGGATTGTAAGGCCCAATTTATCAGCAAAAAATTCATGATTAATAGCTACATCAGGATTGAGAGCCATATCTTTCGAATAATCTGTTGTAATTATCGAAAATTCACTCGTTCTAAATGTTTCATATTCCGCTGCTTGAGTAGTGATCATAGCTTTAACAGCGTCTGATTTTTCAAAACGGAGTTTTACAACATCGATTGCTCCTCTTAGACCATCTGAAGATGCACCCTTTGAAAAGAACTTATCCGTGTCGCTACCATCTCCTGCAAGTGTAAAGTCTTGGTCTGCAGTAAAGGTTCGTCCATCAGTTAATGTTGCAACAATTTCAAAGTTTGTTAGCGGCGCTCCAGCAGGTGTTAAATAGTTTTGAACATAAGCTTTGGTTGCTTCATAATCAATACCAATTGTTTTCTCATTGGGACTTGCTGCACGATATTGGTTCCCGTCCGCAACAATGACATCTGGAATTTGACTACTATCAATATCAAATTCATAATACTCTTTATCATTTACTGGGACATTATGGACCGTTCCAATTTGGATTCTATCTTGAGTTTCCAAACTCATCGATAAATCGACATTTCGATTCAATTGATTTAACCAATTAAAATCATCCACGATAACGTCAAAATCTTCTATTTCAGCACCAATTCGGGCACCTTGATATTGACTAAGGAACGTTGTCATTTGCTTTGTAAATTCATTTTTGATTTTGTCAAATCGATCAGGTTGCGTGTTTCCAGTACCTTGTCGGTACGCATATACTAAATGTGGTGCAACATATAATGTTCGTGAAGAAAAGAACATTCCAGGTTTGATTTTTATTTTGTTGCCACTATCGATAAAATTTTGAGGTAGATTTGTAAAGTTTTGCACCTCTTTTAACTTACGATTTGGATCAGAAAACATCGATAAATTTATCGTTACAGTTAAATCATTTAAGGATTCAAAGTATTCGATTCCTCTAAAATCAAAGACTGTAATGTGATTAAACTCAACGTTATCACCACGAACAAATCCTACCGATTCGATTGTCTTTACATATTCAATAAATTCTTCATCCGTCGTCAGTAATTTATCTGCATTTGAATACGCATGTGTTCTAACATAATCCTGTAGATTGTCAGAAAACATTGAATCCAATTTGTTGCTCTCTGCCGTAATAGGCACTGTCGCAAAGGCCATCAAAATGACCATACATAAACTTATGAACTTCTTCATAATTTCTCCTTTATCCGAACTCTTTCAAGTTCAATTATCCAGACAAACTCCATGCGTTACTTTTTCTACAGCATGCAGTTGACCAATAATAAAGGGGGATATAATTTACAACTGTATTTAGATATCTGTTTCGAACAATAGTTATTAAGCCAAAATATTATAAAAGACCCTTAATTGAAACTTCCGATTCTATAAAAATCGAATGCTTTTAGAGTCTGAAAATTTATCTTGGATTCCCCCCCATGATAACTTCAGTGATTTTTGACGTGTGTCACGATTTCACTAAGATTGCAAACGATGCAATTTCGTTCAAATTTACAGTACAAATACATTCGGATGGACTGTCAGTAATTAAATATTGCGTTCCATCGGATTCATAAGAAAATGTCTTACAATTCCAACTATTAAACTTCCAGTTCTCGAATACTATAATAATAACACCATAAAGTCTATATTTATTAGTTATTTTCTTAACTTCACTATTATTTCAATATTAATTATAACACTGTTAAGAAATACGTATTTTTATATTAAATAATTAAGATTATATTAACAAATCTTTAACTCATAGCTTCCTAATCTATAATTATCCAAGCCCGTACTACACAATTCAATTGCGAAATTCCCTCTATTACACATCAAAAAATGTGAGAAAAAAAAAGAAAACACCAGAGAAGATAACCCATTAGCAGGTCGTCTACTCTGATGTTTTTAAGTTTTATCAATTTAAAAGCTTTACTATTTATTGATTATAAGTAATTTTAAACTGTACGTTCGTGAGCTGTACGCATTAGAACATCGAGTTGTTGTTCTTTTGTAAGTTCAACGAAACGAACTGCATATCCAGAAACACGAATTGTTAAGTTTGGATATTTGAGTGGATTTGCCATCGCATCTTCTAACAATGAGTTATCGAAGACGTTAACATTAAGGTGGTATGCTCCTTGTGAGAAGTATCCGTCCATGATTCCACGTAGGTTTGCAACACGCTCAGGATCTGATTTACCCAATGAGATTGGTGCAATTGTTTGCGTATTGGAAATACCATCTAATGCACAGTTATAATCCAATTTAGCAGTTGAGTTAAGTGATGCAAGTAATCCATTACGTTCTGCACCGTATGATGGGTTAGCTCCTGGAGCCAATGGAACACCTTTTCCACGACCATCTGGTGTATTACCTGTAGCTTTACCATAAACAACATTTGATGTGATTGTAAGTAAACTTAATGTAGGTGTTGAGTTACGGTATGTATGGTGACGTTTGATTTGCTTCATAAAGTATTGAAGTGCCCAGTTTGCAAGATCATCTGCACGGTTATCATCATTACCATAACGCGGGAAGTCCCCTTCAATTTCAAAGTCAATCGCAACACCATTCTCATCACGAATTGGTTTAACTTTTGCATATTTGATTGCTGACAATGAGTCTGCAACGTGTGAGATTCCAGCAATACCTGTTGCAAAGGTACGTTTTAAATCAGAATCCATCAATGCAAGTTGTGATTTTTCGTATGCATATTTATCATGCATATAGTGAATTGAGTTTAAAGTATTTACATAAAGTTCTGCCAACCAATCCATCATGTCTTGGTATGCTACTTTAACTTCTTCAAAATCTAAGATTTCAGATGAAATTGGGCGGTAACGTGGTCCAACTTGAGCACCTGTAATTTCATCAACACCACCGTTGATTGCATATAACAATGCTTTAATTAAGTTAGCACGTGCACCGAAGAACTGCATGTCTTTACCAATAACTGTTGCGGAAACACAGCAAGCGATTGCTGCATCATCTGAACCCCATTTTTCACGGAGTAACTCGTCATTTTCAAATTGAATTGACGATGTTTCGATAGCGATACGGGATGCAAAAGTACGGAATCCTTCTGGCAATGCATCACAGTAGAGAACTGTTAAGTTTGGCTCAGGTGATGGACCCATGTTAATGAGTGTATGCAAGAGACGGAAATCTGTTTTTGTTACTAATGAACGTCCATCAAATGCCATCCCAGCGATTGAAAGTGTAGCCCAAATTGGGTATCCACTGAAGAGTGAGTTGTACTCTGGTGTACGAGCAAATTTAACCATACGTAATTTCATAACGAGGTGGTCAATCAACTCTTGAGCTTCTAGCTCTGAGATAGTACCTGCTGCTAGATCACGTTGTAGGTAGATATCTAAGAATGCTGAAATACGTCCAATGGACATCGCTGCACCATTGTTTTCTTTGATAGCTGCAAGGTATCCAAAGTATAACCATTGCACAGCTTCTTTAGCATTTGCAGCTGGTTGTGAAATATCATAACCGTAGCTTGCTGCCATTTCTTTCATGTCAGCTAACGCACGAATTTGTTCGTTGATTTCTTCACGAAGACGAATCACGTCATCTGTCATTGTTCGGTAACCTGCATGATTGAGATCATCTTTTTTCGCTTTGATTAAACGATCAATTCCATACAATGCGACACGGCGGTAATCACCGATAATACGACCACGACCGTATGCATCTGGTAGTCCTGTGATAATTTTATTTTTACGAGCTGCACGCATCTCTGCTGTATAAACATCAAAGACACCTTGGTTGTGCGTTTTGCGCCATTTTGTAAAGATGTTTACGAGCTCTTCATCAGCAACGTAACCATTACTTTCCAATGATTTCACAGCCATTCCAATTCCTCCGAAAGGAATGAATGCTTGTTTTAAAGGTTCGTCAGTTTGGAAACCAACAATCTGTTCCAAGTCTTTATTCATGTAACCTGGTCCATGTGATGTTACGGTAGATACAATCTTTGTATCCATGTTGTAGACACCATCATGCTCACGTTGGTAAGCATTCATTGTTTCCAATTGTTCCATTAGGTCAATTGTATTTTGTGTTGGTCCTTCTAAGAACTCATCATCACCACGATACTCTGTGTAGTTTTGTTTAATAAAATCACGCGTATCAATATTTTCTTTCCAATAGTTTCCTTTGAAACCATTCCATTGATTATACATCAAGATACCTCCTTTATTAGAATCAAATCCCCATATCTAATGTATTACTCTTAAAGTATATCAATAGTGGTTATCATTTGAGGTGTATATTCATTGTATTTGACGTGAAATATATAACATATTATTTATAAATAACATATTGTACGTTCGTTTGATAATAATCATAAATCGCTCACAAGCTCTGTTTAACTGTGTTTTTAGATACATCATGACTCATTCTATGCAATTTATTAATTAACGAATTCACAAATTAATAATTGGTATGCAGTTGCCTCCACAATAAAAGACAGCGCAGGTTGTGTGCTGTCTTGAGTTTGATTTCACATTTCGAAATCTTAGTTTGATTGTTGATCATCCGAAATTTCTTTATCTATAGCAATAGCAATTGATAGTGCAAGCACAGCATCGCGTTCATCCGGAATCGTAAGTTCGTAACTATCACCCCAAGTAAACCAATGCTTTTTCAAATACATGATAGGCCGTTCACCATAGACTACACTGTAATCATGATCCCAAATATCACCCCGTAACTCCCACTGTTTGCCAGTTATCTCAAATTTACTTTTAAAGAATGAGAATCTTCGAACGAGTTCAACATGATCTGTTGTTGGTGTCGTAATATCATAACGCGAAAAAATTCGAAACATTTGTTTTTCAATCTCCGACACCATTTCGCCGTTCTCATTGCGAATCACAAATTTTTTGGGTATTCTCATGAAACTTCCCTCGACAAAAAATCTATCGACTCCAGTTTCATCTTTAACTGTAAACCTCTCACTAATCGCAAATACTTTTTGCTTGATATATAATTTCATGTTGCCTCTCTACTTTTTCGTACAAATAAAGTCATTATCCTGTAATGCACTTACTTCTTCATCCAAAAACAATCCCTTTATTTCACGATCATATCCTGAATAATAATCGATACGTTTCATTAAATCAAAATCAATATCTTTCATCGTCTGAATTTGAATTAATTCTAACACACTGTCAGTTCTTATTACTTTTGATTCGATCCCTGGGATATCTTTACCACCTGCAGTATCAATCATAACTTGATTACTTGCTTCAAAGACTTTTTGAAACTCATTCGCAAGCATTTCAAAACCTTCCTTTGGTAAATCTGCAGTATATTCAAGTTTAAATACATTCTCCACCCTTGTGACGTCATTACCCTCCGCATCAATTGTGTAATAATAACTCATTGGACCACTATCCTTCAACTCACAAAGCGTTTGTGAAGGACTTCCTTTTATTGAACAGCCAGCAAGTAGTAACGTACCCAAAAGTAAAACTACGATTTTTTTCATTTGGTTCCCCCCTAATGTACTTCGATAGTAACACATATCGATACATACATAAAAGGGGTATCCTATTCGAACAACTTGCTTTAATGAAAGGACCATCCTATTTCCAACACTCATATCATAACTTTAAGCATTGATGTTTATTCAACGACAGCCACATTCCGCACGATATCCCAACTAATCGCATAGCCTTCAATATAGAAAAATGAATCATCCGCCATTCCCGCAAATTTTCCCGTTACGCTTTCTCTAAGGCGCTGATGATCATCCATTATATTGACTTGTACAGATATCACCTTTGATTTCAGAAATGCGAACTGTAGAACGGCATCTATTTCCTCACGATCCATTTGCGGTATGGCCGGTACTACTTTAAGTGCATCACTTTTGCCCTCATCAATCGTTTTAGTAAGCTCAGCAAGCGCAAATGCAGTACCCCACTTCAGGCCAAAAGGTCGATCTTCATACTCATTGTAGTTTTTGAATTCCTTTTTTGTCCTTTTTCTTGTCACGAATACGCTCCTCACTTTCCATACCCTCCAGACCACCAGCATGGCCACCCACTAATGAGCTCCGGGCAATGGCACGACCGCCTTCCATAAGACTACTCGCATAAACCATTTTAGTGAAACCAAATTTCTCACGCACAGTATCAACCGCTTCATCAAATTTATGATTCTTTTCTTTTTGAACTACCGATTCGAAGATATTAATTTGCTCCGGCATATCATGGCTTAGCTTAGAACAGTTAATGCCAATATTGCGCACAGTCTGATGGTCAAAATGTTGTTCAAAAATATCAATGAGAACTTCAGCAAGTTTATGACTTTGATTGGTCATCTCGATATTTTTCTGCTTATTAAAACCAGTCTTTCCATCACGGTCAACAAACCCTAACGAATAACCCACCCATAGACTCACATTACTCGTTTTAACTCCCTCTTTTCGAAGACGCGTCGCCACTTGATCTGCCATTTCACGAATAACGATTTCAAGTTCTTTTTTACTAGTATAATCACGGTTCAATACTTGTGAATTTCCAATAGAGCGAGATTTTGGGGCATATGCTTCCCCCAAAAATGTACGGTCAATTCCCCATGCATGCGCATAAAGTTGTGTTCCCAATATTCCAAGTTTACTTTTCAATAAATCGTAGTTAGCATGCGCTAAATCGTAAACACTGAAGATGCCTAATTTTTGTAAACGAATGGCACCTCGATGTCCGATTCCCCACATATCCGTCATCGTTTGAATTTTCCATAATTTTGAAGGAACGTCCTCATAACGCCACTCCGCTTTCATATCTTTATTATTCTTTGCTTTATTATTCTTTGCTTCATTATCCAACGCTAACTTCGCCAACAGTGGATTGTCTCCAATTCCAACAGTCGTATAAATTCCTGTCTTACGAAACACTTCAGTCTGAATTAACTTTGCAATTTGATACGCACTCTCACAATTGAAATATTCTAAAGAATCCGTCACATCTAAGAATGTTTCGTCAACCGAATATGTCGATACATTTTTATCATCAACATACTTCCGATATATTTCATTAATTTGGCGATGCATTTGCATATACATGTGCATACGCGGTGCAGCAATTACCAAATCATCTGGGTAAGGAAAGGGTAGATCACGAGCACGACTAACATTACTTATTCCATAAGCTTTTTTTGCCTCGGGACTTGATGCAAGAATTAGTCCACTACCACGTTCATTAACGCTATCGCTGGGATAACTCATGACAACTAGCTTAGTGGTTAATGGATTCAATTTGCGTGAAACTGCCTCACAAGACGCATAAAAGCTCTTGCAATCGATACAGAGAATATCACGAGATGGTTCTTTATCGTAATCAAATGTCACAGACGTCATAAGTATCACCCTTTCTTCTATCAATATTATACTCTAAATAGACGACATTATGTGTCCACTACTTTTTTTGTTTTACAGAAAAAAAAGACATCGCACGATGTCTTTGGATTTATATAATTTTTATTTTATACGTTATTTTTAGCTTTTTTTCGCTTGCGAATTAAGGTATATCCACCAACCCCAGCACCCGCAAAAATTGCAGTACCAAGAACAACTTCACCCGTAGTATTCTTTTCTTTTACTGGGATTTCGCCAAAGAACACGCCATCTTTATTGTACAATTTAATTGCAATTTTATCTGTCTGCTTGATCTGATAAGAAACATCATCAACTAAGTGACCATTAATCGACAGGTTCGTAATCATCCCTGTAGCAAGATCACCCAAATCTGAGCCACGTATCTCTGATACTGATGTATTTGTTAACTCTAGAGTTTTGTCTTTCCCATATGATATTTTCGCATCATATGACACATCTGCAAACTCTTCTGCAGTACCAAAAATAAATACTTTAAAGTCATGAATTTGGTTCTTTTCTTTGTTTTCGGATACTACTTTAACTTGTAGATTGTTACCCATAAACGGCTTTAAATCCTTTTCAAAACTTAGTGAACTCGTGGCTTGTCCATTTTTTGTTGTTACTAAAAAAGAATCCAAATTAACCTCGTTAGATAAAAGTTGAAGCGTCGATACTTTCTCTGTCTTCGAACCGCCAAATTCAGTTCCACCAAAACTTATTACATCAATTGTAGTGTTATTTAATTTTTCCAGTTCTATTTCTTTTGCCTTCGCTTCTTCGGCTTCTTTAAGTTTGCGCTCTTCTTCTAATTGCTTCTCTGCCGCGGCTTCAGCAGCGACTCTTTCATCTTCTAATCGCTTTGATTCTTGTTCTTGCGCTCTCGTATCACCCGAACGGGATGGCGATGCATTTCCGCCGCAAGGGTTATCGTAACCTAACGATCCTCCCTGAGGATACCATCCTGAACCTCGATCTGCTGCTACATGCCAGTGTCCATCCCCATGGTGACCGTAATACGTATCCCCACAGCTAATGATACTTCCGCCCTTTAATTTACCGGACGTTGCCGATACAGGTAATATGGTCGTCAGCATTAAAACTCCAGTGACGACACTCAACTTAAGTAATTTCTTTCTCATTTGTCCTCCACAGAAAATTACATTTTCACACTGCTCCTATCATACCCAAATAAGATTGAAAAAGCGATGTTATTATACAATTTTGCGAAAGTTAGCAATTAAACATTAATTTGAATATGGCTAACCACATATTTCTGGTCATTTCGTTAAGTAATTTAAATCGCAGGCATGTGAGATCAATATAGGCACACGACAATGAACCTAAAGTATGCATATCCAAAATAGATGAATACCTAAACCTCTATAAATCCGAAACCCTATTTATACTTCATGTTATAATTGATACAATTATAGATATTACGAGGTAATTTTGATGCAAAGCAAATCAAAGCGATCCATATTTTCAAGTGCACTAATCCTATCATTAGTAATTAGTTTTCTATTTTTCCTAATCATTTCTTTATTTTTGTATATCGATACACAGTCTCTGATGCAAGCAGACCCATTCTTTATCGATGACCCGTTATCAAACCTTGCCTATCTCTTTGTTGCTATATGGAGCTTCATTGTCTTTTTTATATCCCTTCCTATTAACTTTCTCTTGATCAAATCAAAACGCGAAGGTACAAATTCTACACAATAAATTGGATTTGTTCTTAACAGGTAAAGATTCATCAATCATATGCGAATACTGGAAAGATATTACCAATACTTTTTTATATCTAATTATAAGTAAAATGGCACATTACAAAAAAACCTACCCAGATAATGGGTAGGTTTAATAGTATCTTTTGATTGTAACCTATAGTTAGCGTTTTCCTTTAGAGATGCGCAATCGCCTTTCTCTATTGCATGTGTCGCATTAGCTTATCTTTCAAGAAACTGTCTTGTGATTATTCGTCTCTGTATTAAAAAAGTTGATCTATGGTACCGCAGTACAATGGCCAACCCTTATTTTAATTACTTGACTCATTTAGTTTTGTTACGAATGTCAAGGCTAAGATATTGAATCAATATTATAATTTTAAAGATTAAAGAATTAAAGTACACTCAAAATTTGTATGTCTTAAAACACGCTTCTGCTACTATTAGATTACTTTCTTTTAAAGGTATATGAGAATGTAGTAATTATAACAAAAAATATAAGTTGAAAAGATGGTTAAGCGGATTAAAAAAACCACTCAATTATGAGTGGTTGTCGTTTGTGTCATGGTGCCCCGATCGTCGCCTAAGCGAACTTTGCACTTAATTAGTGTCGGAATTTTCATGCTATCTTTTGACAGAGATATTTTAACTATTCATATTATAACATGATTGTAAATACAATCAAGGGTTAATCTTAAACTTTCATAGTTTGTTGAACTTTATTTTGATGACTTTTAGTGAATGCATATCTATTACTATTTTATCTACATTTTTCCTAACAAACAGTTGTCTCTGTAGAGTAGACATAGTTATCCAACTTTTGATATTAGTTTTGATTGACTTAATGATGACTTCATGGTTACTTTGTTTATCATAAATTTGCTTACATTCTTCCCTATAGTAATCAATATTGATGAAACCAGAGTCTAGTAGCGAATCTAAAAGCCTCCTGCTACTATCAAGTCTTTTAAGTGTGCTCACTTTAACTTTAATTGCATCAAGTATACAAGTATTCATATATTGATCTATGTCATTCACAACTGCTTCAGCGATAATATCTTCATTGATGTATTTACCGTCCATCGTTTTGTAGTATAAATAGTAACCCATATCTTTCTTTGTTGGTTTTACTGTAAGCATTTCACCAGACTTAAAATCATAACATTTACCTTTGAATAGATACGGATACTGACTCCTTTTATTTCGTAAGGAAAGAGCGAGCTGTACATCGTCAAATAATTTTGGCTCAATAATGACTGGCGAATGCTCTTCGATTACTATTCTACTATTTTGATATGTTCCTTTGTAGATTACATTGTTTAATAATACCCTAATTCTGTCATCTGTCCACACAAAGGCTTCTTTCCGATGTTTGTTGTTGAACAAGTGTTTAATTTCACTTCTATTTTTGAACTCATAATAATATAGATAATGGGCCTCTTTTACAATAGCTGCCTCCCTCTCATTTATCACCAATTTCTTATCGATAATATCATATCCGTAAGGAGCTTTTCCGTGAACCCAATTTCCTTCATACGCTGATTGATCCATGCCTCTGATTGTACGTTCACTTATCGCTTCAGTTTCCCACTGAGCAACTAGTATAATCATCGATACAAAGAAACGACCAATTGCACTTGTTGTATCTATTTTTTCTTTCAGACTATACAACTGTACATCAAATTCATTGAACAACTCCAAAAGATACATCAAGTCTGTGACACTACGAGTCAGCCTATCTAGATTATGTATGACAACTTTACCTATTTTGCCTTGTTGAATATCATTGATCAGAACTTTCATTTCTCTTCTTTTTAGAGTTCTTGCAGAATAACCATCGTCGATATACTTCACAACATTTTCTTGAAATTCATCTTCGTAAACTTGAAGATATTGTTCGATTCTTCTTTCTTGCTCTCTTAAATTATATCCATACTCTGCTTGGTCTTCACTTGACACTCTACAATACACTGCTATTTCTTTAATTACATCCATATCTATACTCCTCTACTTTTAGATAACGGAGTACCCCCATAAAACGCTAGCCCAATAATTGTAGCACAAAGAATCAATATTTTTTCAACTGTCATAAGAGGCACAAAAATTTGAATAAATTTCCAGATAAAACTACACCTATATATAGGTGGATGACAATGAAAAATCTGGTGATGAAAATTTCAAATATAAGAGTATTCATATCATTCATCAAAAGAAAAAGACCTCCGAAAAATAGAGGTCTTACTTAAGTAAAAGGCATATCGTTAAATTATGCATTTACTCAATATAAACTTGAGGGGGGTTCAAGTCTATACATTATTTATACCATACTAAAACACTATAGACAATAATCGTAGTCAAATGACATCATTCCTTAAGTTTATAAAGATGCATAACATTCGCACTATCATGATTTTAAATGACTTATAGCAATAGCTTTTACATTACTTGTTAGATCTACCCCTAAGGGGATAACGCAAATTTCTTTACTATTACAGATGTAGTAAAATATCTATTCAGTATATATTAATAATAATTATGAGTATAGTAAACTCTCTGGTATATTTATTAACCACGGATACGCAAACTAGATTCAATCATTATATTGTTTAATACATTTATTGATTTTCTTTTCTATTTCGTAACAATCTGTTTTGTTTCAATTATGGTGTCTATCATAACTTGAAGTGCCTCAATCAATATTATTGGAGTTAAATAGTAACCCGGTATAGTTATTTCTTGAATGATAATAAAGTAAACTGTTGTCACCACTACGATCATCACTAAAACACAGTATAGGATATACTTCATTATTGTAGGGATTCTATAAGTAATTTCTCTTGATGCCCAGTAGCTACTAAATATTAGCTCAAACAGACCTTTTATTACAACTTTTATTCCATGAACCAATAAATATGAGACAAACGACAACCCCATATAGTTTAAAATTTTGTGCTCTTGATTAGACACTAAAAATATAATCAGATTTATGAATAAATATAATGATGCAAGAAATAACTCTAGTTTGAGATTAATTTCCGAATGCTTTCTAACTCTATTTATTTTTGAAACAATTCTGCTATTCATAGTTTACCATCCTACATTGTGTCATCACTTTTTTTGTTCATCTTTACCTCAAGATTTCCGTCAGTAATCTCGAAAATTATGTCGCAATCACTCAATAACCTTCTATCATGCGTAACCATAACGACAGTCGTATTTAGTGTTCTCGTCATATCTTTAAGAATTCTTACAACATCGAATGCTTTTTCTGTATCTAGACTAGCTGTAGGTTCATCAGCGAGAATAATTTCTGGTTTTAGAATTAAACTCAGAGCAATCGCAACACGCTGTCTTTCCCCTCCAGATAATTCTTCCGGATATTTTCTTTTTAGATGACTAATATTAAGATCATTCAACAAGGTTTCATATAGTTCTGAATCACCTCTTTTACTTTTACTTAACTTGAAAAAAAATTGTTCCTCAACTGTCAGGAAAGGGACAAGATTTGATGCTTGTAGTACAAAACCAAGCTTTTCAAACCTTATTTTGGATCTCTCTTTTTCTGAAACATCGTAAATATCTACGCCATCTAATTCAATAGTTCCTTCTGTTGGTCTTTGTAGGGCTCCCATGATTGTCAGTAAAGTAGATTTACCTGAACCACTTGGACCTACAATTGCTGCAAATGTTCCTTTTGGAAGGCTTAGAGTCACATTGTTCAAAGCTAAAATATTGGTTCTTCCATCATCATATTTTTTACTAATATTTAATAATTTAAGCATACAGTTCTCCTATAAAGAATCCAATGGATCGATTTTTAGGACAGAATAGGCTGAAAATACTGCACCTAAAAGTGACATAGCTATAATTGCAGCGGATACGTAGGTTATAATTTGATAATTGATCAATACAGGAACTACTCCTGATAGAGATTCAACCGCTATCAAGTTAAAAATAAAACCAATTAGAAGACCTGTAGTAGTCAACAATATAATTTGAAAAATTATAGAACTAATAATTGTTCCATTTTGATATCCTTGAATCTTTAGAACTGCAAAAATTGACTTTTTCTGCATTGTTAATATGAAAATAAATATCCCTACTATCACTGCTGCAATGACAGACAATGAAAATATCATCAGACCAAAATGAGTAATTGTGGCAAATATCCGGGTAGAGACTCGACTAACGATTCAGTATCAACAAACGTTAAACCACTTGGAATATCGGCATCATTCAATATTGATCGATCTTTTATCATAACTGCATTGATACGTTGTGGCATATTTTCAGTAGCACTTGCATTTGCGTCTGACTTGCTTAAAGACGTATCATAATTAAGGATTACGCTTGAAACGTCATCAACATGCCCATAAACAACTGGCAGAGTGTTAAAATTCGAGTTTTCTGTGAAACCACTAATTTTGAATACTCTGTCCGTATTTGAGAGGACTAGTTTATCTCCAACTGATACAGAATATTTTTCTTTTATGTTATTGGTAATCACAACTTCATCTTTTTCCGAATTAATTTCACCATCTATAACTTTAGGAATAATCCAAGAATTCACATCTTCATATCCCATAAATGTAAGAGATAGAGTTTGTGATTCATTTATTTTCGCATTTGATGTGCTAACAGTTAGGTACTCCGCATTTTTATTCTTTAAATTTTCTATTTCGAAAAGATTGATTTGTGATGAATACAGGTTCTTGTTCGAGGATTCAGTAATTATTACACCATCAACATCCCAGTGGTCAATTGCAGTTCGGTTTAACTGCGATAGTCCATACGCTAAACTGGACAAAAAGAATACAAGGAACGATATTAAGACTATTACAGAAATAATCATTCCAAAGCGAACTTTCTCTTTCTTAATTTCTTTTATTGCAATATACATCTTTTTCCCCCTTAATTAGACTGTAATTTTGTCGAATCAGCATAGAGCTATTCCAAAACTAAAAATCGGTATCTATAAAAATTAGTCTCTTTTAAACATGCGTATCCCAATCAAAAACATAGATACTTCGATACCGGCTATAATACTATATAAATATTTTTAGCGACTACTTTATAATTAATTTATATCACATATATAAACTATATTGTAGCAATTCGCTATCTTTTCAACAATACGGTACATATCTTCAACTCTGCGAACATAGTACAGTTTGCTTTAAACCAACTAATCAGTCATATTTTATGTACCATTAGGTTGAATCCTTTAAATTATAATAACATATCTCCTTACATTTATGATTACATCAGTTTAAATGTATTTGGTAACATGCTATAATCCTATTAGAAAGTGAGGTATTCAAATGGCAGATAAAGGAACTGGCGACAAAGTATTAGGTAAAGCTAAAGAAATTGTTGGTGATGTAACAGGTGATGACAAAACCAAAGCCGAAGGAATTATTGACCAAGCAATTGGAAAAGCTAAAGAAGTCGCTCACGACATCAAAGAAAAGTCTGAAGATATTGTTGACGATCTAAAAGAAACAACAGACAATGTAGTTGAAGATATCAAAGATAAATTTAATAAATAGCTCGAAAAGAGCTATTTTTCTTTTCTCAAACTCTACATTATCCAATTTTAAAAGATTCTATCTGAAATGCAGTTTTGAAGCCAAATATTTCCGAAACATTGAATTGATTTTAAGGGAAATGTAATCAATAAATTGATTTCAAATGCTGTAGAGTGACTTTCCTTTTGAAATAAATATTCAGACTCTCGGATTTGATTTTTCGTTCGCCACCCAAAAAGAGATCAGTATTTATGATACTATGTGGTTGTCAAATCGATACTCGGTCTTTATCTACCGATTCATTTTGGAACAGCGATCTACGATTGATATTATTGCTGCACTTTCATGTTTCTTTCCAGTTATTGAAACAATTTCGAGATGCCAATTATATTCAGGGTATCTATATTATTGGATATCATATCAATTATTAGCACAGTTTGATTCCCAAAATTCTATTGAAAGTGATTCGATTTGCTTCTTTTCTCCTCGTCTCATGAAACATAACTTAAGAGGTCCAAACAATAGTTTTCCTTGATTTTCCAGCTATACACCTGTTGTGTGGATACGAAAGCTTTATGAGGATGATATCTTTTATAATTGTTTAGACAAACATCGACAAAACGGATCTTGGTATTATATCGAGAATTGATATTATCAATCAAATGATAGTAATATGTCGAGTATCCATTTTTCTTTTCTTATTATGATTGCTTTTATACTTCGAAACAGTTGGATACTAAATAATAACTTCACGTCCAACTTGTTACATCGAATATCCTATACTCAATAAATTTCAACTTGATCATTAATTTTCTTATTTAATTGCTCATGCAAAATATGAAAGATATTTCTATTATATGAAAAAACCGCGCTATGGTGGCGCGGTTGACATTTTACTTTGAACAACTTCGAGTCAACTGCTTTATAAAATGTAGTCTATCCTTATATTTTAATAGGAAATTTTATTTATCTATTTCACTCTTTTTTAATAACCTATTTACGACGATTAGAATTAGACCTGACGATATTATTACATATGAAAGTAAATTTAAATTATTTGATACCCCTGTTTTTGGCAATACATCAGCTTTCGGTTGCTGTGGATTTGTAGGAGTGTCAGGTTCTTTAGGAACTATTGGTTTATATATGTACCTCACAAAAATATCTTTATCTGTAAATAGTCCAGATGAATTCGCAGGTTTTTCAATTAAGTCGTATCCCTGAATATATTTTTCCTCCGTCGAGTACTGACTTCCAATTTCACCTGTTAATTTGTGACCTTGAATTAGATCTTGTCCATTTTGATCAACATAGCTAACCAAAACACCTCCATAAGTTGTTTGCTCAGCATTTTTTTCATAAATGAAATTAACCACGACTTCTCCATTTTGATAAGTTCCACTTAGGATTCCTTCATACTTTTTAAATGTATACCCAATAATTTCTTTTGGTTTGATCGAATAGTACTTACCTACAGAATCTGAAAACATATCAATTTCTGAAATTACATTACCAAGATTATCTAAATAGTTTACTGTTACTTTACCCCGCAATGTATCTGCTTTTCTTTCTCTATAAACATATATTACTATAATTTCATCGGTTCCTGCAGTTCCGGTTGCATTGCTTGGTACACCCACTACTTCATAAACTTTTCCATCGAATGTAATTTCGTTGGGTCCATTTGTAGAATATTGACTACCTGCTAAGAACATATTCTCTGTTGACTGTAATATTTCTACATTAGACTCATTGATATATTTTGTAGTAACTTTAACTCCATTTACATTCACTTTTCGAATCATAGGAACCGCATAAGCTCCTTGATCATCCTGAATTTGATTTGGCAATTTTCCAATAATCTCATTTGATGAATCCGCAGCTGCATAGGTGTATGTCAGTTGTACTTCTTCGCCTATATATTGTGGTTTCAGTAACTCATCTCTTAGCTCTTCAATTGAAAGTGCATCTTCATTACTATTAACAAATACCTTTACTCTTGATAGATCCACATCTATTTTTTGGCCATTTGTGTCTACCCCATCATCAACAATTATGAAACTTTCTGTACCAAGAAGACTATCAAAATTCACCATTGAGTTATAATCAATCTCTATTGTTTCGTTAAGATTGCCAAATTCCGTGAAATATGGTCTTGTCGTATCAATTTTAAACGTAGATACATTGGGACTTAGTAACTTAGTTACATTACCTGAACCAACATTAATGTAATCTAAATATTCCGAAGGAACGTTTTTAAATAAAGGATTATCCGCACCTTTAATTGTATCACCTGAAGTATACATAAAATATTCTACCAGCGATTCCTTGACTGAATCATTCTCTCTACTTAATTGATCTGTTCCATAGGAATTATCGATAGATGAATCTCTATAAAACCCAGTCAATTGAACTTGGCCCCCAACTCCCGCTGGCACATTTGAAGCTCCACTATTATTTTGAATTTCTCTCAAGTATTCATTCAATTTTTTAGAAAAGTCATTAACACCTAAATCCTTAAGTTGACTATTTGCTGTTGAAATTGCACCTGAAATGTACATTTTCCCTAAAAATCCAAGTTGCGAATATCCATACGGGGTTATATGCAAATTTGAATTTGTATTAATGTAATACTTTGGATTTTCAGCGTCAGACCCTACAATTACCCCATCATTGGTCACTCGTAAAAAAGTTTGTGCACCACGTAATCCGTAAGATGGCGCACTTCTCATTGTCAAGATGATGTCACTTCTATTAGTGTTGTATCTAGTTGGTATAATTATATTATTTTCACTTGTGAGCATATAGTCGTTAACCATACCATCTGCACCATATCCGACTAAATTCGGAAAGTACGTATCAGATCCATAATTTCCAATTGATTCAGAATCTATAGCTCCATCCATTAATTGTTTTTCACCTACAGAAAGAACTGAAGAAAATGTTTCACCTGCGATAATATTGGGAGCCCCAACGATTGATTGAGTGGGTAGTGAAAGACCTTGATAAGTTAAGTCCCCATATTTTGTTGGATTGGAATTAATAAGACTTCCAGAACGATTATAAACGCCCATATATCCGGAGTACCTATCTTCGACAGCAATATTATTTGCTAAAAAAAATTCATTGTAAGTCATACCTTCTGTAAAACTTATTTTTCCATTATTAGCAGATTCAATCAATTTCGATACATTTTCATTTATAACCGCATCCAAGTCCCCTTTAGTAATCTCACTGTTTTTATAATAGTTCTCATCTGGGACTAAATAGTTCGGTTTACTTAAATTTGACTCTTGCGCTCTAACAGAAATTGGTTGAACAGTTGTTAACACAAGTGATGTTAAAACTGCAAATAATATTTTTATATTCTTTAAACTTCTTTTTCTCATATTCTCTCCTTTTTTACAATAATCTTAGTAATGCTCTTTTATAAATTTAAATAGATTTTTGAAAATACATTTAGTTAAGATTAACTTAAAATGTCATTTTACTTATGGCGTCTCCTTTCATTCAATTAACATTACGGTCCAGAATTATCTCTACTTGTAATTCGAAGAGTATATCTTTTAGCTCTTACTTAGAATACTAAATCTCTTTTGAATAACTACGTAGTATTTTCGGACTCAATCAATAGATGATTAATACATCACCTACAATATAGACGAATTATATATTTCTTTAGACTTACATTAGTAATATAATTTAATATTACATTATTTATGATGTTTTATCTACACATAATTATAAGAAGGTTTTGTTAAGAATATGATGTACTTAGTTTATTGTAGTTTTTAAGCTCAACTTCATTAACCATGCAGAAAATTTGATAGTTTACTATGCACATTCAAAGTAATTTATTATTGCACTATGGATAGTTAGGACCGTCACTAATTTAATAATTTCTAACTAACTACAGGTCAATCTTAGATTCAAAAATTTATAATTTGCGCGACACTATACAGTGCATTAGTAGCAATCCGTTAATTCGTATAAAATATTTATACTTCAAATAGAACATCTACTAAACATACTACAATACTCTTGTTATGAAAAGCAGAACTCTATACTAGTGCGGCCGTTTTCTTGTCGTAATTGAAACAGTATTAATTGTATGTGTCTCTACAAGATTTCTTCATTTTTATTCGTAAACGTATATGACCGAACCTAAACTACTCTTTACTGTTCCACCCAACACCACAGCTTCAGGAAGTTATTTAATTGGTATTTCAATATTACCCTGTTTATCGACGATTAATGGTTTTGTGACTCCAGGCACTGTTCCTTTTGGATACTTACTTCCATCCGTTTTCATATGGGTGTGCCCCATAAAGTCAAGCACAAAATTGTTTAGTCTGTCACAAATTAGTAGGTACTTAAAAAAGGATACTGCTTCGAGCAAGCGTCAAAAATATGACGGAGAATTTAACAGTACACTCTTAATCTCGATAAAAGATGCAAAACCTAAACTGCACTTACAAAAGAATATGGTATCTCATACTCATTCCACCCAATTAGTTTACTGATTCTTATCTATTTATTGACCTCGGTTCAACTCTGTAAATCTATATTTCCTCCTACAAAAGATAGTCTTTTGAATAATTAGCTTTGGAAAAATTTCGCAGCAAACAAATACTTATGAACAATTACTAATAGTTTTACAAGATTTGAATATTAACTGTTTAAACGTAAATATATACAAGTTAGCCATGAAGAATGGAGAATAACTATGATGCTTGTTAAGATTTATATACCGAAAGGTTAAAGGAGAATGATATGAAAAAGTTTTTGAAACTACTAAGCGCTTCTGCATTAGCATGTATTATGATCTTGAGTTCAATGGTTCCCATTATTGCTGAAGAAAAAAATATTAGTTTTAATGTCTCACAGGATATTATTATAGAAACACAGTTCCCTGAATCAGATTATTTTCTAAGTGCATCAGTCAACGACAGCGAAAAAAAATTCACTATTCTAGATAAATCAAACATAGAAGTTGTGTCTTGGATTTTCGATAAAAATGAAACAAATAATAGTTTAATGACGAGAAGTATTAGTACATATCGTCATAAATATGAAGTAAATTTGCCTTCGGGAACATTTGTAAATGAGGTAGCTTTAGAGAAGGGCGGAACTAATCCTTACTATCAGTTTAATAGATTTATGTATTACAATATGTATGTGATAGGAGATTCTGCGTATCAAGTAGTTTCAGAAGGAATTGATGTAAGCCCTACTGGTCCAGGAGGGAACAACTGGCCAGCTGTTGGAGCACGCGTAAGCTTTACGGGAATTGTGGGGATTTCTGTGAACGATACCGCTTCAATCACTGTAGGTGAATTAATAAATATAGGTTTCTCAGAAACAACAACAAATCACTACACTAAGCGAATATACGGTGACTATACTATTAAATCAACAAATTGGTAGAAGAGAGGAAACATTATGGATAAGTTATTCTACAGAAAAGTATTCTTTGTGTTTGGACTTTTGATTTTTACGTGGCCATTTTGGGGTTGGTTTACAATAGTCGCTAAAGCAAACGGTCATTATTATATGTTGATTTTTAATTTTGAAAATTTATTACGACATATGGAATACTATATTCCTGGCCTAATACTAATGTTTGTAACGGCGAATAATAGATTTTACAAAAATTAAATTATAAGTGTCTTAAGTACGATTTTGTCTCTTTAATTTCTGGCGTCGGTCATTCAATGTCTAAAGAATTGAGCCAAGCCACGCATTTTCTATGCGTGGCTTTTTATAGCTCTTATCATAGTATTCATAGTTAATAATATTATACTTCTAGAAGTATAATCTATATTTCCAAGAACGGCTCGTTTTATTACTTCAATTAAGTTTGTTCTAGTAAACTGAAATTGCTACACCTTGGTTGAGAAATGATAAAATCAAATCAAGGAGCAACTTATGAATAATTATAGTAGAGAAACAAAAGATGAAATCATACGACTACATCTCAAAGAAGGACGTACGATAAAAAGTCTTACTCAAGAGTATCATCTTGGAAGTGGAACACTACAATACTGGCTTAGAGAACTTCGCAAAGAATGCCAAAACAACCCTTATATAGAAGAAGTTACATTATCATTTGAAGAATCAAAAAGGCTTATTTTAGAAATAAGAGAACTTAAAAAGGAAAATGAATTCTAAAAAAAAGCAGCTGCATTCTTTGCAAAGGAAACCGATTAAGTGAGTATCAGTTTATTAAAGAACATGGTAAAAACTTTGGAGTTCGTTGGTTATGCCGAAAATTTAAAGTAAGTACGAATGCATACTACAACTATCTAAAACAGAGAAAAACGCCATACTACGAGCAAAAAGCTAAAGTACAACGCTTTATTAGTGAATCATTTCATAGAAGTAACGGAACAATGGGAGTTAAAATGATGTCGTATTATTGTGCGAACCATGGATACTCCTACTCCCTTCCATCAATACGAAAATACATGAAAGAATTAAATATATCATCAATTATTCGCCGTAAAAAGCAGTTATTCAAGACAGGCAAGCAGCACAAGGTATTTCCAAACCTTATCCAACAAAATTTTCATGCAACAAAACCAAATCGAGTTTGGTGTGTTGATTTTACTTATCTGTACTTGATGAATGGAACACCTCGATATAATTGCACGATAATTGATGTGTATGATCGCAGAGTGGTTGCCTCTCAAAATGGAGCTTAAATTAATGCACGTTTAGCCATTGATACGTTACATAAAGCCTTATTAAACTATTATCCAGATAAGGGATTAATTCTGCATAGCGATCAAGGGAGTCAATTCACAAGTAAATCATTTAGTGATTTCTGTAAGCAACGTTTTATCCAGCAAAGCATGAGTCGCGCTGGATGCCCGTATGACAACGCAGTAATGGAGCGATACTTCAACACTCTCAAACACGAATGTACGAACCATAATTCATTTACTACAAAAGAAAGGATGGATTCGATTATGAATGATTTTGAACAGAAATGGTATAACTCAAAACGTACACATACTTATAATAATGGATTATCACCCAATCAAATCTATATCAATTCAACCCTAGTGTAGCAACTTTGCTTGACTAGAACAAAATGGAGTACCAATTAATGTAGTTTCTCGAAGATTGGGCCATTCAACTGTGGAAATGACACTAAAAGTCTATACTCATGTTTTTGAAGAATCGCAGAATCAAGCTGTTGCAGCACTGAATAAAATTTTCGAACATTAGTCGAAATGTATCTTCACTGTATCCCCACAGATAAAAAACAAATAAATATCCACCAGCTTAGCTGGTGGTTTTTCAGATGCGGGCGTAGCCCTTTACTTCTAGTTGCGCTTTACAGCGCTAATGTAGTCTGCCATCTACATCTATTTCTTGCTACCCGTAAACGGGTC
>NZ_WTSX01000020.1 GCF_009828745.1 Erysipelothrix anatis
TTCATTTTTATCTCATAACTATGCATAATCCGTGTTCCCATAAGAAAACCTCCCGTATTGAATCATTTTACAATAATTCGTTTACAAGAGGTTTTTTCTTGAGTCCCAAGGAACTAGGTCAGTTCCAATCGTGGGTTCTTTTTTTTGACAATGGTTCGCAGGTGTATGCTATTAGCTGAGTCACATTGCTCATCACTTTGTTAGTCTATGAGATACAATGCGGACAGCAACGTTGATTTGAATAAAAAATCCCTCAGATGGATACACCTGAGGGATTATCTATAACTTGTAATGCTTGCGCACAATATAGCGTGTAAGAAGCATGATAAGTGTAGGAATGTTTGCCATAAAAAAGGCAGAGAGTGCAAATGTGAGCACCACTTCAAGTGGGCCACCAAATGTAATGAAAATCATGAACACACTCACAATAATAGCAGAAATGAAAAACAATAATGGCAACATTAAACTGTACCGTCCATTGTCTTCCTTCGCTAACTTGGTTTGAAGAAATATTGCGGCACCCATAACGAGCACACTGAGAATTGGAATAAGCATCCTATGATTTTCTCACTTTCACGACGAGCATATGGATTCCCAAGAGAATTAATGAGGGAATATTTGTGATGAGGAATAGTTTGACCAAATCAAAATACTGGAAATTAGCCCGATCTGCAGTGGACATAGAAGGTAGTACAAGCGTTAAGACTAAGAGAATCCAAAACAAGCTCATCGACGTAATTATGCCAGGGAGAATATACCCCATCTTAGGATTTGTGCCTTTTGACAATAACACTTGGATCCAGATTAAGAACGCTACCGCACCTACGGGAATTAAAATATCTTTTACGATTGTAATCATAGACAGCTCCTAGTATTTCAACAATTTCTGTTTATTGAGAACTTCCAGGTTCTTCATACGATTGGGACCCTTAACATTCATGCGTGTAGTCATTTGGTTGGTAAAGGAATCAACCCGAGTATTGCTATTGCGTAAGTCATAGTATGTAGTTACTACAGCATCATAATCTTTCAATGCATCGTGGTAATTCTCGAATTTAGTATAGCTGTTTTCAAAGTGCATGAAGGATTCAGGGAGTTTTGGTTTAAGTTGTGGTTGTTGATCTGGTTCGCCAATCGCAATTCCTAAAAGGGGGAAAGTATACTCAGGAAGGTTCAACAAATCGATCATTGTTTGAGCATCGTTTTGGATACTTCCAAGGTAAACAGTACCCAAGTCGAGGCTCTCTGCAGCAGTTACAATGTTTTGTGCCATTAATCCACAATCCATCGCTGCTCCTAAGAACCGATCAGTACTACCTAAGACTTCTGTATCTGTATGTGCTTCTGTAGCAATTGCGTGGTTTCGATACATGTCTAAGACAACGATGAATAAGTGCGAAGCTTGCGCAACATACGGTTGTTTACAAACACGTGCAATCTCATCTTTTAGGTTCGCATCAGTCACACTAATCAATGTTGCTGATTGCGAGAAACTACTCGTCGCCGTGTGACGTGCAACCTCAACAAGCGTATCAATTATTTCCTGGGAAATAGGAGTATCTTTGAATGCACGAATTGAGCGATGTGATAATTGTTTTTGGATAGTTGAATTCATAAGTTGAAGCCTCTTTTCTATAGGGATTATATCATAGATAAGAGCATAAGGTTTTTAATCAAAATTAAAAAGTCGTACAATATCACCGAGGTGAAAACTATGAAAATACAAGTATGGTCAGATTTCCGATGCCCATTTTGCTACATTGGGAAAAAACATTTAGAAGAAGCAATTCAAAAATCAGGTCGTGATGTCCAAATTGAAATGATGAGTTTCGAATTGGATCCAGACCACACGCCAAGTGCGCATGAATCAATGGCAGAACATTTAGCTCACAAATATGGTATTAGTGTCGCTGAAGCTGAAGAGAATAACGCACGTGTTGTCTCTATGGCAAAATCCGCCGGCTTAAACTATGATTTTGACCGGCTAATTGATGTGAATACATTTGTTGCTCACAAAGTATTCCAACTCGCAAAATTAAAAGGTGTTGGAAATGAGTTTGTGGAAGTTGCAATGTCAGGTCATTTCGAAAGTGGAAAAGATCTATCAGATCTTGAGACATTAATTGCGATGGGAGAGTCTGTTGGACTTGAACGCATTGCGATTGAAAACGCAGTAAATTCCGATGATTTCGCAATTTCTGTGCGCCAAGAAGAACAGTTTGCTCAAATGGTTGGCGCAAAAGGTGTTCCACATTTTGTGTTTGACAATAAAGTATCGTTATCAGGAGCTCAACCTGTAGATACATTTATGCAAGCAATGGACTATGTGGATAACTTAGAACCTACCGTTGAAGCAATGGATACATCAAATAATGATGATGTTTCATGCACTGATGGTTCTTGCACAATTTAAAGGATAAAATGCATCACTTCGGTGGTGCTTTTTTTATGAAATCAATTTTTTACGGCAATTTCGTGGTAAAATTGTCATATTTGGAGGGTTTATGGATAAAAAAGATAAAATTAAATGGATAAGTGTTGTACTCCTCGCATTTGTCGCAATCGACTTATGGAATGGAAACACGTACCATTACACAAATGTTGCATCAATGCTCTATTTAGCATTTGTTATTTTGGTCATTTTAGGAATACTCTTTCTTGACCGACAAAATTATAAGAAGTTCACTACGTCTTTTAGTGTTATTGCAATTGGATTCGTTGTTGTCTTTATCATTGGTGGCTTGATGTCATCCAAGATATTTAATGCGAAGTCATATGCGAATGTTATTGGGCCGGTTAAACAAGTAGAATTTGCGGACTTATACAGCAGTGACCATCAAATCGAAATGTCATATGTTGATAAAGAGTCAGCGATTCTTGCAGCTGAAAAGAAAGTCGGTGAGTTGTCGGATCTATCATCCCGATTTGAATTGGATGTAGCTGAGTTCTCTCAGATTAATTATCAAGGTGAAATGGTTCGAATAGCACCATTCCAGTATACTGATATCTTTAAAGAGTACTTAAATTTTGGTGCAGGTGTACCGTACTATGTCATTGTGAATACCGGTGAAGGCAATCTTAATGCTCAAGCTGAAATCGTAACGTTGGATGAGCCGATGAAGTATTACCCAGGAGCACCGCTTCAATATGACCTACACCGTCATGTAGCAATGCGCCATAAGTTTAGCTACATTGATGACTGGTTCTTCGAAATTGATGATGCAGGACATCCATTTTGGGTGGTCCAAGGAATTACGAAACGAGTAGGTCTTTGGGGTGCCAAAGACATGAATAATTTAATTGTCGTGGATGCTGTTACTGGCGAAACCACAAACTATGGTCTCGATGAAATTCCCGAGTGGGTCGATTCGGTGTATCCAACGGATATGTTGATGGATCAAGCCAAGTCACACTACACACTTAAGGGCGGTTATTTCAATTCGATTTTCCAACAACAAGGGGTGATGGCTGTCGACAGCGATGAAGGTGCCTACAACTATGTTTCAATTGATGATGAAATTTATATTTTTGCAGGAATTCGTCCAATCAAACTGGATTCATCGTCTACAACTGGCTTGTTGTTCATGAATCGTCGAACCGGTGAAGCGATGGAATTGTCGCTTCCAGGTGTGTCATTAACCAGCGCTCAAGATACAGCTGTTGGATCAATTCAGGAAAAAGGATATGTTCCAACGACACCAACGCTTCAAAACGTCGGTGGATTCCCTACGTATGTCATGTCACTTAAAGATCAATCGGGTGTGGTTCGTGGGCTAGCCTATGTCAATTACCAAGATTATACCAAATCGGCTGTTGGTGATACGCCAGCACAAACGGAGAAGGTTTACCTAAGTGTCATGGGTTCACAAACAGGATTAGTGCCAAGTGATGTGGAAACAATCACGGGTACACTGACGGATGTTCGTCAAGTTATGATTGATGGTAATACACACTATTTATTTAAGGTTGAAGGAAAAGATACAATCTATCAAGCAAGTTTAATCCTTGATGATCGTCTTGCATTTATGAATGCTGGAACAACCATTACGTTCGAAGCAACTCAAACAAAAGTTACAAAAGTTATATCACTACAATAATTGCAAACAGTGTCCAATAAGGGCACTGTTTTTTGCTAAGTTTACACAATCTTAATGCATGCTTGTTGGATTGCAAACATTATGTTGATAAACTGTAGACTATTGGAGGACTGTCTGTGAAATCGATGAGTTTGTTGTTTTTAAAATTGGGAATCGTGGCGTTTGGGGGACCCGCAGCACATACAGCCATGCTCGAAACAGAGGTTGTAGCAAAGCGGAATTGGCTCAGTGCCGACTCATTTCTTGAATTAATGTCGATTACGAATCTTATACCGGGGCCTAATTCAAGTGAGTTGGTGATGGCGATTGGTTATCGGCGCTATGGTATGAAGGGACTCTTTGTAGCCGGTATATCGTTTTTACTCCCTGCTATGTTGATGGTTATTGCAATAACGGTGTCACTATCATGGTTTGATTTTAATTTACTGACCAATATTGGTGTGGCTCTCACGCCTGTAATTGCGATTATAATCTTAAAAGCATTGCTAAATCTAATTAAAAAACAAGATATGGATGTCAAAGGAATTACGATACTTGTCGCTGCATTGATTTTAAAATATTTTAATGTTGATGAGTTTTTAATCATAGGTTTTGGAGCTCTAATGTTTAGTATATGGAATCATCTTGGCACCAAGCTATACAGTGTGGAACCGTTCAGTCTGGGCATGTTAACCTTGGCTTTCTTAAAAATAGGGGCAACATTGTACGGGAGTGGCTATGTCCTTTTGTCATATTTAGAAACTACATTTGTGCACCAATTGGGATGGCTCACCTACCCCCAAATAATCCAAGCTTTCACAATCGGTGAATTAACTCCCGGTCCGGTCTTCACAACTGCAACTTCAGTTGGAACAATGTTAGGTGGGATTCCTGGTGGTATTCTTGCCACATTGGGCATCTTTGCGCCATCATTTTTACTTATGATACTGGTCATGCCAATAAGCCATCGCCTACTCGCGAACGTTTGGATCAAACAAGCACTCAAAGGAATTGCTTTTGCCTCCTTGGGTTTAATGTTCTACGTTGCTTTAACCCTTGTATCTCAAAGTATGGGTTCAGTGTCACTCATCATTATTTTTATAGTGAGTGTCATTGCAGTCTTGAGGTTCAAAGTGAATACACTATATCTCATCATTGGTATGCCATTTTTATATAGTATGCTTCAATTAATCGGTGGATAACAAAAAAAGTAGCATGATCGCTACTTTTTTATTGATTAAGGTTATGACTAGAGGCCCATTTCCAATTGGGCTTCCTCACGTACTTCTTCAGCAGCAAGGTTCGTGAGCCATTTTTCTTTGCTTACAAAACGATACGCGATGAACATCTTGAAGATATCGGTTGATTGGCCAACAAGGTAGAGTCCAATAATACCAAGACTTGTAAAATGTGTTGCAAGACCGACAGCTACTAAATTAACAGTCCACATGTAACCAGAATCGAGCATGAGTGTTGAGCGTGTGTCGCCACCTGCACGAAGGATAAAGTAACAGGTTGTGTTCATAACATAAATACTAAATAACGGTGCTTGAATGCGTAGGAATGACTGCGCTGTCCACATTGCATTATCAGACACTGAATAGATATGGGGGATAATAAATGTTGATAACATTAGTAAAGTACCAAACACAATACTTAGAACAACGCCGAACCCCATGAGATGGTAGCCGTTTTCACGTGCTTCATCCAAACGGTTAGCACCAAGTGCTTGTGATACGAGAATCGTTGTCGCAACTGACATTCCTGCGTTCATCGTAAAGAACATATCAGAAACGGTTGTTGCAATCGAGTATCCAGATATAACGTCTGCACCACGTGTTGCATAGAATTTGAGCAAGAGTGCCATTCCACTAGCCCATAAAACCTCGTTAAGTGCGAGGGGTAATGCTTTTTCAACAATTCGTTTAACAAGCGTTTTAGAAATTTGAAATAATTCGCGAATTCGAGTTTTAAATGCATAGCTTCCCGTAGCTAAGAAATAACCGATAAACGCTAATTCAACAATACGTGCAATGAGTGTCCCTAAAGCACCCCCAGCAACGCCCAATGCTGGAAAACCCATGTTTCCATAGATAAATCCATAGTTGAAGAATGCATTGGTAAACATTGAAATCACACTTGCAACTAAAGGTGTTCTTGAGTCACCGGTAGCACGCATCGAGCCTGCAATTGCTAATGTAATCATATTTGGAATAAAAGTCAGTGCAGCAATATAGATATAGCTGAGACCTTCTTGGATGACCAAATCATCCTTAACAAAAAATCTTATAATATTCTCAGGGAATAGTAATGCAATAACCACAAAAGTTGTCATGATAACACTGGAGGCGATCAGCACAAACCGGAAGGTTTGTTGCATATGTTTCTTATCATTTGCGCCATAGAATTGCGCCATAAATACTGACGCGGCAGCAATCACTCCATTTGTTCCAAAAACTGCAATCATAAAGTAACGGTTAACCGTTGCAACACCTGCTAAAGAGTGATCTCCCAGTTGTCCAATCATAAGATTGTCCAAGAGGTTTACAGATGTACTGATGAGTTGTTGAAGCATCAAAGGAACTGCAATCCAAAGCGCTTTTTTGAAGAAATCACGATCGCCAAAAAACTTACTTAAAACCATGGCAATTTCTCCTCCTTAAACCACTACGATAATATTATAGAAATTGCTGTCAATAAGCAATTCAAACGCGATTAAATATATTTAATACGGGTCATAAATAATGCAATTATCAATTTATTCGTTATAATAATTGGCAGGAGGCTAGAAATGATAAATCTGAAAATTATGGTTGGTTCAATCAGTGAGAAGAATAGCAGTAAGAGTTTCGCGCATCATATTCAAAAACGATATGCAGACACACTTCAAGTTACGATTATTGATTTGGACTTACCTTTGTACAATGGTGATGTCGATAACGACGCAAAACGTCCTGAAAAAATCCAAGCATTTTACAAAGAATTGGAAAGTGCTGACGCATTCATGATGATTACACCAGAGTACAATAACTCCGTTTCAGGTGTGCTTAAAAATGCCATTGATTGGGCAAGTCGTTCTCCACATTTCCCGGAAAAAGTGGGTTTGATTGCGACGACATCAATGGGAATGACAGGTGGTGCACGGGCTTACACTCATTTGCACGAAATACTCCAACGCATTCCAATGCATTTGTTACCAGGAAATGAGATCTTGGTATCACGCATACACCAAAAAATTAATGATGAGGGAGTCTTAACGGATCAAGAAACAATTGAACTTGTAGATAGCGTTATAGATGCCTTTATCGCACATTATTATATGGTCAAAGCATAAGATGCCAGCGAAAGCTGGCTTTTTCATAAAAGCATAAATAAAGACAACATTCATAGGCATGGTATAATGTAAATGAATTGAAGGAGGCATAATATGATTAAAGTAGCAATGTTAGTAGGAAGTTTGCGAAAGGATTCATCGTCGCTTAAACTTGGAAAGTATATTCAAAATGCGCATCGCGATAAATTTGATATCGAGATTGTAGATATTAATTTACCGCATTATAATGGCGACTTTGATACTCCTGATACCCGTCCAGAAGCAGTGACGGAATTCTTGGAAACAATGAAAAATGCTGATGCTGTATTCTTTATTACACCAGAATACAACAACTCAACCTCTGGTGTTTTAAAAAATGCCATAGACTGGGCAAGTCGTTCCCCTTATTTAGCGAACAAACCTGGTTTGATTGCAGCGCAATCAATGGGGATGACCGGCGGTGCACGTGGATTCTTAAGTTTACATAGTATTTTGAATCGTTTACCAATGCGTATTCTTCCAGGTAACGACATTCTGTTGGCTGCATCACATACAAAATTTGATGAGAATGGCAACTTGAATGACGAAGGAACCGTAAAGTTTATCAACATGGTTATGGATAACTTTGTTGATTACTATAATAAAGTTAAGTAGTTTGAAAAAAAGATCAGCAAATGCTGGTCTTTTTTTAGGTTTAATGCGAAGTTTGACGTACTTAGTTATGAGAACTTAATCTCAAGAAAGGTTTGATTTAATGGAACTTGCTTTACCTCAGCACTATACAATGTTGAATGAGATAGAATCACAAGAGGTGAACGGAGGAAGTTGGGAACGTGCAGCATTGTATGGCGCAGTGATTGTTGGATCGGTTGCCATTGGAGCCGCCCTTGTTTATGGACAATATTGGCTTGCAGCGAGAATGTTAGGACACTCCGTTCGGTATGTTGTTCGCAAACATGGAATTAATGCTGTAATGCGTGTTATCGCAGCAGCTAGTGGTGTTTCAATGGGGGTCGCGTGGAAGTTTCTCGACTACATCACCTAAATAACTTTGCAATTTTAGTCGCTCAAGTTGCAGTGTATACAATTTTGAGTGTTCTGGCTATCTTAATTAATTGGGTGCACTATCAAGAAGGCCATTGCTTTGGGTTATCGTTGTTTGGATCGATACAGATATACATCTTATGGGTGCATAGCTTAATTCGTTTAGTTCGTTTTCCGAAAAAGGTTGTGTTCCAACATGATTGAACAAAAACTGCCACTCCATTACCCTGCGCGTCTTAGCCTTAAAAGTGGCATCAAAGAAACACACTTGGGTTTAGATGTGAATGACCTACAAGGTGTCATATACCGTTTTCTAAGTCGGTTAAAGGCATTGAAAGTGGTTGTAGATGGTCCATTGTGGGTCAAATCATGTGGTAACGTTTCTGCAGAAAATTACACAGTATATATGGACTACGTTTTTTATGTAGAAACAACGATGGCAACAACTTTTAAATCCCAATTTCAGCAATTTGAAAAGTTTGAAGTTTCACCGTGTGTACAGGTTGATTATGTCGGTTCGGTTGATACGTCACATTTAGCGCAAAGTAAGATGGATGTGTTTAGTTTTGAACGCAAACTTATGGAAAGTGGAGACATGTATACCGCAATTCATTTTGATGATGGAAAATACATCAAAGCGACCTACTTTAGAAAAATCTATGTGCAGTAAGAGGACGAGCTATCGTCCTTTTTGTTGCAAAGTATGAAATAGACCTTTTTAATGACGTTTTGATCCAAGATATGGACAAGTTAAACCGAATCTCATCTTCTTCAGGTTTGCTTTCATATAATAGAATGAGGAGGATATGATATGGAAGCCGTGATTTTTGGAGCAGTCTTTGGCATTATCGTTACCGTTATTAGTTACTTAGTTAAAATTGAACGTGACCTTCAGAAGGTTCGCAAAGAACTGAGTGACCTGAGACAGCAGATTCAAGTAAAAACAATTACAGAATAAATATGAGTTTATTATAAAAAAAGCGTGAACCACATATGTTCACGCCTTCTTGTGCATTTTAAAACCCCCAGATAGTCTGGGGGTTCGATTATAGCTTTAGCGATGTATTCTGTTTTAAACCTCCATTTGATAATATTTAAGTGTAGTCTGCAAACTATCTAAAATTATCAAAG
>NZ_WTSX01000021.1 GCF_009828745.1 Erysipelothrix anatis
AATATCTAGATGACATTGCCTTTAAAATCAACTCAATGCCGCGTAAAATATTTGACTTTAAAACTGCTTATGAGATAGAATTTTTAAAAATGAATAGTGGTGCGGTTGAGATTTGATAAAAGAAAAACTACTTTTTAAAGTAGTTTTTAGATTATCGTTTGTAGTTTTGTAAGTCTTCAAGCACTGATGCATTGACACGCTTACTGAATTCCGTGAGGAGTTTTACAGTGTCTACATAATCTTTACGGTGAATAATACCGTAATGTGAATGAATATAACGCGTAGGAATAGAGATTGAAAGTGTAATAACACCATCGTGAACTTTATGAATTTCACCAGAATCAGTACCACCCGCTGCTAAGAGCTCAAACTGGTAATCGATACCCAATTCATCACTCAGATCTTGTAGGTAGTATAGCAGCCCTTTATGGCCGATATAAGATGCGTCCATAACTTCGAGAGTTACACCTACACCTAATTTAATACGGTTATCTTCACCAGGTGTATCCTGTGCAATTGTCGTATCAATAGTTACGGCAATATCTGGATTAATCTTTTGCGCAGCAGTCTTAGCACCACGAAGTCCAACCTCTTCTTGAACAGTTCCCACTGAATAAATATGTGCATCTGTCTTTTCTTCTTTTAATTGACGAATAACTTCAGCTGAAATAGCTGCCCCAATACGGTTGTCCCACGCTTTTGACATGAGGTAGTTAGGGTTAGCTAATACATGGAAATCAGCTTTTGGTGTTATAGCATCACCAACTTGAACACCCAGATACTCGAGTTCTTCTTTACTGTTTACACCCATGTCAACATACAAGTCTTTAAGTTCCATAACTTTGTTACGAACTGCAACAGGCATTCCATGAGGAGCTTTTGAACCGATTACACCAACATAGGCTGCCCCTTTTCGTGTTGTGACAGTCACAGGTTGTGATAGCAATACATGAGGCCACCAACCACCTACTGGGTGAAGGCGAATAAATCCATTTGCATCAATTGATTTTACTAAAAAACCAATCTCGTCAATATGACCCGCAAACATAATTTTAGGTCCATTTGCAACACCTTCTTTATGCGCAATGATTGATCCCAAATTATCATATGAGATATCATCAGCAGCATCTTCTGTCCAATTGCGATATACTTCCGCGATTTCACGCTCGTGTCCTGAAATTCCATTTGTAAGTGTGAAATCTGCAAGCATACTTAAATTTACATCACCATACGCCTCTTCCAACTTAAAATTATTTTTATCCATGCTATATTCTCCTTATTTCTACAACTTTAATCTCATTGTGATGATTCCTCAAAATCATGAGTTGTTTTACTCGTAATATCATACCACAACATTTCTCAGTTATCACTTCTTATGATAGAAAAAAGTGCCCGAAGGCACTTATAAGTTAGACATGAGTTGATCTTGCAAGGTTTCATTGAACTGATTGGTATACAATCTATGATAGTAACCTTTAGCAGCTAAGAGCTCCTCATGTGTTCCATCCTCAATGATTTCTCCCTTTTTAACAACGAGTATGCGATCCGCATTAACAATAGTTGATAGACGGTGAGCAATGATAAAACTCGTCTTCTCTTTTAATACGGTGTCAACTGCATACTGAATAATTGCCTCAGTCTCTGTATCAATGGATGATGTTGCTTCATCCAACACAAAGATTGAAGGGTTTGCAAGCAATGCACGCGCAAAGGAAATAAGTTGTTTCTGTCCTGTTGAAAGACGTCCACCACCTTCACCGACATCAGTATCATACCCATCTTCCATTTGCATAATGAAACTATGCGAGTTCACCAATTTAGACGCTTCGATTATCTCCTCATCAGTAGCATCCAGACGACCATAACGGATATTATCTTTAATAGTACCTGAGAACAGATGCGGAGCTTGAAGTACATAACCTAGATGTGAATGAAGCCATCCAATCGAACGATCTCGATAATCAACCCCATCAATCAACAGTTCACCAGCCTTAGGTTCATAAAAGCGACAAATCAGATTAACAATTGTACTTTTACCCGATCCAGTTTCTCCAACTAAAGCGACCCTCTGACGCGGTTTCACTTTAAGATTAAAATTCTTTAGAATTGGCTCGTCAGGATTATAGTAAAAGTCAACATCTTTGAATTCGATGTCCCCTACAATATCTTCATATACGGATTCGTTAGGTTCAAGTATCGTACCATATTTTGCAATAACATCATCACGATCCACAAGATCGGGTTCGATTTCAAGCAATGAAAGAACACGTTCAGCAGACGCCTGTGCCATTTGTAACGAAGCTAATATATTCGCAATGTTACGTAATGGTTCATAGAACTGTCCTGCGTACTGATTAAAGAGAATTAACGTACCAAATTGGACAAGACCTTGAATAACCATATTTCCACCGATAGAGATTACGCCAGCGCTTCCTAACGACGTGACAATAATGATGACAGGAAAGTAAAGCGAACTTAAGATAATTGCACGCATCGTACGCGAACGCATTTCAGATGTGAGAACACTAAACTCTGAAAAATGCAATTCTTCCAATGCCATTGTCTTTGTTGTTTTCGCTCCCGATATTCCCTCACTAAAAGCACCCGTTATTTTTGAGTTCACTGCTCGAGATTTTCGATAGCTTCGTAAGATGCGACGTTGGAACCATGTGCTAACGCCGTAAATAAATGGAATTACCGACACAACAACTAATGCAAGTTTCCAATTTGTTACAAACATGACAATCGCTAGCATGATCATCATAAATACACCCCAGATTAAATCTACAAAACTCCATGACAAGATTTCCGACAAGCGAGAAATATCACTAGTAACCCGTGCCATAATCCAACCACTCGGTGTTCGATCATAATACGAAAACGGTAAGTTTTGCAACTTCTTCATTGCATTCTGACGTGTATGGTAACTAACATCCATTTCAATCAATCCACTTTGATAAATAAATTGATAGATCAGATAAGCTTGGATGATAACCAATCCTGCATAAGCAAGTCCAAATAGAATTATGTCTTGCGTTGTCCCTTGTCCTATATAGAATACATCAATAGCATGTCGATTGAGCAAGGGTAATGTTACACCAATTGCAGACTCACCTAAAACGATAAACAGTGCAATAAACATACGCTTCTTACTTTGTGCAAGTAAACCAAGTATTTTCCGCCATAGACCAGTATCCAGCGTTTCTTCATCAAAAATTTCTTCTTCATACTCTGGATTCATTATTGATCACCTCCAAACTGATTGCTCTGAATGTTGGCAATAGTTTGATATAGCCCCTTCTGAGCGATTAGATCATTATGTGTCCCGATTTGTTCCACACGACCATTATTAATTACAATAATCTTATCCGCGGTTTGTGCTGAATTAACACGGTGTGTGATAATCAACGTTGTCGCAGTAGATTTTGCACGTTTTAATTCATTTCTAATATTTGAATCAGTTTCAGTATCTAAAGCAGACAGTGAATCATCAAAAATTACAATAGGTTGTTTGTTAATGACTGTTCTTGCAATCGCAACACGTTGCTTCTGACCACCACTTAATGTAACACCCTTCTCTCCAACTGCGGTATTATAGCCTTGGTCAAAACCTGCAATTACATCATGAATAGAGGCAACACGAGCCGCCTCATAAACATCATGCTCACTCGCATACGGCGTCGCAACACGGATGTTATCGTAAATTGACTTCGAAAATAGATACGGTTCTTGCAAGACAATTCCAACATTTTCACGCACATAACGTGGTGATAATGACGTAATATCATGATTATCGAAGCGAATCATACCTTCCGTTGCATCATAAATTCGAGTTAGCAAATGCACCAGACTAGATTTTCCAGAACCCGTAGGTCCCATAATAGCCACAGTTTCTCCAGCCTTGATATCAAATGAGACGTTACGAAGAACCCACTCATTCCCATCATCATACATAAACGAGACGTTATCAAAGGTGATTCCACCAGCAATTTGAGGTGTTTCTCCTTCTTCAAGCTGTTCGATATCAATTTCTAAGATTTCATTGAGACGGTCAATTGAGACTGTTACTTTCCCCATATCCGAAAGAATCCGTCCAACATTACGAATCGGCCATAACACTGTACTAATATATGTTACAAACACGACTGCCTGTCCAATTGTAAGCGCACCACTTCTAACTTCAAAAATACTTGCGACTAACACAGCAAGAATTTGCAAGAAACAAAGTAAATCTGACGTGCCCCAATAAACTCCAAGCAGCCAAATAAGATGTTTTGTTTTATCGCGATATTCTATATTCTTTTCCGTGAATTTATCAAGTTCAAAGCGTTCGCGGTTAAAAGCTTTAACAACTCGAACTGCATCTAATGACTCTTTGAAAACTTCTGATAATGCAGCCTCCGCTTCATCACTCTCCTTGAATACTTCTTGCATTTTCTTAAAAAACAAGAATCCAAAGAAAAAGATAAATGGAAAAACTATCATCGAGATGAGCGTCATTTTAATACTAATTTGAGCCATTACTGTTAATGAAATGACAACCATAAAAATAGCATAAACAAATTCCCGTATTTGATTCGCTAAAAATCTATTAATTGTATCAACATCTGAAGTACAACGTTGAATTAAATCACCTGTTTTTGCGCGTACATGGTACGCATATGGTAATTTTTGTAGATGATCATAGAGATGATTTCTCAATCGTTCAGTAAACACTTCTGCAAAAATACCATTTGAATGACCGCGCCAGTACAACATGATACTACTAATGACGTTAAGTCCAACTAAAACTCCAGCAATAATCCACAAATTATTGTGAATCGTTGCTATACCACCAAAAAACTCAGAAAATCGAATCCACACCGAGCTGGTGATTGGATCCATATTAATTACATTATCAATTGTGAATTGTAACAACAGTGGATTCACAAGAACGACAGCAACATAAACAAATGTTGCAATAACCATATAAATTAGGTTACGTTTGTATCCCTGTGTATAATTCTTTATAAATTTAATTTGGTTCATTACCACTACTCCTAATCACTATCTCTTAAATTTTTTAAGAATTGATTGGACCAAGTAGCCAGTTAATACACCTGTAGGTAACCCTGTTAGTAACATTACAGGAAGCCATGTAATCATGAGCGGCATATCCGTTATAAATATAATTACAAATATTTGTCCTAAATTATGAAAGGTTGCTGAAACTGTAGAAATTCCAATCTCAGACATATTTGTGAATTTATGAAACACTACCACAGCAGCACTACTGAGTATAGCACCAATTAAGGCTAACCAGAAACCTGTGCCCACTAAAAATGTACCACGCATGAGTGATGCAATCACAACACGCATAATATTGACGATGAAAATTTCTTTAGCTCCAAAAATATATAGAGCAAACAGTCCCAAAACGTTCGCTAAGCCAAGCTTAACTCCTGGTAACCCAATTACAAACACGGGTTCCATCATATTGACGATTAGAGCCATGCCAACGAGCATAGTTAAAACAGTCATGCGTTGTGTTTTATTTCTGATTGTCATCGAATAATAATATCTTCGTCAGTTGCTGCTTGATTTGCTTCCACTACAATTAGGATTTTATTAGGTAAACAAACAATTGGGACATTCGTTTTATCCACCCATCCTTGAAGTGAGCAATAGTTTAAAGGAGAAATCTCTTCGGCAACACGAATCTTGCCATCTTTGACTTCGACCACGACATCACCAAGTTCACCTGAAACAGTGTAGAACTCGTCCTTATTCATATTTATACGCAAGACTTCCTTATCCTTGAAAGTCACAACTGCCTGGGTTAAATCAGCATTCACTGTTTCGACTAACTTCCCAGTCGATAGGAATAATGCAACGCTTAAAATAAACACGATGCTGATGAAGACTTTATCTGATCGATTCATTGACTTCTCCTTTCTGTATGTGTTGATTTTAGCATACTTTGACACAATTTGTTCAACATATTTCACAAAATACCGATACTTTAATGCAAAAGTCAAAAACCGTGAATATTTTTAGATATTATAAGATTAAATACAGCTTTATTCCCTTTCAATCAATAAATTTAGTATAATTGATAAAGGTGATAAATATGAAAATGAAAATATTAGCAACAACTGATTTACATGGAAATATCTTTCCAACAAACTATACAAGTCGCGATAATATCGAGAGCTATGGTCTAGCACGAATTGCTTCCGCAATCCATTCCCTCCGAGAAAACAATGATATTTTACTCGTCGACAACGGTGATTCATTTCAAGGAACGCCACTACTTACTTTTGCACATCAAAATGCAGATAGCTACATGAATCCGACTGCTGCAGCGTTTAACGCTCTTAAGTATGATTTCATAAATTTAGGAAATCATGATTTTAATTATGGTCCTGATATTCTTAAAAAATTTATTAGTGAAAACAAAGCACCGCTACTTACGTCTAATGTTGATATTGAGGGTAGACAGCTTGGAAATACACAAATTATTGAAAAAGGTGGAAAAAAAATTGCATTAATTGGCGTTTTAACACATTACATTCCGAATTGGGAACGTCCAGCATACATAGAAAATATGACATTTAGAGATGCGCTCTCCCAACTGCAAACAGAAGTTTTACGTGTCAAAGATTCTGTGGACTTTGTAATTGCACTTTATCATGGTGGCCTTGAACGCGACCCGAAAAGCGGTGAACCAACAGAACGATTAACTGGTGAGAACCAAGGGTACGAAATGACAAAAATAGATGGATTAGATATTCTGATTACGGGACATCAACATCGCTCATTTGTTGAAGTTGTTAATGGCGTTCTTGTTACTCAAAATACTTTTAAAGGGCAAGAATATATTACAATTGATTTGGATTTAGAAACTGGTGAAAAAAGTGCACAACTTCATAAAGTCTATGATTTACCAGTTGATGAATCATTGCTGCAACAGTACCAAATTATTCAAGACAACGTTCAGACCTGGCTCGATCAGCCCGTCGGAAAACTAGATGCAAACTCTCCTTCCCTTGTGATTGAAGATGAACTCGATGCAAGAGTTCATAAGCATCCGATTGTCTCATTCTTTAATCAAGTCCAGTTGGATCGTAGTAAAGCCGATGTATCATCAGTAGCACTGTTTAATGGGGCAACTGGATTCAATTCTGAAATTACAATGCGAGAGCTCGTAAGTACATACTTATACCCAAACACATTGGTCGTGAAAAAAATGACCGGTAAATCATTAAAAGAAATGGTCGAATTTAGCGCAAACTATTTTGCTCTTGATGATGAAGGGAATATCGTTCCTTCTCCTGAATTTATCAGTCCTAAACCTCAGCACTATAACTATGACATGCTAGACGGCATTGAATATACAATCAACGTATCAAAGCCAAGAGGACAACGCGTCGAAATAATTACTAGAAATGGAATAGAAATTAATGACGAAGATACACTAAACTTAGTTACAAATAATTATAGAGCAATGGGCGGCGGAAATTATACAATGGTTGCTGATTGTCCGACAGTTCAAGAGATTCAGGAGGAAATGGTCGATACTATTATGAATTACTTCCTCCAAAATTCTCCCGTAATTGTAAATCATTCTGATAATATTAAAGTAATCAAATAATTTTTTGTTTGACATGGAAAATGATTTTTGTTAGTCTTATTCGTGTACGACGAGGCACCAAGGTGCCTCGTTTTGCTTTTCAGGAGGTCTATATGATAAAAGCAATTGTTGGCGCAAACTGGGGCGATGAAGGTAAAGGTAAGCTTACTGATGTATTCGCAAATGAATCTGATATTATTGTAAGATTTCAAGGCGGAAACAACGCTGGTCATACAATTATCAATGATCAAGGGAAATTCGCACTAAAAATGCTACCATCTGGAGTATTTTATGAGCATACAACAAATGTAATTGGAAATGGTGTTGCACTTAATATCCCTGCATTGATGAAAGAACTTAAAGAACTGGAAGATCGTGGAGTTAAGCCTAAAATTGTTGTAAGCGATCGAGCACAAATTGTCATGAGTTATCATAAACTTTTTGATGAACTCGAAGAGACAAGACTTGCTGATGCAAAATTTGGATCAACAAAGTCAGGTATCGCTCCATTCTACTCTGATAAATTCGCAAAAATCGGATTTCAAGTGGCAGAACTATTTAATGAAAAATGGTTAGAATCTAAAGTCGAACGTATTTTAGATATCAAAAATACGCTCCTTGTTAATCTTTACGGACATGAACCCTTAGATAAGAATTCAATATTGAATGAATTAATTGAGTATCGTAATACAATTGAGCCATTTGTAATAGACACATTTACATACTTGAATGACATGCATAGCCAAGGAAAGAATATTTTATTCGAAGGTCAACTCGGGGCTTTACGAGATCCTGACTTTGGAATTTATCCATATTCTACATCTTCGTCAACGCTTGCACATTATGCAACTGTCGGAGCGGGATTACCACATAAAATAGATGAAGTATGGGCTGTAACAAAGGCATATTCCAGTTGTGTTGGAGAAGGCGCTTTTGTATCTGAGATATTCGATGAAGAAGCAGAAGAGCTTCGACGTCGAGGCGGTGATGCTGGTGAGTACGGCGTAAATACCGGTCGTCCAAGACGTGTAGGCTACTTTGATGCTGTTGCAACTAAATATGGATGCAAGGTTCAAGGTGCAACGCATGTAGCATTAACAAACATTGATGTACTATCATATCTTGATGAAATTAAAGTTGTTGTCGCGTATGAGTATAATGGCGAAGTTTCCACACGATTTGGCAATATTACAGAGCTCGAATCTGCAAAACCAATAATCAAATCATTCAAAGGATGGAATGTTGATATTACCCAAATATCTACATACGAAGATCTTCCTGAAAAATGTATAGCCTATATCGAAGAACTAGAGAGACTAATTGATACAAGAATAGCGATTGTTTCAAACGGACCAAATCGAAAACAAATAATGTATCGCTAACATCTGCCCCGTTATAACGGGGTTTTTTTATATTGATGCATAAAAAAAAGACATCCAAATGGATGTCGAATTACCTGGCAATGAGCTATCTTCACTAACGCTGGGCTAGATATTGTCGCCGCTAAAGTGCTTAACTTCTGTGTTCGAGATGGGAACAGGTGTGAC
>NZ_WTSX01000022.1 GCF_009828745.1 Erysipelothrix anatis
ATTTTTATCTCATAACTATGCATAATCCGTGTTCCCATAAGAAAACCTCCCGTATTGAATCATTTTACAATAATTCGTTTACAAGAGGTTTTTTCTTGAGTCCCAAGGAACTAGGTCAGTTCCATCATTGGGAGTTTTTTTTATGTTCCGTGATGCATTCGAGAAGACGAGTATACTTTAGTTCCGCAATGTCATTATATATTGCGTCATGGTGCTGTGCATACATCATTTGAGCCCACTCACACCAAATCAAGTGATGTGAAACCTCAAAATGCCATAACTTGCTCATCATTGTGTCGTTGGGCTGGTAACCAAAGTAAGCCTCATAAAAAATTTGACGTGATTGTTTATCTTGAATATCATTTTCAGTTAGAAAGGACATGATATCAAAGTATGGGTCATTATCCATCGCATACTCGTAGTCAATTAAGTAATGACGTTGTTTTGAAAAGAGTAAGTTACCCTCTACAAGGTCATTGTGGCAAAGTCTGATGTTTGAAGCCATTGCTTGGGTTTCTTCGAGTAAGTATCGATAAGGAATGGTATTATACTTTTGATAAGTATTCCGAGTTTGGAAGAGATCGTATTTTGTAATTAAATCAAAACGAATTCCAGATTTAAGATTTGCATCATGCAAGGTCTTAATGAGGATTGCGGCATCAGCCAAATGATCATTCTTATATGTATGGGTGTTTGGAACATAGTCACTTATTTTAACGCCTGTATTTGGATTATAGGCATAAAGTGGTGTATCGAGGTTGAGCGGTTCGATAAGTGCGAGTACATGTGCCTCATGATGATAGTCAAACAACCCTGCATTCTCGGGCTTTGGCATTCGTACAACAAATTCTCCTTTATTCGTAAGGACATGATAATTCGCATTCGTCAGTCCAGAAGGAATGAAATCCTCGGACAATACCTCTAAATTGTATTGAGTTTTTAAAGTTTGGTACGTTTTCATAGTGAAATTATATCATAAATGGTATAATTTCATATGTTTAGGAGTGAAAGTATGAAAATTATCGTAGCAAGTAATAATCAAGGAAAATTAAAAGAATTTAAGTCTATACTTGAACCACTGGGATATACTGTTGTAACTGCAAAAGAACAGGGTATATCAATGGATTCAGTCGAAGAAACAGGTGCAACATTTGTTGAAAATAGTATAATTAAAGCCGCATTTGTCCATGAGCAAACAGGACTCCCAACAATTGCGGATGATTCGGGTCTCACTATTTCGGCGCTACCTGATATTCTTGGTGTTTACTCAGCACGCTTTATGGGCGAGGATACACCCTATGTCGATAAAAATAATGAAATTTTGAAGCGCCTCAAAGATGAATCACAACGTGATGCGTACTTTACAAGTGCAATCGTTATGATTGATGAGCAGGGAATTCATGCTTTTGAAGGACGAATTGATGGCTCAATAGCCGAGGCAATCATGGGCGAGGGTGGATTTGGATATGATCCGATTTTTGTTCCGAACGGCATGACCGTATCTTTTGGAATGCTTGATGCTGATGTCAAAAACAAGATATCACACCGTGCACTCGCGCTCCAAAAATTTATTGACTTCATGGAGGCGTGAACATGAAAAAAATGCTTTATATACTTGCAGCATCTTTATTTCTCATTTCAATGATGCTTACTGCAATTTTTGCACTATCCTTCCAAAAAAGTTACTATGCGAAAATGTATCATAAACTCGATACGGCTCAAACGATTCGCATAAGTGAAGCAGAGTTGCATGAAGCTACTGATGTGCTTATTGATTACATAAAAGATGATCGTCAAACGCTTGATTTGAGTGTGAGTGTTGATGGGCGTGATGTTCAAATGTTCAACCAAAAAGAAAAAGACCATATGGTTGATGTTAAAGCGTTATACTTAGGCGCGGTTCACTTCCGTAATATCGCAATGATTTTTGTTGCATTTATGGTTCTGGTGAGTCTAGGATCGGGTGATTACCTTAACTTTGTCTTATCCCGTGACATATGGAAAGCCTCATTATTAATCCTGGGAAGTGTAGTTGGTATCGTGGGACTTTATGCACTCATTGATTTCCAAGCGTTCTGGATTTCATTCCATCAGCTCGTTTTCACAAACGATCTATGGTTGCTGAACCCAAACGTTGATCGTTTAATTATGATGGTTCCAGAGCCTTTCTTTATGGGGCTTGTATATCGTATTATTTTTGCAATCGGCGCTATTGTTGCAGGAGCGATTGCAGTTTTATTTGGTTTAGAAAGAACGGTGAAACGTTTATGATTCATGTTGTATTGTATGAACCCGAAATTCCGCAAAATACCGGAAATATTATGAGAACGTGTGCTGCCGCTGGAGCAACACTACATTTAATTGAACCTTTAGGTTTCATTCTTGATGAAAAACGTGTTAAAAGAAGTGTTATGGACTATTCTGAAGAGCTTGAGGTGATTCGTCATGTCGATTGGCAGGCGTTTGTTGATCAAACGAAAGGTCCTATGTTCTTCTTGACACGTTATGGTGAATACACACATTCAGATTTTGATTATGCAAGTATCGACCAAGATATTTATCTTGTTTTCGGAAAAGAGAGCACCGGAATTCCCAAAGATATTCTCAAAGCAAACTATGACCATTGCTTCCGTATACCAATGGCACCTTCAGCGCGCAGTATGAATCTATCGAATACAGTCGCAATTTGTGTATTCGAAGTATTGCGTCAAAAAGAATATGACGGATTATCGCGTGTTGAGGTTCAAAAAGGCAAAGATTTTCTTAAGGACTATCAATGATCCGCGACTATAAAAAGCTGTACATTGCAATTCTCATGACATTTTTTGCGGCAATGGTGGCAATGTTTCTGGAAGTGCTCTTATTGAGTATTGCTGTCATCAATACACATACTGTCGATGGTGCCATGGAACTACTGAATGTGAGTGGTAGTTGGATTATTGCTGTTGTGAGAAACGTGATGCAGTATTCGCATAGCCCGACAATTCTTCTAGAACGTCTGAATGCAACGATTCCCGTTACGGTCTACATTTTTATCATACTGTGGTTTGTTACATTCTTTAGAACTAAATTTTGGCTAAAACACACTCTCATTATGTTTGCGGGAGGGATTGCGTATTCCGTAATTTTAATTGGACTTACCATTGCAATGAATACCAATAGTATTGAGCAAGGATTCCAAATTATGCATACAATTGCTTGGTTTGACGCAGTCCTGGCGTTTGTAATGATTTGTACATGTTTAGTCATGCCGGTGTTGATACTAGGCGACTATGTTGAAGTTCTCTAGCATTTTACCTATAATGAAAACAATAGAGGTGATGAGTTATGATTGAAGATTTTAATGGATTTGTAAGTGTTGTACTTTTGCTCGTGATAGTTGTTGGAAGTATTACGGGATTTGTACGTATGAATGCAAGTTTAGACCGTCAAGAAAAATCCGATGAATACTATCGTGATCTCCTATAGAGGTAAATCAAATGAAGCGTAGACAAATTATAGTTAAAAATGGTCCGAAAGCAGTTGGACCGTATTCAGCAGCGATTCAAGTCGATCATACTGTTTATGTCTCGGGACAGCTCGGTATTGACCTTGAAGCGAATCTTGTGGGCGATGATATTGTCACACAAACACGTAAGGCCATTGAAAACTTAGAGAATACTTTGAGGAGTGCGGGACTCGAACTCAAAGACATTGTCAAAACTACGGTATACCTCAGTGATATGGATAACTTTGAACTTATGAATCAAACGTATGCAATTTACTTTGCACATCCTTATCCTGCACGCACTGCTTTCGAAGTGGCGCGTTTGCCCAAAAATGCGCTCGTTGAAATTGAAGCAATCGCAGTGGCATCAGAGTTACCTGATTTTGAAGATGAAAAGAAAACTCAAAAATGTAAAGGAAAATATTGTATCGACTAGCAACGAGACAATCGACACGATTAACAGAGATAGATTATGGAATACTTTAGAAAAATAGAACCAAAGCAATATATCGGAGTAATACTAGGAGCGATGTTGTCGGCTACTGCCATAACATCCTTTGTAAGGCCTGCTGACTTAGTGCCAGCAGGAGTTGGTGGTGTTACCATCCTTCTTATCAAAGAAATGAACCGTTTGTTTGGGTTAACGCTCTCGTACGGATTCTTGTTCCTAATTATTAATGTTTTCTTACTTTCGTTTGTGATTAAAAAACTCGGGAAACGTTTTTTAATTTTGTCGTTTATGCATGTCTTTTTGACAAGTATTTTTGTAGAAATTTTGCCAGCGTTTAAGTTAACATATGATCCCATTCTCCTTGCAGTATTTGGTGGTGTTGTGAATGGGGTGGGTTCCTCGATTGCACTGAGAATGAATGGTTCGGCAGGTGGAACAGATTTTATAGCTATTTACTTCTCGATGGTTAAGAATAAGCCAATGTGGGACAAAATCATGTTCTTCAATGTCTGTGTGCTACTTTACTCTGGGTGGATGTACGATTGGAGCCTGGCGTTATATTCAATTATTTACCAAGTCGCATCCACGAAGATTATTGAAACATACCACAACAGGTATAAGCTAAGCAGTATGCGTATAATTACAGTTGAACCGGATGCAGTCTGTACTGCTGTTCTGAGCGTCACGCGTCATGGAATTACCCAATTAAATGGTATGGGTGTTTATAAACATCAATACCGTGCAATGTTATATATGGTTGTGAATGAATTCGAGATTAAATCAATTGTCGATCAAGTCGTTGCAGCAGACCCTAAAGCCTTCATCGAGGTGTCTTCGGTTGAACGGATTGAAGGAAACTACCGACAGAAACCACTGGATTAAAAAAAGTAGCCTCGGCTACTTTTTCTTTTATCAAATCTCAACCGCACCACTATTCATTTTTAAAAATTCTATCTCATAAGCAGTTTTAAAGTCAAATATTTTACGCGGCATTGAGTTGATTTTAAAGGCAATGTCATCAAGATATTG
>NZ_WTSX01000023.1 GCF_009828745.1 Erysipelothrix anatis
GATGTCGAATTACCTGGCAATGAGCTATCTTCACTAACGCTGGGCTAGATATTGTCGCCGCTAAAGTGCTTAACTTCTGTGTTCGAGATGGGAACAGGTGTGACCACTTTGCTAGAATCACCAGATCATGAGAGTAATCTCTCAAAACTGAATAACAGAAGACTTTGTATCTTTTCAAATAGTCGTTATTGTGATTAAAACCTCGACCTATTAGTATCAGTCAGCTACACATATCACTATGCTTCCACCTCTGACCTATCAACCTGATCGTCTCTCAGGGGTCTTACTACTTACGTATGGGAAATCTCATCTTGGAGTTGGCTTCGTGCTTAGATGCTTTCAGCGCTTATCCAGTCCATACTTAGCTACCCAGCCATGCCCTTGGCAGGACAACTGGTACACCAGCGGTATGTCCATCCCGGTCCTCTCGTACTAGGGACAGCGCTCCTCAAATTTCCTACGCCCACAACAGATAGGGACCGAACTGTCTCACGACGTTCTGAACCCAGCTCGCGTACCGCTTTAATGGGCGGACAGCCCAACCCTTGGAACCGAATTCAGCTCCAGGATGCGATGAGCCGACATCGAGGTGCCAAACCTCGCCGTCGATGTGAACTCTTGGGCGAGATCAGCCTGTTATCCCCAGGGTAGCTTTTATCCGTTAAGCGACGGCCCTTCCACGTGGTACCGCCGGATCACTAAGCCCGACTTTCGTCCCTGCTCGACTTGTAGGTCTCGCAGTCAAGCACCCTTCTGCCTTTACGCTCGTCGATTGATTTCCAACCAATCTGAGGGTACCTTTGGGCGCCTCCGTTACTCTTTAGGAGGCGACCGCCCCAGTCAAACTGCCCACCTGACACTCTCCCGGACCCGGATTACGGGTCGCGGTTAGATCTTCAAACTTACAAGAGTGGTATCCCAATGGCGACTCCACATAAACTAGCGTTCATGCTTCATAGTCTCCCACCTATCCTGTACATGTAAATTCAAAGATCAATATCAAGCTACAGTAAAGCTCCATGGGGTCTTTCCGTCTAGTTGCGGGTAACCGGCATCTTTACCGGTACTAAGATTTCACCGAGTCTGCTGCCGAGACAGCGCCCAAATCGTTACGCCTTTCGTGCGGGTCGGAACTTACCCGACAAGGAATTTCGCTACCTTAGGACCGTTATAGTTACGGCCGCCGTTCACTGGGGCTTCAGTTCAATGCTTCGACTCATGGTCTAACACATCCCCTTAACCTTCCAGCACCGGGCAGGCGTCACCCCCTATACTTCGTCTTGCGACTTTGCAGAGAGCTGTGTTTTAGTTAAACAGTCGCTTGGGCCTCTTCACTGCGGCTCTTCTCTAAAAAGAGCACCCCTTCTCCCGAAGTTACGGGGTCATTTTGCCGAGTTCCTTGGCAACAGTTCTCTCGCTCACCTCAGGATTCTCTCCTTGCCTACCTGTGTCGGTTTTGGTACGGGCCAAACCATAATTAACGCTAGAAACTTTTCTTGAGAGCTGGCATCGGTTACTTCGCTACTTCCTCACGGGTTCACTCCTCATAACGCCTTTGCTTTATATGGCGGATTTGCCTACCATACGGCTCCTTCGCTTAAACCGGCTCTTCCATTCGCCGGCTTAACCTAGCCTTCTCTGTCATTCCTTCACTTATGGCTCGGGTACAGGAATATCAACCTGTTGTCCATCGACTACGCTTTTCAGCCTCATCTTAGGTCCCGACTTACCCAGGGCGGACGAGCCTTCCCCTGGAAACCTTAGGCAATCGGTGTGTCAGATTCTCACTGACATTTCGCTACTCACACCGGCATTCTCACTTCTATACGCTCCAACGCTCCTCACGGTACATCTTCAACGCTGTATAGAACGCTCCCCTACCACTTGTATTACTACAAATTCGCAGTTTCGGTATCATACTTAGCCCCGGTAAATTTTCGGCGCAGGGTCACTCGACTAGTGAGCTGTTACGCACTCTTTCAAGGGTGGCTGCTTCTAAGCCAACCTCCTAGTTGTCTGTGCATCCCCACATCCTTTTCCACTTAGCATGAATTTTGGGACCTTAACTGGCGATCTGGGCTGTTTCCCTTTTGACTACGGACCTTATCACCCATAGTCTGACTGCCATCTACTTCTCCACTGGCATTCGGAGTTTGATTATATTCAGTACCCCGAGATGGGGCCATCATACATTCAGTGCTCTACCTCCAGTGGCCTTACGATGACGCTAGCCCTAAAGCTATTTCGGGGAGAACCAGCTATATCAGAGTTCGATTGGTATTTCACCCCTAGCCACAACTCATCCGCCAGCTTTTCAACGATGGTCGGTTCGGTCCTCCATTTGGTTTCACCCAAACTTCAACCTGGTCATGGCTAGATCACTCTGTTTCGGGTCTACCACAATGTACTTCGCGCCCTATTAAGACTCGCTTTCGCTTCGGCTCCGTCTTTTCCAACTTAACCTTGCACATTATGAGTAACTCGCCGGTTCATTCTACAAAAGGCACGCCATCACCCTTTAACGGGCTCTGACTTCTTGTAAGCATACGGTTTCAGGATCTATTTCACTCCGCTTCCGCGGTTCTTTTCACCTTTCCCTCACGGTACTGGTTCACTATCGGTCACTAAGGAGTATTTAGCCTTACCGGGTGGTCCCGGTTGATTCCGACAAGGTTTCACGTGCCTCGCCGTACTCAGGATTCCACTAGGGTAATCGCAGCTTTCGTCTACAGGGTTTGCACCTTCTACGACTGGCCTTTCAATGCCATTCGACTAGCTTTAATTAATCCCACATTGTGGTCCTACTACCCCATCTCGAAGATGGTTTGGGCTCTTCCCGTTTCGCTCGCCACTACTCAGGGAATCACTGTTGTTTTCTTTTCCTCTTGCTACTAAGATGTTTCAATTCGCAAGGTTGCCTCACTATAGACTATGTATTCATCTATATGTAATACTGCATTACCAGTACTGGGTTCCCCCATTCGGATACCTCCGGATCGTTGAGTACGTACCTCTCCCCGGAGCATTTCGCTGTTAGTCGCGTCCTTCATCGGCTCTTAGTGCCTAGGCATCCACCGTACGCCCTTACATATTTAATCACATGTAATTTCGCGCCTGATTGTTTAAAATCAGTTTTTGTGTTTATCGCTTCGATAAACGTGTGTTCGCTTTGCTTTTAATTGCTTTTAGTTACTGTTTGTTTAACTTGATGTAAATCTAGTTTATACAACTATTCGAAAAGATATTCTGTTGATAACTTTATGTCTATCTATCTCTTCTGTTATTCAGTTTTCAAAGATCATTCTTTTGAAAAGCTTAATAGCCTCTCAAAACTAAACAGGAAACTCTTGTGTCAACTTCTGCTTCTTACTAAGTTATTACTCCTTAGAAAGGAGGTGATCCATCCCCACCTTCCGGTAGGGATACCTTGTTACGACTTAACCCCAATCATCGGTCCTACCTTCGACGGCTTCCTCCCTTTCGGGTTAGACCACCGGCTTCGGGTATTACCAACTCTCATGGTTTGACGGGCGGTGTGTACAAGGCCCGAGAACGTATTCACCGCGACATGCTGATTCGCGATTACTAGCGATTCCGACTTCATGGAGTCGAGTTGCAGACTCCAATCCGAACTGAGACGTACTTTCTGAGATTCGCTTCACATCACTGCTTCGCTGCCCTCTGTATACGCCATTGTAGTACGTGTGTAGCCCAGATCATAAGGGGCATGATGATTTGACGTCATCCCCACCTTCCTCCGGTTTATCACCGGCAGTCTCTCCAGAGTCCCCAACTTAATGCTGGTAACTGAAGACAAGGGTTGCGCTCGTTGCGGGACTTAACCCAACATCTCACGACACGAGCTGACGACAACCATGCACCACCTGTATCCGCCATAACTATTACATATCTCTATGCTTTTGCGCGGTATGTCAAGACCTGGTAAGGTTCTTCGCGTTGCTTCGAATTAAACCACATACTCCACCGCTTGTGCGGGCCCCCGTCAATTCCTTTGAGTTTTACGCTTGCGCGCATACTCCCCAGGCGGGATACTTATTGCGTTAACTACAGCACTGAATTTCTCCAACACTTAGTATCCATCGTTTACGGCGTGGACTACTAGGGTATCTAATCCTATTTGCTCCCCACGCTTTCGAGCCTCAGCGTCAGTTACAGGCCAGTTAGCCGCCTTCGCCACTGGTGTTCCTCCATATATCTACGCATTTTACCGCTACACATGGAATTCCACTAACCTCTCCTGTACTCAAGTCTACCAGTTTCTATGGCATCACGGGGTTGAGCCCCGAACTTTCACCATAAACTTAATAAACCGCCTGCGCTCCCTTTACGCCCAATAATTCCGGATAACGCTTGCCACCTACGTATTACCGCGGCTGCTGGCACGTAGTTAGCCGTGGCTTTCTGGTAAGGTACCGTCATATAGCTAGCATTCCCTCTAACTATCGTTCTTCCCTTACAACAGAGCTTTACAACCCGAAGGCCTTCTTCACTCACGCGGCGTTGCTCGGTCAGGGTTTCCCCCATTGCCGAAAATTCCCTACTGCTGCCTCCCGTAGGAGTCTGGGCCGTGTCTCAGTCCCAGTGTGGCCGGTCACCCTCTCAGGTCGGCTACGCATCATCGTCTTGGTGAGCCGTTACCTCACCAACTAACTAATGCGCCATAAGCCCATCTCATTGTGATGTATCCCATCTTTAATTAAATCAAGATGTCTTGACTTAACCTATCCGGTATTAGCTGACGTTTCCATCAGTTATCCCAGGCATTGAGGCAGGTTGCTTATGTATTACTCACCCGTTCGCCACTAAGATTGTAAGAAGCAAGCTTCTTACGCTCTTCGTTCGACTTGCATGTATTAGGCACGCCGCCAGCGTTCATCCTGAGCCAGGATCAAACTCTCCATTTGATTCTTTCTCATTTTTATACTCTGACGAGTTTTGTTTA
>NZ_WTSX01000024.1 GCF_009828745.1 Erysipelothrix anatis
CAATACGTTAGTTACTATTTTCGATTTAAATGGTTCCATTGATTATCTCCTGCGCTTCTAAGTACCTGATTGTTAGGTTGATTGCGTGATGAACTTTGGGTGTAGTTCTTCCTGTGTATGGATCATAATAATAAGTGAAATCGTCACCGCTAATTTCAAAGATATAGTTATCGCCGTTTGACACCCCAATCAAATTTTTATATTCCTCAACCTTATGTTCTTCATATCCATCATCAACACATTCCCAAGCCTTAACAACTTCATCCCATGTAGGTGTTCGATGCATCTCGACTAATTTATCAAATTCTTCCTTCGTAAACTTGTGACCCCAAATAGAAATGCATGGGGCTTCAGTGAACATATTTAATTTACCTTCTTTTAACATTTTCAACCCTCTTTTCTTTGTTTAGATTATTCAAGAATACGTATATCTTTTCTTGAATTTTAATAATGTTATATGAGCCGCTATTTAAGCGGCTCAAATGATTATTTTATAAAATAACCTATTTCTTATAAATCATGATTAATTATAAACATTTTGAACCAGAATTTAGCTGAGAACTAGCCATTCTCAATGCTTCAATCCATAAGTAGAATCTTAATGGTGTTGTCTTTCCGAAGTTACTGAATGTTTCATGATAGTCGACATCATAATCTGATATTTTAGAGTTATTTAATGCAATCCAAAATGACCATTCTCCTCCAGTTCCTGAATAATCAACTTCTCCCAAACATTCCCGAAGTATCTCTTCAACTTTTTCCAATTCATCGCCATCAAAGTCTTCATTTTTTTGTTCTTCAATCCATTCTTCGATATCTTTTTCAAGAACAGCTTCCTTCCATGTTGAGTCTTGTTCAGACCAAGACACGATCTTTTCTTTTAAATAATGATAAGACTGTTCCCACTTATCTGTGAATCTAGGGAACCATGTTAAATCGAATACCGCACTGCCAAGATCACCACTTAGATACATGTGATTTCTGTTAAGTACGAAACGAATTGCATAGTGCGATAATCCATGACTTTTCCAGTCCATAACTTGGACATCTTCCGTATCAACAATCATTACTGCATCATGATTTTCAAAGTTTTTTATTTCTTCTTGAAGAATTCCATTTAGTGTTTCGTTATTCATTTTATTTCCTCTTTCTAACAGGTAGATAACCTGTATCTTATTTGAATTTTGAAAACACTACTCAGAGCCTTTATAGAGTGGCTAAGAGTGATGTCTCTTTATTTAATGGTTTTTGCTATTTAGTATGATAGAATTAATCAATACGGAGGTTCACATACATATGGATATATCTATAGACTCTATTACGATAACGATTAGCATAATTTCCTTAATTTTTTCAGTTTACTTCGCCACAACTTCAGCTCGTCGACAACGATTTAACCTGAAAGTAGAGCAGCTACATGGAGGTGACCAAAGCGGAACCTTACTTTCTTATGATGGTGTTTCAGCTTCTGTAAGCGAAATGACTGGTAAACCTCATTACAGTCAAGTTGCCTTAATAAGAATTGTTTTGACAAATAGAAGTGCTTCGCCTATTTCTATTCTTTCTTTTTTTCTTGGAGACGAAGATGGTCCTGAATTTTCTGACTATTCTCATACAGAGCCATTCTTTGTCATATCCACTGGAGAGAATACAAGAGTGAATTTTGGATTTGTTGACAACCATATTGACTATCTTAAACCTGTAATCAATCTATCCGCATATGAATCAACATCTGGTTATTTGCTTTTTCCAATCAGTGAGGTTTACAATTTCGATTACTCCAAGAGAATTAAACTAGTTGTAAAAACTTCACGAAAAACTATTAGCAAAAATATCAACTTTGGTCCGATCTACCAGTCACATGATAAAGCTAAGTACGAACATGTAGATTCTATTAAGTACAATTCATAATGAATTGACTCTATTTGCATACACTACTCTGCCTTATTCGTTAACTTATCCCATCAGATAACCTACATGTTATTT
>NZ_WTSX01000025.1 GCF_009828745.1 Erysipelothrix anatis
GGAACTGACCTAGTTCCTTGGGACTCAAGAAAAAACCTCTTGTAAACGAATTATTGTAAAATGATTCAATACGGGAGGTTTTCTTATGGGAACACGGATTATGCATAGTTATGAGATAAAAATGAAAGTAATAGAAATGAAATTAGCAGGATATTCAAGCAAACATATTCAAAGCGAACTTGGAATAAAAAACATATCTCAAGTTAAAACATGGTGGAGATGGTATCGAAATGGTGAACATTATCGTTTTTCTCAACCAGTTGGTAAACAATATACTTATGGAAAAGGACCAGAAGCAGATACAGTTGAAGAAACACAAGGTCTTCGGATTAAATATCTTGAACAGCAAATTGAATTATTAAAAAAGTATTTGGAGAGAGAAAGGATGTGGTACCAGAAATAATCATCAAACTCGTTGAAGAGTATCGCGATGTTGTATCTACTAAAGATGTCTTGAATCTTTTTGGAATACCAAAATCAACGTATTACCGATGGACTAAAAAAAAGCAAGTAGAGTCTTATGACTATTCAGTCAATGAATCGTTAGTGATTGAACTTTGTAAAGAAAACAAATTCCGGTACGGATATCGTAAAATAACTGCATTGATACGAAAAGACAGAATTATCAATAAGAATACTGTTCAGAAGATAATGCAGAAACATCAATGCCAATGCCGAGTTAAGGTCAAAAGGTATAGGAATAACAAAACTCAGCCAATCATTATGGATAATATTATTAATCGTGACTTTAAATCAAACCGTCCTTTAGAGAAATTGGTAACAGATATCACGTACATCCCGTATGGAAATAAGATGCTTTATTTATCTACGATCATGGATTTATACAATGGCGAGATTATCGCATCAACATTAAGTGACAGACAAAACTTAGAATGTGTCGTTGATACACTCAATCAACTTCCAGACATCCTTAAGCCATGTATTCTTCATTCGGATCAAGGGAGTGTTTACACATCTAAAGAGTATCAACTCAGAGTAAAAAACAAAAGCATTACCATGAGTATGTCCCGTAAAGGTACACCTGCCGATAATGCTCCTATCGAATCGTTTCATTCCTCACTAAAGTCTGAAACTTTCGAATTAAACCCAGAACTTAAAAGTTCTACTGAAATTGTATCACAAACTGTGATAGACTATTTAAAATATTACAATGAAAATCGAATACAAGAAAAGCTAGGATATCAGTCTCCCGTTAATTATCGGTTGGCTTCATCCTAACTTGGTTTTTTCTTGAGTCCCAAGGAACTAGGTCAGTTCC
>NZ_WTSX01000002.1 GCF_009828745.1 Erysipelothrix anatis
AAGCAAGCTTCTTACGCTCTTCGTTCGACTTGCATGTATTAGGCACGCCGCCAGCGTTCATCCTGAGCCAGGATCAAACTCTCCATTTGATTCTTTCTCATTTTTATACTCTGACGAGTTTTGTTTATTTCTTGTATTTCTTTTGAAATTGACGTTTCCTGTTTAGTTTTCAAAGACCATTTCGCACCCAAGTTCCCTTGAACGCTTGTACATAATACCACCCTATATCACTTGTGTCAACGCATTTTAGAGACTAATTTAATCTTTTTGAATATACATTTTTATCGGTGTGAATGTGGGTGGTTTTACGCACTTATTAACTCTATTTTGACCAACTCATCAAGGATTCCATTTCTCCAGTTTCTTCATCAATGGAACTTTCGTCAATTTTAAAACCTTCCCTTAGATAGAACGAAACCGCACCTTTGTTTTTTTCATAAACACTGAGTTGAATATCATCATATTTATCTTTCAAGAAATCTATCATTTGCTTACCAATTCCTTTACCGCGATGTGACGACAATATAAAAATTCCGGCAAGATAACTTCCTCCAGTTATACCGGAAAAACCAAGAATCTCATGGTTATCAATATAAACATACATATTGCTGTTTTCCATCGCTTCCTTAACCATTTCTTTATTTTCATGCCAGTATTGTTCCGATATATAGTCGTGTGCCTCAACATTGACCGTTTCCCATATATCAATAACTTTGTCTATTTCACTGATTTTCATGTATCTAATCATAATTCACCTCTCTATATTATTGTACCACAATCAATTTATGTTAGATGCTCGCGATACAATGCCAGTCAAATTTTAAACCTCATTGAGTAATTTGAAAGTAAACTTATAAACTGAAGTTGTATTTGTGCATACAAAGAAAGAAAAAAACAACCACGTGAAGTGGTTGTTTCTATATAACGATTATTATTTCAGCGTTGACTTGATAACTTCGACAATATTATCGACTGTGAATCCAAAGTGTTCAAACAGAACATTTCCTGGAGCCGAAGCGCCAAATGTATCAAGGGATACTGTTGCACCATCAAGTCCAACATATTTACCCCATGGTAACGAAGTCCCAGCTTCAACAGCAACTCGTGAACGAATCGTTGAAGGAATAATCGACTCCCTGTATGCTTCGTCTTGCATTTCGAAAAGCTCTGTCGACGGCATACTTACAACTCGAACGCCAACTCCTGTTTCTGAAAGTTTCTTCGCTGCCTCTAGTGTAATTGCTACTTCCGACCCTGTTGCAATTGCAATCGCATCAACTGTCTTGGGCTCATATACAATATACCCACCTTTCAACGCATTTTCTCCCGACATTTCAAGTTGCGGAAGGTTTTGACGTGAAAGCACGAGTCCAACTGGAGTAGTTTTTGATGACAATGCTAAAGCCCATCCATATGCTGTTTCGCGAGCATCCGCTGGTCTAAAGGTGATGAAGTTAGGTTGTGATCGTAAAATCGACAATTGTTCAACTGGCTCATGTGTTGGTCCATCCTCACCCAAACCGATACTATCGTGCGTTAGTACGTATGTTAACGGTACATTCATAAGAGAACTTAGACGAGCCATTGGTTTTAAGAAATCCGTAAAACCAAAGAACGTTGCTACATATGGCTTCAAGCCACCGTACAATGATATACCATTGCCCGCCGCAGCCATCGCATGTTCTCTGACTCCGAAATGTATGTTTCTTCCGAGATAGTTCTCCGAACTAAATGAAGTTTCACCTTTCATTGTAGTCATGTTTGATGACGCAAGGTCAGCTGCACCACCAAACATATTTGAATATGTATCTTTAAGGCGGTTAATCATTTCACCTGAAACATTGCGAGTTGCTTGTGGTTTGTCTTCAAACTCAAACAATGCTTTATTTTCCAAGAGAGACTCTAATGAAATCTCTGAAAAGTCTTTATTCCATTGTTGTGCTAATTCAGGATATTCTTTTTCATAATCCTCAAATAGAGCTGTCCACATGTCATGAACTTTCGTTCCTTCGTTTGCGATTTCTTTGTAGTGTGCATAAACTTCTTCTGGAACATAGAACGGTTCAAGGCTAGGGTATTCTAAGAATTTTTTTAGTGCTTCAATTGACGCATCTCCTAGTGGAGATCCGTGTGACGCTGAAGAATCTTCCTTGTCACTACCATAACCAATTTTGGTGCGAATTTCGATGAGCGAAGGTTGTTTTGTATTTTCTTTTGCTTTTGCAATAGCTGCATCAATTGATTCGAGATCATTTCCGTCTTCGACAAGGAAAGTTTCGAATCCGTATGCTTCATAACGCGCGCGGACATTTTCTTTGAATGCTAAATCGGTGCGTCCTTCAATAGTAATCTCATTTGAATCGTAAAGAACGATGAGGCGACCTAGTTCAAGTGTTCCAGCTAAGGAAGATGCTTCACTGGTTATTCCTTCCATCATACATCCATCACCAGCAACAACAAACGTGTAGTTATCAATTAAATCATAACCCGGTTTATTGTATTTTGCAGCAAGGTGCTCTTGTGCCATCGCCATCCCTACAGCTGTCGAAAGTCCTGCTCCAAGCGGCCCAGTCGTTGCTTCAACACCATCTGTATGTCCGTATTCTGGGTGTCCGGGTGTCTTTGAGTTTAGTTGTCGGAATGACTTAAGGTCTTCAAGTGTCACATCATATCCAAACATATGTAAAATTGAGTATAACAACGCAGAACCGTGTCCTGCCGAAAGGACAAATCTATCTCTATTTATCCACTTACTATCTTTAGGATCAAAATTCATGTGGTTAGCCCACACTGTATATGCCATTGGAGCTGCCCCTAACGGCATCCCTGGGTGTCCTGAGTTTGCTTTTTGTACCGCGTCTACTGAAAGTACACGAAGCGCATTTACTGCTAAGTTATCAATCTGTTTCATAATTTCGCTCCTTTGGTATTAGAGTACCTCATTTTGCCTTTTGTTTCAATGTATTACTCCAAAAAGCTACGTCGCAAGAAGCACAAAAGGTTCTGTGTGATAATACCTATTCCAAGTGCTTTTAAACAAAAAAGACGGTTCCCCGTCTAAATTTTTGCAATTGAATTAATGTTGGCTTTTAATAGTTCGAATTTAGCTTGTGCCTTCTCGATGGTTTCATCAACAATGCAGTAGTAGAACTTACATTTCGGTTCAGTCCCTGATGGTCTTATCGCAATCCAAGAACCATCTTCAAGATAAAACTTTAAAACGTTCGATTTTGGAAAATCGAGTTGTTCGCCATTTGAGCGCATCGATGTTTGGAAATCGTCAAAGTATTTTACCCCAATATTCGCAAAAGAATTAAACGCACCAGTTCTAAACGTATTTAGAATTTCCTGAATTTCTTCTAAACCAGTCGCGCCTGCTCTAGTAATTGCTACTTGAGATTCAATATGTGCACCATGTTCCTCGTAAAGCGCATCTAGAACATCAACGAGCGTCTTATTCTTATTCAAGTAATAGTTTGCAGCTTCAGCAACCATTAAACATGCTTGAATCGCATCTTTATCTCGTACGAAATCTGCAATTAAATATCCGTAACTTTCTTCATACCCAAAGACAAACGTGTAATCTTTCGCTTCGTTATGTTGTTGAATCTTGTTTCCAATATATTTAAAACCCGTTAAGGTCTTTTCTACGGTTACACCATATTTAGCAGCTATTTTTTCCCCTAAATCTGATGTAACTACGGTATTGAACATAATTGGATCGGTTGGCATTGTGCCTAGTTCAATTTTACTTGAGTAGATGTATTCTTGCAGAATTGAACCGCCTTGATTCCCTGTAAGGTATTGGTACTCGCCATTATGTTTAACTACAATTCCCATGCGGTCGGCATCTGGGTCGCAGCTGAGGATTAAATCTGCATCCAGGCGTTTTCCATATTCGATTGCAAGTTCGTAGCTATCGCGATCTTCTGGGTTTGGAGTTTTTGTATTACTAAAATCAGGATCAAAGGAGCTTTGCTCCTCAACAACCGTTACGTCATATCCAAGCGATGATAACAAGGTGGGGACCATTGGATAAGAAGTTCCATGTTGCGAAGTAAACACAATTTTAATATTCTTCGGTTCGTCGCGTCGAAGTTGTATCGTTTTAATTGCATCGAGATAGATATTATCGAACGTATCATCGATTGCGTGTATCTTTGTTGAGTCAAAGGTTTCCAGATCAATTTCAGTTTCGTCTTCAACTTCATTAATCAATGCAATAACTCGTGCAATTTTATCGTCAACAAGCTGACATCCTGTCTCGTCATAAACCTTATAGCCATTATATTCTTTAGGATTATGACTTGCGGTCACAACAATTCCACCAATGCATCCCAGTTCACGAACCGCAAATGAAAGCTCTGGTGTTGGTCTTAGCGTCTCAAAAATATAGCTCTCAATACCGTATCTCGAAAGAATCCGTGCACTGACTTCAGAAAACTTTCTAGATTTGTGGCGATTATCATATGCAATCGCAACCTTTAGAGGTTGATTAGGAAATGTTTCAACTAAATACTTACCAAAACCAACATTTGCTTTCGCAACTGTGAGCTCATTCATTCGATTGGGACCTACTCCAAGTAGCCCGCGCATTCCTGCAGTCCCAAACTCGAGCGATTTGTAAAATGCATCTTGTTGATCACTTTCCGATAAATTATCAAATCCAGATTTTACCCAGTCGTATTTTTCTTGTAATGCTGACCATTTTTTAATTGTCATTTTGTCCCTCCACGATGAAATAAAAAAAATAGAAGATTTACACCTTCTATTTTAATGCAATTATGATATTAAGCAATGACTTTTTGAGCTTTTAGTACTTCTTCAATAGTTGCGATTGCTTCGTCTTGATCTTCACCTTCAGCTGAAATTACGATTTCTGACTGAGTTGGGATTCCCAATGACATAACACCCATGATTGACTTCATGTTTACAGCTTTACCTTTGTAGCTAATTTTAATTTCGCTTTTAAATTTACTTGCTGCGTTAACTGCTACTGTTGCTGGACGTGCGTGTAATCCAACTGGATCGATAACTGTTACTGTGATTTCTTTCATTATTTTTTCCTCCTAGTTTTTTCTCTTTAATTTTATACTATTCGTGAGAATAATACAATCTAATGCACTTTTTAATGCTAACCATTTCAAACTACTTATGGTACGGGTGATTCTTAGATATCATAAACATTCGGTACACTTGTTCATAAAGCATTAATCGGACAAGTTGATGGGGGAATGTTAGGTTCGAGATTCGCCAACGTATATTTGCTCGTTGTCGTATTTCATCACTCACACCATGTGAGCCTCCGATAATAAATGTCACCGTTTTTCCGTGATCTATCAAATTCACCAGCTTCTCGGACATTTGTGGAGAAGTAAAATCTTTTCCTTGTAAATCCAAGAGAACAACATGGTCCCGAGGATCTATTTTGTCGAGAACGCGTTGCGACTCATCTTGAATAATACCATTAATATCATTTTCTTTTTTATTACTATTTGGTAATTCAATCATCTCTATCACATGAATCGGTTTAAGGCGTTTTTGAAACTCTGCAATAAGTGCTTGCATCTCTTTTTCTTTAATTTTTCCAATTGCGATTATTTTTATCACTTGAGAGTTACTTCCAAATCAATCGTCTTCCCTGCACGGAGTACTTGCATCGATACCGTGTCGCCTGATTTTTTGGTGTAAAGTTGATTTCTAAAAGTCTTGTAATCTGTAATCTCTTTACCGTCAAAACTTGTAATGACATCATTTTTCTCGATACCGCCTAATGCTGCAGGACTCTTGTCGACAACTTCCACTACAAAGACACCACCTTTTAAATCATCTGGAATGTTGTAGTAACTTCTTTGGAATGGATTTAATGCATCTACCGATGTTGATGATACTCCGAGTACAGGATATTGCACTTTTCCAGTTGCTGCGATTTCGTCGATGACGCGTTGAACTTCATTTGCTGGAATCGCAAATCCCATTCCTTCAACTTGTTGCGGATTCAATTTCATCGAGTTAATTCCGATGAGTTCGCCATTTAAGTTGACAAGTGCACCACCACTGTTCCCAGGGTTAATTGCTGCATCTGTTTGGATTGCAACTCTATCCCAATCCGGTTGGCCGTCTCCGTTTATGTCAACAGGGATTTTTCGGTCTTTTCCGGAAACAACTCCGAATGTAACTGAGTTTGCAAATTCAAGATCGATTGGACTTCCGATTGCTAATACAAATTCACCAACTTTCAATCCCGATGAATCTCCTAGTACAATTGGTTCAATATCTGTTTTTTCTTTAACCTCGAGCAAAGCAAGGTCAGACAGTGGATCAGAGCCAATTAATGTCGCTTCTTTATCTTCACCATTTGACAAACGCACGCTAAATTTGTTTCCACCATTGACAACATGTTCGTTAGTAATGATTTGAAGCGTATCACCAGTATTCTTGTAGATGACTCCTGAACCACTTCCCATAGCACGATCACCTTGGTAATTAACGACACTTACTACTTTGTCCTCAACTTTTTCGACAACGCGTGTTGTATCAATATCAAAATTCGTAACAACTTCTTGAGATGGTTTTCCTGACTCTGTTTGTGTTGTTGCGGGCCTGTTATTCACCTCATAGAGCTGGTATGTTAAGAAACCATTCCAAGCAAGTAAAATTACGAGTATTCCTAAAAAAGTTCGTTTAAATCCATCATTGTTTTTCATTGTTTATGCCTCCCATTACAATCTCATATTGTTTTGCGACGCTTATTTCTATCCTAGGGTTTGAAACAATTTCCGACACGGTTTCAATTGCCAGTGCTTCGGTATTTGCTTCTGCGCTCAAGTGAGCGAGTACTATTTGTTTCGTATTCTCTGTAACAACTTTTGATAACACTAATCCGGCATCGGCATTTGACAAGTGCCCAACATCTGACAGTATGCGCTGTTTAATATAGTATGGCCTTATCGTTTTCATCAACATTTCCGGATCATGATTACTTTCTAAAATATAGTAATCTGCATTTCGTAAATAGACGAGATCTGTTTCCTTAACATAGCCTGTATCGGTCATATAAACCAGCTTCCGTTTTCCATCATCAAGAACATAGCCTACAGAATATGCATCATCGTGCGATGTTTTAATCGGCATGATGTGAATCCCATCGATCTCAAAGGGTTCATATGGAGTGACTGTTGTAAAGTCTTCCATATCCGGAGACGATGTAAATACTGATTTGTTCTTGAAATGCTTTAATTGGCTTGTATGGTCTGAGTGGTCGTGAGTTATCAAAACATGATCGATATCATCAAATCTCAAGCCAAGAGATTCAAAACTTTGACTAAGGTATCTTTTGGTTGTACCACAGTCAATAAGGATGCGCGTACCTTTTGTCTCAATAATACATGCATTCCCTTTCGAACCACTTGCCAGTATTGCATAGTTCATTTCTTTACACCACCTCCTACTAACAACCTAACACAGAACATGGATCAATCCGTGTTCCAGATTGGTAAACTTCAAAATGAACATGGGCTCCAAAACTTCGACCCGTATTACCAATATACCCAATCGGCTGGCCTGCAGTAACAACCTCTCCGACTTGGACGTATGATCCCGGATTACGCATATGAGCGTAACGTGTTTGATATCCATTTCCATGGTCTATTAATACATAATTACCCCAATCGTCTTTGTATGTCGCTTCGATTACGACCCCACGGTCAGAGGCATAAATTTCGCCCAAACCGCCATTTCCAAAGTAAACGAAATCAGTTCCATTATGTCCTTGATAACAACTATTTCCATAAGCACAAGTGATGAATCCATTGGTAACAGGCCAACGGAACTTCCCACTCCCAATGCGAGGTTCAATTTTTGTACCGACCCGTACTTTTCCGCGTATTGGTTCGACTGTAGTGTGCTCCGATACTCTTTTCGAGGAAACTGACTGCATGTTGACCGTTGTATCGTTATACGTAACATCACGCAACCCATTACGTTCGACGACATCGATTATTTCGACGCCTTCTTTTAGTTCTGGATCTTCTACATATTCAATGTCTTCGGGATAAACTATCTCCTCAATACGTCGTTCTCGAACAACTTCGACTGTTAGTGGCGAGTTAAACTTGCTTACATTAAGGACTGTTCCTGGCTGTAAGAGTTGTTCTCTACTAACAATTTTATCTCGGTTCAGCGAAAGAATTTGAGAGCCTGTCATCCCGTGCTTCCAACCAATACCATCAACGGTATCAAAGCGTTCGACTTCATACGTTTCAATATTTGGATCATATCCATAACTTAGAAACTTAAGTACAGTTGCTTCGTCCTGCATTATTTTATCAACCGGTGCAAAGCCTGGTGTAACTTGAATCGTTTCTTTAACACTTAGCGCAATCTCTCGTTCACCGTAGCCAGTCATCGGCGGTAATTTTTCACCTTTTTTTAATACATTGTAGACATCATCCGATGACACAAAGTTTTTAATAAATCCTTCACGTGCTCGTTCGAAATCTTCAATGTTTTTCACGTAAATAATCGCACCGTTCGAAAACTCAATTTTATGTGCTTCAATAGCCAACAATCCTTGGTCGTAAAGGTAATTGAAAATTTCTGTGTCTTTGTTCTCGTACGAGTTATAGCTGAGTGCCTTTGTTGTGTAGACATCTTCTGACGGTCCTAGTTTCGAATTTTCAAATTTGTCTTTGTACTCTGCTTCATAAACACGATCAAAGTTGCTTTCAAACGATTCTGTATTGTTTAAGATTCCAATCAAGGTATCTTTTTGATATATTTTAACGACCTCATGGGGTTTATCACTGGTTGCGACAACATTTTGTGGAATGATTGCTGAGGCAACATCTGTGATTTGATAAGTCTCACTATTTCTCATTTTGGAGTCACTTTGATTGAGCAAATATCCCAAAATAATACTTAGTAGAGCTGCTCCTAAAATAACGGGTAGCTGCTTTTTCAAATCAAACATCCTTTCTATCTACATGTAACAAAGCCGTTGCATGCATTAAGTCGATTCCCCCCAGAATCCCAAATTTCTAAATGTAAGTGAGGTGTCGTTGCAAAACCTGTATCTCCAACTTGACCGAGATACTGTCCAGCTGCAACCGTTTCACCTTGCGATACTGCCGCAGGTCCTGGCATATGTGCATAAAGCGATTGGTAACCATTACCATGGTTGATCCGCACCCAATGACCCCATCCAGATTGATCATATCCTTTACCATTTACAACACCGCGGTCAATTGAGAAGATTGATCCGTAGACACCCCACGGTTGCATATCAACCCCACGGTGTCCGCCATAACATCCAAATTCACAAATAACACGTCCATCCGCCAACGGCCATCGACCAGTTCCAGCAACACCAATATTTGATACTTTTGGCTCCTCTTTGGTTCCGATTCGCACTTTCCCGCGAACCGCTTCAGTGGTTGTCTTTCGAGATGTTTCGTCGGAACGCTGTTGTTCCCCGTTCACAAATAAAATGTTATAGGAAACATCCGCAATTCCTTCTTGTGCCACCACATCCACAATCTCTGTTCCCTCATCTACTGTTGGATCTTCAACGTATTCGATATCTTCTGGGTAGATTGGTTCAGTCGTTTTCATTTCCTTCGTTACAAGAACGGTAAATGGTGAGTCAAATTTACTGACGTTCAATTCCATACCCTCTTGTAAAATTTGTTGTTCTGATGAAATTTTGTCGCTATTGATGGATACAATTTGTGATGCGGACATCCCATTTTGTGACCCCACCCCAGCAACGGTATCATATTTTTGGACTGTATAATTCTCAAGTTTAGGTTCATAGCCGTAGTTTAAGAACGTTAACACCTGGTCTTCATTCATGAGAATATCTTCTTTACTTGCAAGTCCTTTTTCAATTTTTACTGTTTCGTTAATTTCCAGAGATTTTTCGAGCATTCCTGAACTATCGGGAGTTACCGGTTTCTTTTGATTAACAAATGCTTCGTAACCTTCTTCTGTCACAAAGTTTTTTATAAACATTTCCCGCGCAGTGTTAAAGTCTTCTCTATTTTTAACATAGATGACCGCACCGTTTGAGAACGTTACTTTGTTACTTTCAATCGCAAATAAATTCTTCTCGTGAATATAGCCAAAGATTTCTACATCACGGTCTTCGTAAATGTTATAACTCAATTCTTTGGTTTGGTAAATATCATCGATGAAACTCAGTTTTGAATCTGGAAACTCTTCCGCATATTCATTAGCGTAAACGTCATTGAACATGGTATCCAATCGAGATGTATCGCGAATGATTCCGACAAGTTTCCCTGAATGATAAAGTTTTGTAATCTCAACCGGCCGATCATTTACCGCTACAACCTCTTGAGGGAAGTTTGCTTTCGATGTATCAATGACTTGCATAGCTGCTTCAATGCTTTGTTGGTCTGATTGATATTTACCGAGCAATCCAAGAATTACACTCAGTCCTAGTGCAACTCCTATCACAATAAAATTTTTCTTCATCGATCATCACCTACCTTCCTGTTGCTACATCGTAAAATTTAGTTATTGATGCATTGAATTGCATCGTTATATCTGCAAGAGCACCGTTACGGTGTTTACTAATTTTGACCAAAACTTCTTGCAGATCGGGTTTGGGTCCTTTCGGTACATCATCATTCTCTTCGTGCTGTGTATAGTATTCTTCACGATAAAGGAACATTACGATATCCGCATCTTGCTCAATCGAGCCCGACTCACGTAAATCACTCAATTGCGGAATCTTGACTTCCCGTTTTTCCACGTTACGTGATAATTGTGAGAGTGCAATAACCGGAACTTCCATTTCCCTTGCTAATTGCTTCAGACCACGGGATATTTCAGAAACTTCTTGTTGGCGACTATCGGAGTTGCCACGTCCTGTAATCAACTGAATATAGTCAATAACAACCATATCCAAGCCAACTTCTGCTTTTAATTTTCGACACTTCGAGAAAATCTCCGCCATCGTTACCGTCGAACTATCATCGATATAGATATTCGTGTTTGACAGTACGCTTGCGGCCATACTTAAATCATTTGACATCTCATCCGTTAAATTCCCCGATCTTAAAAATTCACTTTTAATCGAAGATTGTGCTGCTAACATACGACTCATTAAGTGTGTGGCTGGCATCTCTAAGGAGAAAACCGCAACACTACCTTTACCGTTATCGTTATGTCTTGCCACATTAAGTGCAAGATTCAATGCAAACGCTGTTTTACCTACCGACGGACGGGCAGCCAAAATAATTAAATCTCCACGTTGAAGTCCGTTTGTAACACGGTTTAAACTTTCAAATCCTGTCTTTAAACCAGTGATACGATCTCTGTTTTCTTGTATTTTTGCCAGATTCGCTAAGAATTCAGCAACAACTTCCTGGCTTGAAAGCATATCTGAAACTTGACGATCTTGCGTAACTTCTAATACACCCTTTTCCGCAAAATCGAGAAGATTCTTAACTTCGGTTGTTGAGTCGAATCCTTGGTCCACGATTAATTGCGCAACACTAATAAGACGTCTAATTTGCGCCTTTTCTTGAATGACATCAACATAATGCTTCAATGTAGCTGGGGCTGCAGCATTCGCTGTTAAATAGAATAGAAAGTCAACGCCACCAATACTATCAAGTTCATGATGATCTCTAAGTCTTGAAATTAATGTCGTTGCATCTAAAAAGTTCCCAGCCTCTATTATGTCTAACATATGACGGAATATTTTTTGATGTTCAGTGTTGTAGAAGTCATCGACTACAAGGTTATGTTCATTTATACGATTGACTGAATCTGGATAAACCAGTAACGTACCAAGAATTGCAACCTCCGCATCATGACTGTACGGTAATTGACGCATGGATTATTCTTCCCCTATTAGTCGAACTTTGATTTCACCTGTTACATGATCGAAGATTGTTGCCGTAATACGGTTCATACCTAAATGGGATACGGGACCATTAGGTTTGAATTTACGTTTATCCACACGGATATCGTAGTCTTTACGCAATGCTTCTTCTACATGTTTTGTCGATACCGAACCAAATGTACGACCACCTTTTCCAACTTTAACTGTAAATTCTAATGTAATATCTTCTAAACGTTTTGCTATTTCTTTTGCCTTCTCAACTTCAATTGCATGTTCCTCGGCACGAGCATCTTTTTGATCTTTCAGAACTTCACGACTTCCACCACTTGCGATAACCGCTAATTTCCCAGGAAATAAAAAGTTACGTGCGTAGCCATCCGCTACCTCTACAATTTCGTCTTTTTTTCCTAATTTTTTTACATCTTTTAATAGTATTACTTTCATATTAGTCACGTTCCTCTCTTACTGTTTTAATCGCTTCTTGTAAAGCTTCAACGATTTCATTCATTGACTGATTTCGAATTACGGTAGCAGCACCTGTAAAGTGTCCACCACCACCTAGTTTCTCCATCACAACCTGGACATTGAGTTCCCCTTTAGAGCGCGCTGAGATTGCAATCGATTCTTCATCGACTGATGCAATCACAAAGGATGCCTCTACTTCCCTTACAGATAAAATTTCATCTGCTGCTTGCGAAAGCATTGTTCGTTGTAATATTCCATGTTTATATGCTGCGATAACGTAATCATCATAGAGTTTACTTGTCGCAAGAATTTTTGTTTTCGTTTCAAAGTCACCATAATCATCACGAAGCATATTTTCAACTTCTGCTAGATCAGCACCATATTTGCGCAATTCCGCTGCCGCTTGGAATGTTCGACTTCCACTGCGGTGTCTGAATCGGTTAGTGTCAATAATCATTCCTGTATACATATATGTTGCAACTAACTTACTAATCACAACATTTTTACGATGGTACGGGAAGAGTTCAATGATTAATTCGCTCGCCGATGACGCCGATGACTCAATATAGGTAAGGAGTGGTTTAAATTTAAATTCTCCAGTTCGACGATGATGATCGATAACAGCAATCCGTTTTGCCATTCCGATAATATCTAAGAATTGTGTCTGTTCAAGACTATGGTGGTCAACCATGATCACTAATGTCTTGTCTGTAATTATACTGAGTGCTTGTGAATGACTTATGAAATTATGATTTTTTTCAAATTCTTCACGATTTTTTCGTATTGCATCGGATAGATTTGCTTCGATATCATCTGGATTCAGGACTATCGAAGCACGTTTGCCATAAACTTCTGCAATCGCCGCTACCCCTAGTGCACTCCCAAAGCAATCGAAATCCATCATCCTATGCCCAACAATGAGGACTTCTGTCGAATTATTGATGACATCTCCGAGATTTTGGGCCATGACACGAACACGCACCTTACTTCGTTTTTCAACCGCTTCAGTTGACCCACCGAAGTATGTCATTTCCCCATCTTTAGTGTTAATAACGACTTGATCTCCACCACGGCCTTGAGCAAGTTCAAGAGCACGGTTCGACATGTCTTCTAACTCTCTAAAACTCTCAGCTTGGCGGGCAAACGCCAATGATAATGTTATACTTGCATCCATCTTTGCCGCTTCTTTTCGAATTTCATGGAGGATTGTAAATCGTTCTTGGGTAATTTCTTGTAAAATCTCTTCATTTAGCACGAGAAGATAACGGTCTGATCGAATGCGTCGGATGTACATTTTATGACGATCCGCCCAACGTACAACCGCTTGCCGAATATTCATATCAATTAACGCGATAACTTGTTCTTCTTCATACTGTGTCGTTTCTTCATAGTTATCTAAATACGCAATTCCTAAAACAACGGAATTGTTACGGTTATTCCGTTCCAACTCAGTAAGTCGTGAAACATCTTTAAAAAATATGATATTGTCATTATTTCTAATGGTCGCCTCATATTCTTTATTTTTAATTGTTAATCGCACAAATTTTTCTTTGCCATTTATCAACTTCATAACTTCAGGGTATGCAGTTCGAATGTTCTTTCCAATATCCGATTCTTCAAAATTTTCACTCACCCATGTTATGGTTCCATCATCTGTAATCGTGACGACTGAAATTTTCCCGTACTCAAACGCATCTTGTGCCTCATATCCTAATAAGTCGGATACTTTGAGAACACGACTTTGGGTGCTGCTTACAGTTGTGTAAAACATTACACCAATGATGATAAGATTTACGAGAATAATGATATACTGCAAGATATAGAGATTATCTGGAAATGCTAATTGAAAGACAACGATTAGCGCTACTTCCACAAACGCAATAATCAAGAGCTGCGTTTTAAGCGTTTCGAATTTTTTTATCATAAAATTCCCCCTAAGGTTTCGTATATAATTTTATCACAAATAGGACTTTCTGACTATTGACTCATTTTTTAAAGCGTCGCTGCATTACATTAATAAGGACTGTCGAGCTTGTTTTGATAATGAAGGTTTCCATGAGAATCAATATTAAGATTCCTATAATAATTATTATATGGTAAATCGCGGGATTCGCAATGTACGGCATCATAGTTTGTGTTGCCGAATACGCAAGTGAATACTCAAATCCAAAAAATGCACCGAACTGGGTAATCATCAAAACGTAAACGGGTATTGCGGATACCACCAAAAGCGCATAGGTTTGCTTCATTTTGAGGTTTTTGGAATTTGCAAAAATACACACAAGCCCAATAAGACCATACCCTGTCATAAGAAGAACTGTAGGTAAATATCCGGTGAAAATGAGCGCCGATACAACACATGCAATATACACTGGGAAACTCGATTTAAGTCCAAAATAGAACCCGTACACAATGAGTGGAACGGGTAAAAAAGACATAAATACGCCCACAGTTGCACGATCAAAAAGCATTACAAGTGTTGTAAGTGCTACAGTCATTGCACCGGTTGTTAGATGTTTAGTAGTTTTCATAAGTACACCCCTTTATATAAAAAACCTCTCACTTGCGTGAGAGGATTCATATGTATCTTAGTTGTCTGATACGTATGGTAATAAAGCCATTTGGCGTGCACGTTTAATAGCTGTTGCTAATGGACGTTGGAATTTAGCTTTTGTTCCTGTTACACGTCTTGGAATAATTTTACCGTTTGCTGAAATAAAGCGTTTTAAGAGTTCCACATCTTTGTAATCGATTGTATCGATGTTATTTTTTGTAAAGTAGCAAACTTTACGACGTGGTCCACGGAATTTTTTGAATGACATAGTCTAGCTCCTTTCTGGTTAGAATGGAAGATCGTCACTAGTAATATCTAGAACTGGTTCATCATCCATTGAGAATGATGGTTCCGGATCAGCTTGATATGCAGGTGTAGATTGTGCACCTGATGACTGATACGGTTGAGTTTGTTGCTCACGCTCTTGACGTTGTGTACGTGATTCCAATGAATTAACACTTTCAGCATTAACTTCTTGTACATATACACGTTTACCAGTAGCATCTTCATACGATCTCGATTGAATTGAACCTTCGACACTAATTAAAGCACCTTTTGTAAGGTAGTTTGAGATAAAGTCAGCTGTTTGATTCCACGCGACACAGTTAATAAAGTCAGCTTGCTCTTGTTGAGAAAAGCGACGGTTTACTGCGACAGTGAATGAAACAACGGATTTACCTGTTTGTGTTTTACGAAGTTCTGGGTCTCGAGTCAAACGACCCACTAATATTGCGCGGTTAATCATAGTTAAATCACTCCTTTAGATTAGTCTTCTAAACGAACAATCATATGACGTAATACATCTTTATTGATACGTGTTAAACGATTGAATTCGTTTATTGCTGTGTCTTCTGATGTAAATGTAGTAACAACATAGTAACCTTTTTTAAAGTCTTCGATTTCGTATGCTAGCTCACGTAATCCCCACTCATTGACGTTATCAAGAGTTGCCCCGTTATCTGTTAAGATTGCATGTGACTTTTCAATCACTGCAGTACGTGCTTCTTCGTCTAATGAAGGTTTTACGATGTACATTAATTCATATTTACGCATGTGTACACCTCCTTTTGGTCTATGGCTCATAATGAGCAAGGATAATTGCGTTTATCCGTTTATTCATTATAGCAAATGAATCCTTGCGTGTAAATACATTCCATCAATGTTAAATACGCAAGGATTCATTCTTTTCCTAATTATTAATTATTGTTTTTTAAAATAAAGCGTGCGTTACGAACATCTCCGTGTTCTACCGCAATTTTCACTTCACTTACAGCACGGACAACGGACGCATCATCTGTAAATTCATGATCAATATTACGCGCTTTATTATAGCAGTTAATGATAAATGATGTATTAAATGCTTGTGGTGTTTGAGACACCATGAGTGTTGATGTATCTACCGTTTCCACGATGTATCCATTCACGACTCTATGTACTGCAGCACGTGGTTCAATCGCAAGGACACATGCCTTTTCGGTTCCCATTCGATGAATAAGTTTATCAATCAGACTTTGGGTTAACCACGGACGAACACCATCATGAATCAAGACAACATCTTCCGAAATCGCCATCAACCCAATTTTCACACTATCGGTACGTGTTTTTCCACCTTTTACGTAGACAATCTTACCACTGCCTGTAGTTTGCACAAATTTTTGCATATCTGCTGCGCTTGTAACGATTACAATTTGACGGCAATTTTCATCACGTTGGAAAATTGATATGGTTTTTCCAAGAACACTTTTGGAGTCATCAAATGATGCAATTGCCTTTTCATAGCTTTCACCCTCTGCAGCACCCTTACCTGCCGCAACTAACAGTACTGAATAATTCATAATACACCTCTTATTTCCCTTTGAGTTATTCTAACATATTGTATTTACGAGATAAAGTTTATCGGGTAATTTCGTAGAAAAACCCGAAAACTCGGATTTTAGTTTTTTTATCGCTTTACATAGGAGCATAACTAATTGTTCATTACCTCAACTAAGAGAATGAAATTTCATTAAATCAAGCACATTACGGTCAGGCAGCATTCGTTCAACAACTTTAGCAGCGATTTCTTTTTTTGACTTGAAGTGATGGTAAAACGCACCTTTAGTCAAGCCATCTAATGGGTCCATAATGTCTTGTACTCGAGTTGTCTCAAACCCTCGACTCGTAAACTGCTTGACTGCACTATCAAGAATCAAAGCTTTAACCTCTTTCGCCGTGTATTTTTTCATTGTCCGCCCTCAAAGATTCTTCCGGTATTTTTTATTTTATACCCGTTTGTTGACTCGCTGAGTAACGACAAAAAATCCATAACACGTAATTGTTATGGATTAAGTAAAATACATTTTATCTGTTTTTCATATGTGGGAATAAGAGTACATCGCGAATGCTTGCACTATCTGTGAGTAGCATAATAAGTCGATCTAAACCAATTCCAATTCCACCTGTTGGCGGCATTCCATATTCAAGTGCCTCAACAAAATCGGTATCCATGTCCGTTGCTTCATCATTCCCAAGGTCTTTTTCTTTAAGTTGATTCTCAAAACGCTCACGTTGATCAATAGGATCATTAAGTTCGCTAAATGCATTTGCATATTCACGCGCGTCGACGAAGAATTCAAAACGATCTGTAAAACGAGGGTCCGCTGCATTTTTCTTCGCTAGTGGGGAAACCTCAACAGGGTGACCATAAACAAATGTCGGTTGAACAATTGTTTCTTCACAGAATGTTTCAAAAAATTCATTCACAACATGACCGAATGTTTGTTGGTGTTTAGCAATATGAAGCCCATGTGCTTTTGCAATCTCAAGTGCTTCAGCATCTGATTTGACATCAAAGAAATTAACACCTTTAACTTCATTAATTAATTCTGCCATATGAACACGTCGGTAAGGTCCTTTCAAGGAGATATCTTTTCCTTGATAGTGAATTTCCGTTGTTCCTAAGACATTGTCAGCTAGATATAGCATTAAGTCTTCTGTCAAATCCATCATATCATTCATATCAGCGTATGCTACATATGCTTCAACAGTTGTGAACTCTGGATTATGTTTCGGACTCATTCCTTCGTTACGGAATAGTCGACCAATTTCGTAGACTCCTTCCATTCCACCAACGATTAATCGCTTCAATGGTAACTCCGTAGCGATTCGTAGATAGAAATCCATATCTAGCGTATTGTGATGCGTTACGAAAGGACGTGCAGCTGCTCCTGAAAGTATCGGTGTTAGCACAGGTGTTTCAACTTCCGCTAATCCACGATCATCAAAGAAATTACGGATTGCTCGCATAATTTTAGGACGCATAAATGCTGTGTTTCGTGACTCTTCATTCATAATGAGGTCTAGATAACGACGACGGTAACGTTCTTCAATATCTTGCAATCCATGGAATTTATCTGGTAATGGACGTAGTGCTTTTGTTAAGTGGACTACATTTGTTGCCTTTACGGATAATTCTCCATGGTTTGTACGGAAAATAATACCTTCGACGCCAATGATATCACCTAGATCTAAATCTTGGAAATATTCAAATTGTTCATCACCTACTGTATCTTTACGGATATACACTTGGATTTGCCCATCACGGTCTTGAAGATGGATGAATCCAGCTTTCCCCATGAGTCGTTTGGTCATGACGCGCCCAGCGACAGATGTAGTTACAGCTAATTCTGCGAGTTCTTCTTTTGATTTCAGGTCGTATGCATCCAAGATTTCTTTTGAGCGTTCCTTCGGTTTGAAACCACTTGCGTAAGGATCAATTCCCTTTTCGCGTAAGGCTTCCATTTTTTCTCGACGAACAAGTTCTTGTTCTGTTAATTCATGCGACATAATTTCACTCTTCTTCCTTGTTATTAATTTATCACTTACTATTCTATCAAATTCTTTGATTTAATTCACCTTATATCGTTTCTTAGATATTTTTTACCGAATATGCAAAGAGCGAACGCAGCGCGTTCACTCATTTAACTACGTTCTTAGCTTCGTTCATTGATAATTGATTGAAGCTCGTTTTCTTCGAAATGATATTCTTCATTGCAATAATGACACTTCAGTGTAGCGCCTTTATCTTCCTCGATAATTTCAGTTAAATCATCACTCGACAATGTGCGCAGCACATCAAGCATTTGCTCACGATTGCATCCACAGTAATATTGAACATCTTGGCTCCCTAAGATAACACTATCTTCAAAAAGGGATGTTGCAACATCTATTGCCTCTTTATCAATCATAATATTGGAAACTGGTGGCAACTGTGAAAACACAGTTTCGATAGCCACAATATCTTCTTCTGTCGCCTCTGGTAGAACTTGAATTAAAATCCCGCCCGCAGACATAATGCTGAGGTCTTCATTTACCAATACCCCAACGGATAAAGCTGATGGAATTTGCTCACTTTGAGCATAGTAATATGCAAAGTCTTCGCCGATTTCACCAGTGCGAAGTTCTACTTGGGAACTAAACGTTGCTGAGTTTCCGGACTTATAAGTGACATGAAGTGACCCTTGTCCTACAATGCCTCCGACATCAAGTTTTCCAGTTGCTTCATTTACCTGATGTGCATGAGGGTTTGAAACCAATCCTCGTACATTTCCTGCATTATCTGCATTAACGAGAATATGGTTAAGAACACCATTACTTTTGATTTCTGTGACAATTTTTTCGTTGTCACTTTTTAAGGTTGATCCCATAATTACAGCAACACTCATAACCCGACCTAATGCGGCGGATGCTGCTGGATAGGTATCATGAATTACTCTTGCTTTTTCTACTGCGTTTGTTGTTTTAGTCACAAAGAACCGAACACGGCCACCACGTGCGAGCCCTCGTACGATTTGATCTGTCATATTTATCTCCTATTTGGTTTAAAATGCCCCATCGAAATGGGGCATTGATTATGCTTCTACTATTTCTACTTCTACAGGTTCATTCCCCGCATCATTTGCATCGCGTCCTTCAACAATATTGTTGATTTGTTCTGCAGTAATTGTTTCAAATTCAAGAAGAGCAGCAACAATGCGTTCCATTAATGGGCGTTGTGCCTCAATAATAACTCTTGCTTCTTCTTTAGCTTCGTCAATAATGCGACGTACTTCTTTATCAATCTCAAAGGCAATTTCGCCAGAGTAGCTTGAACGTGATGAATAGTCACGACCTAAGAAGACGTTGTCACCTTGGCCATCATCATATTGAATAGGTCCTAAATTACTCATTCCATATGTTGTAACCATTGCACGAGCTATACGTGTAGCACGTTGAATATCACTATATGCACCCGTTGAAATTTCATCAAAGAATACTTCTTCAGCAACACGTCCACCAAGTAATCCAGTAATCTTAGCTTTAAGATCTGTTGCGCTTTGTGTAAATGTTTCTTCTTCTGGCGTCATTAAGTTATATCCACCAGCTTCTCCACGAGGGATAATTGTAACTTTCTGAACTTTATCAGCTGCAGCGAGTTTCAATCCAATAATAGCATGTCCTGTTTCATGGACTGCGACCATATGACGTTCTTTTTCGCCATACTTACGTGATTTTTTAGCTGGACCCATCATGACTCGGTCAATCGCCTCATCAAGTAGCTCCATTGTAATTTTAGGTTGTTTCTCTCGAACTGCAAGAATTGCTGCTTCGTTGAGAACGTTTTCTAAATCAGCACCTGAGAATCCAGGTGTACGACGCGCAATATTCTCAAGCTCGACATCTTGTGCTAGTTGTTTATTCCGGGCATGAACGCCAAGAATAGCTGTACGGCCTTTAACGTCCGGTAACCCAACAGTAATTGTTCGGTCAAAACGGCCTGGTCGTAGTAAGGCAGGATCAAGAACGTCAGAACGGTTCGTAGCTGCAAGAATAACAACACCTGAATTTTCTTCAATTCCGTCCATCTCAACAAGCATTTGGTTCAGTGTTTGTTCACGTTCATCATGACCACCACCAAGGCCGGCACCACGTTGGCGACCAACAGCATCAATTTCATCAATGAAGATGACACTTGGTGCATTTTTCTTAGCTTCTTTAAACATATCACGAACACGGCTTGCACCGACCCCAACAAACATCTCAACAAAGTCAGAACCTGAGATTGCAAAGAATGGTACATCAGCTTCACCAGCCGCTGCCTTAGCAAGTAATGTTTTACCAGTTCCCGGAGGGCCAACTAATAACATACCTTTAGGAATTCGGGCACCCATTTCTTCATATTTTTTAGGGTTTTTCAAGTAGTCAATTAACTCTTTCATTTCTTCTTTTTCTTCGTCAGCACCCGCAACATCCTTAAATCGAACTTTTACGTTTGATTGGATTTTTGCACGTGATTTACTAAATTCGAAGGCTTTGTTATTTCCGCCGCCTCCCATTTTGGAGAAGATAAAGACCATACCACCAATAAGTAGTACATAAGGTAAAACTACAACTAGAAGGTCACTAAAGAGGTTTGATTCCGTAATGTCTGGATATGTAACCTTTGGATCTTCTGCTTCGATAATTTTCTGTAATTCATTAACATTTTGTTCTGTACGTGGGAAGCGTGTTTCAAACGTCTTCGTACGTCCATTCTCATCTTTATACTTACCATTAATATCGATAACAAACTGACGAACTGTCATTGATGAATCTGTTACGGTATTTTTTTCGATTACATCGTAGAATTCAGCATTTGAAATCGGTGCAGATCCTTGAAATGTGAAAAATCTTATAAGCATAATTGCCATAAACAATGTAATTAATGTCAGAATAATATTATTTTTATTATTTTTTTTCAATCTGTCCACTCCTCTTACTGATAGACTTCATCCTTAAGGATTCCAATGTAAGGTAATTGTCTATATTTTTCGTTAAAGTCTAAGCCAAAACCGATTACAAATTCATTAGGGATTTCAAATCCGATGAAGTCCGCGTAAACATCTACCTCACGACGTGAAGGCTTGTCTAGTAATGAAATTACTTTGACGTCATTAGCCCCTTTGTTTTTAAGTAATTGAATAATCGCTTTAATTGTATGTCCTGTATCGACTATGTCTTCGACCAAAAGAATATTCACGCCCTTAATTGAGCGATCTAAATCTTTTAAAATCTTAATATCGCGTGATGATTCAGTTCCTGCATAACTTGACACATCCATGAAATCATATTCCATGTCTAAATCCACATGGTTAATGAGTCTTGCCAAGAAAGGTACTGATCCTTTTAGTAGTGCAACAAGTACAATTGGTTCTTGTGCATCTTTGTAGTGGTCAGTGACTATTTGGCCCATTTCCACACATTTTTCATTGATTTGTTCTTCACTAATTAATATTTCTTTTACGTCCTTATGCATCCTAAAAACTATCCTCCTGCGATAACTATAATTCTATCACAAAAATATTGTTATTGTTAGCGTAATGATGAACATCACAACCCAATCCCACGACAAATACAATATGTTTCGCTGAATTTTCAATTACAAGCCATTTTTTTCGCTGAAATCGCGGAATTTTACGATCTATGAAGAATCGATTGAGTTTTTTGGTGCCATATTTCATCATTATTTCATCTTCTGGCAATGCATAACGCACCGTTATGGGAAAATCATCATCTTTCAAGCACACTGCTTCAACGCGTTCTCCGGACTTTGATATCTTAAATTTATCATAGGCCATAAACTCAAGTTTATCGATTTGAATTTTGTATTCTTCATTGGGACTCACATTCATATATCCATAACTAACTGACAATTCTAAGTTGTCAAAAGTTGCTTCATAGGTCCCTTTTTCGATACCTTGCAATATTGCACCAACATGTTTTTTACTCATCGCATGGACATCAACGCCTTGAGCATTTAGCCAATAGCGTAATACATCTTCAGGATATTGATGTTCCAAAATTTGGGCCGTATCAATCGTACTTCCCAACGCCATTACTGTTTCCTTAAGTTTCTCTTGTTTATCATTATTTAAAGAGCGCTCATAATTGAGCTCTTCAATTAAACTGCTCCACTGTATCGCATCACTTTGTTGTAGATTTTTTCGAACACGATTTCGAGTATATGTATCCTCAAAATTACTTTCATCAATTCCATACTTTATTGAGTTTTGTGATGCATATGCTAAAATGTCATTTTTACGCCATGATAAGAGCGGGCGCCATACATAGACTCCCAAAACAACAGCATTTTGAGCAAGCCCGACAAAAGCACTTTTCATGTTCCGGGATTTCTGCATTACATATGTCTCGACATCATCGTCAAGATGATGACCAACTACAACTCCGTTCGCATTATACTTACTTACAAGCATTTTAAAGAACGCATAGCGAAAGACTCGTGCATTATGTTGGAAATTATTATTATCATTCGAATCATCACTGTAATTTATTGTTTCAAAGGGAATACCGTATGTCTCACAGTATTCCGCCACAATTTCTTCGTCACGATCGCTTGTTAGTCGTTTCTTGTAGTTGACATGTGCAACCACTAATTTATATTCTTTAGTTCTCAGTGTATCTAATAAAACCATTGAGTCTGGGCCACCTGAAACAGCCACTATCCATTGTTTCTTTTTATCCATGCTACTCACCCATGTATTATTCTATCATATGTGGTCCAAAGATTATTTCCTTTACACATGTACGTATTTTATCAAAAATAGGACCTTTTGGACAAATATGACCATTAATCGATATTATCCTACCTGAATTAATAAACTTACAATCGTTCAAAAATAACACCGAAGGTTTATTTAAGCCTTCAACCTTGCCAATATAATACAAGTGACCTTTGGTAGGATCATGTTTGTTAACGGCTTGACTGATTGTATTAGTGTTGGATGTCATTGGAACTACAAGTAATTTATGATTGTATGTTGCAATCACAAGTCCAAAATGTTGATAGCCTGCTTCATTGATATATGCTTGTCCATAATCGATATAACAAATATCGCCGATATTAGCATCGATACCTAGAGATGTGGATGACCAAAATTTCATGCGCTTGAACCGATTGTATCCACTGACACATTCTCGGTTCTGTTGTGATAATGGCATACTTAATATAAACGCTTCATATTCCTTGAGATATTCTTGAATTAATTCATCGGTAGGTGCCTCCCGACATTCAAGATGTTTCGTTAGCGACTCTTTGTATTTCATAGTGTTTTTCAACCTCCTACCTGTAAATTACGATATTTTTCTTAATAATCCTAACACTTTTCGTAAAAAACATTGTTTTTCGTCGTTTTTTTACCACTTATACATAAAACACGAAAAAAAACAGGCTTTATTGTGAATCACAATAAAGCCTGTCTATCTTTGATTTTCTTTTAATTAAAGACCCATTGCTTCAAGGTTTTCAAGCATAATACCTGTTCCCTCAGCAACACAAGTCAACGCATTTTCTGCAACATATACCGGAATACTTAATTCATGTGAGATTAGTGAATCCAATCCATGAAGTAAAGCACCACCACCTGTCAACACAATACCGCGTGTCACGATATCAGCTGATAATTCAGGAGGCGTTTGCTCGAGCACTGTACGGCAAGCACGCACAATGTCCTGAAGACTTTCATGCATCGCATTTGCTGTTTCATCTGCGCGTAGCGTAATTGTATTTGGAAGTCCTGTGACTAAGTCACGACCACTCACTGCAAACGTTTTTGTTTCCATTGTGTCCACAGCTTCAACACTCGCTGCTCCAATATGGGTTTTGATTTCCTCAGCAGTACGATCACCGATCAAGAGTTTATATGTATCTTTAACATACTTGATAATATCGTGATCCAAACGGTCACCCGCAACTTTTAATGAAGTGCTTGTAACGATTTCACCTAATGATAGAATTGCAACGTCTGTTGTTCCTCCACCTATGTCAAGAACCATTGAACCTGTAGGCTTCGAAATGTCCAAGTTTGCACCAATAGCTGCAACTTTAGGCTCTTCTTCAATATAAACACGTTTTGCCCCTGCACGGTATGCAGCATCACTAATCGCTTTACGCTCTACTGACGTAATGTTTGATGGGCAGCAAATAAGGATTGTAGGGCGTGAAAATACGCCTTTTAGTTTTAATTTACGAACAAAATATTGAAGCATCATTTCTGTCACTTCAAAGTCAGCGATAACACCATCTTTTAATGGACGAATTGCAAGAACACGTCCTGGTGTACGTCCTAGCATATCTTTAGCCGACTGGCCAACTGCTAGGCATTTTTTTGTATTTGCGTCAATAGATACTACTGATGGTTCGTCAAGAACAACGCCCTCACCTTTAACATAGATGAGGATGTTTGCAGTACCCAAGTCAATTCCAACTGCTTTTGAAAACATAAGTATTCCTCCGGTATTTTTTTATATGAGATAGTTAGTTGATAATCCGAGTAAAAACTGTGCTACGGCATATCCTAATGCCAATGCCAATAGAATATAGAGCACTTGCATATGCATTTCTTTTCCCTTACGGGTAAACTTACGAAAATCCACACCGTATAATGCGTACGCTGATATAAAGAAAGACATTAAATATAGTATTATTCTTGGATAATCACTCATTTTCTTCACCTATATTACTATACCAAATGTCATCATTAATTTCCAATATTTCCTTTTATTATCATGAACTTCACACACATACCCTTAATCCATTAAATCTACGGTTCTTTTTCGCATATATAATGTTGTTAGTGGTGTGGATAAAATGATTGCTGTTACGCCAGTTACAAAGATTAAATTTCCGTATGGCATCCCCATCGCAAGGGGAACCGAAGCCAATGCCGCTTGTACTGTAGCTTTGGGTAAATAAGCGATAGAGATATATCTTTTTTCGCTTGCATTAAAACCGCCATCTTTAATCGACAACCTAATTCCAACAATTCGCGCCATAATACCTATTGATAAAATCACAAGGATTAGCCCTAAGTTCTCTGCAGCAAATGTCTCAATAGAAATCATCGAACCTACAACTGAAAATAGTAATATTTCGGCGATAATCCATAATGATCCTGCATCTTTTTGAACCTGTAATGTATCTTGTTGTTCACTCAATGTTATTCCAAATGTCATAACACTGATAAGCGCCGATACTGGCAACAACAAATCGCTATAGCCAAGTAGCAATGCAATTAATGTAATCAAAATCGTCTGTTTTGGTCGTATGATTTTCGCAACTACGATACCAAGCAAACCACCCAAGATAATCTCGATTGGAATCATGATTAGTGTTTGTAGAATTTCATTCGATTGTGTTGCCATGCCAGAGAAGATCGAGAAGATGGTTATTGCCGCAATATCATCAAGGGATGCTGCACTCATAATCATAGTCGGAATGTGTTTCTTGGTTCCGATATTTCGTTGTTGGAGCCAAATCATCATCGGGATTACAACTGCAGGCGACACAGCTCCTAACATAAATCCCATCATTCCTGCTTCTGCTACACTCATTTGTGTTAACAATAATGCCATTACCAACACAGCAAACCCTTCAAATAATGCTGGAACAAAACTTAAGAGTGTCGTTTCTTTTCCAACTTGCTTCAATGTGCTTAAATTAATACCCAATCCCGATCGTAGCAGAACCAGTACCAAAGCTACATGACGTATATAATCACCATACGGTAATGTCGTAAAGTATGATAAAACAAATCCAACTAGCATATAGAATAATAACTGAGGGATTTCGAGTTTCATTGCTATCTTTCTTAGTAATAGACCAATTCCAATTGCGAGTATGTAAGCCATTTTTAGTTCCTCCATAAATAAAAAAAAACTCCTACAAGTCAAAAAGACTTGTAGGAGTCATCAGCAATTTCTTGCGGTTTGGGCGAACTCCATCGCCGTTTCATTTATTTTATCAAGTTATTTCATGCTGTGCAAGTTCAAATAGCAGATTTAATAAATGATTGTAAGTTTGGAGTTTGTTTGTATTTTTGGGAAGCTTGTTTATCCTTTTCGAGCAGTGTCTTTTCAAAATCGATATCGTTTACAGCTGCAATTGCTATCGCATAATGAACGACGTCTACAAGTTCTTCTGCAAGTGAACTTTCGCCATCATCATGTTTTCTTCCCGTTTTTTTATTTATTGCTTCTGCAACTTCGCCTATTTCTTCGACCAACTTCATAAAGAGTGCTTGTGTGTGGATAGCATCTTCGTACTTTTGTTTAAGGTAGTTTTGATAGTCATGAATACTTACACTTTCCTTCATCATATCTTTACCCTTCGCGTTTCATAAGAACTTCCATAAATGTTTGAAGTTTCTTCGCATCAACGCCTTCGTAATCTCCGGATTGATCGTATCGGTATGATACTTTTGAGCTCGATGTTGTTGGGTCATTAAACCATCCTTTGAATGATGAATGAACCTGGGTAGCTTTTGTTTCATCAAGAATCTCATTTATATTCTCTGCATTCACTCCCGCACCAACACAAATTTCAATTTGCGTACCGTAGTTTTCTTGCAGCATTTTCAACGTTGGAATCCCCTCATCCGCTGTTGTTTCTAATCCACTTGTCAGCACCCGATCAATGCCGCACCGAATCAAAGCTTCAATTGCTGCTTGTGCATCAGGGGTTCGATCAAACGCACGATGATAGATTGCTTCGATACCGTGTTCACGCGCAAGATCGACAAATACTTTGGTCCAAATCTCATCTATTGTATTGTCGGCATTTAGAAAACCAAATACAATCCCATCTGTTCCATACTCAATAAGTATTTTCGCATCTTCAAACATCGTTTTCATTTCAACATCAGTGTAATGAAAACCACCAGCACGTGCGCGAACCATTGTGATAATTGGAATTGCGACATGCTTTTTTGCTTCGGTTAGTGTCGCTACACTTGGCGTCAATCCCCCAAGAAACAATGCATTATTTAACTCGATGCGATCGGCACCTTGTGCTTGAGCAACGATACAGTCTTGTACCGATCCTGCACACACTTCAACTTTAATCTTCATTATAAATCCCTCTATGTACTTTCTACTATACCGCTAAGCATCAAAAGCGAACGGGTATAAATCTCCATATTACGGCGTAGCAACTCTCGTGTATCTTTTGTATCCATATACTCGCTACGTCGAATTAATCTTGGTCCAAAACCCACAGTATTCTGAATCAAAGATGCGTAGGTTAACATGTCGGCTTTTCTCGGTTCGATACGTTCGCCAGTAACCTGAGCATAACTCTGTGTTAGTGGTTCGATATAATGGCTATGCATGGACTCCACAACGTGCTGTGGCATCGAATGAAATGTATATACTTGATTTTCTAACATGTTTGTTTCAATGAATACTTTAAGATCATTACTCTTAATTGTTTCCGGATACGAAATTTCGACATTCATGTGGTCTTTCGCCTCATAAATCTTCGTAATGTTAATGCCATAAATTGGTACATCCGTTTCCAAACTCTTATGATTTCGCATCGTTAGATCTAAGATCTCCCTTATTGATCCAGTATCTTGGTGATTCGTGGATTCTTTCGAGTGTTTGCTTTGAATCCTTATCTTGGCTTGTTGGTATGTTGGATATGTAACACACCACGTTGATGTCGGTGTCCATCCAAATAACGGTACAACCTCAAGTCTGAGGTAGTCTTTAATATGTTCAATTTCACCATCTTTATCTATCGTAAAAATAATCCGCACAGGCACGTCAAACGTTATTTTAAGTTGCTTGAGTGCATAGAGCGAAAAAAGATTTGTTATCATGGCACTCGTATTATCAGTAAATGTTGGCAATGAGTTCGTTACATGATTTACAGTTTTGGCATTCGTGCCAACATTCCCGAATATTCCAATGTAATCATCCGATTCAGCACCTTCGCCGTATTGAATATACCCTACCCCTTTGGTCACATTTTTGATTATAAAACCAAGTTCTGCTGCTTTATCCAAAATGTACGCAAGCGTTGCATATGAGGCAGCTTCTTTTGAAGATACTGATAGATTTTCACTGTTAATGGTCTGAATCATTTCTACTGTTTTAACTAACTCAGAAATCAGACTATCCAAGGTAACTTTTAGTTCTATTATTTCCATCGTGATTTCCTCACTATTCCGTAAATTTTCTTAGTCTCTTACAACGCCCATTGCAACAGCTTTTTCAGCTACCGCTTTGGCAACCACATCCGCAACATCCGCATCTAAGATATACGGAAGAATATTTGTATCTGTTAGCTCATTTTTGGAAATCATCGACGCAATACCATAGGCAGCTGCAATCTTCATCTCTTCGTTAATTTCCGTTGCCCTAGCTTGAAGGGCACCTTGGAAGATACCTGGGAAAGCCAATACATTATTCACTTGATTGGGATAATCAGAACGTCCTGTTCCAGCGATTCGGGCTCCCGCCGCAATCGCATCATCATACGATATTTCCGGCACCGGATTTGCCATTGCAAAAACTACAGCATCAGATGCCATCACGCGAACATCTTCTTGAGTCAGAACACCTGCAGCAGACACTCCAATGAAAATGTCAGCATTTTGCATCAAGTCATGCAATGTCGTTTCATCAGTGATGGGTTTGATATAGTTGCATATTTCCTGAACAACTGGATCGTAGAATTTCGCACGTCGATTATCCACAGGTCCATCAATATTATAGGCATGAATATTACTTAAACCATAACGATGGAGCATTCGAATAACCGAACTTCCGGCAGCACCTGTTCCTGAAACGACAACTTTAGCCGTTTTCAAATCTTTATCAATAAGTTTAAATGCATTCATTAATGCCGCTAAAACCACAATTGCGGTTCCATGCTGATCATCATGAAAGACAGGAATATTCAATCGTCGTTGAAGTTCTTGTTCAATATACACGCATTCTGGTGCCTTAATGTCCTCCAAATTTATGCCACCAAAAGTTGGCGCTAAAATTTCAACGGTTCGAATCAGTTCATCTGGATCTTTAGTATCCAGTACAAGTGGAACCGACCCAACATTCGAGAACGCTCTAAATAGCATGGATTTCCCTTCGATAACCGGAAGGGCAGCATTCGGACCAACATCTCCTAAACCGAGAACTGCAGTACCATTACTTACCATAGCAATCGTATTTTGTTTCCATGTATAGTCATATACTGTCTCTGGGTTCTTTTGGATTTCCCGCGTTGGTTCCGCTGCTCCTGGAGAATACAACAATCCAAATATTTCACGAGAGTCAATTGGCATCTTATTCGAAATTTCAACTTTACCTTGCAAATCTTTATGAATCTTCAATGCTTTTTCTTTAAGTGTCATATTACCACTCCGTTCTACACGCTAATCTTATCACTTTCTCCAGTTTGATAATTGCGTTTCTTTCGTTTTTCAAGAATCGGTCACAATCCAGCAGCACATTTTTTCGCACTTCATCTAAGAATGTTTCATGGAAACACTTAATTCCACATCGTATTGTTTCTTTTATTCGGTATAATTAAGTTATATAGAGAAGGAGTTCTTATGATTAGACATTTTATTTTTGACATGGGCAATGTTTTGATTGATTTCAACCCTGATTATATTTTATCCCATTTTACAACAGACATTCACGAGCTCGGAAAGCTAAAATCTTACGTATTTGGTGGCGATACTTGGCTAAAACTTGATAACGGTGATATCTCTATTGATGATGCTTACTCTGAAATTGCAGCACGTGCACCGGAACTTTATCATGAAACACTTCACGAAATCGTACATTCATGGTCCGACTATACCCCTAGCCGCGAGGCGATGATTGATCTTATCGAAAATCTCAAAGAACAAGGCTATTCACTGCACCTTTGTTCAAATGCAGCAAATACTTTCTACGATTACAAGCATAAAATCAAGGCCCTCGAATTATTTGACAGTATTACAATATCAGCAGATATTAACATTTCAAAACCAAAACCTGGCATTTATGAGCATGTGCTAAAGGAAAACAATCTCAGTCCGCTTGATTGTATTTTTGTAGACGATTCCATGGCGAATGTTCAGGCAGCGTCTAAACTTGGCATGCACGGTTTCCACTATACCGGAAGCCCCGATATCCTTCGCAAATACCTTACAAATCTAAAACTACTATAAAAAAACTCGCCAAGGCGAGCTTTTTTTATTTTGTACCGTAAATACGATCACCAGCATCTCCAAGACCTGGTTCAATATATCCGTTATCATTTAATTTTTCATCAAGTGCTGCTAAGAAAATATCTACATCAGGGTGATTCTTTTTAATAAATTCAACCCCTTCTGGTGCTCCAACAAGGCATACAAGTTTGATGTTTTTAGCACCTCGACGTTTTACAATTTCAATTGCGGCGTCAGCACTACCACCAGTTGCGAGCATTGGATCTAGAACAAGAATTTCTGCATCTTCTAAATGCTCAGGAAATTTCGCAAAGTATTCGTGAGGTAAAAGCGTTTCCTCATCACGATAGACCCCAACATGACCAACTTTTGCTGTTGGAATAAGATTCAAGATTCCTTCAACCATTCCAAGTCCTGCACGGATGATTGGAACAAGAATCACTTCTTTTTGAAGTTCAAATGTCTCATATGGGCCACTATGTGTTTCGATGGTTACTTGTTCCAGTTTGATGTCACGTGTTATTTCGTAAGCCATCAAACCTGCAATCTCATCAAGGTTTTGACGGAAGTCTTTAGTTCCGGTATTAATGTTACGCATTTGTGTAAGTTTATGCGTAATCATTGGGTGGTTAAGTACTGTAATCATTATTGTTTTTCCCCTCTCATTGGAAAGTTGCGTGTGAATGCTTTAACGGTTTCATTGATACGTGCAAGTGCTGCATCATCGTCACGATTCGTAATCGCATCATCAATGAAATGTGCAACTTTACGGAAGTGTTCTTCTTTGAAGCCACGTGTTGTCATTGCAGGTGCACCGATACGAATACCGCTTGTAACCGCAGGGCGTTCTTTATCAAATGGAATCGCATTTTTATTAAGTGTAATGCTTACTTTTTCAAGAATTTTTTCAACATGGGCACCCGTTAAATCTTTGCTGCGTTTCACGTCAACCATGATTAAATGGTTATCAGTTCCACCACTTACAACACGATAGCCCATTGCTTCAAATTCTTCCGCGATTGCTTTAACGTTTTTAAGCACTTGTTCCTGATAGACTTTGAATTCTGGTTGAAGCGCTTCATGGAAGCAAATTGCTTTCGCAGCAATCACATGCATAAGTGGTCCACCTTGTGTACCTGGGAACACCGAACGGTCAATCGCTTTCGCATATTTTTGCTTACATAGAATAATACCACCACGAGGTCCACGTAATGTCTTGTGGGTTGTGGATGTTACAAAGTCTGCATATGGAACTGGGCTTGGGTGAAGTCCAGCAGCAATCGGTCCTGCAATGTGTGCCATATCTACCATAAGATATGCGCCCACTTCATCCGCTATTTCACGGAATTTTTTAAAATCAATTGTACGGGAGTATGCGCTCGCACCTGCAACAATTAATTTTGGTTTGACTTCTTTCGCAATTTGAAGAACTGTTTCGTAGTCAATCATTTCTGTATGACGATCGACGCCGTAACCAAAGAATGTATAATTGACACCTGAAAAGTTTAGTTGATGTCCATGCGTTAAGTGTCCACCCGCATTAAGATCCATCCCTAAGACAACATCGCCATGTTCTAGGATTGTCATATAAACTGCCATATTTGCTTGAGAACCACTGTGCGGTTGTACGTTCGCATGTTCAGCACCGTAAAGTTCTTTTAATCGCTCAATCGCTAAATTTTCTACGACATCAACATATTCACATCCACCATAATAGCGTTTCCCGGGATACCCTTCTGCATATTTATTAGTCATAATGCTGCCTTGTGCAGCAAGTATATCTTCTGAAACAAAGTTTTCTGATGCAATTAACTCAATATTTTCCAATTGACGTTGTTGTTCGTTTTGAATTGCTTCAAATACTAAAGTATCTCTCATTAGCGTCCCTCCATGGTTTCAATATCTTTAATTTTATTAATACGACGTGAATGACGATCATCTTCATTAAATGGTGTTCCTAACCACGCTTCCACAATGTCTTTATTTGTTTCGAAAGGTGTTGTGCGTCCCGCCATTGCCAAGATGTTTGAATCATTATGTTCACGAGTCAATGTTGCGACTTCTGGACTTGTAACGAGGGCTGCTCGGATTCCACGAACTTTATTCGCAACGATTGATGCCCCTATTCCTGTTCCACAGAGGATAATTCCACGTTTGAATTCACCATTTGCGACAGCTTTCGCAGCTGGATAAATAACATCTGGATAATCCACACTATCAGTTGATGGTACACCGAAGTCCACCACCTCATATCCCAATGCTTCAATTACAGGTTTCAATGCTTCTTTTTGCTCAAATCCACCTTGATCACTTGCCAATGCTATTTTTTCCATTGCTCTGCCTCCTTTTGAACCGCTTCAAGTGTGACGATTCCTTCTCTTAAGCATACTATTTTATCACCTGTTAGGTCAAACACACTTGACGATATTCCACCACTTATTTCGCCATTAATGACACCATCAATTTTTCCGTCAAGTTGATCTAAAACCATATGTGATGATGTTGCGGTAGGGAGACCTGATCGATTCGCTGAAGGAAGCCAAATTGGATTCCCTACTTTCGCAATCATGGCCTGTACCCATGGATCATCGGCCATGCGAATTCCGAGAGTATCTTGATCCTTTAAGAATTGGAAAACGTCTGGTTTTCGTTTAAAAATGAATGTTACAGCTCCCGGCATAAATGTATGCATCAAGTGTCGTTGTAACTCAGTTACATCAGCCACTGCTTCAATTTGTTCCAAACTTGAAACCATTAATGGAAACGGTTTATCAGCAGGACGTTCCTTAACCTTTTGTAGTTTTTCGTACAGATCATCATCGTGACTGCTAGCAGCCAGACCATAAACGGTATCTGTTTTTATGGCAACGAAGCCACCTTCACGAACCGTATTCGCAACCACTTCTAAATCTTCTAGTTCATATATGTTTGTTTTCATCATTTTAACACCTCGATTTTTACTATTTTATCATAAAAAAAGATACTAATCTTCAATAAGATTAATACCTTTGTACACAAAGACCATACGATCTAATCCATTCATGTCCTGACGTAAGATAACAGTAGCGTCGCTGAAAAAAGACTGTGCTAATGCCACAACTGCATCCCCAATATCAAAACCAATTTCAAATGCGATCATTGCTTTTTCATTTAATACTTTATGCGCATTGGACAATACGCTACGGTAAAAGAACAGTCCATCCTCGCCACCAAACAATGCAACATGAGGTTCATTATTGAGAACCGCAGTCTGGATATGTTCGGTATTTTTGATATATGGAGGATTACATACCAGAACATCAAGCTTAATATTTTTATCAATTAGCGGTTGAAGCATATCACCTTGCATAATTGTCATATCGGCATTGTTTTGTTGTGCATTTTCACGTGCCACAACTAATGCTTCTTCACTTATATCGGTTGCATAGACATGTGTATCTAAATCTTTAGCGAGTGCGAGTCCAATTGCCCCACTTCCACACGCTACATCTGCAATCACAGGATTTTCAAAGTAACTGTCGATATCGGAAAGGACATTGCCAACTAATTCCTCAGTTTCACCACGTGGAATTAATACACTTTCATTAACTATAATTTTATAACCATAAAACCATTCATAACCCAGAACATATCCTAACGGTATATCTTTCGCAAGTTCTTGAATTTTCTGTTTGAAGTCTGTAGCAATAGCTTCTTGAGCTTCATGTTCATATTCTGCGTACATATCTATATCTTGTTCACGTAGGAGTTCAAGCATTAAAACGCGAGAAAATCCCGCGTAAATGTCTGCTTTTTCTAATATATCAATACCTTCATTGACTAAGTCTCTATACGTCATTTAATTATACGCCTTGTTCAAGGATTTCACGTTGCTCTTCTGCGAGAAGTGCAGCGATAATTTCATCCATTTTACCTTCCATAATAATATCTAGTTTTTGTAAAGTTAATCCAATACGGTGATCACTCACACGGTTTTGTGGATAGTTATACGTTCTAATTTTTTCCGAACGATCGCCTCGACCAATTTTTGATTGACGATTTTCGTTTCGTTCTGCTTGAAGTTGTTGTTGATGGTGCTCAAATACACGCGCACGAATAATACGCATTGCTTGATCACGGTTCGCATGTTGGGAACGACCATCTTGGACCTTAACGGCAATACCTGTTGGCTTGTGAACTATACGAACAGCAGAGTCCGTCTTATTAACGTGTTGTCCACCGGCTCCAGAGGAACGCATTGTATCGATTTCAAGATCGTTTGGATCAATATCAATTTCTTCTTCTTCAACATCTGCGAGTACGAGTACTGTTGCTGTTGATGTATGAATTCGGCCTTGCGTTTCAGTTTTTGGTACCCGTTGAACACGGTGTGCCCCAGATTCAAATTTAAAGTGACGGAATGGTTCTTGTCCTTTAACGATAAATGAAATCAAAGTATATCCACCATTTTCAGATTGAGATGCTTCCACAACTTCATACTTGTAACCAAGACTTTCCGCATATCGTGTATACATACGGTAGAGGTCTCCTGCGAAAATATTTCCTTCGTCACCACCTGCGGCACCACGAATTTCAATAATAGCATCGAAATCATCTGCTGGATCGCGTGGAATCAGAAGTACACGGAGATCTTCCGTTAGTTTTTCAATTTTTTCACTGTTTTCGGCCATTTCCATTTCAGCCATTTCTTTTAATTCAGATTCGGATTCTGTTTCGTACATTTCTTTTGCTTCTGCATAGAAACGTTCTGCAGCTTCGTATTGTGCAAACGCTTGAACTGTTTGTTGCAGTCCAGATTGTTCTTTGCCATACTTAGCCATCAATTTATGATCTCCTAATACTTCAGAAGACATCATAAGTTCTGTTATTTCAGCGTCTCGGGCTTTAATCCGTTCAAGCCTTTCACGCATCGCGCTATCAATCATTATTTACCACCTTTACTATATCCATTAATTCCTGGTTTATTGTAGACGATATGGTCGTGACGGCAACGCGCCTCATAGGCTTCACTTGCTCCGACCATTACAATTGGGTCATCATACGATGCAGGTTCTCCATTAACAAGTCTTTGTGAACGTGTCGCCGGACCACCGCATACGGTACAGACCGCTGTGAGTTTTGTTACAAACTCTGCTGTAGTCATAAGTTTGGGAATAACTCCGAAAGCTTCGCCTCGGAAGTCCATATCTAAACCCGCTGCCATGACTCGCTTCCCATTTAGCGCAAGATATTCACACACTTTGAGTATTTCATCATCAAAGAATTGAACTTCATCAATTGCTACGACATCAATCTCTGGTGTCACAATGTCCAAAATTTCTCGTGCATCTTTAATTACATAAGAATGAACGCGTGTTCCTGCGTGGGAAACTACTTCATTATCACTATAGCGATTATCTATTTCCGGTTTAAATACTGCGATATTCTTATTTGCAAATTTTAACGTGTTAATACGTCGAATGAGTTCTTCAGTTTTTCCTGCAAACATGCATCCTACGATTACTTCTATATACCCCTCTTGATATTGATGATACATCATATTCCGTCACCTCTTGCTTCTAATTCTATCGCATTTTCCCAAAAAAAATAAGGGGAGAGCCCCTTATTTCATACCATATTTTTTGTTGAACTTGTCAATACGTCCAGCTGCGTTAGCAAAACGTTGTTTTCCTGTATAGAAAGGATGGCAGTTTGAGCATGTATCTACACGTAGATCTGCTACTGTTGAACCGACTTCGATTTCTGTATTACAAGAAGTACAGACAATTTTAGTTTGATGGTATTCTGGATGAATTCCTTTTTTCATTTGGTTTGTCTCCTTCCGCCTAAGACGATTGGCTCATCTTAGATAAGTGCGTAGTAATAATATCATAAAGCATGTAAATACGCAAGCATTGGAGCTTGTCTTTATATTGATGTTTGCTTAAAGTATGGCGCTTGCCATTTTTGTGTCTTCTGTGCGCTAGAATTCAGCTCTTTTTCCCATGTCGGGTAAACACGAATTCCCATTTTACCGGCTTTCTCTTCACTACGGAGAACGCCTTGTTTTAGTAACACTTCTTTAGGGAATTTGAAGTATCCACTTTGATACTTATCTCTAACGATTATAAAAATAAATGACGGACTCGTTTCATAAGCATATGCCTGATTGGTGTTTGATTCATTTTTCTCCCAAAATACTACAAAGTAACCGTTCTTTTTGGGAGTCTTTTTCGCGAGACGGCTCCGGTAACTAATTCCATCTGCCTGGAAACAGAAACCTTCATATTCTGAATTTTGAGCTTCTAGTTCGATATTACTAATCCCTAGTATTAATGCTTCGTTGGTTAAGAAGTCAATTGATTGATTTATCATGATTTATGACGTTTTCTTATTGAGTTCGCCATTAAGAATTCTCATCACAAGACGATAGAACACCTCAATCATAACGATCGCAAAGGCCATGGTCATCGAGATTGTAAAGGTCTTCATCAGCAATTCAACGCCACGGATGTACTCAGCACTTACAAAGCTTTGGATTGCTTGGTAAGCTGAAATACCTGGAACTAATGGAAAAATACCTGGTAAATTAAATACTGTTGTTGGCATTCTCAATTTTCTTGCGAACATAATCGCACAAATTGAAACCGCTACTGAACCAGCAAATACAGAAATGTATGTATTATAGCCTATAAGGAGCAAATACCAATTCACGATCCATCCAACCATGCCTGTGATTCCACAGTGGATGAGCACACGACGTGGTGCATTAACAATTATTCCAAAACCCAATGAACTTACGAAACTTGTTACTACTTGAATTAGGAAAGCCATTAGAACACCACCCCACTCATAACGCCGGCACCAATCATCGCAGCAATCATCATAGCTTCAACCAAGAAAATTGTTCCTGAAATTGTGTTTCCAACAAGGAAGTCACGAATCGAGTTCATAATTTGGATTCCCGGTACAAAAATGATGATACTTCCAATTATCACTGTGTCTACATTATGAACAATTCCTATCTTTGCGCATACATTCGCAACGGTTGCAACTAGAAAAGCCGCTAAAAATTCTTGTAAAAACCGCACTTTGAGATACCGATTTGCCAGGTAGTAAAAAGCGTAACCAAGAGCACCAATCACAAATGTTAGTCCAAAATCTTTTGCCGACCCTTGGAAGATAATCATCATGCATGCACTAATAACACCTGAAACGATAACCCGTAACCATAAAGGAAAATCTGTTACGGTAGTACTAATTTCTTGCATCCGATCATAGAACTGAGGCACATCATAAATACCACTACTAAATTGGCGGGATGCTTCGTTAACTTGAGCAATTTTCTCAACGTCTTGTTTTCGACTACTAATTCGTTTCATTTTTGTGCTTTCACCTTTATGTGTCGTCACAAAAATACCTGTAGGGATTACAAAACTCATCGCTTCGTTTGTGCCATACTCTACAGATAGAATACGATTCATTGTATCTTCGACACGGTGCATTTCGGCACCATTCTCCATGAGGATTTTGCCAGCAAGGACACAAGTATCTAGTAGCATTTTTTCTTCGTGTGCGTTCATCCCATCCACCTCTTCTTACCGCTATTCTAACACTTTTTGATATTTTTTAAATAACTACCTTGCGTTACACAGTACTGTGTGATACATTGTTGTTAAGGCGGTGATGATATGAACACACAGTTTAAAAAGGGTGTTCTTGAATTATGCGTCCTTGCTTTATTATCGAAAAAGGAACATTACGGTTATGAAATAGTAAGTCGTGTTTCGGAAACAATTGAAGTTTCAGAAGGTACAATCTATCCATTATTACGGCGCTTACGTAATGATGGTTACGTTACGACACATCTTGTTGAATCAACACAAGGACCTTCTCGAAAATACTACACACTAACATTGCAAGGTCAAGCATATACAGAAACAATGATCAACGAATGGCTCTCATTTACGGGCCACGTTAACGAAATATTAGAAGGAGAAATTGTATGACACGAAATGAATACTTATATATATTAAGAAAGAATCTACAATCACTCCCAATTGATGAAATTGATGACATTATCAATGATGTCGCAAGTCATTTTGACTTTGGGGTGGAAGAAGGAAAAAGCGAGGAGGAAGTTTCCAAACAATTGGGCGATCCAGTTGATATGGCCCGCCAATTCATTGGTGTAACGCCGAAACAACAATCTTATGCCTATACCCAACCATCAAAAAGTTCGATTCCATCTTGGTTAAAGACATTAATAACTGTTTTCGCAGTACTATTTCTTGCACCACTTATCTTGAGCATTTATCTCTTGATTTTATCTTTTATTCTCGTAGGGATTTGCTTAATTATAGCTGCAGTCTTACTTTTACTTGCACCGGTTTTGGCTCCTCTTGCACCTGCATTTGTCTCAATGCCATTGTCTTTTGCTAATGTTGTTTTACTGGTCTTAGGGTTCTCATTACTCGGTGTCGGTACAGCTTGGCTTTCAGTATTCGCTTTCCGTGGTTTTACAGTCTTAATTCGCAAAGGCTACTCAAGTCTCTCTCTTAGTTTGGAGGCGTTATAGATGAAACGTTCTGCGAAACGTCTTTGGATTCCTGTAGTCATGGTAATTGTCGGACTAATATTCACAGGAATCGGGATGACATCACTGATTACTGGGGTTGTAAACACTACATTTAAACCTGAAATTGTCGACACCAATTTCCAAACTGAAACTTTCCAACTCAATGCATTAGATTCGAACTTTACGATTAAAACGAATAATATCAATAATGTCTGGATAACGTTCGATGACTCCAAACCCTATGGTGGAGAGGCTACTGGTGACTTGAGCGAATTTAAAGTCACAGAATCATCAAATACTACGACGATTCAAACCGCACGTGATATTTGTGCAATTACTTTTACTGGATGCTTCAAATCAAATTTTGATCACATCACATTGAATCTTCCTGAATCATATACTGGTTCAATTACTGTAAATGGTCTCGTACAGAATGTATCGGTCCACTCACAATCACTAACGACGTTAAGAAGTCTTGATATTAATGCCTTGAATACTCACGTTGAAATTCAAAACATTGATGCTAAAACTGAATTGAACGCTATGAATTTGGATGTTTCTCTATTTAATGTTTCTGGTCGTACTGAAGTAAATAGTATAAACAGCAAAAATGAAGTTTCAGAATTTCAACGACCACTCTTTATGGACGTAAATGGAATGAACTCTACAGTAACAATAGCTGATCCAACTGGTGAATTGGGCTATCATGTCTCGTTCGAGAGTTTAGCAACTTCTTTCTCAGATAAACAAGCGGGAATAGAGCGGGATCGATTCTTCAGTTCAGGACAACCAATTATTAAAAACACTTCGAACAATTTATTAACACTTGAGCTCGATGGGCTTAACCAGTCTGTCGTTGTCCGTTAAAAATTAAGAACGCCTTGAGTAAGGCGTTCTTTTTTAGTGTTGGTCACGGTTTAAATAGTTTAATTTGATTTTTAATGGTCTTTCTGTTTTATCAATAGTGTATTTCACGTAAATCACAGCAGCAACTCCTATTATTGCAAAAATACTATTGCGAAGTATCTCGTTATCTACTTTTAGAACATATGTTGCAGCAATTAGAATTAAACACAATGGGATTCCCGAGATTGGATTTTTCTCTGAAAATAATATTATTTGTATTCGACCACGAATGAATATTCTAACAATTGCTAACAGCAGCAGGCTCACGATGATTGATGAAATCTTGACCTGGGTCATACTCTTTGGAAATACAAGCCACACTGTCCCTGCAATTGTTATGCCAAATGCCATTTCTATCTGTGTCACATAACGCATCATCATTGAGAACATCGTTTTTTTGGATACGCCCTGATTTAACCATAATGCCTGCATTGCTAGTGATAACTTTGGATCGATGAAATTCTTCACTGCTCGCACTAATATCAGATACATGATTATTATCACACCCAACAATAAATATGGCACAAGATATTGAAAACTTTTGAAATCGTCATAGAAAACTTGAAATGGCCAGATCAAGATTGAGGTGAACACTGCCGGGAGCAGTAAGAACCCTACTCCAAAACGAACTGGATGTATTTTTATGTATCGATTGAAATGTTTCTCCATAGACGCAATAGCCTCCCTATATTCGTTAATTATTTTCAGAAACATAGTTTGCTTCAATATCGTATCGAAGCCGCAATTTTGAAATTATATAAAGAAGATATGCAATCATAATTAAGATCATGACAATTAAAATCTGTTGTCGCACCATTATAAACTCTAAAATATACTGTACTATGGAAATTGCAATCAGTACATGTAATGGGGAGATATGGATTAGTTTCTCTTCCACCAAAATCGACAAGAGAATCCAACGCAACACCAGTAACCGTAGTAGTAGAATGCTGCCGACTGTTATCACAATTATTTTAATATCGAGTATTGTAACTATGCCAGGATAAAATAATAAGGTAGTTATGATGAAAGAAAGTAATTGCGCCCATTCAAGCCAATAGATAGTTAATTTTAGTTGTCTGTAAATTTCAGTTTTTGTGAATCCCTGATTGACGAGTAGGTTTTGCATGCCTTCATCCAGTCGTATTTTACCAAAACTCACGACAGAGGATGAAATAGTACTATATCCCACAGCAAACACCATGAGGGTTGCAATACACAGAGATGGAAACGCAGATACAGTCGGAGCTACAATTTGAAAGGAAGCAACAAACAATAACGAAAGTATAAACATGATACCCATAACTAATGACGTTCGACCGGCTCTTCCACTATTAAAGTAATGGGCAAGCCTTAGTTCTTTTCCCATAATTTCCTCCTAATCTACATCCATCCTAACAAACGCATCTTTCGACACTTTCCCTCGAATCGATAGCTTCACGACAATTGCCAGAATAATTACGCCATAGACTAGAGGTACCATTATATTTCGTTGAAGATCTGTCAATTTCAGTAACTTGCCAAGACTGTTCAAAACTTCATACCCGAAGAATAGTATCACCACCACCCCAACTTGCAGTATTTTTTCGAATGTTGTCTTATCATCTTCAGATTTAGTCCCATCCTTTATTCCAAACACAAAGTATGGAATGAACATAAATACTAATATAGCTGATAAGATAATGACCACTAAGCCAGATAGTAAGCGTTGTTGAACCGGTACATTGTAAAACAATAGAAATCCCAAAGCTGTTGGTGGAATTAGCGCTAATGCAAGTTTTTTTAAATATATCTCGGCTGCGCGGTACATATCTTCTCTTTTCATCCCGACACTTAACAGGTATGCTTGCATTTTGGGTTGAAGACTTGAAGAGAAAATAGTACCCGCCGCTCTTTGAACTAATAGAAATGGAACTCCAATCGATAGAAACATAATTAAGTTGTTACCCTCAACTTCAACCACGTGATTTCCGACAACTTGATAGTCCTTAAACGTTGATACCATTCCTAATACGAATGAAATCATTAGAGACATGATTACTGTGAAACCAAATAAAGCAATGTGGTATTTTTTTAAGTATTGTTTCATATCACTTTTCCTTTCCCTTAAGAGATGTCACATTCAAGATATGTTTTTCTGGGGTTTAAACTTCGAGTCATTCGGTGGATTGTTGTCCCAACTAGCATGACTAACATGATTAATATTAATGATACAGCCAATAAGTTCTTATTGAGGTTATACGTTTCGACCAGAAAATCTATGCCATAGATTATCGACATAGTTACAATATATGCAGTGATGCTAAGCCATCGATCTTGCCCTGAAATTCTATCTTTAGCTATTTTTCCATTAGATAAGTCGTTACTTCCGTAATACAGACAAACAAGACCTAATAATAATGAGAGAATAACAACTAAAATTATTCCTTTAACTCTTAGCATCGGTTCTACGTCATAGAGTAATCCAAAACATACCCCAGTGACTGCAGTTGAAAGCCATAGTAAGCGATTCATTTGCCACTGATGTGCGGAAAAGATATCCTCTTTGGAGTGTCCCGCGCTTATTAGGTAAGACTGAAGTTCTAACGTAAGACTTTGGGATATAACATGTGCATTTGCTATAATCACAGTTACCGCAGGTATCACAATGGCCATGTACAACATTACAAACGAACTTCGTTCCACAGTCATACTCGATCCCAATCTTAAAACCATCATTATTAACACTATTCCAATACTACTTCCAAAAAGTAAGAATGGATGCTTCATATTCAAATATTTTTTCATATCGCAGTCTTCCTTCCTTAACCAATGTCAGCATCTAGATAGCTTTGCTTTGCATTCAGCCCATTTCCGTTGCTCTTTAACATGCAATAAATAAGATATCCAACAGCTACAAACCAAACGAATATCATTCTGTCTTGATGGGATACCTTTGCGTAGCGCAAGAGTAGTGCAATCAAGCCCAGCATTAGAAATGTGATGACAGATTTACGCTGATTCGCATGCTCATCACTCGCTACACTCATAAGATTACCAATTACTGCGTTCGCCAGTAATATGTGAACGATACATTGAACAACTAACATTGCCACTGCAAGCATGACTCGCACAACACTCACTGGTCCGCCATAGGAAAATAAAAGGAGCATACTGTTAAATCCACTCGATATCATTGCATGCACGTAAATATATTTCCGAAACTCGTCTACGATTTCTTTTTTTGGAATACCTGCCCCCACTATGTAATTCTGCATATCAAGTGTCAGTGAGCGGTTACGTATATTCTCACACATCGCATAAACAATAAACGGTGCGACTAAAACCTGTCCAAGGACCTCAAAATAAGCTATATGGTCTTCTGGAAGTCCGCTAGGTATACTTATCAAAATCAAAAGTTGTATCGTTATCGAACTCACAACCGTAAAAGGGATAATACTAAGAACGCTGTAGGGATGACGAATGCGTAGGTAAGAATACATCACAGTTCCCTCCTGTCATTTTGTCATAAATCGACGTGTTGGTTTCCGTTCAAGATAGTACATTATTTTCTCTAGAGATAATAGTTCAAGGTTATCAAGAGAATTATTTATATGTGTATCAATTAATGCTTGCGTTCCGAATTCATGGCGCCATGTATTAATAACACCTGCCAAAGGTACGTCATCAGCATCTCCTTGCCAAAGCTTGAACCGCTCGATAATTTCGATCGGAGCTGCATCGAATTGAATCTGACCTTCTTTGAAGTAGATGATACGGTCTGCAATCCGCTCAAAATCTTCAACATTATTGGTAGCTACTACGACCGTTTTTGATTCATCGATGAGGTAATCCTGTATTCCGGAAATTGTGTCATTTAAGGACTTAGTGTCCAAACCAAGCGTTGGTTCGTCTAAAAGCCAAACATCTGCATTTACAGCTTGAACAGTCGCAAACATAAGCATGCGAGATTGCCCTTTCGATAAGTCATTTACTTTGATATTGATAGGTATCTTATAGTTCGCTATTTTCTCATACCAGGTTTTTTTATCGTAGGTTCGATAGATTACACTTAGTATGTCGTGGATTGTATAGGAGTTTGCATCGCTTGGAAATGGCGTTTTATCCGGCATATATGCAACTGTATGATTTTTTATATATTCTGAATAGGCGAGGTCATCATATGTAATGCTCCCACCATTCGGCTCTAGTATTCCTGCCATGACCTTTAGTGTCGTGGACTTACCTTTTCCATTTTTCCCCGCAAGTAAAACTAGTTCGCCTTGATGTATTGCAAAGTTAAGGGGACCAATTGTAATAGCATCTCTTTCTTTAATTAGTTCGTTTAGTTTAATCACGTTGAATTCCTCCTTGCATCAGCTCAACAAAACTTTCTACAGTTATCTTGTCAAAATTTACATTTCTCAATTCCAAAAGATTTTTAGCTTGGTCTTGAAATGATTCAATATCAGTAAACATTAGCATTTGACCTTGTTCTACATATGCGACAAAATCAATCATTGAACTCAATTCACGGACGAGGTGTGTTGAGATAATGGCGGTGGCATTATGTTCGAATACATAATCATAGAGATCTTCCATGATCTCCAGCCGGGTGGCTGGATCAATCCCTGTCGTCGGTTCATCAAATACTAGTAGTTTTGCATTATGAGATAGTGCAAGGGCCATTAAGAACCGCTGTTGCAATCCATAGGACAACGTTTTAATTTTCTTGTCCAATCGCAACTCGTATTTCTGTGAATAGAACTCAAAGGCTGTTTCGTTCCACGTATCTTTATAAACAGCTTTCATAATTTTTAGGACTGCATTGGCCGTGAGATTATCGTTAAAAGGAAATGTGTCCGGTATATACGCTAAGGTTGATCTGAAATCCACGACTCCATCAAACGCCACACTTCCTTGTTTATTATCACGATTTCCCATGAGCATCTTGATGATTGTGGTTTTCCCAGATCCATTACCGCCAAAGAGGCCCAAGATTCCTTGTGGTAATGTAAAAGATATCGGTCCAATTTGAAGTAATTGATATTCTTTTTTTATGTCGTGTACTACAAGCCCCTTATTCATATTTGTTTCCCCCTTGGTTCCAAACCTGATATCGATTTTCTTTCCATTGCATATAAACTCCAACAATTAGCGCTAAAGCCCCAATTACATAATTACGTGTCATCTGGAGATGCATTGTCATAGTATTGAAGAGATACATAGTAGTCACAATAATTGCTACGATTGCAAATATCCCCTCCAATATTTTTCCTATAGTATCATTTTTCTTAACAGGAGTTTTATACAAACTCATCGATAAAAAGAAATAACCAAAGAAAACGAATAATTGATTGAAAAAATTGAAGTAGTAATTAAATCCGAAGTAGATCCACGGTAGCTCGATTAGGGATGTTATAACAAGTGCAACTAGCGACGAAAATACTATAGTTCCTAGGATGCGATCCCAAAGCGAAAGTGGCATTACTTCATAAAAATCATCAGTTGCTGGAGTCATATATATACCATACAAAATCAACCATTCTCCGGCACTTGTATAATAGTTTATTAATGATCTTTCCTGCACAAAGAACAAGGGTACTAAATGCAAAACATTGATTACTAAAACAATGATGACTATTCTTCGCCATTTATGTTTACTTTGAAGTAAATACTGTATTTGCCCGCTCATTATCTTCTCCCCCTCTATTGTAAAAACTTTGTAAAATTATTTCTTTTGTAGATGTAATAGAATCCGTATAGCACTACAGTGATTATAGCTCCCGCTCCAAAGATCACAATACTGTTGAAAACCATGCCCAGAAAGGCAAATACGAAGAATGCGACGAATCCAAATGCTACTTCATTTTCGGTGCCTTTTTTCTTAACACCTTTGATGTTAATGTATGATCCTTCAACTAAGGACCACCCCAAAATTATGCCAGTCATAAAGAATGTACTTGTAGCACTATTCCCTACTAAGGATAGTATCGATAACACGAATAAGGCTTCCACTAGTGCAATCCCCACCGTAACCACGGTCCGATCACGTGGTGTTATTGGGAGTGCAAAATATGATAATTGCCCTTCTTTTTTAAACAAACGTGTTGTTAGCCCAGAGAATGCAATATAAAATGGAAAATAACTTGAATCATTGTTACCACTTATTGTACGAAGAAAGATAAATATTGAAAGGATAATACGAACGATAATTGTTCCCCATCGTTCTCTTAATTGAATACTGAGTTCGCCTGCCATATCTATTCTCCTATCTCTTCTTCTAAAATCTGCAACATCTCATAAACTTCCTTATAATCTATCGCTGCCGTCTTCGCAAGAATTAATGCTTCTTCCAGTTTTTGTTGAATTTCTGATAGGTACTTCTCTTGGATAAAATCTTTGTTTTGTTCAGCAACGTAGCTCCCTTTTCCAGGAACTGTTCGAATTAATCCTTCACGCTCTAGTTCTTCATAGACTCGCTTTGTCGTAATTACGCTTACTTTCAATTCTTTCGCCAAATGCCGTATCGAGGGCATCAGCGTTCCAGGCACTAACGATCCATTCGCAATTTGATCACGTATTTGCGTCACAATTTGCTCATATATGGGCCTACTGTCATTATTTTTAATATATATCTGCATGATGTCCTCCTTGTATATACATTATATACACAGTATATATACAGTGTCAATATGCGTTAGATACAGTTGCCCCAAAATAAGAAAAAATAAAAAACCTCACAACATTGGAAAAGACCAAATGTTGTGAGGTTTTGATTTTATGAATTACTACGAATTGTCGCTACTTTCTTGATTAAATATTCTTGCAGCTCCATAGCAGTATCTTTGTTCATTGCAGGTACGCCATCAAGTGGGTACTCTTTATCAATCAATTCATATTTATTTACACCCATTGTATGATATGGCAATAATTCAATTCGTTCAATATTATTCAATGGCGCGATGTAATCTGCAAGTTCATCCATGTATTTATATGTATCATGGAAACCTGGAACAATAACAACACGAATCCAAATAGGAACATTGTGGGCTTGCGCTTTTTCTAGAAATTGTTGGGTTACCCGAAGGGGCGCGCCGGTCATTTCTCGATATTTTTTTTCTTCTAAACCTTTAATATCATAGAGAATTGTATCGGTAACGCTTAGAATATCATCAAATGTATCTGGTCTTCCAAATCCTGATGTATCTAAACATGTGCTAATACCCTCAGCTTTGCATGCTTTCATGGCTTCGTATAGAAACTCCGGTTGATTAAGAGGTTCTCCACCACAGAATGTTACGCCCCCTTCTTCTCCATAGTAAGGTTTATAACGTTTGAGTTTATCGACTAACTCATCGACTGTGATTGCATCTTTTGGATCTGTTTTCCACATGTCTGGATTGTGGCAGAACAGACAGCGAAGGGGACAGCCAGATAAGAACGCTATCGTTCTTATTCCAGGGCCATCCACCATCCCCATAGTTTCAAATTTACGAATGTAGCCTGTACGACTAGATTGTTTCATGGAAGGTACGGCTGATAACTTCACGTTGTTGTTCTGTCGATAGACGGTTGAAGTTTACTGCGTATCCTGAGACACGGATTGTTAATTGTGGGTATTTTTCTGGATTTTGCATTGCATCTTCCAATAACTCACGGTTCAAGACGTTTACATTTAAGTGGTGTGCTTTTTGGTTAAAGTATCCATTCATTACACCAACAAGGTTATTGACACGTTCATCTTCACTCTTACCTAATACTTGAGGCACGATTGAGAATGTGTTTGAAACACCATCTTCACAAACATCTGCATATGGAATTTTCGCAACTGAGTTCAATGAAGCAAGTGCTCCTGAGCTATCGCGTCCATGCATTGGGTTTGCACCCGGTGCAAATGGCTCTCCAGCTTGACGTCCGTCAGGTGTTGATCCTGTTTTCTTACCATAAACAACGTTTGATGTAATTGTAAGAATTGAAAGTGTGTGTTTTGCATTGCGAATTAACTCATGTTCTTTGAGGTATCCTGAGAAACGCTCAACGAGATCAACTGCAATTGCGTCAACTGCATCATCATCATTTCCGTATTTTGGATAATCTCCCTCAACTTCAAAGTCCACTGCAATTCCTTCTTCGTTACGAATTGGTTTGACACTTGCATATTTGATTGCTGAAAGTGAGTCGACTGCAACAGATAACCCTGCAATTCCAAATGCCATGAGGCGTTCTACGTTTGTATCGTGAAGTGCCATTTGACCTTTTTCGTATGCATATTTATCGTGCATATAGTGAATAATATTCATTGTATCAACGTAGACAGCAGCAACTTCTTTTAAGACATCATCGTAAACTGCCATAACTTTGTCATAATCTAATATTTCATCATTCATTTCTGGAACATCATCAATTACTTTAATGCCCTTAACTTCATCACGTCCACCGTTCATTGAGTAGAGTAATGCTTTTGCTAAGTTTGTACGTGCCCCAAAGTATTGCATTTGTTTTCCAATTTCCATTGCTGAAACACAGCATGCAATTCCGTAATCATCGCCAAAGTTTGGACGCATAATATCATCATTTTCATATTGGATTGCTCCAGTTTCGATAGACATTTTTGCACAGTAACGTTTGAATCCGATTGGTAAGTCTTCTGACCAAAGCACTGTCATATTTGGCTCAGGTGCTGGTCCTAAGTTTGTTAATGTATGTAAGTAGCGGAATGAGTTTTTAGTTACAAGAGTACGACCATCTTGTCCCATACCACCAATTGATTCCGTAACCCATGTAGGGTCACCTGCAAATAAGTCATCATATTCTGGTGTACGTAAGTGACGTGCTAAACGTAATTTCATAATAAATTGGTCAATGTAAGCTTGTGCTTCCATCTCTGTAATTTCGCCTGCGGCGATATCACGTTCGATATAAATATCTAAGAATGATGAAGTACGGCCAAGTGACATTGCAGCACCGTTGTTTTCTTTGATTGCTGCAAGGTATGCAAAGTATGTCCATTGAATAGCTTCTTTTGCATTGACTGCAGGTTGGCTAATATCGAAACCATATTTTGAAGCCATCGATTTAATTTCTGCTAATGCGCGAATTTGTTCGTTTACTTCTTCACGTAATTGAATGCCTTCAGCATTAATTTTACGAATTTTTGCTAAATCTTTTTTCTTCTCAGCGATTAAGAAGTCAATACCATAGAGCGCTACACGACGGTAGTCACCGATGATACGACCACGTCCATATGCATCTGGAAGACCTGTAAGTAATCCTGTTGTACGGTATTTACGAATTTCTGGTGTATACGCATCAAACACACCTGCATTATGTGTTTTCGTATAATTATGCCAGAAATGGCTTGTTTGATCATCAAGTTTGCGGCCATAGATATCTAGGATATTGTCCACCAAACGGATTCCCCCGTAAGGGTTGATAATACGTTTTAAAGGAGCATCAGTTTGAAGTCCGACAATTTCTTCGTCTTCTTTGATGATGTAACCAGGACCAAAGTTGTCGATTCCTGACATTTCGTTCATTTCGATGTCAAGTACGCGAACTTTAACCTCTTCTTTTAACAGTTCTAAACTCTTATTCCATAGGCGATCTGTATTATCGCTAATTGGTGCTAAGAATTTGTCATCGCCTTCATACGGTGTAACGTTTTGTTGAATGAAGTCTCTAACATTAATTTCCTCTTGCCATGAACCTGGCTTAAATCCGTTCCATGCTTTTGTCATAGTAACATCTCCTTTGTTTCTACCCCTATCTTACCAAAGGAATAATGGGTTTTCCGTGTGTTGATGATTATTTTTTATCATTTCCGTTATTTTGATAATCAGACATCAAATCTTTGTTTGATTTACACGCATTTGATAATAAAGTTTATATTTTCACAATGTTTGTTCGGAAAGCTGATGATACCGCTTCACAACTGGATATTATCGCCTATATGCAATCCACTTGTATATCTAAATCACAAACTTTGGCTTATTGAGTTGTGTTGTCACAGATAGCGTTTTCTTATATAATAAGAGCACATGAATGGAGGTAGTGTCGATGTCTGTTGACGCCCGAAAATATTTAGAAACTTTTATTCCAATGATCGATTTTTTAGCTGAATTGTTAGGAAAAAATTCAGAAATCGTATTGCACGATCTTACCAATCTTGATTCTTCAGTTGTTGCAATCCGCAACAATTACATTACGAAACGCGAAATTGGTGCCCCAGCAACAGATTATGTGTTGCGCGCTCTGAAAGCAGGTATTAATGAGACCGTCGATTACACGATCCACTATCGTGAAGTCAGCAACCGTGAACACAAGCAATTACGTTCTGCATCGTATTACTTACGTAAAGATGGTGAGCTATTCGGAATGATTTGTGTTAACACCGATGAAGCAGTATTCAAGCAATTGAATCAAAGTATGGACGCTATTGAGTTATTACTTCGTACGTATAAACAACACCAACCTGAAGAACAATCCGCAATCCCCGAATCATTCTCTCGATCAATTGAAGAGATGGCCGAGAATACAGTCCTTGAGCTATCAGTAGCGAAAGGCATTCCCGTTGATAAGTTTAAACAAGATGATAAATTTGAAACCATCGAAGTTCTTTACGATAGTGGCTTCTTCTTGCTAAAAGGTGCCGTTCCTGAAATTGCACGCATTCTTAAAATATCTGAACCCACAGTCTACCGTTACCTACAAAACGTTAAGGCTAAAGATCAATAAGCATAAAGGCACTCGTCGAGTGCCTTTTTATTTATCCAATCATTACGATTACAATCCGAAAAATGTACATAATGAATGTAAAAACCATCACGATTACACTTATCGAGTTGCCCATATATTTGCGCATCCGCATTAAAAGCATGATCGTTGCATAATATACACAGTGCATCAGAACGGTTCTCACTAGCATTAATGTCGTCATCATCAACTCATTCAAAACTAGTTGAAGAAAGACTAAACTTACCAGAGTTTTTATACTCCTTCGAAAAATCAGTGCTAAATACTCATCTTCATTTAATCTGATTTTTAACGGAATTTCCATCTGAATATACTGATATACCGTATCTGCATAACATAACCCTACAAACAGAATTGTACAAATGATGACAAATGTGTCGATTGGCAGCTCCGACATACCAAAGTGAAGCATCTGGAATTGTCTAGTAATCTCTGGTGAGAATAATGTATAGAGGCTTGTTAAAAGAACTAGTAAATATGATTTATACTTACCAAACTTATATCTCACGAATTTCTCCGTACTCTAATTCATAAACAGCGTCAAAATCAATACTCGATACACCATCGTGTGCACAGATAATACATGTCTTTTTCGCATCTCTCAGTGACTCAATGATCTCATTAAACGCAGCGACGCTTTTTCTATCTAAACCCCGTGTAGGCTCATCCAGAAGAATCAAATCTTGATTCTCCATAATTGCTTGAATAATCCCGAGTTTTTGACGCATTCCCAAACTATAGCTCTTAACCGGTTTCTTGCTTGTTATTTCAAGGTCGAATTGTTGCATAAGATTCCGGGTTTTTTCCCAATCAAAAGTTCCTGTTAACTCCGCCAAAAACTGTAAATTGAATAGAGCTGTTTCATGTTCAATGAACATTGGATTTTCGATTAAACCACCAATTTTTTGAGAGGTTTCTACATAAATACTGCCTGAATCAGGATCGATGAGTTTAGCAATTAATTTCAAAAGTGTCGATTTCCCAGAACCGTTACCACCTCTTATATGAACTAATGCCCCTTTCTTTATTTCTAAATTTAACCCATCCAACACCATCGTTCCCTTAAACGACTTTCTCAAAGATTTAACTGATACGCTTTTTCTCATTGAATTTCCTTTCTTATGTCAAGGTGATACCGGACAAAAACTCAACAACTTTTACATTAATATTCGAATAATGAAGCATTAGACTCATCACGATAGGAAGTGCGAGTACTATTCCCGAGGCAATCCCTTTGAAAAATATAGACACGTTAATGACGAGGCACCATAAAAACATACATATCGCAATCCACCCTACGAATATTAGCACAAGCTTTTTCTCATAAATCCCACCCCAACCAATTATGATGAGGGGACCAAATCCAACGATGCAATACATCATCGTATCAAAAACTGCTTGTACCCATAGCGCTTTATCCAAAGCATCTTTCCCTATTCGAATTTGAATAGAATCTCGCATTCGTTTAATCAACCGCGCATTGTGGATTAGGTAAGTGAAAAAAGATGTTGTCACTAACATAGGAATAATATTAGCACTCATAATAAAGCTTTCCACCTTTAGTTTTTCTTCTGCTTTCGGAATTGTACTAATGTGAGGGTAGAGGACGTACATCGAATAACACACTGCAAACACGTAGCAAACAAGGTATCGTGATTTTTTTACTTTGATCCATGATTTACCCATAGAGCCTTCTCCGTTTCAATGTAAACCGATAGAGAATGTACGACACAAGAACGTAGAGTACTGAGGCTGATATGAAACTTTGAAGTACATAGCCATAGTGTGTCCCAGGTGATAGGATTGAAGATGGCATAACGATTGATAATATCGCTCTCACCGGTTTTTTTCAGCAATTGTTGGGATTAGCGTAACCAAGGATGTAAAAGCAGCAATGTATATAAACACACTCAAGAATTTGTGGATTATTGGTATAAGAATATAGATATACGCATTGCGAATGTAATCTGCCATCAGAAATACGAATACAACATAAATCCCAGTTCCCACCGACGCAAGTATCCAATGTGCAAAAACAATACCAGTATTTGCATGATTAATTAATTCTGACATCGTCCATAGCGATTCAATCTGAAACGGTTCTAAAGTAAATGGATTCCAACAATGCACTGCAACGATGTTTAGACATTCAGTTAGAAAACGAATGATACACGCACTTAAAAATATCTTTACGATACTACGCCGATACAGATTTTCCCACCCAATTCGGATTGCCATACTCGATACTGCTTGAGAATGAAATATTCCGTAGATAGGATACAAAGCAATACCAATCGTGACCCACATTATCAATGGGTACAAATCAGTTGTTGCGCTTTCTTGTAGAACAACATATTGAAATGGACCATTTCCCGGGTGTGGACTCAGTGAAGACGTCCAAAAACTTACGTTGAAACTAAGCACATTTACAAGAATTACGATACATCCAATCTTAATTAGTTTGAGTCTCATTGGTTTGAACCTCATTTTACCTCCTAGTCGAATTATGACATCACCATCCTTACATAGTTTTTTGTAGTCTTCAATTAACTATGCATTAGTGGTCGTATAATACGCCTTATCGGTATCGTTACCTCCATTCAAACATAAAAAAACCTACATCCATCATTGAATGTAGGTTTTTAAATTAGTTTTAGATTGTTTCACGCCAGAATTTAGCGCCCAATGCTTTGAGTTTACTATCAATTTCATCGTAACCACGATCAATGTGATAAATATCATGAATTTCAGTAATACCATCTGCCATAAGACCAGCAATTACCAATGATGCTCCAGCACGTAAGTCAGTTGCCGTTACTTTGTTACCAAATAACGGTGTAACACCTGTAATGGTTGCTTGCGCAGTCCCTACGCTAATTGTAGCGCCCATTCGTTGGAGTTCTGCCGTATGTTTGAAACGTTCCGCATAGATTGTTTCCTTAACAGTTGAAGCTCCTTCCGCACGCGTCAGAAGCGTAGTCATCGGTTGTTGAAGATCTGTAGCAAATCCTGGATAGGTTTGAGTCGTAAAGTCAACAGCCTTCAAATCTTCTGATTTCAAGATGCGAATCGAATCAACACCAATTTCCATATTGACGCCCATTTCAATTAATTTAGACGTCAACGCTTCGACATGTAATGGAATAATGTTTTCAATGGTCACATCATCAGCCATTGCAGCTGCCATAATAATGTAGGTCCCTGCTTCAATACGATCAGGAATAATATCATGCGGTTTTCCGTTTAATGATGTAACCCCTTCAATGGTGATTTCATTAGTACCTGCTCCACGAATGTTCGCACCCATTTTAGTTAAGAAGTTAGCGAGATCAATAATTTCAGGTTCTTTCGCAGCATTTTCAATCACAGTACGACCTTCCGCTAATACAGCCGCAAGCATGATGTTAATTGTCGCTCCCACTGATGCAAAATCAAGATAGATTTTTGCTCCAACAAGATGATCTGCTTTAATAGTGTAGTATCCTTGAGAGTAATCAACCGTTGCTCCCAAAGCCTCAAATCCTTTTAAATGTAAGTCAAATGGACGAGGCCCTAAATAGCATCCCCCTGGCATAATCATACGCACTGACTTAAACTTACCAAGCAATGCCCCCATAAAGTAATACGATGCACGTAAACGTGTGACTGCATCAATGTCTAAGTCGACATTTTTCATATTTGAAGTGTTAATTTTATAATGGCCAGACTCCGGAGATTCAACTGATACTCCCAATGATTCAAGAATTTCAGTCAATGATTCAACATCTGAAATGTTTGGAACCCCATAGATATTGACATCACTGTTATCCGCTAAGATTGCTGCAGGTATTAAAGCTACTGTTGCATTCTTTGCCCCACCAATTGTTACTTTTCCGTTTAGACGTTTTCCACCTTCGATTTTAATAATTTCTACCATTTGTACAACTCCTTTAGTCATAGTAATTATACCCCAAATGGTCAAACAATTATAGTCAAAGCACCGCATATAAAAAGAGTCTTTTGTGAAGACCCTTATTTTACTGGCTTATGGCGTGCTGCAAGTGTGTAAGCGAGACCCACTAAGACACCACCACCGATAATATTACCAAGATATGCGAATGTAAAGTTGAAGATAAATCCTCCAATTGAAACACCACCCATAACATTACTTGCAAGGAGCAAGAAAATGTTCGCAACACTATGTTGGAAACCAAGTAATGCAAATAACATAACCGGGAACCAAATACAGAAGATTTTGGCACTCATATCTTTAACACCAACGCTCATCCACGATGCAAACCCAACAAACCAGTTACACATCACGCCCGAGACAAAGATTTGAAATGCAGTATAATGCATTTTCCCTTCCGCAATCGTATGCAGCTGATCCACATACGGGCTAAGCATACCTAAAATTTGTACGCCAACTAAAACAACAAACAATGAACCCAGGAAGTTTCCAAGCGTTACTACTGCCCAGTTTCCTAAGAGTTCTTTGATTGACACTTCTTTATTAAAGAGTGCAGTGGAAACGATTGTCATATTTGATGTAATCAGTTCTCCTCCAGCTACTAGAATCACAATGATTCCAACTGGGAAAATTGAAGCACCTATTAATACCCCTACTAACCCTGGGATACGTGCTGTCACGATTATGTAGGTTAAGTATGCGAATGCAACCAGTGCTCCTGCCAAAAAACCTAAAATTATTTTCGCCATAAATGGTTTATCAACTTTTTTACGGCCCAGTTCAGTTACTTTTTGAACTGTTTCTTCCATTGAATACATATTCTCCTCCAAAAAACTTTCCTTTGATATCTTATCCATGCGGCGCACTTTAATCAAGATGTTTTCATCACAAGACTGTCTTTTTGAGGTATCTTACATTCTTTTCTCGATATTTGTTGTTATCTACGTGAATATATTCCTTCTTACGCATAAAAAAAAGAAATCGCCGAAGCGATTTCTTGAGAAGTTCAATTAAGCTTTGTTAGCTGAACCGAAGATTTCGATTTTTTCTTTAACTGCTTCTTTCATTGCTTCAAATCCTGGAGCTAAAAGTTTACGAGGATCGTAGTTTTTACCTTCAAGGTCTTTACCAGCAACGATGAAGTCGCGAAGTGCTGCAGCGTTAACTAATTGTAATTCTGTGTTAACGTTGATTTTTGAAACACCTAAATCGATAGCTTTTTTAATTTGGTCTTCAGGGATTCCTGAACCACCGTGTAATACTAAAGGAATGCTTCCTGTAGCTTGTTTAATTGCATCTAATGTTTCGAAGCTTAAACCTACCCAGTTTTCTGGATATTTACCGTGGATATTTCCGATACCAGCTGCTAAGAAGTCAATGCCTGTGTCAGCCATTGTTTTACATTCTTGAGGATCAGCTAATTCACCTGTACCGATGATTCCATCTTCTTCTCCACCGATTGATCCAACTTCTGCTTCAACTGATGCACCTTGTGCATGAGCGATTGCAACGATTTCACGAGTTTTTTCCAAGTTTTCATCGATTGCTAAGTGTGATCCATCGAACATTACAGATGTAAATCCAGCAGCAAGCGCTTCTTTAGCACCTTCAAAGCTACCGTGGTCTAAGTGTAATGCAACAGGAACAGTAATGTTCATTTCTTCCATCATACCTTTAACCATACCTACAACAGTTTTGTAACCTGTCATATATTTTCCAGCACCTTCTGAAACTGCAACCAAGATTGGTGAGTTCATTTCTTGTGCTGTTGAGAGAACTGCTTTTGTCCACTCTAAGTTGTTGATATTGATTGCTGGAACCGCGTAATGTCCATCACGTGCGTTTTCCAGAATTTCTTTTGCTGAAACTAATGCCATAGTTATGCTTCCTCCTAATTTCTCTTCTATTTTACTCTCTTTTTAGAATTTTGCAAAGAGGCTGCCACAAATCCTTTGAATAAAGGATGCGAACGGTTCGGTCTTGACTTAAATTCAGGGTGATATTGTGAAGCAACAAAGTGAATATGGTCTTTCAACTCAACAACTTCAACTAATTGCCCATCAGGACTCAAGCCACTAAATACAACACCTGCTTTTTCAAATTGCTCACGGTATTTGTTATTAAATTCATAACGGTGGCGGTGACGTTCAAAAATGACATCTGACCCATAAAGTTCGCGTGCTTTGGTACCTTCTTGCAATTCACAAGGATAATCACCCAAACGCAACGTTCCACCAAGGTTTGTTTTATGAATTTGATCTTCCATAATATCGATAATTGGGAATTTTGTATCCGGATTAATTTCCGTAGTATGGGCACCATCCATACCTAAAACATTACGGCCAAATTCGATCATCGCAATTTGCATTCCTAAACAAATTCCGAAGTACGGTACATTATTCTCACGTGCAAAGCGTGCGGCTGTAATTTTTCCTTCAACACCACGTTCGCCAAATCCACCAGGAACTAATATACCATCGTACTTAGCTAACATATCGTCTTTGTTTTCTTCAGTAATTGTTGTTGAATCAATCCAGTCGATATTAACGCGACTGCTTACTTCGTATCCTGCATGCATTAATGATTCCGCAACTGAAAGATAAGCATCTTTTAATTCAACATATTTACCAACCAACGCGATTTTAACATCATCTTGAAGATGGGATGCACGATCGATCATTTCATTCCATTCTGTCATATCAGCTTGTGGTAAATCAGTAATACCAAATTTATGAACAATATACTCATCGAGTCCTTGTTTTTGGAACATTAACGGTAATTCGTATAAATTTTCGACATTACGTGATTCGATAATGGCATTCTCGCGAACATCACAGAAAAGTGCTATTTTGTTTTTCATATCGCTTGTAAGTGGCTCATCACAACGTGTAACAATAATGTTTGCTTTGATACCGTGTGACATTAGCTCCTTAAAGCTATGTTGAGTAGGCTTCGTTTTGTACTCTGAACTCGCAGGTACTTTTGGGATTAAAGTTGTGTGGATAAAGACAACATCTTCAGTAGCATTTTCGGCATGAACTTGACGGACCGCTTCAAGGAATGGGAGTGATTCGATATCTCCTACTGTTCCTCCAATTTCGGTGATTACAACATCTGCACCAGACTCTTCAGCCGCTGCATAAATTTTATTTTTAATTTCATCTGTAATATGTGGAATAACTTGTACAGTCGCACCATTATAATCACCACGACGTTCTTTATTAATAACGTTTTGATATACACGTCCGGTTGTAATGCTTGCATTACGTGTTAATTCCTCATCGATAAATCGTTCATAGTGTCCAAGGTCCAAGTCTGTTTCTGCACCATCTCGGGTTACAAAAACCTCGCCATGTTGGTATGGTGACATGGTTCCTGGATCAACGTTAATGTACGGATCAAATTTTTGCATAAACACTTTCATACCACGGTTTTTAAGTAAACGTCCTACTGATGCTGCAATGATACCTTTACCGATACCTGATACAACACCACCAGTGACAAAAATATATTTTGTTGTCATATTATCTCCTTCTAAAAAATAAAAAAGCTCCCATCGCTGGAAGCCTACTGCCCTTTATTATTCTATCAAACTCGTTATGGGTATTCAACCATAAAAATCGAGACACTACAAAAAGCCACTTATATAGCGGGAAATTTACATTTAGGGTTTAAAAACCTGCATTCGCTAAAATGCAGGTTTGGGTTATTGTATTAATTACTCGTCGTCTGTAACGCTGAGTTCAATTGGGTAATCTTCAAACTCTTCTTCATAGTCATCATAACCATCAAGAAGATCCGGGTCAATTTGTAAACTTTCAAGGGTATGACGTTCACGAAGGTCCCATTTATTTCCCTCTAACGAGATGAAACGTGAGTCCATCATTAACGCATTGTAAAACGATGCAACTTTTCTTTTAGCTGCTTCTTCGGGTAGCTTAACTTCTTCTGAAACTTCAGCCCATAATTTCTGGAAAGTAGTTTCTTTCTTTTTCTTTTGTAATTTATCAAATGCAATATCGCTTAACGATTTAGATGCCATAATGTTATACCTCCGGTTCCCACCAACATTCAAACTCAAGTGTGTCAACACGTTGACCTTCTTGGTCTAAATGATACCTAATATAAAATACATTGTTGTCAATCTTCATTTCATCTACACTTACATCAAATACAATTGTTCCATGTTCGTTTTTAACGAGCATTTCTGTCGATTCATCTCGACGAAATAGACCTTGTGTTAGCCAACTGTCTTGGCGTTTGAGCGAAATTTCATGGTCCGTAATGTCGAGTATCACAACTGCGCCATTTTTTTCGACATAACTAATACGCTTGTACACACCTAAATCTTGTAGTGTTGCGTTTTCATCAACTGTCTTTGCATTCGCTTCTCGTGATTTTTGTATAACTGTAATTTTCAAAACGGATAGATTGCCCCCTTACTTATTTACCATTGCATTATATGAAAATACGGTACAATGTCAATACATTTTAACAAAAAAAAATGAAAGTGCACGGATATCGTTGCACTTTCATACAGAATTCACATTTCTTATTGTTTGCTTTCGAAGTAAGCTTCGATATCTGAAACCTCACGGATGATTTGTGGGGCAAGATCTTCGTTACTTTCTTCAGTTACCAAGACATCTGTTTCAATACGGATTCCAATGCCTTCTTCAGCGATGTAAAGTCCCGGTTCGTTTGTAATTACATTACCTGCTTGGAGCGGCTCCTCACGGTCGATCCAGACATCATGAGTATCCAACCCTAATGAATGTCCTATACCATGATAATAGTAACGTGAGACGTCTTGAGGGTCTTCTATGAGCCCCAATTGGATACATCCCTCAGCAAGATACTCTTTCGCAAGATCATTCAATGTTTTGATGCTGATGCCTGGACGAATTGCTTCATTAACAGCATGGAACGTATCTAAGACCACTTGATAAACATCACGTTGACGATCTGTAAATTTACCATTTATTGGGAATGTTCGAGAAATATCTCCACCATAGCCATTAACACGGATTCCTAAATCGAATAAGACTAGATCTCCATCCAGTAGTTCTTGATTATTTTCGATGTAGTGGAGTACTGTTGCATTTTTTCCACCAGCTAAAATTGTATCAAACATCAAGTCACCGTGTTGTTTCATACCTTCATAGTAGAAACGTGCAGCAACATCATTTTCATTGTTCCCTGGTTTCACTTCTTCAAGAGCACCCATAATGGCATCATTTGTAACAACAAGTGCATGCTTAATCGCTTCAACTTCTTCCGGAAGTTTGACCATTCGTAGTCTAACAAGTTCTTCAAAGATATTAACGACGCGGTCTTCACCCACAAAATCTACAAACGCTAAACCCGATCCGTGGAACTCTTCTGTTATTGTGTCGTGATCAAAATCTAGACCGATTTGTACGTCTCGTTCCATGACCGAATTTACAAAAGCATCAAATTCATCAAAGTATCGAATATCTTCAATTCCAGAAATAAGCTGTGCTTCTTCTTCCGTCATGTAGTGACCGACCCATTTTTCCATATTTGGATCAATTTCACGAAGGAACAACGTCACAGCTTGTGTTGTCTTATCAAATACAACTACAGCCTCTGGTTCTTGAATCCCTGTTGCGTAGTAGAAATTACGGTTTGCTTGAAATGGATACTGCGCATCTGCTGATTTGCGTACACCTTTACCACTAAATAAGAACGTTACAGTATTTTTTGGTAGTGCGTTCATAATATTTTCACGAATTGTGATGTATGTTTGACTATTCATATACAATCTCCTTTGGATAGAATACCTTACGGTCTTCTTTATCTTCCCCTTGCACAAATCCTCTTACAATTGATGATGCCTCAGATAACTCAACAAGGTCACCTTTAATTGATACATAAATTCCTGAGTTTGTGTCTTCTTTGCGATATGGCTTTTGATACAAAGTCTGTGTTGTGAAGTCTTCCACAACATAGTATCTCGCATCATATCCATTTTGTGTCGTTGCCCTACGAATTTTTTCGAGTTGATTGGTTCCGGTTAAATCTTCGTATTGAAAGAGAACCCGATTTAAAAGACGTAACGCTAAGTCTTTTAAAATTGGATCGTCACTGTTTGTAAGTACTGTGAACCCGTGCGTAACCGCTGGCTCATCAAGTTTGAAATGGTCTTCAAGTGAGATTTCTGTATTATTCAAAAACGGCTTGAAGAATGCAACGCAATCCAACATTTCTGGATTGGTCGTCATCAAATCACGCATTCTTGAGAAAATAGAAAGTAAAATCCCTTCGAAGCTTCGTGATGCTGGGTGAAGATAAACTTGCCAGTACATTTGGTAACGCGCCATGATGTAATCTTCAACAGCGTGTATACCACTTTCTTTCATGACGATGCGATCGCCTTCCAACTTCATGGTTCGAAGAATTCGTTGTAGGTCAAATTCTCCATAACTAACACCGGTAAAGTATGAATCCCTTAATAAATAATCCATACGATCAGCATCGAGCTGACTTGAGATTATCTGTGTTAATAATGTTCGTTCATGACGATGCGCAATAATATCACTTACAATTTCCGGTAAATCGGGACTTGCTTGTTTTAGAATCCGATTGATTTCAGACGGTTCGCGGATAATTCGATCTGTGAATGTTTCATGGTGAACCGAGGTTACAGATTCAAACGCATGCGAAAAGGGACCATGTCCAACATCATGCAAAAGACCTGCACAAAGAAGGGCAATTTGCTCTTCTTCGGACAGACTTTCTTTCAGCCCACTGACTTTTTCAATCATTTGGCGCACTACTTCGTAGACTCCGAGTGAGTGAGAAAATCGTGAATGTTCTGCAGTATGATAAACCATGTAAGTACCACCTAATTGGTGGATACGTCGTAGTCTTTGGAATTCTGGTGCGTTTATCAGATCCCAGATTACTTGATAATTTACATGAATATATCCGTGAACGGTGTCACGCATCACTTTCTGCTCAGCACAGCGTTTATTAAGCGTTGACATAAGTTTCTAAACGTTTTTTAACCACATCATAACCTGTTAAGTATAACGCACTCATAAGATCAGGTCCGTGTGATTGATGGGTAGCACTGACACGAAGTCCCATGAATAATGGTTTTCCTTTGAGTTCAGTTTCTTTTTTAGTTGCGTTAAATGCTTCTTTAAGTGCTTCAACTGACCAAGCTTCGGGTAGGTTTTTCAAGAATGACGCAGCCACTGTTTTGGTTGTCTCCCATGCAAGTACTTCTTCTTCAGCTTCTGTAATAACCGGCTCATTGAAGAAACTATCAATCAGACTTCCAATTTCAGAACCATATTGTGTTTGGTCTTTATAGAGTAACAAGAGTTTCTCGACCCATGCTTCATCTTTTGATGCAAGATCATGACTTGCAGCAGCATAAGGTCTCACGAATTCAAGCCATTCTGCATCTGATTTTTCTTTTAGGTATTGGTGGTTCATCCATGTTAATTTGGTAACATCAAACATTGATGGCGCTTTTGATAAACGAGATTCATCAAATTCAGCAATTAATTCCTCTTTAGTGAAGAGTTCTTTCTCACCTTTTGGTGACCATCCTAGAAGTGCCATAAAGTTAAACATTGCTTCCGGAAGATATCCTTGATCTTTATATTGACTGATAAACTGCATCACAGAGTTATCACGTTTTGAGAGTTTTTTACCACTTTCGTTAACAATGAGTGTCATGTGACCATAACGTGGTATTTCCCAATTGAACATCTCAAAAATCATCATTTGTTTTGGTGTATTCGAAATGTGTTCTTCACCACGGAATACGTGTGAGATTTCCATCAAGTGGTCATCAATCACAACCGCAAAGTTGTAAGTTGGAATACCATTTGATTTGACAATCACCCAGTCCCCAATATCTTTGGATTCAAAAGTGATTTCACCACGTACCATGTCATCAAACGTATAGGTTTGATCTTCTGGAACATGGAGGCGAATAGAATGTTGGCGTCCTTCAGCTTCGTAAGCTGCTTTCGTAGCTGCATCAAGATGTAAGCATTTTTGATTGTATCGTGTTGATGCATAGCCAGCTTCTTTTTGGCGATTATAGTCTTCTTCGAGTTCTTCTGAAGTACAGTAGCATTTATATGCATGTCCACTTTCAAGAAGTTTTTCTGTATATTCTCGGTAGATATCTAAACGTTCCATTTGACGGTATGGCGCATATTTCGGGTTGGGTTTATCAGGAGACTCATCTGCTTCAATCCCTAACCAATTTAAGAAATATGTTTGGGACGCTTCGCCACCTTCAACATTACGTTCTACATCTGTATCTTCGATACGTAATACGAAATCTCCCCCATAGTGTTTTGCAATTAAATAGTCAAACAACGCTGTACGCGCGTTTCCGATATGTAAAAACCCTGTTGGGCTTGGTGCATATCTAACTCGAACTCTTTCCATATTTTTACCTCTTTTCAAAAACATTGCATTTATTATATCACGTTCTGTGTTTTCCCTACAATTTAAGTATGTGCATTTACATGGTTTACCTTGTATTTTCACGTAATATGGTTGTATATTTTAGCGAAAACAAAAAGATTGATACACTGTACCAACCTTTTCTTATTTATCATTTTAGCGATCCAAAAGCATCGCAACACCCATTCCGCCACCAATACATAGTGACGCAATTCCGCGTTTAGACTCGGATCGAAGCATTTCATAGATTAGTGTAACCATAATACGTGCTCCCGACGCTCCAATTGGATGCCCCAGTGAGATTGCACCACCGTTCACATTAACTTTATTAGCATCAATATTTAAATCACGAATAACCGCTAATGACTGTGCGGCAAATGCTTCGTTCAATTCAAATCGATCAACACTGTTTAAATCAATTTTTGTTTTTTCAACGAGTTTAGAAACTGCAAGATAGGGCGCATATCCCATAATTGATGGATCCATACCAATTTCCGCAAATCCATTAATGGTTGCGAGAATCTCAAGATTCATGGCTTCTGCTTTTTCTCGACTCATAATAACCAATGCAGCTGCACCATCATTAACTCCGGATGAATTTCCAGCTGTTACAGAACCACCCTCACGAAAACTTGGTTTTAATTTTTGAAGTCCTTCAAGTGTTGAGTTATGACGAATGTATTCATCTTCCTCAAAAATCCCTTTTTTTGTTTCTACAGGTACAATTTCTGCTTTAAAGATACCTTCGCGTTGTGCTTTGCTTGCACGAAGTTGAGATTCCAGTGCAAATGCATCTTGGTCTTCGCGGCTCACATTGAATTGATCCGCAACATGCTCTGCTGTCATTCCCATTAATTCTTGTGTAAAGGCATCCGTAAATCCATCAACCGTTATCGTATCCTGTGTTTCAAGATTCCGCATTTTCGAACCGAATCGACCGTTTTTTACAATATGTGGGGCCTGAGATAGGTTTTCAAAACCACCCACAACTGCAATATCACTTTCTCCCAGCAAAATTGACTGCATTCCAAGATGAATTGACTTCATCCCAGAACCGCACATTTCATTGATTGTCATCGCTGGTGTGCTGTATGGAATTCCCGCATGAACGGATGCTTGTCGCGCTGGGTTTTGTCCCAATCCCGACTGAATCACGTTTCCCATAACAACATAATCGACGTCTTCCGGCTTGATTCGTGCACGATTCATCGCTTCTTTTATTACGGCAGTCCCGATTTCTACGGCTGTGGTTCCAATGAGGCTTCCCCCAAATTTCCCAATAGCAGTACGGGCCGCGCCTACAATTACTACGTCGCGCAAATAGATCACTCCTTTTTGTTTATAGTGTTAGCCTGTATATTATACCTTTTGTTTAATCCAAAAACAAAACTTTTCGTATTCTTTGCCTATTTGGGCAAATCTCCGTATAATAGTTTTACTATTAAAAGGAGTACTTTATGAAAATAGGTATTGATAAAATCGGGTTCTATTCTCCAGGATATTTTCTGGATATGGCCGATTTAGCTACAGCGCGTAACGCTGACGTGAACAAGTATACCATTGGTCTTGGACAAGATAGAATGGCAATGCCCCCTATCACACAAGATACCATAACTATGGCTGCGAATGCTGCCGTTGGAATCTTATCCGAAGAAGATTTAGAAGCAATCGATTTGGTTATCTTAGGTACCGAAAGCGGAACCGACCAGTCAAAAGCAGGTGCAACTGCAATCCACCATTTATTAGGTATTAACCCCTATGCTCGTGCAATCGAAATGAAACAAGCTTGTTATGCTGCAACCGCAGGAATTCAACTTGCGAAAGGTCATATTGCATTAAACCCTACCAAAAAGGCTCTGATTATCGCATCAGACATTTCCAAATACGGCTTAAATTCAGGTGGTGAACCGACACAAGGTGCCGGTGCTGTCGCGATTTTAATTGCTGCAAATCCGCGCATTATGAGTTTGGATAATGACGCTGCATACTTTACTGATGATATTTTGGATTTCTGGCGACCAAACTACAGCGATTATGCATTTGTTGATGGTCAGTATTCGAACGAACAATACCAACGATTCTTTGAAGCAACGTTTAACCGCTACATGGAAGATACCGGCCGTACACTTGATGATTTCAATGCGTTAACATTCCATATTCCGTATACCAAGCTAGGGCTTAAATCATTACGTATGGTCGCAGATATAGATACCCGTCCTGATTTGTTCGAGAATTTTAATCACGCTACTTATTACAACCGAACGGTTGGAAATATTTATACAGGTTCACTCTATTTGAGTCTTATTTCGTTACTTGAAAAAGGGTCATTAGCCGCAGGTTCTCGAATTGGATTGTTTAGTTACGGTTCAGGAGCTGTTGGAGAATTTTTCAGCGGTGTTCTTGAGGACGGTTACAAAGACCATCTTGTTTCGGATCATCAAACCATGATTGATGCCCGTAAACGCCTATCGATTCATGCCTATGAAGCGATGTATAATGTATCGTTAATTAAAGATGGTTCGCACCAAATCTTGGATACAACACACGAAACATCACCATTCTATCTTAAAGAAATCAAACACCACAAACGTGTTTATAATAAATAAAAGGAGCTTTTGCTCCTTTTTTGTTTGTTTTTTATGCGTTATGTTGTGATTTTGTCGTCTAAATACACAAAGTTTCATGTGTTATTGCTCATCGATATATGCAATTGTTAGTTCAATCATCGTTTGCGCAAGCATTACCAATACCCGTTCATCTGCTTCAAATTTAGGATTATGTAAAAAATATGGAGATGGTGCTGCAGATGACCCTACAAATAGAAACGCACCTGGAATTGTTTTTAAATACGTTGCGAAATCTTCTGAAAATGGTACAGGCTCAATTTCTTCAACCGTATCAAGAAAGGCTGCTTTTTTAAGAACTGGAATAATCTTCGATACCACTTCAGGATGATTTACAAGTGCGGGGTATCCTCCTAAATGATTCATTCGAACCTCAACCTTGTACATAGCGGCAATCCCATGACACAGCGCTTCAAGTTCTGATTCAAGACATTTTTCAACACTTTCCTCGAAATAACGCGTGCTTAAAGCGAGATGAACATGCTCTTGGATGACATTATCAGCACCTTTTCCCTCAAACGATCCGATTGTAATTACGGCCGGTTTTTGTGGGTCAATACGTCGAGACACAATGCTTTGGGTCGCTACAACGAATTGACTTGCAGCAACAATTGCATCATTCGCTAGATGTGGCGATGCACCATGTCCACCTAAACCAGTAATATCAACTGTGATTGCGGCATTACCGGCCATCATGGATGCCTTCGCATAACGGATGGTTCCGAGCTTTTCGTCAGGCATCACATGCGCTCCATAAATACGGGTTACATCATCAAGAAGTCCGGAGTTCATGAAATCCACAGCACCTCCTGGAGGTGTTTCTTCGGCATGTTGGTGGATAATTTTGATAGTAATCGGTAATTGGTCACGAAGTGTGATGAGACTATCAGCCGCAATCATAAGAGCTGCTGTATGCAAATCATGACCACACGCATGCATAATACCATCATGTTGAGACTTAAACGAACTCTCGACTAACTCTTGCATTGGTAAGGCATCAAAATCCGCTCTCAATGCGAGGACACGTTCTGATTTTCCTGGGTTAATCGTAACTACAAAGCCGTGACGCTCTGAAATCGTGTCTATTTGTACGGGTTTTTCCGCATAGAAGTTTTTAATGTATGCTGCAGTCTCAACTTCTGCGAATGACAATTCTGGAAATTGATGGAGATGCCGACGTATTGCAATCATTTCATCCATTCGGTCCTCAATCATTTTTAATAATAATGCTTTCATAGCGTCTCCTTAAATAAAAGTACCGCCGCAGCGGTACTTGATTATAGTTTGTGGAATGCTTCGACATCTACAACAAATACTGTTGCACCACCCACTTGGACTTCAACTGGGAACGAAGCATAGCGTCCGATGTCATAAGATGCTGTGGAAGGAACCACTTCGGTGCGTTTTTTACCTTCGCGACCGATAATCTCTAAACAAGAATCAACACGATCATCATCACAACCAATAATTAGAGTTGTGTTACCTGCTCGTAGGAATCCTCCTGTCGTTGCAAGACGTGTTACTTGGAAATTCTCTTTGTTTAGCGCTGTTGAAACAGATGAACTATCATCGTTTGATACAATTGCGAGTACTAATTTCATAAGTATTCTCCCCTCTTATTACGTTTATTATAACACAAAGAAAAATATCACAAGTCAATGACTTGCGATATTTGGTGAATTTTTTGTTAAGTTTAGTTATTAAAGCGGAAATGGACAATATCGCCATCTTTCATGACATACTCTTTACCTTCCGAACGAAGTTTCCCAGCTTCTTTAACGACTTGTTCAGAACCAAGTTCCACAAGATCATTAACATGGTAGACTTCGGCACGAATAAATCCTTTTTCAAAATCAGTATGGATTACCCCAGCACATTGTGGTGCCTTCATGCCTTCAGTAAATGTCCATGCACGAATTTCTTTCGGCCCTGCCGTAAAGAATGTACGCAAGCTAAGAATATCATATGCGTTTCGGACTAAAACATCGAGACCACTCTCTTCAACACCAAGTTCGCTTAAGAACTCATCACGTTCTTCATCTGCAAGACTAGACAAATCTTCTTCAACTTTTGCACATACAGTAACAACACGACTATCACGTGCCTCAGCATATGCTTTAACTTTTTGATACATCTCATTTTCTTCAACATTTGCGATACTGTCTTCATCTACGTTCGCAACATAGATGACAGGTTTGATTGTTAGGAAGTGGAATGTACGAATCAGCTTCATTTCATCATCAGTTAGTGACAAATCAGAAAGCGGACGGTTGTCTTCAAGCACTGCTTTACACTTATCAAGCACTTTAAGTTCGTTCTGTGCATCTTTATCGTTTGATTTGGCTTTACGACCGACACGATTTAAGCGATTCTCAACTGATTGTAAATCAGCAAGCATCAATTCAATTTCTATAATTTCGATATCAGAGATTGGATCTCCGACAACCCCGTGCTCATGCACGATGTCAGGATTTGCAAAACAGCGAACGACGTGAGCGATTGCATCCACTTCACGAATGTTTGAAAGGAACTGGTTTCCTAAACCTTCCCCTTTCGATGCTCCCTTTACAAGCCCTGCAATATCGGTAAATTCAAATGTTGTTGGAATAATTTTTTCAGATTCAATTTTGCTTCGAATATCTTCCAAGCGTTTGTCGTTTACTTTAACGACACCTACATTGGGTTCAATTGTCGCAAACGGATAGTTCGCTGCTTCAACTTGTGATTTTGTAATTGCGTTAAATAGTGTTGATTTTCCAACGTTTGGTAAACCAACAATTCCTGCTGTTAATGCCATATTTATGCCTCATTTCTTTCAATTATTTTTTTGAGTTTCTTTTCAAATTCGTGGCGTTCCATCATGATGACAGCACCACAGCCTTCACATTTTATTTTAATATCCGCACCCATACGTGTAATTTTGAAGTATTGTGATTTTTTACAGGGATGGTCTTTTTTCATCTGAACGATATCACCAAGGCCATATTCTTTTTTAATCATAGGGTCTCCTTATTTTTGCGCATGCTGCGCACGGTATGCTTGCAGTGTGTTTTCCAATAAACTTGCAATAGTCATCGGACCAACACCTTTCGGTACTGGTGTCGCATAAGCAACTTTTTTATATGCTTCTGGATCAACATCTCCCACAATCATGCCATCAATTCGATGAATTCCAACATCCACCAATACTTGATGTGATTGAACTTGAGATGCCTTAATAAAGTTGGGTTGCCCAATCGCCACAACTACAATGTCACTTTCTTGAATCAAAGTATCGAGATTTTGAGTTCGAGAATGTGCTAGGGTAACTGTCGCATTCGCATGGGTTAGGAGTGTCGCAACGGGTTTTCCCACGAGACGACTTCGCCCAATGACAAGCGCTCGTTTGCCTGTTACATCAATATGATACCAGTCCAATAAGCGCATAATCCCTTTGGGTGTGCACGAAATGAACTGAGGGCGGTTAATTTCCAATAGACCAACATTAAGTGGATGAAGTCCGTCAACATCTTTACTTGGGCTGATGGCATCCACAATTATGTCTTCATTGATATGTTTTGGTAATGGCAGCTGGACGAGAATTCCATCAACATCTGCATCATCGTTTAAGGCATGGATATGACGTAATACATCATCTTCAGACGTATCTTCTTCTAGGCGAATAGTCTTGGAAGTCATCCCAACAGCACTCGCTTGCTTCATTTTCGAATTTACATAGGTTTCAGAAGCTGGATCGTTTCCAACCAAGACAACTGTTAGTGATGGGGCGCGGTTTCCTTGCATCGTAATCTCAGAAACTTCTTGTGCAATTTGTTTTCGAATTTCTTTCGAAACATGCAAACCATCAAGACGTGTACTCATACTTATCCCTCCTTAGCGATTTCCACCCATAATAATATCACACCTTAAATGACCTTACCATCTTTGATAGTTAGAATCACGGTAACCGGGCCATCATTGTCTAATATGACGTTCATATGGTGTTGAAACTTACCTGTTTGAACCTCAATTCCATGCGCTCTAAGTTTCGCATTAAACTGTTCAAAGTATTCACTTGCCAATTCTGGCCGCATTGCACCAATAAAACTGGGACGATTCCCTTTGCGGGCATCAGCTGCAAGTGTGAATTGTGATATTGATAAAATTTTTCCACCGACATCTTGAATGCTCCGATTCATCTTTCCTTCGGCATCTTCAAAAAGACGAATTTGTGCAATTTTATCCGCTGCCTTTTGGATATCACGTTCGCCATCATCGACTTCAATTCCTACCAGTAGCATAAAACCCTCTTGAATCGCTCCAACGCTTTCCGAATCAACGATAACTTTTGCTTCTTTAACTTTCTGAATTACTATTTTCATGGTGTCACCTCTATGCCTTATTTTACACGAATCATGATACAATATATAGAAGGAGATTTGTATGAATAAACCTTTAGCACATACTGTGAGACCACAAACTATTAACGAAATTGCAGGCCAAGACCACTTACTCGGGGAAGGTCAAATTTTACGCAATCTTGTCACCAACAAAGAAATTCCATCTATGATTTTTTTCGGTCCTCCCGGAACTGGAAAAACCACTACAGCGATGGCAATCGCAAACACTTTAGGACGTCCGTTTCGACTTTTCAATGCGGTCTCTGATAATAAGAAAAAATTAGATCAGTTATTTGTGGAGGCTGAGATGAGTCAAGGACTTGTTGTGATTATCGACGAAGTCCATCGCCTCAATAAAGACAAACAAGATGTTCTTTTACCTCATATTGAAAGTGGGCTCATCACGATGATTGGAGCAACAACTGCTAATCCTTATTTCTCGATTAACCCAGCAATCCGTTCACGTGTTCACTTATTCGAGTTTAATCCGATTGATACCGCGCATTTAGAATCTGTTCTTAAACGTGCATTCAAGCACTATCCGGATAAATCGATTGATGATGATGTCATTGCAACCATCGCTAAAAGTGCAAACGGTGATGCGCGTTATGCTTTAAATGCCTTAGAGATTCTTACCAAATCAACATTAGATACACACCTCACAGCCCAGCATCTTAATGCCCTTTCTTTATCCATGAATATTTCAATGGATAAAGACTCTGATAATTACTACGATACTTTGAGCGCCTTCCAAAAGTCGATTCGCGGAAGCGATGTTGATGGCGCTTTGTACTATCTCGCTAAATTAATCCAAGTCGGGGATTTTGATTCCATCGAACGTCGCTTGATTACGATTGCATACGAAGATATCGGTCTTGCTAATCCTGCATTATGTGCACGTGTTGCTGAAGCCGTAGCTGCTGCGCGCCGAATCGGCTTTCCAGAAGCACGTATTCCGTTAAGTGTCGTCGTTATTGAGTGCGCCTTATCACCAAAATCCAAGAGTGCCGAGCATGGCATTGATCGTGCCTTAGATACTGTTCGTAATACCGCGTACCAAGTTCCTAAGTACTTACGCTTGAATGCTGTCGGGGTCGATCCGATTGATATGTATGATTATGATCGTTCCGATTTATGGAATAAAATCCAGTATTTACCAAATGAGCTCAAAGATACAGAATTTTATATTCCTGGTAATGAAAACTCTGCCGAGAAAACATACAGTGCCAATCGCACTGCACTTAAAAAGATTAAGCGTACGAATAATTTGCGTAAGTTGAAACAAAAAGTATGAGATTTGACTTTTTCGTTATCCACTTGTACACTTAATTTGACTAGAGAGGTAGCACATCGCTAAACTGGTGAATCAATTGGGACAATTTCTTATTATTTAAATCTAAATATTAAATAAGGAGGAGTTTTCTAATGTTTACTTTTAGTCTCAACACTAAGACAAAAGAAGGACGTGAGCTTGTCACGTCTTTTTCTATGTCTGTAAATCAACATGACCGCATCGCTCTCATCGGCGAAGAAGGTAATGGAAAGAGTGTCTTTTTAAAAACACTCATCCATCACCCAGATGTAATGGATCTTGATATCCAACGGTCAATATCACAACCAAATCTTGTTTTTGGTTACGTGTCCCAAGATGTATCACTGGGCGATCTTGATCTCAGTGTACTCGAATTCGCATTAAATAATATGTGGGACCGTTACGCCGTATTTCTCAAACTGTTCCATAAACTTTTACCCAATCTGACGGAAGATGATTTTGACCGAACACTTGCTACCTTAAGTGGTGGTGAACGTGTCAAGTTGCAGTTGGTCAAACTCATGCTCGAAGATGTCGATGTTTACGTTCTCGATGAACCTACCAATAATCTCGATGTTGAAACCTTGCAATGGCTCGAAACCTGGATGCTAGAGCAGGATACGCCGATTCTTTTTGTATCACATGACGTTACACTTATCACTCATACCGCAAATCGAATCATACACTTTGAGTTACTCAACAAAAAGACCAAGCAACAAATTACACTCTTTGAAGGTTCCTATTCAGATTATTGGGATATTCGCCAACGAAAAATTGCCCATCATAATCAAATTGTCGCAAGTCAAGAACGCGAACACAAAAAACAAATTGATACGTGGCAACAACAATATCAAAAAGTAGGACATCAATTGCAAAACGTCAATCGGGCAGACCCCGGACTTCAAAAGAAAATGAAAAATCTTAAAGCCCAAAAAGCACGTTATGATAAACAGCCGCAGATTGAACAGCGTACTGTTGAGTCGCCGAGTACTTTTGTACTCGATACTGTCGCACCGATTTCACAGCGTCATCTTGTCGATGTGGATGTGTCTCACCCGATGATAGCCACACCCATTCATTTTTCGATGACGAGCACCAGTAAAATTGCTTGCACAGGTTCAAATGGAATTGGAAAATCTACATTCATTAATTTATGGACCGAAGCGCTCGCGCAAACCTCAATTGCATATCAAGTTGTTTATCAAGATATTTGGAAAAACTTGGATTTATCGTTAAGTCCCTTGGATCATTGTGCACCAAGTGGCACGCGTGACGCCCTTGAATCAACACGTAATGCACTCTCACATTTGCGTTTTTCGCGTGAAGAAATGACACTTCCCTTGCATAAACTATCGGGAGGACAACGCACAAAGGTTGCCTTGCTCCATGCAATGAATCAATCACCCCAACTTTTAATTCTTGACGAACCAACTCGCAACCTCAGCCCGGACACGCAAAAGGAAGTCACCGAAATGCTTGAAGCATTTCCTGGCGCAATCTTTTGCATTACACACGATCGCGGATTGATGGCAGCCATTTTTGATACCTGTTTTACGTTAACTACTGAGGGATTCGCAGCCACATCCGCAAATTTTTAACCGCTTTATCACATTGAGAATGCTATAATGACTAAGATGTACAAAGAGGAGACATGTATGAAAAAACTGAGTGTACTTATGATTCTCGGCATTTTGTTGGTGGGTTGTTCATCCAAGCCAAAGGAAGAACCCGTTTCATTGCCAGAAACGAAAACAGAAACCGAATCAAAAACTGATTATAGTAAAGAGACCAATCCAGTTGCTACAATTACAATGACTAATGGCGATGTTATCACCGCTGAATTGTATCCTGAGGTTGCTCCGAATACCGTCAACAACTTTATCTCGTTGGCAAATAGTGGCTTTTATGATGGTGTTATTTTCCACCGTGTAATTCCTGGATTTATGATTCAAGGGGGAGACCCTGATGGAACTGGAATGGGCGGACCGGGTTATGGTATCAAAGGGGAATTTGCAAACAATGGCTTCCCGAATGATTTAAAACACAATCGTGGAGTGCTTTCAATGGCACGTGCGCAAGACCCAAACTCCGCAGGCTCACAATTCTTCATCATGCATAAAGATTCACCACACCTAGACAAAGACTATGCTGCATTCGGTATGGTTACTAGTGGTTTAGAAGCTGTCGATAAAATTGCTGCACTGGATCGTGACCGCAGTGATCGTCCAACAACTGACAGTGATAATGTTATCGCATCAATTACTGTTGATACTAAAGGTGTAACATATCCTTCACCTGAGAAAAACTAAAAGCTCCTTACGGAGCTTTTTTTTATAGTAATAGACGATTTGTGTAAATCTCTAGACCTAATTCAAAAATCATCAATACGTAAAAACAAGCCCGAAGGCTTGTTTTTTATAATTATTTAACAATAGCGATAGCTTTTTCGTTGTTGACTTCAATTGGTGATAATAATGGAGTTTTGCCCATTGTTACTGATGATTTAAGATCTGCATCCGCACCTGCTTTGACTTCTGCTGGTGTTTTCCCGATAACATATTCGTTAAATGCTGCAACTTGTTCGTACCATTCTTTACCGATTGAACTTGCAATCTTCATACCATATTCGTCTTTTTTCTGACCTTTTGTACGTTGAACTTCTTCGTTCAATGTAGCAACACCGTTTTCAACTTTTCCTGTAACTTGTGCTGCATCGATGAATGAGTATACAACTTTTCCATCTGGATCGTATGCTGTTGCTGCTACTGTTGTTGTTAAGTCAAGTTTGTCAGCTGCGCCTGTTGTGAATGAAACATTTCCTACTGTTGCTGCATTCTTTACGTCAACTGCATTTTCAACTGCTAATTTTACAATTTCCAAGTAGTTTGAAACATCAATTGAAACTGATGATGTTAAATCTGCATTTGCAGGTACAGCTGGGTGAGCTGCATCTTTTTCTACTGTTTCCATTGCTAATACTTCAGCAACTGTTTTTCCTGTCATCCAAGTTTCAAGATTTTCCATTTGTTTGTACCATTCTTGACCGATTTTACTTGCTTTGACCATTCCGTATTCATCGCCTAAAACTTTTTTTGAACCGTCAAATTTGAATGGTTCAATTGAGTTGTCTGCGTTGTATGCTTGTTTGTTTTGAGCAACGTCAATTTGCACTTGAGCAATTTTGTCATCTTTCAATACAACTGTTCCGTAGTATACGTTTGTTTCGAAGTTTCCTTTTTTGTCCCCTTCTGGTGCTGCGGCTTTTGCCTTAACAGTAACTGCAGTTCCAATTTTTACATCTTGCCCTTTTGGCTTTGATGCGCCACATCCTGTTAATACAAGAAGGCCAACTAATAATAAAGCAACTAATTTTTTCATTGCATATTCCTCCCGTGTCTGCTCTTCCATTGTACGAATTTTATGTTTATTCGGTCAATTCATATTATTGAGATTGTTAGGTTATACCTATACTTTTCACAAGTTACATCAATTTTTTTACTAACTTGTGAAAAAATACATAATATTTACTAAGGTATTTTTAAGTGCTTTCGTACACATCGAATTCAATGTGTACTTTCAATTCATGTTCATAAAATCTCAGATTTCATTCAGTGTCTCTAATTCGGTTTTCACAAGCGGTCCGCAAACACCAAACATTTTATGTTATACATTATCAATTATAGACGCTTCGTCACTATCAGGTAACGGCTGACCACAACATGGACAATATTTATGGTGTGGTTCAACTTTAAGTTTTGGTGCCTTTTGCGCTTCCAGTTTTCGCGACTGTTCGATAAATCCAGCGGATACAATACCAGTCGGAATGGCCGTTAAACCGATTCCTAAAAAGGTGATAATTGCACTTAAGATTCGCCCTGCCGTTGTAATTGGATAGATGTCGCCATATCCTACAGTCGTAATCGTCGACATTGCCCACCACATCGCCGAGAATGCGTTTTTGAATTTATCAGGTTGGGCTTGATGCTCAATGTCATACATTAACATTGAAGCAATAAACATTAGCAGAAGTATAATTATTATCGATGATAACAATTGTGATGCTCGTGTTTTGAGAACATTCCCGATCAAACTTAATGATGACGTATAGCGATTAATCTTGAACACACGTAACAAACGTAGCAACTTGATGCCACGCATTGCTCCCGCACTGAGTCCAAACATTGGCAGATAGAATGGTAAAATCGACAATAAATCTACAATTGCCATGCCACTCTTTGCATATTTTAGTCGTGCTTTTGTAGGTGATAGTTCCGGATACATTAAATCAGCGGTCCAAAGTCGTACCGCATACTCTAATGTAAACAGTATGACAAATACCATTTCCATGGTATTAATCGCTGTTGTGTAATGAGTTGGTAAATCAAATGTACTGATAAATGCGACGACAACACTGACTAATACAACAATCATTAAGAAGGCATCCACGACGTTCGCGAGTGCAGAATGTTCATCTTGGCGAATCAAGTTGTATATTTGATGCTCGAGATATTTGTTGTACTTTTTATGATGTTTTTTTTCCACAGTACTCCCCCTTTTATCACTTATGCACATCATACCATGTATTCATAAATATACGCTGAATTACTCCCACAAAAAACTCATAGCGAACCTATGAGTTTTGATTTTACTATTTTCCGCGATCTTTACGACGTTCATTGTCGTAACGACGAGAGCGTGCTTGTTTGGAATCCGAATCCGTTCCACGACGACGGCGATCGCCACCACGGTTTCCGCGGTCACGGCCTCCACCACCATCACGACGGCGAGAATCTCCACCACGGTCACGACGACGTGGTTCACGAATTGCTTCAACTTCTAACATCTCAGTATCGAAGTTTTTGCCTTTAATAGTTACTTTTTTCAAGTCTTCCATTATTGAAGTTGCATGTTCACGGGGAACTTCAACTGTGGAAACAGTATCGTCAATTATGATGCGTCCGATATCTTTTCCACGAATTCCTGTGGCTGTTGCAATTGCACTAACAAGGTGTGATGCCGAAATACCTTGGCGTCCTCCAATTGTTAATGCGATTTTTGAGAATTGGTCACGGTTTTGAACACGTTTGCTTGCTGCTTCACCTTTAATTGCTGCTAAGTTATTTTCTGCAACAGATTTATTGATGAATGCAATGATGATTTCTTCTTGTGTGAAGCCTTCTTTTGAAAGACCTTCATATGCTATTTCAAAGAGTTTACCACGTTCTGCCGATGACCATTGGCGAATATCAGCTGCAAGTTTTTGCACCAATACTGCGTTAAGTTGTTCTTTAGTAGGAAGTGGTGTTTCTTTAATTTCTGAATTTGAGAGACGTTCAATTTGACGAATTGCGTAGCGTTGGCGGCGTGTTACAAGTGTAATTGCCAATCCTTCTTTACCCGCACGTCCAGTACGTCCAATACGGTGTACATAGTATTCAAGTTCTTGCGGTACATCATAGTTAATAACAACGTCCATGCTGTCAACGTCGATTCCTCGAGCTGCAACATCCGTCGCGATAAGCACTTTAACCATGCCTCGCTTAAAGCGTCCCATAACCATGCTTCGCATTTCTTGTTTCATGTCACCATGTAATCCTAAAGCTGGGAATCCTGCTTTATTTAATTCTGTAGTGAGCTCGTCAACCATTTTCTTCGTATTACAGAAGATCATGATTCCGTTTGCGTCATGAATTTGTAGTAATTGTGTTACTAAATTAATTTTTTGGTTTGATTCAACTGTATAGTAACGTTGCTCGATGCGTGAAACCGTTAAGTTATTGCGTGATAATGCAATACGTTCTGGTTCAACTAAGAAATCATCACTTAAGCGAATAATTTCTTTAGGCATTGTTGCAGAGAAGAAAGCCATTTGACGTTCTTCAGGAAGATATTCGAAAATTTCACGAATATCATCAACAAAACCCATGTTCAGCATTTCATCGGCTTCGTCTAAAACAATTCTTGTTGTGTGGTTTAAGCGAATCGTACGACGACGGATATGATCCATCAAACGTCCTGGTGTTGCTACCACAATATCTGCACCACGTTTCAAATCTTTAATTTGACGGTCAATCGGTGCGCCTCCGTATATACTTACGACACTAAGTTTTTTGTATTTTGCAAAGCTACGAATTTCTTCAGCTACTTGCATACTTAGTTCACGTGTTGGACATAAGATCAAAGCTTGTGTTTGTTTGTCTACATGCTCAACTGCAGTCACGATTGGTAATCCAAACGCCGCAGTTTTACCTGTTCCTGTTTGAGATTGCGCTAATAAATCATGACCATTTAATAAAATAGGGAGTGCTTGCTGTTGAATATCGGTTGGATTTTCATATCCTTTTTCCGTTATCGCGCGAGCGACTTCCTCTGATAATCCTAATTCTAAAAATGTCATTTATTTTCCTACTTCTTTTCTAGTACACGCGTTAAAGTATAACATAAATAGAAACGCTTGTCATTTTCTGTACTTATTATAAAAAAAGAGTAGGAATCCTACTCTAAACCTGAAGTTCTAACATGACTGGACAGTGATCACTTCCAACAACTTGATCATAGATATCTGCACCTACAATCGCATCACGTAAGCGCTCTGAAACAACAAAATAATCAATCCGCCACCCTACATTGCGACTCCGCGCTGCTGCACGGTAGCTCCACCACGAGTAACGATCTGTGACATCTCCGTGGACATGTCGGAATGAATCAAGATAACCTGCATCCAACAAATTCGTAAATTGTCCTCGTTCTTCGTCAGAAAAACCAGGATTTTTACGGTTTGTACTTGGATTTTTGAGATCGATTTCTTTGTGCGCAACGTTGAGGTCACCACATATTACAACTGGTTTATCTGCTTCCAGTGTTGTAATGAATGCACGGAAGTCATCCTCCCATTGCATACGATATTCTAAACGCTTTAATTCTTGCTGACTGTTTGGGGTATAAACACACACTAAGTAGAACGCATCAAATTCGCATGTTATTACACGACCCTCTTGATCGTGCTCAGAAATTCCAATGCCATATTTGACCGAAAGTGGTTCTTGTCGCGAATATACAGCAGTTCCTGAGTACCCTTTTTTCACCGCATAATTATAGTATGCGTGATATCCTTCCGGATGATAGTCCAATTGTCCTGCCTGCATTTTCGTTTCTTGAAGACACAAAACATCTGTATCTAAACTTTCAAAAATACCTACAAAATCTTTTCCCATTACTGCTCGTAATCCATTCACATTCCAAGATACCAATTTCATGTCTATTGCCTCCACATTTCACTAAATGGTTTGAATTCAATGCTTGAACTCATTTGTTTAGCACTCTGACGGTGCTTCTTAATATCATTTTCATTTTCATTGATTAAGGTTTCGCGGTCTATCATGTATTGAACGTAGACCATTTTTTTTATGAGATACCAGGATGCGATTGCATCATGAATCCGTTGTGCACGTCCTTTCGGATCATTTTCAAAACTTAGTTCGAGCGTTTCTTTAATGTTTTGACTCTCAGCATGACTTTGTTCCAACAATTCTTGCGGTGTCGTAAAGTAGCGACGGTCAAGCTCTCGTTGGAGCACTGAGCATCGTGCCCTTCCTTCAAACAGCAAGGAATACAAGGCTACGATTCGTTCTGAATCGGATGTATCCATCACTATAACATTATCAACAAACGGCTCGAGTAATGCATCGCGCTCAGTCAAACTGAAGAAAATACCTTTTGCTTCATAATAATTACGATCGACCAAAATCATTGCAAACTCGCGGCCTTCTATTTCCGTATAAAGAATAAGTGGTGCTTTAATATACCACTTTGGAATTTTATGAATATCCTTGTAACTTATAATTTTATTGGCAATCACTTCTTTATTAATAAAAACACTAAATGCCTCAATCACACGCACTTCAGAATCTATTTCCAAAATGCCCTCCAGCGTATCGCTAAATTGTACAGTGTCCCGGTTCAGATAATCTTCTACATATCCGTTGAAAGCACAGTCTTTAGCACCTACGCGGAAATCTTTTATTTCCTTCAAAGTAGTGTACAGACTCATTTATATATTTCCCCCCATGTACTCTTATTTTGGCACATTCTCAAAAGAAATGAAAGTGTGTCACACTCGAATGTGATTATGATTTATAATGGTGTGTAAGGAGGCATTTATGAGACAAACCTATATTACTGCTTCTCATCTTGTTGATGATTATCGAAAGGCACTTTTAGAAGGTCGCGAATTTGCACTTGGTGTCCAAGTTCGCCCTTTTAACTTTGCATTTAGCGAAGCTTCTTTGGACCGTAAATCGATTGAAGTTGCTATTTATCATGCCTTAAAAAACCACACATTTACAAAATTAAACGACGTTTTGAATTACCCCAAAACGATCCAATCGTTTATGGCTCTTTTGGATGACATGGACGCCTATGGTGTATCCTTGAGTGATTTGCCCAAGGCGACACCATTACAACTTGAAATTGCACAGGTGATGTCAATTGTTCGCACTATGATTCCTGAACCAATCGTAGGACCGCAATCATATATTGCATATGACCAAGGCCTCTCGCATGCGCATCGTGCCTTTTTAGTGCGACATCAGATTCCCCTTACCTCGCGTTTACCAATGGATCCTACTTCCATCCGTTTTCGAGTTGCTTTAAACATTCGTTCTGAAATTGAGAGTGTCATCCAGGATATTCTCGACAATGACATTAAAGATGCTGTCGTTGCCATTCCAAATTTCAATGCTCATCATGCATTGATTGAGGCAACACTCGCACGCTATGGTCTGCACCAAAAATTTTCAGATAAACGCTTTGATCTTGCAAAAGCACAATTTCTTGCAATGGTTACACTTGCTTTAGACAACTCAGTTCAATCGGTTTTAGCTCTTATTGAAGCGAATCCATTAAAATTACAGTTCATCGATGACCTTGTTTATTACATTCAACATTTTGAATTAACATACGCACAATTGTTTGAACCGTTTGATCATGCGCAAGCACATCCTGATTATCCGCAAATCTATCGCCTTCAAGAGCATATTCAATCTGACGTACTTACGTTACAGCAATTTATGCTTGATCTTTCAACCAAAGATTATGCTGGCGCCCTAGCCTTTGCCTACGACACTCTTGCCCTTAATTCGCGCATTGATATTCGTCCGATTAAGTCTTTCCTAGAATCTCACATGCATCTCTATGACGCATCAACACATTTATTCTTTATCAATCACTTTAAAAATGTTCAGAGCCGTGCATTAACACAAAACATTATTCAATGGATTGATATTCGAGAATTGCCGTATCTCGCACCTCAGCATCTTTATGTCCTTGGTTTGAGCGCAAAGCAATTTCCAGCAATCGCTTCTCGAACAGGCATCTTGGATGAAAGTTATGTTGCCCAAATACACAACTTCCCGAGCCTCGACGTTCGCACACAATATCTTTTAGATCAACAAAACATAATTTTTTCACACAGCACGAACCTTACATTGTCTTACCATGCGTCATCGTATGAAGGAAAGGGTATTGAAGTCTCCTATCCAATTGAACGTTTCTGTGCTGATCGTAACATTCAACTTGAACCGTGGACATTAAAACAAATTAGCGAACGAACACCCGTACTCCGCTCCCTAAGTCCTGACCTCGCACCACAAATTTATTTGAAAGATGGAAAGATTGTTGGCTCTATTTCGGCATTCCAAATGTATATCAACAACCCTTACCAATTTTTTGTAGAACGTGGATTGGCATTACGAGAACCTGAAAAATTCACCTTTGATCCTCGTGTTATTGGTACGATCAATCATCGCATTATGGAAACGATGCATAAACAACTTCCCAATGATGCATGGGATTCAATCGGACGTGTATTCCCGCAAGATTCTAACAGAATTAAAATGATTCAGCGTCGTAATGAAGCATTAATGACCATGAATATGGATTTTGTGAAGGAATCAATTGCGACATCGTCGTTTGATGTCGCCGATACTGAAAAGTGGTTTGAGGCTAATTCATTGTTCAAGAACATCCACTTACGCGGTATTATTGACCGTATCGATTTGAATGATAACCATGCTTTAATTGTTGATTACAAATCTACAGCGCAATCTTTAAGTCAAGGTTCTGTCCAGTCGGGACAGCAACTCCAACTCTTAACGTACGCTATGATTTGCGAAACATTATTTAGTAAATCTGTCCTGGGCGTCTTTTACTTTGGACTGCGCAACAGTAATATTGCACTTGCACCACTCTCCTACAATATGTCAAAAGGCGTCATCCACAATGAAGAACTTGCGGAAGATCTTTGGAAAAAGCAAAAGAAATATAGTGGTTGGATGTTTGATCTGCCTGAAGACACGTTCGAAACTGATGCCTACTATGGAGGACTGCGTCTGGGGAAAGCTGGTATGGGATTATGGCGTAAGCCGTTTGATATGGACAAAATCAGACCACTCCTACACCACGTCTACGATACCATTCAATTTCATATATTATCGGGTATCTTAGATCCGGAAGCCATCACCATTGAAGTCGACAAAGACCTTAATCTTAGAAAGGATGATGAAGCATGACAACGTTTAACCCGCAACAACAGCTTGCCATTGATGCATTGAACCAAAATGTTATTGTTTCTGCTTCTGCCGGAGCTGGAAAGACAACTGTTTTAATTGCGCGATTAATGAAACGCATCATCCACGATAACGTTCGTATTGATGAAGTGTGCGCTATGACCTTTACAGAAGCTGCTGCTTCGGAAATGAAAACACGATTACTTGCAGCTCTTAACCAAGAGTATGAAACGCATGCAACACCATTTATTGCCGAGCAAATCGCTCTCGTTGAGACAGCACAAATATCAACGATTCACTCCTTCTGCCTGACGATTATTAAAAACTACGGTTATATCATTGGCATGAATCCTGAACGTGCTGAAAACATCTTAGACGATGCATCAGTTACATTGCTTCAAAATCGTGCTTTAGATGCGACGTTGGATACCTGGTTGCAAACAAATCCTGAAGCAACTGAACGTTTACTGGATATCTTTTCGACGAATCCAATTGATTTTGACGGATTGAAAGATGCGCTGCAAGCAACCGCATCTTGGTTATTAAGTAAAAAAGATCCGCTTGCAGAAGCAGCACGTACTTTAAACCTCTACCAAACCGATAATTTCGATGCATTACCACCTCTATTTAAAGATTATTTTTTCCATCAATATTTACACGCTATTCAAGCAATCAAGGCGAATATTCAGACTTTGGTTTCAATAGCGGATGCATCCTATGATGCCAACGACAAGAAACAAGTAAAGTTTTTTGACCAATCAACAATGCTCAACGATGTTTTTGGAAAGTTATTGGATGTTGAAGCTACAGTTAAAAATCACGATATTCTTTTTTATGACTCCTTCCAAGATCTTTTCAACTTCAAACTCCATGCAGACACTAAAAATGAAGCCTATACCAAAGCCCGCAAACAGCTTGGGGATAGTATTCATGAAATTTTAGAATATCACCGTCCGTTAGAAGCACAGTTTGCACTACTCCACGAACAATATGATGATGTCGCCAACTTGCTGCACATGACACAAGATTTCATGAGCGCCTACAATGACATTAAAATTGCCGAAAACTGTCTCGACTTTAGCGACTTTGAATCCCTCGCTTTAGAAATTCTTACTGTTAATAACTTTGAAATCGCAACATTAATTCAACCCCGCTATCAAGAGATTATGGTTGACGAGTTTCAGGATACCAATGAGTACCAAGATGAAATTATTCGTTTAATCTCTAATGGGACCAATATTTTCCGTGTCGGTGACATTAAACAATCTATTTATCGCTTCCGCGGTGCAAAACCGAATATCATGCAAGACTTAATGAAAGATACAACGACTCAGAACTTGTTTTTATCTTTTAATTATCGCTCCAAAAAAGATATCGTAGATTACAACAACTATGTTTTTGATAAGTTGATGAACCTTTCTTTAGGGATATCGTATAGTGAACATGACCATGTAAATGTCGGAATTCCACAACAATCAGAAGACTCTCATCCTGTAGAATTTCACATTATCGAACGTGGTGATCGTTATTTCGAGGCATCCGTTAACCAACAAAGAGCCGATTATATTGCCCAGGAAATTATTAAGTTTCACAAGCAAGGCTATGCGTTCAAAGATATGGTCATCTTGGTGCGTTCTCATGCAAGCAAAGCGTATCTAAAAGAAGCTTTCGCTGCTGCGAACATTCCTCATTACATTGATGATCGAAGTGGTTTCTACAATTCAGAAGTTATTCAAGATATTATCCACATCTTAAACTATGCGCTAAACCGCCATGATTTTTATCTTGTCTATGTTCTAAAATCAGTCTTTATCGGATATTCAGACGATCAGATTGCTGCGTTAAAGCTATCCGGACATGTTTCCATTAAGGAAGCACTTAAGATCATGGATCCCCAAACACACTTTATAATTCATGATGCAATTCGAACTTGGCGCACTAAAGATGTCGTCTCAATCATTCAAGATATTATTGTGATGCGTAACACCTATCAAACACAATTATCATTGCAAGATAAAACCAATGTTGATTTTTTACTTGAAAAAGCCGTTCAATATCAGGCTTCACGTACCCCAACGCTACTGGGCTTCATCCGCTTTATCCGTGAATTCAAAGATGATACAAGCAGCGAAGCATCACCACTAAGCAAGGATGCTGATGTCGTCACATCGATGACAATTCATCAATCCAAAGGTCTGCAATTTCCAATTGTATTCTTGTGGGGACTTGGCAAACACACAGTACGCGACCATACAAGTACGCTAGTCTCTGATGATGCTCTTGGACTCGCTTTAAATCACATACAAATGCCTTATCGCACACAAGAAAAAAACATGCTTAGAACCATTGTTGAATACAAACAAGACCACGAAGAACTTGAAGAGTCTTTGCGTTTACTTTATGTCGCACTCACCCGACCACAGAAGCACCTCATTTTAGTGGATGTTACAAAGGAATTTAAACCTGAACCACTTTCCAGTGCGCTTCTACGTGGACATCGCAATAAGACGGAACTACTCTTCGCAGCAAGTCCTCCATCACGAATTCTTAAAGTTGTCGATGCTGAAGAAATTGGAACTGAAACATTACCAGGTCAAACAACGGTGGTTCAGAATGAATCCTTTGACACGACATTTGAAATGATTCCCGAGCCTATTCTTATTGCCCAAAATACGCTGCTCGACCCGGATAAATACTCCGAATTTGGAATGGCCTATGGAACGATTCTTCACGAATCGATTGAGGCTCTCCCAAATCGCACATGGACTCACGATGACCTCTCGTCTATTGAGGCACGTTTCCATCAACCACTGATGACATACAACGCACACCCATTTACCCAACAACTGTATCTTGCACCAATCATCGAAAAAGAAATTCCGTTTATTGACGCCAACAGCGAGGGTATCATCGACTTTTTTGCTCAAGATGACACTGAAATTGTAATTGTAGATTTCAAAAGTGATAATGCGGATGCTGCAACACTTTGGAAGCGTTATGCACCACAAGTCGATGGATACATCGCGATGATGCGTAGTTACTACCCAAATCATCATGTAAGTGCATATATTTATTCCTTCCACCTTCAAACATACTTAAAAAGAGATTACACTTCGTAGTCTCTTTTTTTTCCTACTGAATTCGCACTTTCTAATAAGTTATTACACTTTTAAGATATACATTCATTTTTGAATACCGATATTCTTGAATATTTTTTAGGACACAATGTAAATATCAAAATATCCTTGTTACAGATCAAGTTAGTTAGCGTCAAATTCACAAGGGCTTTTGCATCGTCACAACTATTCTAGTCAATAACACACATAAAAGACCTTGTCTAAATGACAAGGCCTTCTTTTTGTTTGGACTCACGAATAATTTCTATCATATGCTTGATATTACCTTGACCCGCAAATTTGGTTTCATCTGCAAAGTCAGTGCCTATTATCGGTATCCAGTGCAATGGGTGTTTTTCCGGAACTAATGCTATCGTTATATCTTGTAAAGTTCCATAAAATACTTGGAGCTCGATACCATCCTGATGATATTGAGTTGTGAAGAGTGGTTTTAATTCAATATTATTTTTTGAAATTCCTGATTCTTCATAAAGTTCTCGGTAGGCACCCTCTAAATCTGTTTCCTGTGTTTCCTTTTTACCGCCTAAGAAGTTATACAACCCGAGATAAGGATTCTTCATGCGTAAACACATGAGGACATCCGTTTCATCGGTATTGAAAACAATCACAACATTAACTTGCTTATACGTTAAATTAGTCATTAAATAGGTCAAATAAAGTACTTACAGGAGTATGATCTTGGATCGCTTCGATTGCTTTCGCAAGCATGTAACCAACAGAGATTTGTTTGATTTTTTCTACATGCTTCGCTTCTTCACGAAGTGGAATTGTATTTGTGATGAGTAGTTCTTTAATTTGTGAGTTTGCGATACGCTCAACTGCTGGTCCTGAAAGAATTCCATGAGTACATGCTGCATAGACTTCTTTAGCGCCTTTTTCGTATAGCATATCGATTCCACCCATGAGTGAACCTGCTGTATCAACCATATCATCGATAACAATAGCAATCTTGCCATTAACATCACCAATAAGATTCATTGCTTCTGCAACGTTTGGTTTTGTACGACGTTTATCGATAATCGCAATCGTTGAATTAGGAATTGTATCTGATAATTTACGAGCACGTGTTGCTCCACCATGATCTGGTGAGACAACAACAATTTCGTCCGTAAAATCTTTAGCACGGTAGTATTGTCCAATCATCGCTACAGCTGTTAAGTCATCTGTAGGGATGTCAAAGAACCCTTGAATTTGCGGCGCATGTAAATCAATTGTTACAACGCGGTCTGCACCTGCTGTTGTTAACAGATTAGCCATTAATTTTGAAGATATCGGTTGACGTGCACGTGCCTTACGGTCTTGACGAGCATATCCGTAATAAGGCATGACGATTGTTATTTCGTCTGCCGATGCACGATGACACGCATCGATTGCAATTAAGACTTCCATGTAAGTCTCACTTACTGGAGCACATGTTGATTGGATAATGTATACGTGTTTTCCACGTACCGACTCCAACGGTTCAATCAGAATTTCTCCGTCCGCAAAATGACGGACATCAATTTTTCCACGATTGATATTTAAATGTCCACAGATTTCATCTGCTAATTCAATATTTGACGATAATGCAAATACTACAGTGTTTTTTTCACTCATCATAATCTACTTTCCCTCTTTGTTTTTGAATCTCTCTCCATAGCCTGGCTTTGTCTCTTGGCGTGTACGAGCGATGGCCATTGCTCCATCTTCGACATCATCCGAAACAGCACTTGCCGCGGCAACCAATGCGTTTTCCCCAATTGTAACAGGCGCAATTAGCGTAGAATGGCTTCCAATGAAGCTACCAGAACCAATTTCAGTACGGTATTTATTCTTTCCATCATAGTTGGCAGTTACAACACCACAACCTATATTAACATCTTTTCCAACTTTTGCATCGCCTAAATACGTTAAATGTGCACTTCTTGATAAATCTTCGAAGATTACATTCTTCATTTCTACAAAATTACCGATGCGAACCTTGTTTCCGATGTCTGAATGCATACGAATATGGGCATTCGGTCCGATTGTTGTTTGCGCACCAACTGTGCTATCCGTAATTCGAGAACTATCGATGGTAGTATTTTCACCAATGGTTGCATTCTCGATCCAACTGTTTGGGTAGATTGTTGCACCCGAGCGAATAATTGATTTACCATAAATATGCGTATTTGGATAAATCGTCGCATCCGGTTCAATGATAACATCCGGTCCAATATATGTATCGCTTGGACTTATAATTGTGACACCATTATACATATGCTGTGCATTGATGCGTTCTTGTAACCAACGCATTGAGGTATTGAGCTGGAATCGATCATTAACACCCATAAATTCTTGATAATCTTCAGCGCGTAATGATTGAATCTTATGGCCATTCGTTTTCATTATTTTAACGAGTTGCGTTAGATTAATCTCTTCTGTATTGGTATCATCTTTAAATTCTGGTAAATATTTAAAGAGAAGTTCGTTATTAACACAGAAGATTCCCAAACTAATTTCCTGAATATTTCGCTCTGAGTCTGTCAGATTTCTAAAATCGACGATGTGATCGATTTGACCTTGGTTATCGCGTATAATACGACGGTAGTTTCCCGGCTCTTGTACTTGTGCACTCATTATCGTTAAATCATGACCTTCATGAGCATCAAAGAGTTGGGTAAAAGTATCTGGCTGAATTAATGCAGCATCACCAAAGAGAATTAGGGTTGATCCTGAATCATCTTTGAGTTGTGTCGCTTTCGCAACCGCATCTGCTGTTCCTTTTTGTTCATCTTGAACTGCATAGTCGACACTATCGCCTAAGTATGCTTCAATTTCATCTTTTTGATGTCCTGTAACAACGACAATCTTATCAATATCAACTTTTTTAAGATTCTCTACAAGCATTCCAATCATCGGTTTGCGTAAAATTTCATGCATTACTTTGTTTTTATTTGACTGCATGCGTGTTCCTTTACCCGCTGCTAGTACAATTGCATTTTTCATAATTCATTGCCCTCCAATTTTATTTTAACATAAGAAAGCGTCTTTCACTTCCCAATTCGGCCATATTTCACGAACGGGTAGTCAAAGACGATTTTATTATATAGAGTCATTGCCTTACTTAAATCTTGCGTTAATCCGTAAATTGTAGTGCCACTACCACTCATGCAGACACCTTCTAAGTCTCCCTCTTTTAGGGTACGTATTACTTTCCGAAGGCGGCCATTACGCTTAATGACAGCACGTTGAAAATCATTGTGTGTATGTTCAACAATTTGGTGATAGTTATTCGTCTCTATACCTTCAAGAACTTGGTGGAAACCTAAAGGATCTTGAAAGTTATCAAATTTCTTAAGGAATGATTTTGTGCTAACACCAAATCCCGGTTTTACAAGCAAATAGAATAAATCCAAATCTAGTTTCACCGGTGTTAAAATTTCGCCACCACCCTCAACAATCATCGGACGGTTAAAAAGGCAGAAAGGCGTATCTTCATCTATTTGTGCTGCAACATCAATCATTGCTTGGTCACTCATCTGTAACTGGTACATATCATTAATCATATGAATAACAGCTGCGGCATCGGCACTTCCACCACCCAAACCAGATTGTGCTGGAATGTTCTTAACGATACGAACTTTAAAGTTATCACTTATTTTGTAGGTGCGTTTAAGAATCATGAGTGTTTTATATACAGTATTTCGTTTGTCGTTAGGAAGATAGGTTTTATCCGTCTCGATATGCATCGTTTCATGCTTATCCAAATAAACCATATCAAAAAGATCGATTGGCACCGTGATGTTTTGAAAATGTAGCACGCCATCCTTTCGATCTTTCGCATGCAAATATAATGTTAGTTTTGCATACGCTTTTTTACGCATACAAGGCTCCGTAAAGTCTTAGGTAGTCATCAAAGCTCAACGCATCTGCACGAATGCTTGGATTAATTCCCAAACTTGTTAATACGTCAGCGTAATTTACTTCAAGTTCTAATGTTTTCAAGTTATTGGTAAGTGTCTTACGTCGGAACTGGAAACATTTTTTTACAAAACTAAAGAATGCTTTCTCATCATAAGGCATCGTATTGTGTGTTGGTGTAAATTTAATAACACTTGATTCCACATTTGGACGTGGATGGAAACTCTCTTTGGATACATGCATTACGGTCTTGATATCAAAATAGTATTGCATTTGGATACTAAGTGCAGCATAGTCTCGTGTATTTGGAAGCGCCGTGAGGCGATCAGAAATTTCTTTTTGGACCATTATGGTCATCGCAACCATTTGAACTGATTCCATTAATTTAAAGAGGATCGGTGTTGTAATATAGTACGGTAAATTCGCACATACCGTTACAGGTTCTGTAAAATGACTTAAATCCGCTTTTAAAAAATCTTGATGAATGACTTCAATATTGGAGTAGTCTTCAAGCGTCTCTTGTAAAATTTCAACCATATGTGGATCAATTTCATACGCAATGACTTTGTCATAGCGTTCGGCAAGTTGTTGCGTCAATGCACCCAAACCAGGACCAATCTCAATGACTGTTCCTTTTTCACCACTGTGGGCTGCAATGTTTTTAACGATTGACGGATCAATAATAAAATTTTGACCAAAGTGCTTCTTGGCACGACGTTCGTATCGTTTTAGCAACTCCATACTTACGGAATAATTAGCAATTGTTTTCATAGGTTACTCTCTTTCAAAATAGTGCGGCAGGTTGCTACGTCTATGTTCATCATATTCAGATACTTAAATGTAGTTTTTGCATTGGACTTGGGGAAATGTAATGCTTCAGATAGTGTGTCCCGTTTTAATTGGCTATCTGGGAGGCCTGAAAGGCCGCAATCAATAAATTCACCCCACGTCATGGATTCATTGTAAATGTCAAAAGTAGCCGCCTTAGTGAGCGCCTCAAGGATATCCTCGCAATCTGCATGCTCAATCCCGACTTTCTGTTTTTTCTTGGTTTGTAGTACATGCAAGGATGCATGTTTTGTTGTTCCTACTGTTTCAATAATCCGACGGCGAATCATTTCACCAGGTCCATCCGGATCGGTAAAGACGATTAAACCACGAGAGGCATGCATCTTCTTGCATAACTCCAAAAATTCTTGCGACATATGGGTACCACTAGATGTAATAATATCTGCATCGATACATTTGAGTATCTTTTCACGGTCATGTTTTCCTTCGACAACAATAACCTCTTTGATTCGTTGTTTCTTCATACTAATATTATATCATGTTTGAAAAATGATGAAAACTGGGAGCTTAGGCCCCCAGTTTATTTTTTTATTAGATTCCGTTCATTCCAACAATACGAACATCGGCAGATTGCATACCACCTTGTGACATAAGCATGTTGTGTTCACTTCCTGCATAGAGGTCAATCTTACTTCCAGTAATTGCCCCACCACGATCGGCTACAATCGCTTGAAATGGAACACCTGGTGTAATTCCGGCACCACTAACAGTGTGATTTGAAATTTCTACAATTGTTCCAAAAGGAATCGCTGCAGATGTTGCGATAATATAATATCCATCATAGGTTAGGCCTTTTCTCCAAGTTCCGTCACTTTGACGTACTTCGTCAAGTCCTACACCAATTCCAAGAGCTGTAGATCCACGCCCATTGGCACCCATGTTACAGCCATTACAGTCAACACCGTAACGGGTAATACGTGATGCACGATAGTAAGCATCAACCTGTGCTTTTTGTCCACCTTCATAAACTGTTGGTGTTGTGTCAGCAATTTCGACAGCATCGGGAATTTCTACACGTGATAATAATTCGTCTTTTTTGTTATAAATATTTTTGTATTTTGTAGTTTTCGTTCCAGTTGTTCCGTCTTGAGTTTTGGCATAAATCCATTCTGCACCTCCGTCAACAACGTAACTTGCTTCACGTTCTTCAATTCCTGGTTCTTCTAAAGGTTCCGTTACGGTTTCGATCTCAAACCTATAGGGTTCCTCATCAGTATCAGTTAGTTCATTCAGTTTTGGATAGGTTATTTGTGGCGTTGCATCCGCATTAACGGCGCATCCGCTAATGATTGTTACCATGACTAATAAAACCACAGTCATTATGTATTTCTTCATTAAAATTGTCTCCTTTCGAAAAAGACCACGAAAATATAGCAAATCTCACTCGTGCGGTCAAATAAAAGTTACTTTTTCATGAAGTCATCAAAATGCATGTATTAAAAAACCCACTGTTTTAGTGGGTTTGATCATAATTAACTTAATTGTGGGAAATTATGTGATTAATTGAAGTATTGTTGCAATGCCTTATTATTACGGATGTTTGTTTTGAATAGCATTCCTGGAATAAAGACTGCAATGATTTCTCCTGCGAATACGGTTGCAAGATTGAATAAAAAAGGTACTCCACCAAATAATATGGTGAGTTCAGCACCGACGATGACACCATTAATAATGGCCGCCCATAACAGTTTCAAAACATCATTTTCTGTTTTTGCCATTAAGAAACATGTCAATGCTGTTGCTAATGTACCAAAGATTACATCTGCCATTCCAAGCGGACTGAACAGATTCGTAATGAAACATCCGAGAACGATGCCTGTTGCATGTTTATTATTGATGAGTAGCAGTAAGAGCGTCAGCTCGGCAAACCGAACTTGAACGGCTCCAAATGATAATGGTTGAAATGCCAAGGATACTGCTACGTATACTGTAGCGATCATGGCTTGTATTGCTAAATCTTTTGTTTTCATAGTTTACTCCCTAAGTGGTTCTATTTTACACCACCCCTTAGTTTAGAGCAAACGGTTATTTTTACGACGAACGCGTTTTGTTGAAGTCGGTGCAAAGTTGAGTAAGTGATTGATTAGCCCCCAACTTGACCACAATGATAATCCAATTCCAATTGCGATATTGATAATAAAATTGGTTGCGACGGATCCGTTAAAAATCTGTGCGACCACAATTCTAAACGACATGAAGAGTGGCACGCCATTCATGAACAAGGGCCATGCATACGTGAGTATTTGCGCAAAGACAATCATAACGACGGATAGGCCAATTAAAATCTTGGCAACGCGTTTCGTAACGCTTCCACCCATTTTTTCATAACCGTTTAATCCGAATTTCAAGATGAAGTAACCTGCAAGCCCTGTGACGATTCGAATCATTGAGAAAAGAATCCATACCCCTACACCCAGTAGCATACCCCCAAGGGCTCCAAGGAACGGAACGATTGGTGCTGGCTCTTTGTGATTATATTGTGCTTCGTTGGTATGAACTTGGGCACGATATGCTGCTTCACTGAGGATAAACATTTTAGTTCCGATTCGGAAGATTCCGATATCCTCTGTACTTCCAGAAATTGAGCATTGGTTTTGTGAATTATGATTGCGCATCACTTTTGTGATTGCTTCCACAATATCGACAAGATCTTGCGAGTCATTCATGTTAACCATGTTTAGCTCTACAATTAGCTCTGGACCATCTGTATAAACCCCACCATGAGGCATACTCTCATATTGTACTCGAAGTGCTTCAATTTCAGGCAAGATTGCATTCACGTCCGTTACTGAGAATGTCAATCCGATCATATTTTTTTGATCGAGTTGTATCGCAGTAAAATAGTATCCCCCATGTTTGCCATATAATCCTTCAATATCTGATAGGTAGTTATAGTGGCGATTAAATTCTTTGATATGTTGAATCATAGTGACCATCCTTTTGTATTTATTGTCGCATACTTTCACGCGGATTCGATTGAGTATCTTGTGAAAGAACTAAAATTGGTGTGATGTATCAACATCACGGTAAACTTCGTAATAGATTGTTGGGTTTTCAACAGATTTGATTTCTTCTTTAATAAGTGACCATGTTGAGAGTAATGACAACAAGATTCCAAATGAGATATCAAAGAGCATGATACGGATGATTTCTGGTTCTTGGATGAGTGTTGGCATAATATCAAATAATATGTATTGATAGGGAATGAGTCCATTAATCGCTTGATAGTATGAAATACTTATCGAAATGTATTCTGCTAAAACAATTCCAAGAACGGACATTATTGCAATGATGATAATGGACTGTTTTGATTTCTTTCCACCAAACATTTGATAGCCTTTGATTCCGGCCAGAATCATAACTGCACCAATGATACCTACGATAAAGCCAATCAGACCCACGATTACCCAAAGCGCCATCCCCAGTAATACACCTCCAAGAGCTCCAATATAGGCAAGAGGTGAACGTTCAGAACCACTGTTTCGGTTTTCTTCGAAATCACGGACACGTTGGTTGTAAACTTCGGCATTTAGAATTTCAACATTGTTATCAAGACGGTAGATTGCAAGATTATCTGTACGACCACTCACACCGCAACGTTGAATATAACGACGAGTCGCGAGTTCTAAGGTAATTGCCTCAAGAATTTGGTCGAGCTCGTTTTCCTGGTCAATCTGACTAAAATCTAGCGGTATATAGAGGCGACTGATATTTCCTTGAAATTCAATGCGTGAGCCAATTCCTGGATGAAAATCGCGATATCCGGCTAAAAAATCCAAGAATGCGCCATTTTCTTCATCTCCAACATTAATTTGTAACGTATTAAGTCGTTTTTTGGCATCATACTGAATAATAAAGTAGATGTCATTTTTGGATCCAACAATAACCCCAAGATCCTGAATAAATTCTGTTTTGTTCATAATTTCTCTCCTTAAAAGAATTTTCTAATATATTTATGATACCACTTTGAATAAGGTGGCATCATCATGGTTAAGGGAAAACTCCCCGACTTCATAATCGCTTTTTGATGGGTAAATGTCTCGAAACTATATTTCCCGTGGTAGTTTCCAATCCCTGATGTGCGTACACCCCCAAAAGGTAATGCTTCGTTCGTGATGTGGAGTAGTGTATCGTTTATCATTCCGCCACCAAAACTTAGTTCATCAATAATTGCTTGATGTGTCTTCGTGAAAACATAGACGGCTAACGGATTAGGATGCATATTAACGGTCGCAATAATTTCTGTCTTTGTTCGAAAACTTTTGATTGGAAGTATTGGACCAAATATTTCGTCGTCATAAATCTCGTTATCGATCAATGTTGGTTCTATATATCGACCATCATACATTCCACCATACAAAATATTGTTTTTTTCTGCGTCGATCATTTGTTGTAAACGGTGGGCATGAGATTCCGATACAATCCGTCCGTAATCAGGATTTTCGCGCGGATTTGGACCATACAACTTCAAAATCTCTTCCTTAATATATAGGACGAATTTTTCTTTGATATTTTCATGGACTAAAACATAATCTGGAGCGATACAAGTTTGACCTGTATTTACGAATTTTCCGTAGGCAATTCGTTGTGCTGCAAGCCGCAGATTTGCATCTTCAAAAACGATTGCTGGACTCTTTCCGCCAAGTTCTAATACAACAGGGGTCAGATGTTTGGAAGCGTATTCCATTACAATTTTCCCAACACGGGGACTTCCCGTAAAGAAAATTAAATCATAAGATGCTTTCAAAAGTTCCTGATTGACATGAACATCGCCTTCAATGACACAGACAAACGCCGGATCGTAAATGGATGTAATCATATTTTTAAGTACTGCTGAAACATGTGGTGTCAGTTCAGATGTTTTTATGATTGCTGTGTTCCCACCCGCTATTGCTCCTACTAAAGGCATGATTGCAAGCTGGAATGGGTAGTTAAAGGGACTCATTATGAGGATATTACCCCGGGGCTGGTGATGAATTTGACTATGTCGGCCAACGAGTATCCATGGTGTCCTAACACGTTTAGGACGCTGATATTTATGGAGATACTTAAGCATATGATCTATCTCACGATACACGATTGCAATCTCGGTGAGGTAGACTTCCTGTGCATGTTTTCCAAGATCTTTTTCAAACGCTATATATAAGGAAGGCTCGTAGTCTTTTATGGCATCTTTCAATCGACGTAATTGTTCTTTTCGCCACGTTGGATTAAGCGTATGCCCATCCTTATAATAGTGACGCTGTCTTTCGATAATATCCATCGAATCCCCCTTCCCAGAAATGTGACCTCACGTTTGATGACGATCACTAATTAATACTCTTATTATACATCAATGTGCCTTCTTCGCATATCTTTGAACCACTCATACATATTAATCCAAAAACTACCGCTTACAATTTGACAATTTCTATGCGATGCATGATAATTACATCAAAGCAACGAAGAGTTGAGTATGTATCAAGTGTTTCTAAGAGAGTCTGACAAGGTGCGAACAGATAAATAACGGATACGGAAAATGGACTTGGAGCTATATGGTCAAGGGAAACCAAAATCATATCGGATCACCCGTTATCGTGTAAGTATTTCGTATACTTGTTAAGGCTTTATTCGTGAGGATAAGGCGCATTAAGGTGGTAACATGAGCGCGCTCATCCTTATGGATGGGCGCTTTTTATTATTAGAAAGGACTTCCTATGATTGAATTTAAAAATGTAACAAAAGAATTTCAAACCAATCACAGCGTTTTATATGCTGTAAAAGATGCCTCGTTCAAAATTAATGCGGGTGAAATTTTTGGGATTATCGGATACAGTGGAGCGGGGAAAAGTACACTCGTACGCTGTATTAATCTATTAGAAAGACCAACCCAAGGTGATGTCATCGTCAATGGAGCCATCATGACCGATCTAAGTCAAAAAGAAATCTTAGAGCACCGTCGTGATATTGGGATGATTTTCCAACAATTTAATCTCATGACATCACGCACTGTCAAAGAGAATGTTTTGCTTGCAATGCATAATACTAAAATGAGTAAAGCTGATAAAAACGCAAAAGCGGAGTCATTACTCGAACTTGTAGGAATTCCCGAAAAACAAGACGTCTATCCTTCCCAACTCTCTGGTGGGCAGAAACAGCGTGTCGCGATAGCGCGTGCGCTCGCCAATGACCCTAAAATTTTACTGTGTGATGAAGCAACAAGTGCATTGGACCCACAAACGACAAAAACTATTCTCACTCTGCTTAAATCGTTGAATCAAAAGCTTGGTATTACCATCGTTGTAATTACCCACGAGATGGATGTCATTAAAGAGATTTGTGACCGTGTCGCAGTTATGGAAAGTGGATCAGTAAAAGAAATTAGTGACGTTGTCTCCATTTTCTCAAAACCACAGGCACAAATTTCCAAGGACTTTGTTGCAAATACAACAAACATTAACCAACTGCATCAGATTTTCCAAGACAACCCCGAAATCATCAATCTCGCAGATGACCAGGAATTGATTCGCATCGATTTCTACGGTGAAAGCACAAAAGATTCCACTATTTCATATATAAGTCGTGTTTTTGATGTTGATACCTCGATTGTCTTCGCGAATATTGAAGTAATTAAGCATGACATTATTGGCTCAATGGTTGTGATTTTATCTGGCGAACGCCGTCATGAAGCACTTGATTATCTACAAACCATCGATGCGAAAGTTGAGGTCTACAAATAATGGAAATTATTACATCACTTGCTCCCAACGTCGCAGCAAACTGGGACGAGTTTATCATTAGTATTATCGAAACTGTTTATATGCTTGCTGTGTCAGGATTCTTTTCCATCATTCTTGGTCTTATTTTTGGAGTTATTCTCGTCACTACAGGTCCTGGAAAGATTTATGAAAATAAAATTGTTCATCAGACTCTAAGTGCTTTCACGAATGTGTTCCGATCGATTCCTTTTGTTATCTTAATTGCAGTCTTAACCGGACTAACACGTGTCATTTCCGGAACAATTATTGGTGCCGAAGGTGTTATCTTCCCATTAATTGTCGCATGTACGCCCTTCTTCATTCGTCAAGTAGATCTCTCGCTTTCAGAAGTCGACAGCGGCTTGATTGAGGCGGCGCAATCTATGGGTTTATCAAGACTCCAAATCATATGGAAAGTCTATTTACGTGAAAGTATTCCCTCCATCTTCAGATCTATCTCAATTACACTTATTAGTCTTCTAGGCTTATCTGCATCTGGGGCCGTCGTAGGTGGTGGTGGACTTGCATCGTTTGTAATCCGATATGGACATGGACGTTCAATGGCCGATGTCACATGGGTTGGCGTTATTGTCATCCTTGTGATTGTCTTCGTGATCCAAATTGTCTGTGATATTATCATTAAAAAGACAACACACTAACGAAACTCCACAAAAGTGGAGTTTTCTTTTGTCCCTAATTTTATTCTGAGCGTTGACATGGTATGATGGGTGCAGTTAATAGAAACCTTGAGGAACCTTATGAAATATATCATTACATGTAACGAAAATGCACAATCACATTTAATCTACGAAATTAAGCACCACCCCGGAATGGGAACGCTCACTTGGTTGACGGAGACCGAAGCAATATTAGAAAGTAAACTTCCAATTGATAAACTCAACGAAGTTATCCGTACAACACCAATTGTCTTCATCCGTCATTTATTTGAAATCATCGATCAGGAACCCTTTGAAACCGCTGGCGATTTAATCGAACGTGCGCATATCGACAAGAACCACTCATTCGCCATCCAGATCCGCTCAGAGAAAGCATTCCGTGAAGAGGCAGTTGCATTCCGTAATGATTGGGCTGACCAATTAGTAGCTCAAGGCTATACTCTCGATGTTAAAAACCCTGAACGTGTCATTTCATTATACTTCCATGAGTGGACCATCTACTACGGCTACAATACACCACAACTCCAACTATCAAAATGGTCAGGAGGAATGATTCACTTTTCACGTGATCTCGCACTGATCTCACGTGCCGAGTTTAAACTCCGCGAAGTATTTGACGTCTTCAACATTCCAGTGGACCCTAACGGGCTTGCTGTTGACCTTGGCGCAGCTCCTGGTGGATGGACGTGGGTCTTACAAGAACGTGGATACCATGTCATTGCGGTTGACCCTGCAAAACTTGACCCACGTGTCGCAAAACTCAAAGGTGTCACACACTACAAAGATACTGCACAGCATTTCTTAGATTCAGTGCATGATACTAAGTATGCCATGGTCGTCAATGATATGAAAATGTCATCGAAACTGAGTGTTGAACTTTTTGCGAATGTTGCATCACATCTTGAAGATCATGGATGGGGTATCATCACAATTAAAATGGGGAAAAATTTCCAATACACCCATGTCTTACTCGCACTTGCACAATTACGTAAATCAGTTCGTATTGAAGCAGCACGTCAACTTTTCCATAACCGAAGTGAGTTTACAGTTATTGTTCGCAAGCGTTAATCAAAACAGGAGGTCCTATGTATTATTTAGGAATTGATGGTGGTGGCACCAAAACAGCGTTTATTCTCACAAATCAGTATGGAGAAAGCATCTACCGCAACACATATCCTACAATTCACTATATGCAGGTTGGTCTCAATGGCATCACTCAAATTATGAAAGAAGGTCTTAATGACCTTCTTTCAGTAACTGGGCTTCATGAAACTCTCATTGATTATGCATATATTGGCTGTCCCGGATTTGGCGATATTAAAGATGACGAAGCTTCGATACGAGATGCTATTGCGCACGCTATGGGACCCATTAAGCACCGAGTCGGTAATGATATTGAAAATGCTCATGCTGGAGCACTACAGGGACATGATGGCGTATGTATCATCGCCGGAACGGGTTCAATTGGCATGGGCGTTCTTGGTGAGAAGCGCATTATCAGTGGTGGTTGGCATCATGCATTCGGCGGCGATGAAGGTAGTGCTTATTGGATTGCATCGCAGTACATCGCACTACTTCATAAACAAATGGATGGGCGTTATCCCCAATCAAACATGTTTCAATCAGCCGTTCAAGCATTAACACACCATTTCAATGCTGAAGCACTTACTCCAAATACCATCCTTCTTCACAATCAACGCACCCATACTGCATCATTTTCTAGGGTTGTATACACCCTCGCAGAAGCAGGCGATCCGTACGCACTTGAGATATTTCAACAAGCAGCCTTTGAACTTATTCAAATTATTAGAGCATGTTGTCTCGAACCGGATGCATCTGTCCGAGTTTCTTATGCGGGAGGCGTCTTCGAAAGTGGGAATCTCATCCTCGACCCCATCAAATCTGTTTTCCCCAATACACAAGCTCCTGTTTTTTCGCCGGATATCGGAAGTGTTATTCTCGCTTTCAAATATGCCAACATTCCATTATCATCCCGTATCTTGAATAACTTGAAAACTATCAACCGATAGTTTTTTTGTTATATCTTGAATTATACTTGTAGTATCTTGAGGTTATACAAGTAAAACATACGCTTTTTTCCTTGGGTATGACATAATGAATTCAATAAAGAAAGCGAGCATACGACCTATGTATATTCTTGGAATAGATGGTGGTGGCACCAAAACGAAATTTACATTAGTACAAACTGATGGCACAATAATTCACGAATTAATCACCCCTACAATTCACTACCTTCAAGTCGGATTAGAAGGGCTTCACGATACACTTAAAGCTGGATTAGAAAAAGTGGTTCATGATAGCGGTATTTCTCTAAATGAAATCACGGGTTGTTTCGTCGGCTGCCCAGGATACGGTAATATTGCTGAAGATATGAAACAGATTGAAGCTAGTATTGCGCGTGCTTTGGCAGATGTTCCACATGCTGTTGGTAACGATACTGATAACGCACTTGCAGGATCACTAGCAGATGATCATGGCATCTGTGTCATTGCTGGTACCGGTTCAATCGGTCTCGGTATTGATGATAACGGAAACCGCTATACAAGTGGCGGTTGGTATTATACCTTCGGTGGTGATGAGGGTAGTGCTGCTTGGATTGCGCAACATTACATGCAATTATTTACCAAACAAAGTGATGGCCGCCTGCCTCGGACCGAACTCTATGAATACATGAAACAGAAGCATAGCTTTAAAGAGGATTCTGATTTAATTCAGAAATTTGTGATTGAACATGGTGATAACCGAACCATTATTGCACAACTGGCAACAGATATTGGAGTTCTTGCAAAGATTGGCGACCCCTATGCTATAGCACTATTTGAAGAAGCAGGAACAGAACTCGCTAGCCTGGTTCGTAGTATTTATACCAATCTTAATTTCAAAGATACTGTCCGTGTCTCTTATGCCGGCGGTGTCTTCAACAGTGGCGTCTTTATACTTGATCCTTTCAAAGAAGCATTAAGCGACTTGAATGTAGAAATTGTTGCCCCTGTTTTCGAACCCTCCCTTGGTAGTGTTATTTTAGGGTTCAAAACTGCATCTATATCCGTAACACCCCAGATTATCTATAATTTAAAACAAAGCATTGCCAATTGACCTTCCTTTTTCTCAATCTTTTGGCAATAACAACAACCATTGCTCCTAACACGATGGTTGTCATCGTACACATCAAGTCTATGATATAGGCTTATAAAGCAAAAGACTCCATATGGAGTCTTTTATTTTGTCTTTGTGTGGCATCGTTGTTGATATAAATCTTGTTAGATGGTCTAGCGCTTGAAAGTAGACAAAAATTAAAATGCTTTTTATATCATTTCCTTTTCATTTTGCGTCTGACTTTACTAATATTTATAAATAAAAATAAAGAAACAACAAGCGAAATATAAATAAATAACATGGAACCGGTGAAATTATGCAAAATATATAAAAATGCGATAATAATTAGCAATAATATATTAGTTAAATAAAGGCTCAACATTTCGTATGTTACATATTTATCTTTTTCTTCCATTATCTGATTTACCCTTCTACTATATGACTATTGTATGTCGTGAACTATATAAAGAAAATATGTTCTAGCTCATGTTGTGATTTTTCATGTTTAAGTGGGATTTATGCATTTTAAAACCGACTCAATCTTTAAATAATTTATCAAAGAATACGTTTAGTCTAACTTCTTTCATAACTTCACTATCTCCGATTGTATCTTACAATACGGCAACAAACACAATTTGTGATAAACAAAAAGGATTAACTTCCGTTGACACAGAAATCAATCCTTGATTATATTAATTCATTGAACCCACCAGAATTCGGAGTTCACTACATTCAGATTTTTTATTTTGTCTTTGTATAGAGACGCTTATAGTTCTCTTGAAGTTGTTCGCGCATATCTTTTCCAAAGTGATTGTTCATATGTTTTCCTACATAGGATACAAACCCTGGTTCATTTTGCTTACCACGCATTGGAACTGGTGCTAAGTACGGCGAATCTGTTTCCGTTAGGATTCGGTTTATCGGCGTAACGTCTAATGCATCGCGTACATTTTGGCCATTTTTAAAGGTAACAACACCACCAAATCCGAGATAAAATCCCATATCTAAAAGTGTTTTCGCATTTTCAACCGAATCAGTATAACAATGAATGACACCGTGATGATTTACAGGATGTTCTTTAAAAATCCGAATCACATCATCAATTGCATCACTTCCGTCTTTTTCATTACGAACATGAATGGCAACAGGAAGTTCATACCTATTCGCTAATTCGATTTGACGAATCAACATTGCTTCTTGGTGGGCCTTATACGAATCATCCCAATAGTAATCAATACCGATTTCACCAACACAAACTACTTGTGGGTGCGTATAATACGCCTCCATTGCTTGCAGTTCTGATTCTTGCAATGAATTCAGTTCCATAGGATGAGCACCAACCGATAAATCAAACAAGGGATTCCCTTCGACTTTTGAAAGTGCACGTTCTATTTCAGCTAATGTTCCACAAATGATATTTATTTTGGTAATTCCCATCTCTTGTGCGCGGACCACAATCTCATCAAATGATTCAAACAAAGGGTCACTTGCGATGTGGGCGTGTGAATCAATCCATCCTAATTCCATATTATTCCTACTTTCCAAGGCAAAATCTAGCAAAGATTTCATCCAAGACATTGATGTCCTCTTTTGCCATTACAACGGAAGCCAATTCCACATACGATTCATTAAGATCAATCGTAACAAGATCAAGTTCCATTCCAAATTCCAAGGCTTCAATCGCACGTTTCATTGCCAAATAACTGCGTTGAACTGCTGCGATATGACGCTGATTGGACAATGTTGGTTTGCTTAAAGCTTTAGTATGTTCAACATAACGAACGTTTATAGCCTCCTTTAAGGCATCCACATCCCCATCTAACGCACTCACGTAAACACCCTCTTCATCATGACTTTGAATGAGGTCTTGCTTATTGTAGACGATAATTCGTTCTTTATTTTTTGTTGCTTCAAGTAATTCTAGGTCTTCTTGGTCACGTTTTTTTGACGCATCAAACACTAAGATAGCTAACTCTGCGGATTCGAGAGCCTTGCGACTCTTCTCAATTCCAATACGCTCGATTACATCTCCAGTTTCTCGAAGTCCAGCTGTGTCCACAAGATGAAGGGCAACGTTTTCGAGACGAATCCACCCTTCCACAAGATCTCGGGTTGTTCCGGCTATATCCGTCACAATAGCTTTTTCTTCGTCTAAGAGTACATTAAGAATGCTTGATTTTCCAACATTTGGTTTCCCAAGGATAACCGTCTTAACGCCTTCTTTCATGATTCGACCACTCTTTGATTCTTTTAAGATACGGTCTAAATCCGATAAGAATTCTTTTGACAACGGTAAAATTACATCCTCGGTTAGCACTTGAACATCATCGTATTCAGGGTAATCAATATTTACTTCGATATTTGCAATTATTTGAATCAATCGCTCGAGCAGGGGATCAATCAGTTTTTTAACACTTCCTTGAACTCCTGAAATTGCCATCTCTTGCGCAAATTCATTGGGAGCTTGAATTAATTCCATGACAGATTCCGCTTGTGATAAGTCAATCCGTCCATTTAAAAAGGCGCGTTGGGTAAATTCTCCTGGCTCTGCCATTCGAGCACCTACCGATAAGCATAGTTCTAATACTTTCTTTGTTACTAATACACCACCATGACAGCTTATCTCTACGACGTCTTCTCGTGTGTATGTTTTAGGCGCTTTAAAAACACTCACTAAAACCTCGTCCACGACATTGTTTGTGACAGGATCAACGATGTGTCCGTATTGCACAGTATGCGATTCTGCCTTTGTTAAATCACGAGAAAAAAGTTGATTGGCATAGGCGATTGCCTCAACACCACTCAACCGAATTACGGATATAGCACTTTCTTGAAGTGCCGTAATGATTGAAACTATTGTATCTGTTATCATAGGTTAATTATAAGGATATTTCTTTGTTTAATCAAACTGAATGCTATGACATACGATTTCATTGTGGCGTTTTTGTTCAGTTTCACATCTTAAGACTACATTCTCATTTTATACTGTATTTAATGGAGGGGCTTATGATTTATAACAAAAATCGTTACATTCTTATTTTAATCATCGTTTTTAACTGTGTCGTTACGGCGGCATGTTATGTCATTCTTACGTCACTTATTGGTTTCAATTTAAACATGAACTATCCAACACTATACGATCAAATTGGATTTACCTTGCCTTTTTTTCAGTCGTTGGCATTAATCGCAGTTTTCGTCAATATTTTGGGTTTTATCTATATCACAATAAAGACATTCGGAAGATCGTATTAATCTGACGAATGTCTTTATTGTAATGGAATTGGATTGAGCCATTGTTCTGCAGAAACAATGATAGATTCCCAGTAGGTTCCTGCAACCGCTTGATAGGCTTTATCATATGACATCCATGCATATGTTTCAATTTTTGGATGTTTCATAACTTCTTGTTCGGTGTCGATAGACCCCAGATACAGAATGATTTTCTTATGATACTGATCACGGTAGTCGTACTCTAGTACAAAATGCGTTGTCTCGACACTGTCAACCGATAATCCTACTTCTTCGTAAAGCTCACGATTTGCGGTATCCCATGATAACTCATCACGTTTGATACGTCCTTTAGGTAATGACCAGTTCTCTTGGTCTTGGAGTCGAATCAACAAGTATTCACGCTCAGGATGTTCACGATATACTAAAAACCCAGCCGATACTTTATAGAGTGCATCAATCGTAATATTGAAGTACTGTTCTTGAAAGTTTACTTGCCGTAAAATGTCGTCATGATAGAAAATAGCCCCCTCTTGAGCCACTACCCATTTCGTAATTGGACTATTGTCACGATGAATAACAGCGATAACTTGTCCCGTAAATTCTGACACTGGCCCTTCAACACCAACTAAGTAAGCGTCTTGGAGTTCGTTATCATGTGTATATACACCCTCTACCTCACCATAATTTAGTTCGTAAAGCAACGAACTATAAACAGGATGCATACTTCCCATTGGGCGGTGTATCTTAACTTTTACTGTGCGACCTAATATCGTTGTTTCCATACATCCTCCTTTAGGGCTTGTCTATCCCCATCAAGCATTTCGTGATAGAAAATCTCGTACTTTTGAAGTTGCATCATCTTGAATTTCTATGATGTTAGCGCCATTCATATAAGCGATTTCACGTATCTGAACGGCAATTTGTGTATAACGCGATGCACCAATCACCAAAAGAATATCTCCAGATTCTAATTTTGAAACTTTCTGAATTGCTTTGGCATAATTGGGTGCTGGATTGCCATAAAGAACGGGCTTATGAAAGAGTTCATGTGCATACTCAATTTCATCTTCAGAAGGGAGTACTCCATGAACTTCAAGAACTTGGGTACTTCCGGCACGTTCATGCAACCCATCAATATTCATCGTAATGATTGGAATTTTGTATTCCGCAAGAGCGCGATGTGCATCATTAGGTTCCGCATTTTTTACTGCATTTACAAGGTCACGAATCGTTTCTTGATACTCATGAGGATGTGCCGTCGCAAATGTCCGGTACAAACGATCACGCACTTCAGGCATCTCCATGAATGTGTTAATGCCTGAGTCTTTACTAATTCCTGCTCCTGTAAATGCTAATATCATACTTGTATACCCGCCTTTATAAGATTCTCTAGAACAATTCGAGTATTCGCTACCGCATTCTGTTGAATTTCAATAACATGGGCGCCATTTTCTGCTGCAATGCGGCGAATGTCATTGGATATGACGGTATACTCCGATGCTCCTATTACTAAAAGTATATCATCTTTTCCTAACTTTTTAATAGCCTCAATGCCTTTTGGATAGTTTGGAGCTGTTTCACCATAGAGTACGGGACGATTTTCTAGGTCTAAATCATTATCGATTTGAAATTGTGTCGGAATTGTGCCGTGTAAGTTAATCGGCTTACTTCCAGCCTTTTCATGCAATCCATCAACATTCATAGTCAATATTTGAACACCATATTCAGCTAATGCAAGATGTGCATCATTGGGTTTTGCAACCATGAACAAATCATGCATGTTGTATACGGAGTTACGGAATGCATCGGGATTATTTTCTAAGAATTCTTTATTCAACATTTGACGGACCTCCGGCATCTCATCAAATGTTTTAAGTCCTGAAGCTTTACTAATTCCAGCTCCGGTTAATGCTATAATCATATATTTTTTACGTCTCCTCGTCTTAATATCCATTATACGCAAGTTCCGGGGATAGTCAGTTCAAATGCACAAGCACAAAAAAAGGATACAACGTATCCTTTTTGATTAACGTAAGTCTTCCATTGCGACATGGTCCATGTCGTCATATGTAATATTTTCCCCACACATTGACCAGATGAATGAGTAGTTTGATGTCGCTACACCCGTATGGATTGACCAACTTGGTGAGATACATGCTTGTTCATTTGATACGAGTAAATGACGTGTTTCTTGAGGTTGACCCATAAAATGGAACACTCGGTTTCCTTCGGGAATATCAAAGTAAAGATACGTTTCCATGCGACGTTCGTGAGTATGACTTGGCATGGTATTCCATGATGAACCTTCCTTTAAAATCGTATATCCCATTTGAAGTTGGCAACTTTCGCATACATTTGGATGAATATACTGGAAAATTTCGCGATCGTTCATGCTCTTTGCTTCACCTGCAAGGCGTGGTGTAATTTGATCTATGCTAATTTTAACGTTTGGATATTTTTTATGTGCAGGTACCGAGACAACATAGAATTTTGCTGGGTTACTTGCATCGTTTGACATGAATTGAATGTCTTTAGTTTCTTTTCCAATGTAGAAACCATCTTGTTTTTCCATGGCGAACGTTTCACCTTCAATCGTGATGGATCCACTACCACCAATGTTGATGACACCTAATTCACGACGTTCTAGAAAGTAATCCACACCGAGTTCTGTGCTTAAGACGATTTCTAATGGTGTCGTTGTTGGTGTTACACCACCAAAAATCATACGGTCATTGTGCGTATATGTTAACAAGATATCTCCAGGAATAAAGATTGACTCAACCAAATATTGTTCGCGTAATTCGGTTGTATTTAAACGCTCCATTTCACGAGGACTTGCTGCATAGCGTGTTTCTAATTTCATAATAAAGGCTCCTTATCTTATTTGTTTGTTCCGAAAACTTCAAGTTGGGTGAGGGCTGGGAATGGTCCTGGCTCTCCTTTAATCAATGAATGCATTGTTAGTGACGTAATGGTTTTTGCTTCGAATTTGAAGACTTGACGGGCATCCGTTTTAACGGTCTCAAAGACTGCTTCGGATCCATCATCAAATGACATCGATACTTGATTCCACCACGTATCATGAGGGAAATCACAGCGCAACGTAATACTAATCATATCTGTCACAATCTCACGTCCAAAATCAATCGTTAGCGCAGCATCATCTTGTTGGTTAATACCCCAAGATTGATATGGGTACGCTCCATGATCATCATTAGCCCAAACACCATCAATTGCATTACGAGCAAAGAAAGTTGGGTCATTTCGCGTTTCCACATTGGCTGAGGCATGTGGGTATACCCCTTTGTTGAGATATTCTGCGTGGCGGTTTAATGCCAAGTTGCGATACTGACTAATTTCAAAATCATAGGCATAACGTGCATAAATATAGTGACCATTTCCGGTGAATGATGTATCTTTCAAAGCACTACGTTCTAATTGTTCAAATGGTATTTGATAATCCCATGTTATTGCATCTTTAATGTAGACAAGGCTGGGTTCGAATGTGTCATCGAACTTGACCCAAACGTATTGATTAGGCTGATCAACTTCAAGGCGAATAAAATCTCCTTCTTGAAGTGCAATTTTGCGACTTCCAATGTGAACCGCATCTTCCGATTCGCCATACAGTAAACGATCTGGCAATTCATATTTAGGATCAAATTTTTCACGTACGATCTGATTGTCTTTGTTGTAAATACCTAATTTAATCATAGATTCTCCTTTTACCAATAGGGTTAATTGTGATGGCATATGCTTCATGTTTCGTTATATTCAACGCAACGACACATGCAACTACATTTCTATCATACCATATACTTTTTGTAGAACTGCCGGGTTCAGGCAATAGATTGCGAATAACGTGCAGTATCGCAATTATTTAGTAAACAGTACTAGTAAACCGGTTATATAAATATGTGTTTTTGTTACCAGTATGGCTTCCATGACGGATTGTTGAGGCGCATCAGAGCTTCAACATAAAAGTAATCTCCCCAAATATTTCCTTCTTCTATGCCAAAATTGTCATGCCACGAATATACACCTTCATTAAGAAGCGCATGACCCTTCTCCGGTTTTTTATTGGCATAATTTTTGATGAGGCTAAGCATAATTGCATCAACTGCTGACTCTGTCTTTTTCCTATAGTCGCTATCTGTGATATGGGGTAGCATCTCGAGCATACCGCATACCGCAATTGCAGCCGCACTGCTATCACGCGGTTGGTCTGATCCATCATTAAAAATCAAATCCCAGTAAGCGACCTGGTTCTCTGGTAATTTTTCGAGAAAATAGTCAGTAACTGCCATAAATTGGCTCATGGTCTCAGTCAGCGGATAATGTTTATAGCCAAGAGCAATTCCATAAATTGACCACGCTTGCCCCCTGGCCCATGACGAGTCATCACTAAACCCTTGACGCGTCAATCCATGACTTGGAATGTGTGTTATTGGATCAACGTAATAGGTGTGATAACTACTCCCGTTATCTCGTATGAGGTACGTTAAACAAATTTGATAATGTCGATCAGCTATGTCACGATACTCACTAATTCCAGTTTCTTCATTGGCCCAATATAAAAGGGGTAGATTTAAGAGCGAATCAATAATAAAGCGATGTTCTTGAGGATCATTTTTAGCACCCCACGCTTGGATAAAACCTGGATTTTCGTGCCATCTTGCGATGAGTTTGTCTGCAGCTCTAAGGGCAACTTCTTTCGCTGCTTCATCTCCTGTTAGGCGGTATGATGCCACACACGATAACGAATAAAGAAATCCCATGTCATGATGGTCAAGCACAATATTACGGTCCATACGATCTATAAATGAGATGACATGACGTTGTGCCATCTCACGATAAACTGGTTGTTGTTGATATTCAAACATCATCCACAATATACCTGTCCAAAAACCTTCTACCCAATCTTCATTTTTTACCTTCTGATATTGGTTCTGAAGTGTCGAAGCCGACGGAAATGTGTCTTCAAAATATTCCATATTTAATGCTGTTTGGATTGCTACACGATCCAACGCTTGCTTTATTATTTCTGCTGTCATAAGTACTCCTATCGTAGTTTTTCTTCATAAATAAGGGACTCGCCATCAGTCACAAAATGAATGAGTGTTCCGTAAAAATAATGACCTGAAACCACGTAGACCTTGCGGCCATCTTGAGGCTCTTGGTGTTGTATCAAAACATGTTCGTATACTGTATCAATCTCGAAGCGATAACAACTCACAATAGTCGGATCAATAAGTGCTCCGTGTTCGTCATAGACCGGTACACTCGTGATATCTTGATACTGCACAGGACTTAAGTATGTGACTGCTTTTTGTTCCGCATGTTTTTTAATGATGCGGACTGTTTCTCTTTTTTTATTATAAGTTTCTGAAACTTCTGTTGTTTCTTGAATCCATGGCTGTGTTGAACCAAAACTTTGAACTTGATACCCGGTTTCATTATGGATTGCTGTCTGTCCTGAAATGGTGACATCCTCTGAATTAAAGATAAAATGATGGGTTAATGCTCGATTTTGTTGACCGTGAGACGTATCAATGACGAGAATCCGCATATCTTCTAACGCAATTACCTCACGTTGAACATATACAGCATTGGCGACAGTACTATACCCAAAGTGGCCAGCCTTTAAATAAGTGAGACGTGATCCATCAATGAATTCACGGTTCTCTGCCGCAACGTTCTTTAATGTATCCCATGCATCTTTATGTTCATTGTAGTCCTGATCATCCAATAAAACAGTATTATGGGCACGTGAACTCTTAAATTTTAGACGTGATTGATTGGCTTCAAAATAGGTAAATCTTCCTGAATCAATAAGGACCGGTTTGAAACGGTACATAAGTTCTAAATGCAACAAGTCATCATGACCATGTCCCCCTCCTAACGGACCATGCGTAAACATAAGAAAGTTTCCAGATGCTGCATGCTTAATGATAGAAATTCCAGACTCATACATATGCGTCGAGATTAATGCTGAATTTACATCGCTTGCGGTTTCGTTAATCCCTGAGAGCATGACTGAAAAGAGATTTCCTCTTGCTCCTTCGACATCACGACCCAAAACTGTTTGCGCAAAAGCCAGAATTCCATCCATAACCTCGACATCGCTATCTCCAAAATTACTTTGGGTACTATCTGGACGTCGTAGGTTTTCTGAAGCACGGGTCATCAGTTCCGCACTTTCAAGGAAAAGACTGTGTGACTTTAGCCCATTTTGCTTTTGAATCCATAATGCTTGGAGTAAGACCATTAAGACCTCATGATGATACATAAACGATTGTTCCCACTGGAGTCCATCACGGTTAATCTGCAGCTTCATACAGAGTTGCAGCAACGATACTGCATTTTTATAAGTACTTCGTTTGGACGCATCGTGATATCTAAATATTTCGTAGACAATGACACTACTAGTTTCAATTGCAACCCAATTACTCTGTGCACGGATGATACTGAGATTATCGGAGACATGCTTAGCCTGCTCATCCAATGACACACAAAGACGGTTTGCCCATTGTGTATCCAAAACTTCCATCACGCGTAATGCATCAATAATCCGAATCCAATTGTTCATGCGAATGGCGGTATCTATTGTTCGCCAACTGAATGGATGATTTGCTTCTGTATGCGGATTTTCCAGAATCCATAAATCAATAAAATCCATGAGATAGGCGATGTATTTAAAATCGTCTGTTAGCGCATAGGCAGCCCACAAATCATTTAAGAATGTATGACGGTGAAACATATACGACCATTCTAGATCACTATTATGGACATAGTTCCATTCACGATCCATTTTGGGTAGGTTAATTGGTTCATGAGAACGTTCCATATCCCATTCATTATCAAACACAAACGTATCTGTAAGTAAAAGATCTGCACGTGCGATAAGTGCACGCCGTTCCGTACTGTCGAGAACCATTAATGTTTGTTTTAATTTGTGACGTGTCAAATTAATATTACCAACAAATGAATCATGCATAGATTCTTATCTCCTTTAGATTTTATTCATAAAAAGACTGCTTCAAGCCGTTTCGCTCCAAGCAGTCTTAGCATTATTTAATTGCTGAATCCAAATTGGTCGCTTTGAATTTTGTTTGTAACCAACCGTAGATTAAAATGATTGGAATTACTGATGTAGCAAGCAATGCCATTAAAGCACCGTAGTTTAAGGGATCGTAGAAGTTTTGTGTCATATTTTGAATGATAAGTGGCACTGTAAATTTCTTTGGATCTGTTAACATAATTAATGGCATGAGATATGCATTCCAGTATGCCATGAATGTAAGCAGTGCGGTCGTAATGATGCTTGGAATTAAAATCGGAACTACAATTTTCGAGAATATCGTCCATTCATTGGCACCATCAATACGTGGTGCCTCCAAGATTTCATCAGGAATCTGTTTAGCATACTGACGCATAATAAATACAGAGTTTGTCGATGCAAGTGCAGGAATGATTACACCAGCATAGGTGTTTGTTAGTCCAAGCTTGCTTAAGATATAGAATTGTGGAATGATCACAGCAAATTGTGGTACCATCCGTGAAACCATAACGAGGTTAAACATCAATTTTTGACCTTTAAACTTGTACTTAGCCATAACATATCCCGCTAACGTAGTGATAAACGTTGAAATAACTGTTCCGACAATTGTAATAATTGCTGTATTCATCAAGACCCGTACATAATCATATTTCTCTTGAACTTCGCCAATGTTAGCACCGAAGTGTGGTCCAAATTTGAAATTTAATGTTGTTCCAAGGATGACTTCATTGGTTTGTGTAGATGAAATAATCATGTATAGGTATGGAAGCGCAAAGACAACAACACCACATATTAATACGAAATAAATTAGAGTTAATGATGGTAATTTACGCTTCATTATCTTTACCTCCAAGCTTGAACTGAATTATCGATAGAACTGCTGATACAAAGACCATTGTCCATGAAATTGCTGATGCACGACCGAAGTCAACCATCTCAAAGCTTGTTTTATAGAGGTTAACCCCTACAGTAACAACAGATGATTCTGGACCAAATCCATTTTTGAACAAGATGTTGGGAACTTCAAATGCTCCCAAACCGTTAATCGTCGATAGGATGATTGCCATCAAGATAACAGGTTTCAGCATTGGGATTGTAATGCGGAAGAATTGTTGAACTTTGTTGGCTCCATCTATATCTGCGCTTTCGTAGATCTCACCTGGAACATTTTGCAACCCTGCTAAGAAGAGGATTGTATAGTAACCAACATTGAGCCAGATCGAAACTATTATGATTGATACACGAGCCCAGAATGGGTCAGTTAACCATGGAATGGGTCCTAACCCTACCAATGCAAGTACTTGGTTGAATAGTCCGGTAGGATTGTAAAATGTTAAGAAAATAGACGATACTGCAACAATTGAAGTAATCGCAGGAAGATAGTAAACCGTACGGAAGAACGTACGTCCTTTGACCATCGGTTTATTAAGAATTACCGCAAAAATTAATGCAAGTAGTATTGTAATCGGAATTGAACCGGCCATAAAAATAAAGACGTTCACATACGATTTGAAGAATAATGGATCTTTAAAAATCCCTATAAAGTTATCGAATCCCACCCACTCAAACTGAGATGAAATTTTCATAAAGCTAAAGAAGAGAGATGCGATAGTAGGTATTAGCACCGTTAGGACAAAGAAGAAAATAAACGGCGACAACATTTTATAAGCTGATTTGGATTGTTGTGATTCGATATTGCTTTTCATATATGCTCCTTAATAATCAAAGAAGCACCCTCCGCAATAAACCTGAGAAGGTGCTCATAAATCAGAGTACTTAGTTCACTTTAATGCCATATTTTTGAGCAAAATCGTTTGCTTGTTTTTCGAGTGCTGTTTTTACATCTGCACCGTTATACTGAATGTCATAACTTGCTTGTTGAATATAGTTTGCAAGGTCTGTTGAATATGGATAAACATATCCATTCACACTTGTTTTACTAATTTCATTGAGTTCTTCGAGAATGCTTTGGTTACCGTAGTATTCGAATTGTTTCTTAGCAGCTTCTGTTTCATATGCTTCCATGTTTGCAGGAAGTCCCATGAATCCCATGTATGCTTGTAATGCATCAAGGTCTGTGAGTGCAAATGTAATGAATTGGTACGCAGCCGTTGCATTTTCAGAATTTTTTGTAACATAGTAGCTTGATCCACCACTCATTGGAGCAACGTCTTTACCTTCAATCATTTGTGGTAATTTTGCGACACGCCAGTTTCCTGAATCATCTGGGAAATCTTTTGATTGCATTGACGCTAACCAACCACCTTGTAAGATAACACCTGTTTCTTGTCCAATTTTAATATAGTCATTTGATGGTCCATAAGCTGCAAGATCTGCTTCTTGAATTTGGTTTACTACATCGTATGCTTTAATTACAGCATCATTAAGCAAGTTCAAGTTTCCTGCTTCATCAAACATAGATACTTCTTGTTGTTCTGTCAGATAGTTGATCATATCGACTTCACCAGTATCACGCATGTACATTAATTTTTTACCTGTAGCTGCATTAAGTTTTTTACCTGCTTCAATGAATTGGTCCCATGTTTTAACTTCTTCCATGTTGACACCAGCTTCTTTGAATGCTGCATCGTTATAGAACATTGCTGCATTACCCCAGTCATTAGGGAATCCAAATGTTTGTTTACTTGGTGCGATATTTTTAAGCATGTTCATTTTTGCTGGGTAGAATTTGCTTCCGTGTTCACCAACAAATCCGAATGCTTCAGCAGAGTAGAAACGGTCTTCGAATTTTTCAAAGATAGAACCTGCTACTGAATCTTGCATGAATACTAATTCTGGCATTTTTTCATCTGATACAAGCATTGGTGTAATTTTTTGTACCATTGGAATTGCTGGAGCAACATCAACTAAATCTAATTTTAGATTCGCTGAATATTTTTGATTATATAATTCCATTGACTTTGTAAGATAGTCAGAGTTTTTTCCTTTTGGCGCATAAATTTGAATCGTTCCTTCAAGAACGCGTTCCGCTTTGGCCATATCTGCTTCAGTTTGAGCACCACCGCTAGCTTTTGATCCACAAGCAGTAAGCACTAATAAACTCAATAATAATACTAGTATTTTCTTCATACTATTTCCTCCTGGGATACACCTATTTGTAATGACTCGAGTTGAGCCGCTACTGACTTTTAGTAATGTATGCACTTACATAATACGGCTTAATATCTTATCGAGCCATAATAATCTTGTGCTTGCTTTATGCTTTCTTGCTATAGACAAAATAACTTATAATTGTACATGTAAGGGGTACCAAGAACATGATAACTTATAGCAAGATAATATATAAGAGAATTATTTAAAATAATCGAAATGTGCAACCACTTACACATCATCGATTGTTTTATTGTTATTTTTCTTTGGGAATTATTTCAAATATAGTCGAAATAAAAGGAAAGTGTGCTTAATCACTCTCCTTTTCAATGTCATAGTGTTACCTGTTTAATCCCATCCTTTTGCTGCCGTTGTCTGTTTTCTTCGCAACATCATAAAGTAAAGGATGACTGAAACAATTAGAAATACCGTCATTCCCAGACTCAAATCTGAAACAATCGAATTTGATAAATCACGAACGCTTGCAATATTATCCCCAGAACTGTATGCAATATCAAAAAATAGGTACCCCACAAAAAAATCATAAATTTGAAGATAAAGCATCACACCCAGATAAACCAATACAATCCAAATCAGTAACGCATGTTTAACGATCATTTGCCACAGTTTTTTCATTGAATCCTCCACAATTGCTCATCTCTTCAAACTTTACCATGTTTATGCAAAATGACGTCAATTTATGATTAACTCGCATTCTTTAGCGCTTATGTTGTGACTCCTTGATTCCCAGAAAAAAAACACACTGTTTAGCGTGTCTTTTGATCGAGGCCAATATTTGCATAAAGACCACTTTCGTTTTTATAGAAATCTAATGGATCGTTTGAAACGGGTACTCCAGCATCAATAGCAGGTGATGTCATCAAGACCTTGAAACCGTTCAGAGCTGACCAGTCCGTTACATCACGCGTTTCCATTTCCTTATTAAGAATCGTTCCTGGAAAATCTGTATTTACAAACTGTGGATCATCATACAAAGGGTGTGCATCTGGTATCGTTTCATAATCAGGTATATTATTACCAACATAGAGATTATGACGATACTGCCATTTATCTTTCTTTGTATAAGTACCAGTACCATGATTTACGAAAATGTTATTAAATATTTCTGCATGGTTATTACCACCTTGAGCAACCATATGATTCGTATTCATCGTCTCATCCAGATAGAAGACATTATTATGAACTTGAATGTTTTGAGCGGTGTCACCAACACCAATTGTAAAGGTTTGATATAAGTCGTTATAACTTAGGTTATAACGGAAGATACAGTCGACAATCCCATTACCCTCATTTTCAGGACAAATAAGGAGTGTTCCCCCTTCATTTCCATAAGAGTAATTGTATTGGTAAATCGTTCCTTTGTTAGCTTGGTCAAAGTCCCACGGCATTCCATCACGAATGGATATCCCACCCGTTGCTTCGTTGTACTGGAATAACGCATTATCACTATTCCAAACCCACATTCCTGCATTAAAGCCTTCAGATGTTGTATTGTAACCGTCAATAAAGTTATATTCGATGATTGCAGATTCTGTCATATGAGGCGCAATCCCATCACCACCAATATTAAATAACTTGTTACGGGCAATATAAGCATTCAGGATAGGTGTCCACGGTGTCTTTGTTTTATCGCCATACAAGAAGTCAGCATGGCGTAATAAATCACGACTCTTCCAATCAGTCCAAAAGATAATCCCTGAACGGTCAATGTTTCTTAATTCGTTGTTTTCAATTCGGATTCCATCAAATGTGCTCCGTTGATTGACTGAATGTTCCGCTGGAATCCCCTCCAAAATATTAGGAATTAATACACTGAACTGTATTCCTGCACTTCCATCAGCATCTTTTTTATCTTCACCTTGAATATCGTGAATATACAAATCATGGATGTAGAAATCATGAAGCTTGGTTATCGTATCGAGGTTGGTAACCTGATTAGTGTCATTTCCGTAGTTAACGTTTTGAATATCTATGCCTCGACGCGGACCCCGTTCAACACCTTCTGGATTTTTATTTGTTATTTCTAAATGTGATATTTCCCAGTATTCTTGATTGACGAGTAAAATTACAGACGTGACACCCATGCCGTGTATTGCTGGCCGTGCCCCTGTACCATATGAACCTATTTTAATGCGCTTATCGACGGTTCCAGAACCGTTTGGATGCAATTGCCCGAACCATTCACAATCCGTTTTAAATAGAATTGAATCTCCCGGTTGAAATATTATCGTATTAACGTTCTTGAGCGACTGCCATGCTTCGTGAGAACTGGTTCCGCTATTTGTATCATGACCTAATTGTGCATCTACATAATAAATTTGTGCCATACTATCGTGTCTATAGAATATACTAATGTGCATTCTACCTTTCTATCTTATAGATTACGAAAAATTATACCGTATTGCTATGAAAACATTGAGAATTTCATGTGTTATCTTGCTTTTTGGACACTATCGCAACTATGTGCGTTTCTTAAGTTTTTTCAAAGAAAAACTCTCGGTATTTAATACCCAGAGTTATTGTTTCTTGATAAATTTTCGGTATAGTATCGTAACTAACAACACAACACACAATACAAGTGTTATTGAGAAGAGCTGAACTAGTAGAAAATCATTTATAAATCGAATAATAAAGATGTCGGAATTAATAGCAAACAATGGCATTGGTTCCATACTACTAAACACGGCAACATATATTCCTATCCCACCCAGAATAAAGATATCGATGTATTTTTTTCGATACATCCATATTGCGAGTGGTATCGCACTTAAGGCACCAATCATCGCAATTACTTGAAAGAATAATGGCATATGTCCTCCTTACCGGATCATTACTATTCCATAACTCCTAAAATTTCTAAGATTCTGTTTAAGTCATCATCATCTGAGAAATGAATTGTTACTTTTTTATTATCTACATTGATACGTGTCTGAAGTTTCTTTTCAAACAGTGACTTCACATAGCTGTACTCAGGATGCTCCGAAGTTTTCTTTTCGCTCGGTTCATCGGTTTGTCCTTGTTTGTTGACAAGTGCCTCAGCCTCACGAACTGATAATTTCCGATCATAGATTTCTTGAGCGATACGAATGATTTCTTTATCGTCTTCTAGTGTTACAAGCGGACGAACATGACCCATCGTTAATTTATTCTCACTTACCATCTCTTGGACCGCTTTTGGCAAGCGTAAAAGTCTGAGCAAATTGGTAATATGACTGCGTGATTTGCTGACACGTGATGCGACTTCTTCTTGAGTTAACCCAAGACGTTCAATTAGGGATTGATATCCCATAGCTTCTTCAATGACATTTAAATCTTCACGTTGAACGTTCTCAATAATCGCAATTTCCATCATTTGTGAATCATCAAATTCAACAACGATAGCTGCAATTTCTTTGAGACCTGCAAGTTTTGACGCACGTAAACGGCGTTCTCCTGCAACAAGCTCATATCCTTTTTTAGTTTCTCGAACTAAAATTGGCGTAAATAAACCGTGTGTTTTAATTGATTCGGCCAACTCTGCGATTTTCTGTTCATCAAAGTGGCGGCGTGGTTGATACGGGTTTGTACGAATATCTTTAATGTTGATGACGTTTTTAACGCCTCCAAATGCATCGTTTTTTCCCTGTTGAATATCTTCTAAGACATTACTTACATCGTCTCCAAAGATGGCTCCAAGTCCACGTCCAAGGCGATTGCTATCGACCATGTATATCAACTCTCTTTCTTATTCTGCGATAAAACTTCTTTTGCTAATGAAGCATAAGCTTTTGCACCTTCGGATTTGAGGTCATATTCAAAAATCGTATTGCCTCGAGATGGTGCTTCAGATAATTTAACATTTCGCGGTATATTACTTTTGTAGACGCGTTCTTTGAAATACTTACGAACCTCTTGTTGAACTTCAACACTCAAACGTGTACGAACATCAAACATGGTAAGGAGTACGCCTTCAATTTTTAATTCTGGATTAAACAGTTTTTGTACAAGGCGAATGGTTGAAAGTAATTGTGTTAATCCTTCCAAAGCATAGTATTCACATTGTACTGGAATTATTACGGAATCTGCTGCAGTTAATGCATTTGTATTCAGTAATCCCAATGATGGTGGACAATCGATAATAATGAAATCGTATTTGTCTTTGACTGATTCTAATTTATTTTTAAGTAAACGTTCACGTCCTACTTTAAACTCAACCATCTCAAGATCAGCACCTGCTAAATCGATGGTAGCAGGAATTAAATCCATTGGTGGTGTTGTTAGCGAAATCGCTACATCTTCTACTTCTTTATCTGTAAGGATTAGGTCATAGGTGCTGTCTTTAATTGACATACGACTTGCGCCAACACCTTGCGATGCGTTTCCTTGCGGATCCAGATCAATTAGTAGAACTTTTTGACCTAAGTAAGCTAATCCTGCAGATAAGTTGATACTGGTCGTTGTTTTTCCTACGCCACCTTTTTGATTTGCTACGGCTATAATTTTCCCCATTGACTCACATCCTTTATTTCTATGGTTTTATTTTGGGAAGCGAATTGTCATGACAACTTCGTCTTCTAAGTCTTCCATTTCTGCTTTTACAGCAATTCCTGTTTTTTCAATCATCTGTACAGATTGGTTTATCGTATTGATACCAATTTTAATATGTTGGGAAATTCCACGCGTAACAGGTTTGCGTTTTTTCGGTTTATTTACCATAGTTTCTGTTTGTTTAACATTCAACTTTTTGGCAAGTATCGCCTCTAGGAATTCTTCTTGTTTTTCACGTTCAACACCCAATAGTGCACGTGCATGACGCTCCGTTATTTCTCTTTTCCCGAGTGATTCAAGAATTGGTTCAGGTAATTCCAACAAACGAATTTTATTGGCAATTGCTGATTGTGATTTTCCGACACGTGATGCAAGTTCTTTTTGCGTAATTCCTTGAAGTCTTAGTAAGTCACGGTATGATCGTGCTTCCTCAAGGACACTTAAATTTTCTCTTTGGATATTTTCAATCAGTGCTAATGTTGCACTTTTTTCATCATTGATATTGCTAATAATACTTGGTACCGTTAAAAATCCGGACATGAGCATGGCGCGATAACGTCTTTCGCCTGCAATAATCTCATAATGATCATCAACTTCACGAACAACTATTGGTTGAATTAAGCCATTCTCACGAATAGACTGAGCTAATTCCAATAAGCTTTCTTCATCAAATACAGTACGTGGTTGGTAACGATTGGGCTGTACTAGTTCAATCGGTATATCTTTGCGATCAATCATGATTCCTCCCCGACAACGGTGTCTTCTTTATTTTAGCATAAATACGTGGATATTTCTTTGGCGTGTTCTTAATTTTAACGATTTCAAGGTTATATCGCTCACCCATAATTTCATCATCAAAAAAGTGACTTTCTTTGAATGACCCACCAAGGGTTGTGATGGCCTTTTTTGATATTTCCAGTTCTTCCATCGCGCGTTGACCTTTCATTGCCAGAAAGGTTCCACCCATTTTGACGAATGGAAGGCATAACTCACTGAGAATATCGAGATATGCCACAGCCCGTGCCGTCGCATAGTCAAACGATTCTCTCAAATCAACGATTGCGTCTTCAGCTCGTTGGTTCAAAACAGTAACATTTTTGAGACCACACTCTGCAACAACACGATTTAGAAAATTTGTACGCTTTGTTGTTGGCTCAATACATGTCACATGAACATCCGGTCTTGCAATAGCAATGACAATTCCTGGAAATCCAGCGCCACTACCGATGTCCGCTAAGGTAGTGTCTGCCTTAATCAATGGAGATATCAGTAATGAATCATAAAAATGCTTGTGGAAAATCCCTGCATCATCGTCAATTGCGGTAAGATTCAACACCTGATTCACTTCTTGAATGAGTGATTTATACGTTAAAAATTGTTGCTCCATCGTATCTGAAACAACAATTCCTAATGTATTTATCTGTTCTATAAATACGTTGAAATTCATGCATACTCCTTTATTAAAATTCAAATTTTAGATTGATTGCATCGCGTGCTTTTTCTGCAACTTCGACAACAGCAAGGCTGTGTTCAAGTAATGCGTCACGACGCACAAAATCTTGTGTATCATAAATATTTTTGAATACATCTACTTGATAGTAAAGACGTGGTTTATCTTGAATATTATAATCGATTTTTGCGTCTTTTGTAATCGTTTCGACACTTTTAATACTGTTTACGCCTTCAGGAATGTAGAGATAACCGTTTTCGCCTTGGATTTGTCCGAAATTTTTAGAAAAACTATCTTTTGCACCGACACATTCAACAACCATACCAGGATACGTTAGTGTTACAACGCCTGAAGTATCAATACCATTTTCATGCGTATTTGCGATGTAAGTAACATGATCAGGTTTCCCAAATAAACCCACAACAAAATGAAGGTTGTAAATGTTAATATCTGCTAGCGCTCCGCCAGAAAATTGTGGATCAAAGACATTTGTGACTTCACCATTTTTTAATTGTGTATAACGGCTTGAGTACTGGCTAAAATTACATTGAATTGCCTTAATTGGAGCAATTCGGTCGAATTGCTGACTAATATACTTAAAGTGTGGCATATGTATGTTGCAAATGGCCTCAAACAACATTAAATTTTTCGCTTTTGCCAAGGCAATCATTTCTTGTGCCCGGACCACATTTCCAGCAAAGGGCTTTTCTACAATGACATTTTTTCCAGCATGAAGTGCTTGCATCGTATAGCTATAATGCAAACTATTAGGTGATGCAATATAAATGAAATCTAACGCTGGGTCAGCTAGCATTGCATCAAGATCGTCATAAGCTTTAGGTATGTCATGTTTTTGTGCAAAAAGTGATGCACGGTCCATGGTTCTTGAATATGCGGCATCAAAACTGACACCTTCAACGATCCGTGCAGCTTGGATAAATTCTTCAACAATAACACCACTTCCGATTGTCCCTATTTTCATAACAGGTCCTCCTTTGGGGTCGATTACTTGTATTATATCATTTTTTTGGTGTATTCATGATGTTGTATCTCGAAGTCATTCTAAAAGTGATCAGTTTTCAATTTTTATACATTATTGGGTGGTAAACTGCAAAGAAAAACACCCACGAATGAGTGTTAAGCTTGTTTATTTCTTTGTTTGAGAACCATTGCTAGGATTGCGACATCGGCAGGATTAACTCCTGATATTCGTGATGCTTGTCCCATTGTGACAGGACGTACCAATCCAAGTTTTTGTTTTCCCTCAATTGATAAGTTATCAATGGCATCATAATTAATGTCTTCTGGAAGTTTTATATTTTCCATCGAACGTAGTTTTTCCGCATCCTTCATGGCTTTACGGATGTAACCTTCATACTTAATCTCTACTTGAATTTGGAATGCAAGATCTTGACGAACATCCATATTGAACAGTTCAAGCATCTCCAGTAATTCAATACCCGGACGTTTAACTGCATCATATAATGTTAAGTCATGACTTTCAAACGGAGAATCCTTTGACGCAAAGTATGCCGTAAAGTTTTCATCATGAGGTACTTTGATTGTTTTCGCTTCTTCAATAAACGCATCAATAATCGCAATATCATCTTGAATAGATTGTGCTTTATCATCATGTAATAAGCCTATGCGTTGTCCAAAATGGGATAGACGTCTATACGCATTATCGTGACGTAATAACAGACGGTATTCTGCACGAGATGTGAGCAAACGGTACGGCTCTAACGTTCCTTTTGTCACCAAATCGTCAATCATAACACCAATATAAGCTTCATCACGTTTTAAAATAAGTGGTTCTTCCCCACGTACTTTTAATGCTGCATTGATACCCGCCATTAGTCCTTGGCCCGCTGCTTCTTCGTACCCTGAAGTACCATTAATTTGGCCCGCTGTAAACAGACCATCAACTGACATTATTTCTAGAGTTGGTTTCAATTGAATTGGGTCAATTGCATCATACTCAATGGCATATCCATATTTTTGAACACGTACATTTTCCAATCCAGGAATCGTACGAAGCATAGCATCTTGTACATCTTCAGGTAATGAAGAACTGAGTCCTTGAACATATGTTGTATCAAGCGATGCTGCCTCTGGTTCCAAGAAGATTTGGTGACGTTCTTTATCAGCAAAACGTACAATCTTATCTTCAATAGATGGACAGTAACGCGCACCAACACCTTCTACAACACCTGAATACATACTTGATTTTCCTAAGTTGGCTTGGATAATTTTATGAGTTTCTTCATTTGTATAGGTTAGGTAACAAGCATATTGTTCTTGAATAACATCTTCTTTACGTGTTGTATTTGAGAAATAATACGGTTTGTCATCACCAGGTTGGATCGTTGTCTTTGTGAAGTCAATACTATCTGTATAGACTCGTGCAGGGGTTCCAGTCTTTAAACGGAATGTTTTTAGACCAAGAGCACGTATTGAGTTGGACAACTTGTTTGACGTTGGATCACCTTCAGGACCTGAGTGAGTAACACGATCTGAGACCAAAATTTTTGAGCTCATATAGGTTCCGGAAGTAATAATAACCGTCTTTGTTGCAATGAATTCATCGTTAGCACATTGAATACCAACAATTTTCCCATCCTCAACAACAAGTCCTTCCACCATTTTTTGGACAATTTCAATACCTGGTTCATTCAATACAGCATCGCGCATAGCTTTACTGTATTCGATTTTGTCAGATTGGACTCGTAAGCTTTGTACGCCTGGTCCTTTACTTGAATTTAATACACGGAATTGTAGTGCTGTTTGGTCTGCAATTTTTCCCATAACACCACCCAATGCCTCAATTTCGCGAACAACAATACCTTTTGCAGGACCTCCAATTGAGGGGTTGCAAGGCATGGCTGCGATTCGATCAATATTTAACGTAAAGAGTGCAGTTTTTTGTCCCATGCGAGCTGCAGCTACTGCTGCTTCAACACCGGCATGACCGCCTCCTACTACTATAACATCATACATATCTAAAGCCTCCGTCTTAGATTTTAACACATTATCCATAAAATCCGCTATTTTATGCTTAAACTATTGACAGCCGACACTGCTTTGTATTACTGTATTACTATAAGTGGTACAGATAGAGGTGACATTATGTTCAGTATTAATTCAAGAAGTTCCTTGCCAATCTTTGAACAGATTGTGCAACAAGTCGCTAAGTATATCGCTATTGGGATATTGAAGCCACACGATCAGCTTCCAACAGTACGGATTCTTGCTAAAGAATTAGGAATCAATCCGAATACGGTTTCGAAGGCATATCACGAATGCGAAATGGCGGGTTTAATCTATTCCGTAGCAGGAAAGGGGTCGTTTGTCAGTGAGACAACCGAAGGCCTAGACTCAGTCTTAGAAGATGCCTATTCAATCTTAGCAAGTGCATATCAACAACTTATTGAACTGGGTGAAGACCCAGAGACTGTTCAAAATTTTCTAAAGAGGGCACACTCATGATCCAATTTATTAATGTTAACAAACGCTACGAGCATCGCGAAGTCCTCGAAGACATCAACATCCGTATTGAAGATGGTACGATTTTAGGACTTATTGGTCGAAACGGTGCTGGAAAATCCACCTTTTTACGACTCATTGCTGGTGTCGTTGAAGCTGATGCAGGAATTGTTGCATTTAACCAACAACAAGTTTTCGATAATCCAAATGTCCAAAAAGAGGTTTTCTTTGTCAGCGATGACGCCTATTTTATGACTAAAGCAACCATCAAAGAGATGCGCGATTTTTATAAAGTCTTCTATAAAAATTTTGACGATGGTCGTTTCTATGAATTACTCTATCTTTTTGATTTAGATGAAGATCAATCTTTAAACTCCTTCTCGAAAGGGATGAAACGGCAAGTCTCACTCCTTCTTGGAATCGCAGCACGCACCAAAGTACTGCTTTTGGACGAAGCATTTGATGGTCTTGATCCCTTAATGCGCTTCAAAATTCGCCAAATGATTAGTGATGAAGTTGCAACAAATAAAACAATTGTGATCATCTCATCACATAACCTTCAAGAGTTATCAGATATTTGCGATTCAGTAGTTATCTTAGATAAGAATACAATTCAGATGAACTACTCTCAAGAAGAGTTCTTAAATTCCTATCATAAATACCAGATTGCATTTGCGAACGATATTGATCCTAAAGTATTCGCAAACATTGAGACACTACGCATCAGTGGTAAATCACGAATTTTTACACTTCTTGTTAAAGGAAATCGTTCAGAAATAGAAGCATTTCTTGAAACATTAAACCCTATTCTTTACGAACATGATGATACATCACTCGATGAAATATTTATGGCGGAGGTCAACATATGAAACTCTTATTCACATCACGGATAAACTTTGATCTCATCGGCTTCCACGCGAAACGACTCAAGGCATTTATGACGGTTTTCACTATTTTATTGCTAACAACTTTTCCACTACCAATCTTTATCAATTGGCTCAATAGTTCAGCAACATCGACATTGAATCCATTTCCACAATTCTTGGTTAGCCTCCTTGCGACTGTCACTGTTTTCATCAGTGCCATTTCACCATTCTTATTCTTTAACTATTTATTTTCGAGTAAATCGGTGAACATTTATCACTCGTTGCCAGTACGACGTCGTGACCTATATATTACCTATTTATTTGCATCGTTAATGATGGTTGTAATTCCATTTACGATTACATATGGTTTGGGTTATATTCTTTCTTATATCTTGAATATTATTCCAATGTCCGTTGAACATCTCTTTATATATGCCCGTTTAGTTATTATTTTCGCGGCAATAATGAGTATGACAATTTTTGTCATCATGAATACCGGAACATTGTCCGATGCAATTATCTACACTGTAATTCTATCTATTGCACCTTATATTGCATATACCGCTGTCCAATTTTTTGCCGGGCGCTTCATTCTTGGTTTTGCATCAGGGTCTGGCGAGATGCTTGCACTCTTCTCGCCTCATATCGCAACATTCCATGTTACCAATAGTTTAGGGGTTGAATACAGTCCTACGATTATCTCATCGTACTGGCTTATTCTTGGAATAATTATTAATGCTGTTTCTATCTATCTCTACCAAATTCGAAAATCTGAAAAGACAGAACAACCGTTTACGAATCGGGTCTTCTTCAGTCTCATTACATCTTTATTCACGGCATTGTTACTGGTTGGTTTGATTGCGTTCTGGGCAATTCTCACTAATGTGAACCATTTCCTATCACCATTCGTCATCATTCTCCCAATTTTACTTTGCTATGTCATTTACGTTTTATTAAATATTATCAAAAACCGATCGACACGAAATATCCGAGAAATAACACGAAACTACGGTATTGTTGTTCTTGTTACAATTGTAACCTGTGCATTTATTTTTATATCAAATGGCTATGGTTTCACAACACGCGTCCCAAATGCCGAAAATGTTGAGCGCATTAAGATTTCAGGAAGTACCGTTGCTCAATTACCTTTTGGTGAAGGTTCAACTAAAGATATCTTTATCACATCTGATGAGGGTATTACCGATTTCGTTGCATTCCACCAATCAATTGTCGATGATTTCGAAAAAGACGCATCAGTATTATCCTACAGTGATATCTTTACAGAACCAGGGCAGTCACCATATGCGTTACTCAAATTTTCCTATAACTTAGATAATGGCAGTCAAATGAACCGAGAGTTCTTTGTTCGTAAAGACAAGTTGGATCCACTCTTTTCAATGATGCATACATCAGAAACACTGATTCAAATTAATCCATTATCACGACCACGTTTTAATCCTACTGCGATGCAAATTTTTAATAACACTCTGACAGCTGAGCATGAGTTCACTGGAAACTTTACAGAACTTGGAACCATCTATACTAATGATTTAAGGAATATTGATTCAACACAAGATTACACTCAAGATGGTGGCAAACTTGAATACATTGTTATGTATCAAAAGAATGCTGAAACCTATCAATTAAACGTTGACCAACGATTCCCAGGAACGCTTGCTTATCTCAAAGCAAACACAGGTAAGAAAACTGATGTTAATCTAAACTATTTCCTTGCCAAGCCAAAGACAGATATTGTAATTCCGCGATTCTTTAATCCCGAATACGGGTTTATGAGTACCAACGCATTGTCTTTTTTGAACTATGACACCGTTACTTTATCTAATTTATCTCGAACTGAGGCAGTCACTTATGAGACGGCAGTAACTGCTGCTGATTACACTAATGAACTACATAACATCTTATATGTTGAGTCAATCGGTCAAGATACACTAATTCCATTTTCAATCGCAATTCCATTGAAATAATCGAACAAAAAAACTGTCTATTTAGACAGTTTTTATTTTATCTTCTCGATTGGATCATAATAGTTCAATGTGATGTAGTTATTTAACGCATCAAAATCAACATCGAGAATATAACCCAAGCCATTTGGCGTATCGATACGACGATAATTATCAAAAGATACAGGTTTGAGGAACATCAAGATGGTCTTAATGACTCCTGAATGACAGACGATTGTTACACTATCTTCGCCTGCTTTTTGCATTTCCCCAAGAACTGCCGTCAGTTTTCCAAACAAACGCAAACTAACTTGAGAAATGGTTTCACCATTCACATGGGGTTTGTTTTGGATATAAACTTCATTGTAAGGAATGTTGTTGATTTGATCCCAACGAACATCTTCATAATCACCAAAGTTAATCTCACGGAAGGCAAATGTTGATTCCGTAATTGGTGTTTCTTCACCATAAATAAGTTTAAATGTATCAATTGTACGTGTTAAATCAGATGTATAATAACGATCTGTTTCTGGGTAATTATACGCTTCACGGTATTCTTTGAGTTCGCGAATTCCTTTATCCGACAACATTGTGTCGCTCCAACCTGTATAAGTACCTAAATCATTTCCAACTGTAAATCCATGTCTTACTAATACAACTTTCATGCTATCACCTCTGGTTGTATTGTACCAAGATTCGCCCTTGAAAGCGACCTTTACTCCCAGACTTTATGGTAAGAGTTAAGGCGGATATGATTGTGCATTGCATCAAAATCTAAATCCATGACATATCCCAGTCCATTGGGTGTTTCAATATTCATACGCTCTTCAAACGACAGTGGCGCAAGAAATGTAAGAACCATCATAATTACACCTGCATGACAAACAATCGTAACACTATCTTCATTCGATGCATCCATTTCGGAAAGTATTTTTGTTAGCTTTCCAAAAACACGTAAACTCATTTGCGAAACAGTCTCACCATTTAGAACTGGCTTGTTGTTGCCAAAAAGTTCGTCGAACGGATTAAAATCCATGGCATCCCACGCAACATTTTCATAATCGCCCACTGACATTTCACGAAATGCTGATGTTTTCTCTGCAAGCGGTGTTTCATCACCATAAAGAATTTTAAAGGTATCGTAAGCGCGGCTCAGATCAGAGCTGTAGTAACGATCGGTTTTGGGATAGGTATACGTTTCTCGATGTTGATGTAACTCTTCAATTCCTTTTTCACATAACGGTGTATCGTACCAACCTGCACATACACCCGTATCATTGGCCATGGAACGACCATGACGGATAAAAACAACTTTCATAAATTCCTCCTAAAAAATAAATCCCTCCTTGCGGAGGGACTGGTTAACTAATTTGTGTTCCGTTTGCGACAGTTCCACCTGAAACAAGATCCATTCCCTCAGCATCTTTAGCTGCTAGAATCATTCCGTTTGATTGGACACCCCGTAAACTGACAGGTTTTAAGTTCGTTACAACAACAACTTGTTTCCCCATTAGTTCGTCCTTCGTAAAGTGTTCCACAAGACCACTTACGACTTGGACAGTTTTAGATCCTAAGTCAACTTGAACTACATAGAGTTTGTCGGCTTTTGGATGTTTCTCAACATCCACTATTGTTCCTGTTTTTAGGATCATTTTTTTGAACTCGTCTATCGTGATTTCTTCGACGACTTCTTCAACCACTTCTGGTTCTTCTTCAACAGTAAGTTTTGCTAAAGTTTCTTCTTTATCTAAACGTGAGAAGATAATTTCAGTTTTATCGATAACTTTGTGACCTAATGGTGTACGACCATATTGACGCGCACTTTCGAATGAACGATCTTCAACATTAATTTGGTCAAGAATTTCTTGAGATGTCGATGGAATGAAAGCTTCTAAAGCAATACCACCAACACGAATCAATTCTACAAGATTATAAAGTACCGTTTGGAGGCGATCACTTGACGCTTCATCTTTTGCCAGTACCCATGGTTGTGTATCATCAATATATTTATTTCCTTTACGGAAAAGACTTACAATTTCACTAATTGCATCCGCAACATGTAATGTTTCCATTTTTGTTTCGACATTTGGTATTAAATTTTGAATTGCATCAACAAGTTCTGTATCTAGTGGGTCTGTCACAGTGTTTACCGTTAGGACGCCCCCGTAGTATTTATTGATCATCGCAACTGTACGATTAACTAAGTTCCCTATAATATTCGCAAGGTCTGTGTTAATACGTTCAATCATCAGTTCATTTGTGATATGGCCATCACGTTCATATGGCATTTCATGAAGCATAATATAACGAACAGGATCAACACCAAACACTGCAGCCAAGTCGTCAACATAAACCATGTTTCCTTTTGACTTACTCATTTTATCATCACCGGAAAGTAACCATGGATGACCAAAAATTTGTTCGGGTAATTCAACATCTAATGCCATGAGAATAATTGGCCAGTAAATTGTGTGGAATCGTAAAATATCTTTACCAATTAAGTGAACATCTGCCGGCCACCATTCCGCAAACTCTGCGCTATGGTTTCCATCAGCATCATATCCAATACCTGTAATATAGTTGATTAATGCATCAATCCATACGTAAACAACATGTTCTGGATCAAAATCAACAGGAATTCCCCATTTGAAACTTGTACGAGAAACCGCTAAATCGTGAAGTGGTTCTGTTAAAAAGTTTTTGACCATTTCATTTTTACGTGATTCTGGTTGAATGAAATTTGGATTATTTTGAATATGTTTTACCAAACGATCCTGGTATTTACTCATTTTAAAGAAGTATGTTTCTTCTTTTTGACGTTCTAATTTTGCACCACAATCTGGGCATAAACCATCTTTAACTTGAATGTCTGAGTAAAATGCTTCATCAGCTTTACAGTACCAACCTTCGTAAACACCTTTATAGATATCCCCTTGGTCATGTAATTTTTTGAATACTTTTTTGACTTGTGTTTTATGATCTTCATCTGTGGTTCGAATGAAGTAATCATATTTTACGTCCATGAGATCAAAAAGGTCACGAATAATTGTAGAAATGTTATCGACATGTTCCTTTGGTGTAATACCCGCTGCAATCGCATAATCCTCGATTTTTTGTCCATGCTCGTCTGTTCCAGTTTGGAAACGAACATTAAAGCCTTGTGCACGTTTAAATCTCGCGATAGCATCAGCTAATACGATTTCATAAATGTTCCCAACATGAGGCTTTGCTGAGGTGTAAGCAATGGCGGATGTAATGTAATAATTTTTTTTGTCTTTCATATAGGCCTCCGCATATTTCTTTGTAATTATAGCTTATTTAGTCACTTCTCACAACTTAGAAAAGAAAATCTCAATGGGATTCAATCCCACTGAGATTATTGTTCTGTTACGTAAATTGTTTTAAGTATTTCAATATCGTCTGCAGTAAGTTCTAAGACTTCCGCAACGTAGGTATCAAAATCACCATAATCTTCATCGATTGCATCAAATGCCGCTTGAATATAGGATTCCGCAACCATTGTATATCCTCGATAATTTTCGATCTGTTCGTGTGTCGCATCAGGATGCTGTTCCAACATGAGATCAACCATGCGTTTTTGATTATCTTTGTTGAGGATATTTGTCATCAAATAATCTTCTAAAATTGATTCTCGAGATGCACCCAGAATTTTCAATATTTGAGCAGCTGCGAACCCAGTACGATCTTTTCCTGCTGAACAATGGAAGTAAGTAGCACCTTCAGGATTATTTAAAAGTTCCTTGAAGAATTGTCGGTATTCATTACGAGCATCTTCATCACGAATAAATGTATCATTTAGCGATTGCATATGCTCAACCGAGTTTACGTCTTCGACCATCTTTAGCATTTCCATTGGGTCTGCTGTTGTGCGTTCACGTTTCCCAAGTATATCTAAATGTGTATACCGGACACCATCGAGAATTTCGTTAGGTTGACGATCTTGTTCATTAAGCGTTCGCAAGTCGATAACATGCGTTAACTCAAATTCATCAACAAGACGGGCCCGCGTTTGGTCATCCAGATTTTCAAGAGGACCACCTCGCAACAATTTATGTGGCTTCACAACACCATTAGTAACAGGTATTCCAGCTAAATCACGGAAATTTAATATTTTTGTATGCATGTACTATCCCTTTCATATCTATTGAAAAATCCCGTAATGACGGGATTTAGCTTTTTTTGGTTCGTTTTTTTAAACATTCGCTGCAGATTCCCTCAAATGACATATCGTGATCAATCACGAGACATCCAAGTTCCTGTTCTACAAGCGCATGTAAATCATCACGATACTCAATCTCTACATCTTGTATTCGATTGCATTCGCGACATCTAAAATGATAATGATCATGTAGATTCTTATCATAGATAAATCCTAGCTCAGGATGGCGCACACGGTTAATCAACTTTTCTGCATACAAAACGTTAAGATTGCGATAAATAGTCGCAATTCCTACCGATACTCCATGCTCTTTTAATGTTGAATGTATTTCGTCTGCGGTCATATGTCCGTCAGATGCTTGAATAACATCGAGGATTTCTTGTCTTTGTTTTGTAAGTTTTAAACTCATAGCATCACCCTGTGTAAATTATATCATATTTTAACGGTCGCCGTTAAATATAGAATTCTTAACAATTACGTAATCTACTTTGCGGATTGACTCAAGGTCTCTTCCACCCGCATAGGAAATTGAAGATTGTAAGTCTTGCTTCATTTCTAACAATGTATCAGCAAGATTTCCCTTGTATGGTACCAAGATTTTCTTACCTTCGACATTTTTGTGTTCACCTTTTTGGAATTGTGACGCACTACCAAAGTATTCTTTAAATGTAACTCCATCTTTTTCAACAGTTTCCCCTGGAGATTCTTCGTGACCTGCAAAGAGTGAACCAATCATACACATTGTTGCTCCAAAGCGAATTGATTTTGCAATATCACCATGGTCGCGAATACCACCATCAGCAATAATTGGCTTACGTGCTGCTTTAGCACACCATGCTAGCGCTGATAATTGCCATCCACCAGTTCCAAAACCAGTTTTTAATTTTGTGATACATACTTTTCCAGGTCCAACGCCAACTTTCGTAGCATCCGCTCCCGCATTTTCAAGTTCGCGAACAGCTTCAGGTGTTGCGACATTACCCGCAATTACGAATGTTTGAGGAATGAATTTTTTAATATGTTTAATCATTGAGATAACGGACTCTGAGTGACCATGAGCAATATCAATTGTTATATAATCAGGGATCACATTGTCATTAGCGAGTTGTTCGATAAAACCATACTCATCACCTTTGACACCAACACTAATCGATGAAAATAAATTACGTTCTGCCATTTCCTTTATGAAGTCATAACGACGTGCTTCATCGAAGCGGTGCATAACATAAAAGTAGTTATTTTCTGCTAACCAGATTGCAAGGGGTTCATCAATAACGGTTTGCATGTTTGCAGGAACAATTGGCATTTCAAAACGGCGGTTTCCTAATTCAATGCTTGTATCACACTCTGAACGACTGTTCACAATACATTTATTGGGAATCAATTGAATATCTTCATAATCAAAAATTTTCATTTTATCTCTCCTATTTTGATTCGTGGTACTGCGCATAAAGATCATTTTTAGATACATTATTACGCTTCGCTACCAATGAGATTGATCGTGATACTGAATTTCCTTCTGAAATTGCGTCATCAATTTGCGAAATGAGCGTTTCAAACGTCACAATTTCTTCAACTGAATTTTTCTCAATGACAAGAACAAATTCACCTTTAATCACATCGACTGCATCGATAACTTCGGTAACACTGCCACGTATGAATTCTTCATGCATTTTGGTGAGTTCACGAACAAGGCATATTTGGCGATTACCTAATACATCATACACGATTTCTAGGGTCTTTGCTAACTTGTGAACCGATAAATAATAGACAGTTGTCATCGGCAAATCTTTATCTTTTTCGAGTTGTTTTTTTAATTGATTTTCTTTATGTTCCAAGAATCCCATAAACGCAAATGGTTGGGCAACAAGACCTGAAGCAACTAATGCATTTAGAAATGCACTCGCACCTGAAATTGGCACAACATTATATCCTGCAGCAATAACATCTCGAACCAAAGTTTGCCCAGGATCTGAAATTAGGGGGTATCCTGCATCACTAATTAATGCAACACTCGAATGGTTATGCAATAGGTCGATAATCCCTTGTGAACTCTCATGTTCGTTGTGAGCATGATGACTGATTAACTTCGTTTCAATATCAAAATGCGAAAATAGTTTACGCGCATTACGTGTATCCTCTGCAGCAACAATATCTACTGTTTTGAGAACCTCAATGGCACGTGGTGTCATTTCTTGTAAGTTTCCAATCGGTGTTGCGACAAGATACAGTGTTGGCAGTTCATTTTTAAAACTTTGTTGCTTAATCATAGCGGGACCTCCTAGAGCGTAAATGTTTTATGCTGATTCACAATTTCATAAGCGAGTTGATCAATGAGTAAGTTTGTATTTACCCCAGGGCGAATTCTATCTTTAATCATCAATACACGCTTCTTATATCCAAGTTTTGTATTGTCATTCATTTTATCGACATATTGATTGAATTTTGGAAATGTTTCAAAATCCAAACTTACCAAGAGCACGTCTAAAAATAAATCAATCGTTGTTTTGTCTAAGACTTTTTGTTTAATACCACGGTGCTGCATAAGAACGACACCTTCGTGAATGCGCATATCATTCAACATCCCTAAAACTTCTAACGCCAAATCTACGGTTGCTTGATAACCATCGCTTTGACTTACAGAAAGCATTTCTTCAACGGTATTTTCAACTCTTGATAATAAATAAGCATCTTGTTCATCAAGTCCTTCTTCAATACCGGCTTCGAAGAGCAATTTTTGGTCGTTATCCTTCAATTGAATAAGTAGGCAACGTGATTTAATCGTTTCTAAGACGCGATTGGGTTGGGATGTCGTAAGAATTGCAGTCACATCACTATCCGGTTCTTCAAGAAACTTCAAAATACTATTCATTGCAGCGATACTAGCATTTTCTACATCTTCAATAATATAAACTTTACGCGAATTGGCTTCCATATTGGTTTGAACAAATTGCTCTTTCAACGTTACAATCTCTTGTTTTTTGATACTTTCATCTTTACTACTTAAAACGCTATAGTCACCATGTGTTCGTTCTTTAATTCGAAGACACACACTACATGTTCCACACGCACCAATTTCTTGTTGCATGCACATCAAACTTTGCGCCATATACTCTGCAAAAGAAAAAGCATCACTTTTCCCTACAATTAGGTATGCATGTGACACACGATTTTTTTCTTGTTGTTTATGAAATAAATTTAATGCTTCAGTTTGAACGTTCATTAATAACCTCTTCAATAATTGCTATTGCTTGTGCAGCAACCGCTTCGACAGTTCCAGTACCATCAATTACACGAATACGGTCTGGAAAACGACGAATGACTTCTTGATACCCTTCATAGACACGTTTATGAAATTCAAAGCCTTCCATCTCCAAACGATCTTTTGCGCCCCGTTTACCAGTACGCTCTAAACCAATTTCCGGGTCACAATCAATAAAAATCGTAACATCTGGAAGATGACTATCAATTGCAAACTTATTAATTTCCCAAACTTCATCAATGCCGATTCCACGGGCATATCCTTGATACGCTAGTGATGAATCAACAAAACGATCACAAAAAACAATACGACCTGCTTCGACGGCAGGTACAATTTTCTCCACTAAGTGTTGACGACGACTTGCTGCATACAATAATGCTTCTGTACGATCATCCATCTCTGTGTGGACTGGATCAAGGATCAGGTTTCGAATCTTTTCTGAAATTCCAATTCCCCCAGGTTCACGCGTTAGCAAGATATCTTCCCCTTTATCAATAAAATACTCTGTTAAGTATTTCGTGATCGTTGTCTTACCGCTTCCGTCTGGTCCTTCAAATGATACAAATAATCCCATAATCACACCTCTTTTTTTATCATTATATCATGCATCATTCTTTATTGTTGTTTGAAAAAATGATTTCAGTTAGAATGAAAAGTGATGAAAGAAGGATTACGTTGATGAAACCACTTAAACAGGCATTTCACAATGCTGCTGATGACAAAATTTATAATGGATTAATTGCTATAATTTTTATTTTGATGATTGTTTATATGTTTTGGCCACAACCCTTTATTCCCGTAATCACAGGAGTCTTGTTGATTGTTTGCTTTGGTTATCTAATTAAACACTATGTTGGTGCGCGAAAGGATTATAAAAACAATGGTAAAACCTTATAAAAAACTCGATGAACGAAAAAAATTTGATGGCTTTCTCATAGATGCCTTTGAGACTGATTTTGAGACCGATGCAGGTATTTTCACAGCAGAAGTACTAAAACACCCTGGTGGGGCTGTAATCGCGGCGACACACGATGATGAATACTTTTATGTCGTTGATCAATTCCGTTTTGGTACAGAAATGATCATGACAGAATTTCCAGCTGGGAAAACAGATCCTGGTGAGATTCCCCTCAATGTTGCGAAACGTGAACTTCAAGAAGAAATTGGATACAGAGCGCAAACTATTGTGCCACTTGGCATTATGCATCCAACACCTGCCTATCTTACAGAAGCATTATCCTTATTCTACGCTACTGATTTAGAATTTGTTGGACAAAATCTTGATGAGGGTGAAGAACTTCACGTTCACCAACTCAAGCTCTCAGAGATTGAAGCAAAAATCATGAATAATGAAATTACAGATGCAAAGACAATTGCACTTGCAATGAAACTCCGTCTTTATTTGCAAAATAAAAAGGTATGACATAATGTCATACCTTTTCTATTATTCACCCTTAGGTAAAATAAATACTTGCTCTCCCGACTTCGATAAGAGGTGGGTACCACGCGCATAGTTTTGAACGTATGTCGGATCTTCTAAACGAGCCTTTTCTTCATTGAGAGTTGTTTGTTCATCTTTCAATGTGTCTAATTGGGATTGAACTGTATTTAGTTCTTGTTTAAGTTGTGCTGTTGTAACTAATTCGTTTACGGATTTTGTTAACATGTATCCCGAAAATGCAAGAACGGCAACACCAAGACATGTCGAAATAATTTTAACAAGTGGTGATGTTTTTTTAATTTTTTTCTTAGCAATTTGAGCCATAGTGTCTCATCTTCCTTTTCTTTACACACCTAATTATACCGACAAATTATTACGTTTCAAGAGTTGTCACTTCACTTTCACAAAGCTCACATTGCAACAATATTTCAAGGATATCTTCACATATTTTAAATTTCCGCACTATGTAGTGACGTTTTTGTCACAATTCAGGGCTATTTTCTTAATATATTAAGACTTCGAATGTGAATTAAAATAATTTAATTCACATATTCGAGGAAACTTATTCACTCTTTTCGATGCGTTTATCATCCAATAATTCATACATTGGCGGATTTGAACGCAGAATTTTGTCACTTAAAAAGGTTACTTCAACCTTAATATGGCGGTGTTCAAAGCGAATTTCGATGACGTTTCCAACCGCTACTTCAGTCGATGGTTTTGCCAATTTTCCATTCACAAATACACGATTATCATCAGCCAAATCTTTCGCAATTGTACGCCGTTTTATGATTCGCGATACTTTTAAATACTTATCAAGCCTCATGATTTTGCTCCTTTACATGTTCTAAAACATAAATTAAATCTTCAGCCCATCCTTTATAGACAGGTAATTCAATTGATATCATACGATTTGTATACTTAATTTTAATCTCACTTGAGCGTTCCGAAATCAATTCAAAAAGACTGATTCCGTCGACATTTGAACTGTATGCTTCTGTGAATCGCAATTCAACTTTATTCACACGTTCCTTAAATGATTCAATTCGTTCATCTCGCAAGAAGATTTCCAGTCGTGTTTTCTCTAGCAACATTGTTACCGACTCTGGAAGTTCTCCATAACGATCTCGCATTTCATCATAGAATCGTTTTAAATCTGAGATTGTTTCTAAGTCATTAATGCGCTGATACAATTCCAGTTTTTCACCATCGTCACTTGTAAAATCGTCGGGTAAATAACCATCAACACTTAGATTATATCGTGATTCTGTTTCAGGTGTTTCAATTCCTTTACCTTGACGCTCAGAAATAGCTTCTTTAAGAAGTTGAACGTATAAATCAATACCCACGGTGTCAATGAAACCGGATTGATTTCCACCTAACAATTCTCCCGCACCACGAATGGTAAGATCACGCATTGCAATCTTATAGCCACTTCCTAATTGCGTGAATTCCTTAATTGCTTGCAGACGCTTTTGCGCAACTTCTGTGATATTTTGTTTACTTGGTATCATAAAATATGCATAGGCTAAACGATCTGATCGACCAACACGACCTTTAATTTGATACAGTTGAGACAGTCCAAATCGATGAGCATTATCTACAATAATCGTATTCGCATTTGGAATATCAATGCCTGTCTCGATAATTGTGGTACATACCAAGACGTTAATCTCTTTCTCAATAAATTGGATCATAACATCTTCAATATCACTACGATCCATCTGCCCATGTATTACTGCAACACGCGCTTGTGGAACCGACATTGCAACATTATTTGCAACACTATAAATTTGCTCTACATTGTTATAGAGATAGAATGCCTGTCCATCACGATTTAATTCTTTTGCAAGAATTTCTTTAATTGTTTTTTGGTTTTTCTCAATTACATATGTCATAACCGGAAGTCGATTTGACGGTGGAGTATTAAGTTGTGACAATGAACGAAGACCAATTAATGACATTTGTAACGTTCTCGGAATCGGCGTTGCACTCAGCGAAAGCACATCAACCGATACTTTGAATTCTTTAATTCGTTCTTTATGTTCAACACCAAAACGTTGCTCTTCATCAATAATTAATAACCCTAGATCATGGTGCTTGATATCTCGTGATAAAACACGATGCGTTCCAACTAAAATATCAACTTTTCCATCTTTAAAACGCTGAATGATATCTTTTTGTTCTTTATCAGATACGAAACGATTCAATACTTCAACAACAATTGGATAGTTTGCAAAGCGCTCTTTAAATGTTCGAGCATGTTGGGCACTAAGAATCGTAGTTGGACACAAGAAGATAACTTGTTTACTATCTACAAATGCTTTAAATGCCGCCCGAATTGCGACTTCTGTTTTTCCGAATCCGACATCACCGATGAGTAGTCGGTCCATCGGAAGTGGTTTTTCCATATCTTCCTTGATTTCTTTGATTGCTTGTTTTTGATCTGGAGTCAACTCGTACTCGAACTCTGATTCAAATTGTTTTTGAAATTCGGTATCAGGTTGGTATGCATAACCAACACTTTCCATTCGCTGTGAGTAGAGATTAACTAGCTTATCCGCAACTAATGCAACATCCTGTTTAACTCTATCTTTATTCTTTTGCCATGCACTACTTCCAAGCTTACTGAGCTTAACTGCAGTTGCTTCAGAAGACATGTATTTTCGAACTAAACTAAATTGTTCGAGAGGGACAAACAATTCATCACCATCACGATACATGATTCTCATAAAGTCTTTATGGACGCCTTCAATTTCTTTTGTCATAATTCCCATGTAACGACCAATTCCATATTGACGATGCACAACATAATCAGAAGTATCTAAATCTTGAAGTTGATTCAAAGACTCCGCTTTTGAGAATTTATTGTCATAGCGATATTTCTTTTTACGATATTGGTATAGCTCTTTTTCGGTGAAAACAAGAATTTTCTCGTCTTCTAAGTAAAATCCACTTTGGATATCTGAGTAATCAATATAAATCCCAGGATTACTTGGGTAGTCCGTTAATACTGTATAAGACATATCTGCATTAATGAGTGCGCGGATGAACTCTTCCATGTTGTGTTCATTTAAAGCAATGATGACACGTTGGGTTATAGCTTCTTTACGAATCCATTGAAGTGTCTCTACGATATTATCCGATATTATATTTGCACTATGCCAAGGAATGAAGACTTCATTTTCAATCTGATACTCATGAATTTTCATTTTCGAAGCATCATTAAGGTAAGAGGGGTACTCTGCATACATATTATTGATATAGATTAACTCGTGCATGTCATACAATTCTTCAGAGTACTCCGCTAAATCTATCGTATTTTGTTTTAATGTTCGCTCTACACCCTCAACCGAACTCAAAATCTGCTGTGCATCTTTCACGAAATCGTAGATGGTTGCATAGTTTTCCCAGTATCCAAGAAGGGGATAGAGTGTCGTATCATACGATCCTTGGTTTATTTGTTCTCGTTTGACTTCAACGTTATTGATAAGTTCATCATTTTTTTCTAAAGCCAATGCTTGATCAACTTTTGATACAATCATCGTTCTATCAGAATCGGTTAATAACACATCATTCGCAAAGACGATTGTTGCTGATTCAAGTTTCTCTTCTGATCTTTGATCATCAATATTGAATGACCGAATACTATCAACCTCAACATCAAAGAATTCAATGCGGATTGGTTTTTCCATTTGAACTGAAAAGATATCACAAACACCACCACGCATTGCAAACGTAAACGGTTGATCGACGTATTTAACGCGCGAGTAACCCATATTTTGCAAGCGACGCGCAAGTTCAATTGGTTCAAAGTGGTCACCAATTTTTATGGTTGTAATTGCCTCTTGTAATGTATTGGGTGACGAAAGCTTACGAATCGAAGCAATCGCATGCGTGATACATATGTCATAGTCATTTTCTAATATTCGATAGAGTGCCTCGATTCGATTGGCACGCATAATTTCAGATTGTACGATAGCTTCGACTCTTAGAGATTCTTCATGGTTATAATATATAACTCTTGATTCGGGACTTATTCGCTGAATTTGATCGAACAGTTCTTGAGCTTGCTGTTCATTTTCTTTAACAATAAATATTTTTTTCTTGTTTTTTAATGTGGCTCCTACAGCTAACATTGCTTCTTGCATCACGCTCAAATGGGCAAAGTTATCTTTGCCCTGGGTGTATTGTTCAACAATAGGATTCGATTTTAAATAATCTTTAAGCCAATTCATGAATTATTTGCTCCATTATAACGGTTCATAATTTCAAGAATTTCTATTCCTTCAGCAAAATCAATTGCCGCATCTGCAGCACGATCGATAGCTGTTTCTTCATCAATTTTTCCCATAACGTAATCTGCAGTATTCATATGTGGATTTTTCCCTATCCCCACCTTAATACGTGCAATTTCAGATGTACCAATATGTTCGATGATACTCTTGATTCCATTTTGTCCACCAGAACTGCCTTTCGGACGGATTCTGACTTTTCCCAAATCAAGGTCTTTATCGTCACTTATGATAATAATATCCTCCGGATATGCATCATAATATGCCACAACTTCACGGACAGCTTCGCCGGATAAGTTCATATATGTTTGTGGTTTAACGAGAATAACCTTTTGACCCCTTACGAATGTCTCCGCAATCAATGCTTTAAATTTCTTCGTAGAAATTGTTACTCCCAATTTCGAAGCAACTTTATCTATTGTAATAAAACCAGCATTATGGCGTGTACGTTCGTATTGTTTTCCGGGATTTCCCAGACCTACAACTATTTTCATACATACCTCTTTAGAAAGAAAAGAATAAGGGCTTCCCCTTACTCTTTGTTTGGATCATAAATGATCTTTAGATGACGGTTACGGCCAGAACCTTCACTTAACGTTTTGACATTAGGGAAGTTCGTTAATTCTTTATGAATAACGCGGCGCTCATCATTTGGCATCGGATCTAACGATGCATCAACTTTAGATCGTTGAACTTGTTTAGCAATACGTTTTGCCATTGCTTTAAGTTTTTGGTAACGGTCATTTTTATAGTTATTAATATCAAGGCTAACAAAGAATCTACGTTTGAACTTAGCGTTAACAGCATGACGAACTAATTGTCCTAGTCCATCGAGCGATTTACCACCACGGCCAATCAAGATTGCATTATTCTCTGCATTAATATTAATGCGAATATTATTATTGTTTTGATCAATTTCAATTTCAACGTTCTGTCCTAAACCACTAAAGAATGTAGTTAGGTAATCTTTAATGAACTCAGACACGTCTTGGAGGGCATATACTTCAGCAGTAACACTGGACCCAATTCCTAAGAATCCTGTCTTTTCTTCAGTTACGTAATATACTAAATCTTCGGGTTGAACATTTTTTTCTTTGGCTGCTTTACTTAGTAATTCATCCAAAGTCTTTGCGGTATATTGCTTCATGACTTCCTCCTACGAATTATTTTTGATCTGCGTATTTGTTGTTAATATAAAGTGTTTGGAATAGTTGTCCCATAGCTGAAATCATCCAGTATAGACTCATTCCGATATTCCATGTTAAAGCAAAGAAAACGATCATTGCTAATGATACATACATCATTGAGCTTGCTGGGTTTGCAGGTTGCTTTTGATTTGGATATTTCTTCAATTTTTGTTTTGCTAAGTATTGTGGTAAGAACATTGATAATGCTTGGAAGATAACCATTAATGCAAATATTGTAATATACACAACATTCATTTCTTGGAATCCTTGCATTGGTGTTTTTTCTAATGTTTCTCCAAATACTGTTCCGCTAATAATTAAGTCTGCACGTGTAACCGCATAGTACATTGCAATCATGATTGGTAATTGTAATAATTGACCGCCGATTGCTGACATCGGTTTGATATCGTGTTTTTGGTACAGCTTTTGCATTTCGGTTGCTTTAGCCATTTTTGATTGTTGGTCAGTTCTGTTTCGGTATTTCTCTTCAATTTTTGCTTGTTCAGGTCCTAACAATTGCATTTTTTGTTGTTGAATCGTTGATTTGATTGATCCACGAATTGTTAATAAACGAATTAACAAAGTAACAATAACAATTGATAATAACGCTCCAACATATTGAGCAAAGAAGTTAAGTAATTGTGCAATAGGCCATACAAAGATAGCGCCGAACCAGCTCTCTTTACCCCATGTCCATGCATCCCCTAGTCGAATAATTGATTCTGGATATACTTGTTTCGTTACAGGATCAACATAGCTCATACATCCTGTTAGTACTACAAGTAGTAATCCTAGGAGTGCAATTTTTTTATATTTTCTCATCTAAATCTCCTAACATACGTACTGTTATATTTTAACTGTTTTTAGGAGTTTTTCCAAGTCTTTTCGGTTTTCCTCAAAACTTGTTTCAAAATAGCTTTTACGTACCATAATAATATAGTCATAATCGCTTTCGAAAACTCCAATATCTTGAACCATTGAGCGTACTTGGCGCTTGGTTTTATTTCTTAATACGGCTCCACCTAATTTTTTGGGAACTGATATTCCAAAGCGTGGACTAATCTCTTTTTTTGTATCTATATATACTGAAAAAGACTTCGAATTTTTGAAACGACGTCGTTGCATAATTCGTTGAAAATCTCTTGGATTTTTTACTCTAAGTTCTCTTTTCATAATTCACTTCCATCTTTACAAAAAAGCCACCCGCATGGGTGACTTTTTATGCAGATAACACTTTTCTTCCTTTTGATCTACGACGTGAAAGCACTCGACGTCCGCCAACTGTTTTCATACGGGCTCTGAAGCCATGGACCTTTTGGTGTTTCCTTTTGCTCGGTTGATAAGTTCTCTTCATTGAAAACCACCTCCAGTTCTTTTTTACGATAAAGAGCAAATGCTTTAAAATTATATATAATCTGTATCCAAATGTCAACGAAACCCACGAGCGAGTACGCTTTTTTTTACTGATTCAGAAAACATGCTTTTCCATCTTAACAAATTCAACAACATTTATCCACATTATTTTAATAATTTAAGGATTGGTGATAACCCTGTTTATAAATCAGTGGATTAAATATATGTTTTTTTTATCCACTTTGACTCTTAACACCTTTTACCACCACTTTATAACATTGTTTATCAACACTTTGTTGATATGTGGAAAAGTACATTATATCCAGTATACAAGCGCTATATTGATGTTGTTAATGCGTTTGAAATTCAAGTATTTTTCCTGAATCATTCATTTATCAACAGTTGTTGACTATCTTTTCAACTTTCCCCAATTAATCCCCATTGTTAATTTTGTGGATAAGTGTGGATAACTCTAAACTATCCACTGTTTACTGTTCGGTTGACACTTACATTTGTGGATAACTTGTTACCAAAAAAATACCTGCTTTTTTTCTTGTTTTTATTTGGTATTATAGTAAATGAACAAGGAGAAATGCCATGACAACGATGAAATTCTATTTAGAGGATGTTTGGGGAAAAGTTAAATCTTATATTCAGAAAAACAGTCCTTTAGATGATATGATTTTTAAAACATATATTGAATCTGATACTCGTCTTGGTGCACTCGATGATGCAACAGCAACGATTGTTGTTTCAACTTATTTACAAAAAGTCATACTACATGATCAACTTGAATACTTGAATAAAGCCATTAATTCTGTTTTAGAACGAGAAAACATGGTCTGTGAAGTTCTTGAAGAAGGCGAGTTTACACAGAAGAAGCCAATTACTGCTACTCCTGTTCCAGAAGTAAAGCGTGTTGTTAAATCTGATGGAATTGCGGTTGACCAAACTTTTGAAAATTTCGTAGTTGGACCTAGTAATAAGGAAAGTCATTCAGCAGCATTGGGATGTGCGTATCGACCTGGACAATTTTATACGCCTCTTTTTATCTATGGAAACTCTGGTTTAGGTAAAACCCACTTATTAAATGCAATTGGTAATTATATTAAAGGAAAGAACCCTAATGCTAAGGTTTTTTATACATCAAGTTCTGATTTTGTTAGACAAGTTGCCAACTCTATCCAAAATAGAGAAATTGAAGACTTCAAAGATCAAATGTACGATCTCGATGTTTTACTTATTGATGATATCCAGTTTTTAGCAGGTAAAGAAAAATCCCACGAGATTTTCTTCCATATTTTCAATGAATTAATTTATAACCGTAAGCAAATTGTTATTACTAGTGATAGACTTCCAACCGAAATTAAAGGACTCGAAGACCGCTTAATTAGCCGCTTTTCCTCAGGTTTATCTGTTGGCGTTGATTCGCCAGAGTTTGAAACTTCACTTGCAATTCTAAAAATGAAAATAATGAGTCGAAGTGTTGATCCAGGTATTTTTGATGAAGATGTCCTCGCTTATGTTGCTGCAAATTTCTCTAAAGATGTGAGAACTTTAGAAGGTGCACTTAACCGCTTATTGTTTTACTCTATTCAATTCTCTAACAATGACCATATAAATTTAGATATAGCTATGTCTGCATTTAAGGTAACAAATGGACAACCAATAAAAACAAATGAATTGGATACAAAAACTATTAAACGTATTGTCGCTGACTACTATGGACTTACACAAGCTCAGCTTGTTTCTAAGGCACGGACGAAAGCAATTGCGAATGCCCGCCATATTGCAATTTATCTATCGAGAAAGCATCTCGATTTACCTTACAATAAAATTGGTGAAGAATTTGGAAAACGTGATCATTCAACCATAATAAGTGCGTGTGACAAAATTGAAAAGAAACTTAAAACAGATCAGCTTCTTGCACGAGCAATTTTTGAAATTGAATCTGAATTTAAAGCCAGCTAAATCTATCAGCTGGTTTTTCTTTTAGAGAAGTTATCAACAGTTATCCACATATTGATAACACCCTAAAATAGCTTTATTTGGCGTATTATAGGCCTAAATGAAATGTTATCCACTTTTCCACAGCCCTTAATAGTATTAAATTACTTAATATACTTATAAATAACAAAAAATCGTTCTTTACGAATTACTTTTTCGATAATAATATTTTGCATAATTATGCTATAATAAATGTAATTGTATTCAATATACTTTGGAGGAATCTATGAAGTTTAATATCAAAAAACAATCGTTTTATAAATCATTATCTTCAGTTGGTCGTGCTTCATCAACACACTCACCGCTACCTATACTTTCAGGAATCAAATTTGAATTACGTAACAACACGTTAACGTTGATAGCTAGTGATTCAAATATTTCTATTCGTGAAGTCATTTATGCTAACGATGAAAATAATTTAGTTATCCATGAAGAAGGTGATGTCGTTTTAGAAGCGCGTTATGTTCTGGAAGCAGTTCGAAAATTAGATGCTGACATTATTAATATGGAAATTATTGATGGTGCTCTAACACGTATCAGTGGAAATCAAGCTGAATATAACATTAATGGAACAAAGGGCGATCAATACCCAATTATCGACTTTACAAAACCAGAAAAACAATTTGAGATTTCTGGAAGTAAATTATCTGAGATTATTTCTCAGACAGCTTTTGTTTGCTCAACAAGTGAAGATCGTCCGATTTTTACGGGCGTAAACTTTAAAGCTAATGGAACGACTTTAAATAGTGTTGCAACTGATAGTTACCGTCTTGCAAAGAAAGTTGTTGAACTTCCTGTAGAGATGGACTTTAATATCTCAGTCCCAGCCTCTAACTTATATGAAGTACAAAAAACAATAACCGGTGATGAAATCATTACTATTGCAGTATCGGATAAATTAGTTCAATTTTATATTGGCGAAACATTGATTCAATCTCGACTTATTGATGGTCTTTTCCCAGATGTAAATCGTTTGATTCCGAACGAGTATGGATTTGAACTCGTTGTTAAGAAAACTGATTTAATCAATGCTGTTGATAGATCTTCATTCTTAAAGAGTGAAGGGTACTGGACTGTAAAACTTGAAGCAACTCCAGATGAAATTATTATTAGTTCAAAATCTCAAGAAATTGGATCATCAGAAGAAATTCTCCATCCGATAAATTATGTGGGAGGTAATCTAAAAATTTCATTCAGTGGAAAATACTTGATTGAAGCTTTAAAATCCTTCAAGTCAGAAACAGTTAAAATTATGTTCGTGGGTGAAATGCAAGCATTTGTAATTCGTCATCCTGAAGATGATTCAATTGTTCAGTTAATTCTACCACTTAGAACATTTGACTAATCATGTTAAAGAATCAAAGACATCTCGCAATTATTGAATACGTAAATGAACATCAATTTGCGAAAGTAGAAGAATTATCGCAACTTCTGAATGTTTCCGAAATTACGATTCGAAGAGATATTAATGAACTTCATGAAGAAAATGTCATTAAAAAAGTTCATGGAGGCGCGAGCTCTCTCAAACAGAATCACATTGCTATGGATATTGAGCTCGAATTGCGTCGAACTACTAATGCTGATGAAAAACTAAAAATTGCTAAAATCGCTGCAGATTATATTCCCGACGATTCATCAATCTATTTAGATGCAGGAACATCAACATCACTTGTCATTCCATATCTCGAGAACAAGAATGTAACGGTGTTTACTCATGGCTTACATCATATTGAAATGCTAAATAAATACAATATTGATACGTATATTATCGGTGGTCATCTAAAAACTAAGACACTTGCAACGGTTGGATCACTAAGTATCAAATATCTTGAACGTATGAATTTTGATATAGCACTTATAGGATTTAATGCTCTCGATTCAGAGTTTGGTTATTCAACTCCTGATGAAATGGAAGCAATGATTAAGGCCACTATTATCAAGCATTCTAATGTAGTGTATTTCCTAGGGGATGAAAGTAAATTTGGGCGGAAGTCAGGAATGTCCTTTGCACAAATTAGTGATGGATACCTAGTTTCAAATAAACATCCAGGAGATAAATACCTAAATATAAAAGTAATAAAGTAGGCGTGTCCTACTTTTTTTATTTTTAACAATGATTTGAATGAAAATGATAAGAAATGATAAATAGTGTTTGAAAACGATTACATTTATGATAAAATACAAATAGAGGTGATTTCATGATACATATTATTGCACTAAATCCGTCAATTGATTATTTGATGTCTGCAAGTTCTGTGGAACTTGGCAAGACGAATCGGTCAAACTTCGAGAAAATAAGAATAGGAGGTAAAGGAATTAATGTTGCAATCGTACTCAATAACTTAGGAATTGATACGACGCTTCATGGATTTTTAGGAGGTTTTACTGGCGAACATATTCGTGAAAATTTGAAAGAGTATCCACTCATAAAAGATAAATTTATCAATTCAAATGTATTAACGAGGATCAACGTGAAGATTAAAACCGATGTCGAGACTGAGTTGAACGGTTCTGGAGAAATCATCGATTCGAGATACATTGAACAACTTGAACGAGAAATCAAGACATTTACTGAAAACGATATTGTTGTTATGAGTGGTAGTATTTCCCGGGGAATGAATTACAGTTGGTACACAAAGATAGCACAATATTTACATTCGAAGAATATTGATTTTATCGTTGATATAGGAAGTCATGAGCTTATAAATATTTTAAAATATCATCCCCTCTTAATTAAACCAAATATCGATGAATTCCTTCAAATTACCAATGTCCCGAATGATTACGAATCGATTCTTATTGCAGGTAAGGAAATGCTTAAATTAGGTGTTAAAAATATTATTATCTCTTGTGGTAAAGATGGATCTCTATATATTTCCAATCAAGACCTGTTTAAGGCTACGGTGCCAGAAGGAAAGCTTATTGATTCAGTTGGGGCTGGAGACTCCATGGTTGCTGGATTTATTGCAGGAATCGTAAAAGGAGAATCCGAAAAAGAAACATACTTATTAGCATCGGCTTCGGGAACGGCAACGGCATTTTCTGAAGCACTTGCAACATCAGATGAGATATCAAATTTAATGAATAAAATCAAAATAGAGAGGATCTAATTATGGAATTAAAAATTAGTGATGTGCTTAAAAGTAATAGTATTATTTTTGATTTGAAAGAAAATGATAAGAAATCTGTGCTTTTAGAAATGTCTGAATATCTAAAGGCACAAGGATTTGTTAGTGATGCAAATCAATTCTTAGATGTACTTCTTGAAAGAGAAGCTGTAAGTACGACTGGTGTTGGAGATGGAATTGCAATCCCTCATGGTCGGAGCAATATAGTTACAGAAACAGTTGTTTTATTTGGAAGAAGTACTGGTGGAGTGAATTTCGAAAGCATGGATGACAAGCCCGTGCATTTATTCTTTATGATTGCTACTCCGGAAAATTCAGGGAATGAGCATCTTAAGATTCTCGCAGAATTATCGGGTAAACTCATGCATTCCGATGTTGTGCTAGAACTAAAAAATGCCTCAACGTATTCAGAAATAATCGAAGCATTCTCAATAGAAGATACTACTAATAATATCGAAACGAATGATTTACATAATCATAAAAAAGTTGTAGCAGTGACAGCATGTGCAACAGGAATCGCACACACATATATGGCAGCAGAGAAACTTCAAGAAATTGCAAAGAAGTTGAACATTGATGTAAAAGTTGAAACTAACGGAACTTCAGGTGTTGGCAATCAGTTGTCGAAGGCTGATATTGAGAATGCTGATGCTGTGATTGTTGCTGCTGACATCAAGGTTGAAACATCACGATTTGATGGTAAAAAAATGATTGCAGTCCCAGTAGCTAAAGCAATTAAAGAACCACAAAAATTATTTGAAGAAGCACTTTCTGATAATACTCCTATTCATAGTGAGAAGGCTCAAGATTCACCACGAGATGAGAAAAAAGGAATCTATAAACATCTAATGAGTGGTGTGTCTTATATGCTCCCATTTGTTATTGGTGGTGGAATTGTTATTGCACTTTCATTTTTGGTCGACCAGTTGATAGGTGTACCACAAGATAGCTTAGGTCAATTGGGTAGTTACAATGAATTAGCTGCATCTCTAAATAAAATTGGTGGTGCAGCATTTGGATTCATGCTTCCAGTATTAGCTGGTTACATTGCCTACAGTATTGCAGATCGTCCGGGCCTTGTAGCAGGATTTGTTGCAGGTGGAATTGCTAGCACTGGTGGCGCAGGTTTCCTTGGCGCACTAATTGGTGGATTTGTGGCAGGGTATGTAGTCAATTTTGTGAAGAAAATGCTCAATGGACTGCCCCATTCACTGAATGGATTAAAAAATATCATGTTATATCCTCTCTTAGGTGTCCTCATTACTGGTGCAATAATGCTTATTGTTAATGTACCAATGAAAACGATTAATGATATGATGAACAACTTCCTGCTGAACTTGTCAGGCACGAATGCTGTTATCCTAGGATTGCTCTTAGGGGCTATGATGGCAATTGACTTAGGGGGTCCAGTTAACAAAGCGGCCTATGTTTTTGGTACAGGAACGCTTGCTACAGCATCTGTGGGAGGAAGTAGTGTCATGGCAGCCGTTATGGCGGCTGGTATGGTACCGCCGCTTGCAGTATTTGTTGCCACACTATTTTTCAAAGATAAATTTACAGTTGAAGAGAAACAAGCCGGACTTACTAATGCTGTCTTAGGGGCATCTTTCATTACTGAAGGAGCAATTCCTTTTGCATCAAAAGATCCATTACGAATCATTCCAAGTTTTGTAGTTGGGTCCGCAGTTACCGGTGCACTTGTACTTGCATCAAATATTATGGTAAGTGCGCCTCACGGTGGTATCTTCGTAATATTCCTTGTTTCGCAACCAGTTCTATACATTGCTTATATTGCAATTGGATCAATAATTAGCGGATTCATTATGGGTATTTTATCCAAATAATTAACATATAAAACATAAAAACAACCGAATGCACTCATCTTAAAAAAATAATTTTTGAAGGTGCATATTCGGTTGTTTTTTTTTGTGTAAAAAAATGTCATCAAACCCACTAATATAGGACTTTTATGATTATTCATATACGTGCATTTTATCGTAAAATATGATAAAATAGAGGAGTTAAAAAAAGGATGGATAATATGAAAAAAGAAGGAGACTACATAACACTTGGACAGTTTCTAAAAGTTATGGACTATGTGCAATCGGGTGGGGAAGCTAAACACCTTATTCATACATTCTCCATTCAAGTAAACGGCGAAAATGAAAATCGTCGTGGAAAGAAACTTTACCCTGGTGATCAAGTTGTGATTAACGGGAATATGCATGAAATCTCTGAAGAAGATGCAGATTAAGCAACTTGAACTTAAACAATTTCGAAATGTTGATGACGTAAGTCTCGATTTTCCGGAAAATATTACAGTGTTTGTTGGAAACAATGGTCAAGGTAAGACAAATATCATCGAATCGATAGTTTTTTTAGGTTCAGGCAGATCGTTTCGAGTCAATGATGATAAAATTCTGATTCAAAATGGAAAAGAATTTGCGAAAGCCGAAGCAGTTATGGATTCGGGACACCTTTTGAAAATAGTTGTTAGCGAGCAAGGAAAATATTTACAGGTTAATCATTCACCATTGAAAAAGTTAAGTGATTTTATCGGGTATTGTAATGTAATATTATTCAATCCTGATGATTTAAATTTTTTTACGGATGCACCCAAAATTCGACGTAGAAGTGTTGATTTTGAATTAGGAAAACTTTCTAAAGATTATATTGGCATTTTGTCTAGATATACACAGGTCTTAACACAACGTAATGCATTATTGAAATCAAGAAATATTGATTTTGGTTTATTGGAAATATTGGATAGCCAGCTAATTGAGTATCAAATTCCGATTATCAAGCAAAGAAATGCATTTATTGCTCGTTTAGAGCCAGTTGTAGAAAGATTTTACCAAGCAATGAGTCAAACATCGACTCGTGTTAATTTCGAGTATAGGAGCCCTGTAAGTGTTGATAGTTCGATTCTTGCTAATCTAACGAAACGTATGCAAGAAATGCACCAAAGAGATTTAGATTTACGTGCAACGCAAGTGGGAATTCATCGAGATGACTACGTATTTAAGATGGATGGAGTTCCTGTTATCAATACTGCGTCTCAAGGACAGAAACGAATGCTCATGATTGCGTTTAAACTTGCGCTTGTCTCGTTGGTTTATGAGTTGCAAGGGGCTTATCCAATATTATGCTTGGATGATTTATTTTCGGAGTTAGATGAGTCACGTCGTAAAATGGTTCTGAAAATGATTCCAGACGCCGTACAAGTATTTATTACAACGACTGATATGCAATTTATACAAACAGAAAGAAACTTAAATGTGTTTCACGTTAATAAAGGAATTATTCATAAGGAGGTAATTTAATGGCATCAAACAAAGTAGAACATTCTTATACTTCAGAAGATATTCAAGTATTAGAGGGATTAGAAGCTGTTCGTAAACGTCCTGGGATGTACATAGGGAGTACATCTGCTCGTGGTTTGCACCATTTGGTATGGGAAATTGTTGATAATGGTATTGATGAGGCTTTAGCTGGTTTCGCAAGTGAAATTACAGTTACTGTCGACAAAGATAACATTGTCACTGTTTCTGATAATGGTCGTGGTATTCCAGTTGGAATTCACGAAAAAACTGGTGTTTCTACTGCAGAAACAATTTATACTGTGCTTCATGCCGGAGGTAAATTCGGTGGTGGCGCCTATAAAGTTTCTGGTGGACTTCATGGGGTTGGGGCATCCGTTGTTAATGCCTTGTCTACTTTCTTAGAAGTATCTATTTTTAAAGAAGGTATTGAGTATTATCTTCGTTTCGAAAATGGTGGCCACACTGCCATTCCATTAGAAGAACGTGGAAAAACTGATCGTCAAGGGACAGAAGTTAGATTTAAAGCTGATCCAGAAATCTTTAAAGAAACAACAGAGTACTCATTTGATGTATTACGTGATCGCTTACGTCAAATGGCTTTCTTGAATAAAGGAATTAAGATTACATTTATTGATGAGAGAGAGCCTGAGGAGTCACGCGTCAACGAATTCCATTATGAAAATGGAATTCTTGAGTATGTTCATTTTATGAATAGAAATCGCCAAGTAATTCATGAAGAGATTGTTTACGTCGAAGGCGAAGAAGATCAAATTCAAGTTGAAGTTGCGATGCAGTATAATGATGGATTTGTTCCAAATATCTATTCATTTACAAATAATATTAATACCCAAGAGGGGGGAACGCACGAAGATGGTTTCCGTCTTGCTTTAACACGAGTTATTAATAATTACGCTAAAGAAAATAATCTATTGAAAAAAGAAGAAGATGGATTCTTGGGTGATGATGTTCGTGAAGGACTCACTGCTATAATCTCTGTAAAACATCCAGATCCTCAATATGAGGGGCAAACAAAAACTAAACTTGGAAATAGTGAAGTACGTAAGATTGTTTCTAATATCTTTGGAAATCAATTTGAACGTTTCTTAATGGAGCATCCAGACGATGCAAAAATAATCATTGATAAAGCTCTAGTTGCATCAAAAGCACGTGTTGCCGCTCGTAAAGCACGGGAATTGACACGCCGTAAAGGTGCTCTTGAAGTATCATCATTACCTGGAAAACTTGCAGACTGTTCAAATCGTAACCCGGCCGAAAGTGAAATCTACCTCGTCGAGGGGGATTCCGCTGGCGGAAGTGCAAAACAAGGTCGAGATAGTAAATTCCAAGCAATTCTTCCTCTACGTGGTAAGGTTATCAACGTCGAAAAAGCTCGTTTACACCGAATCTTTGACAACAATGAAATTCGCATGATGCTTACAGCATTCGGTACGGGAATTGGTGAAGAAATGAATCTTGAGAAATTGAGATATCATAAAATCGTTATCATGACCGATGCTGACGTAGACGGTGCGCACATTAGAACGTTACTTTTAACTTTCTTTTACCGCTTCTTACGTCCAGTCATTGAAGGAGGCTTTGTATATATTGCTCAGCCACCTTTGTATAAAATTTCTCGTGGAAATAAAATGGCTTATGCCTATAGCGATGAAGAGTTAGAAGAGCTCAAACCTGAATTCGGTGATCGTTTCAACGTTCAGCGATACAAGGGTCTTGGTGAAATGAATCCAGAGCAACTATGGGAAACAACCATGGATCCTCAAACACGTACGCTTATTCGTGTTGATATTGAAGATGCAATGGAAGCAGATATGATTTTTGAAACGCTAATGGGTGATGAAGTTGCACCTCGTCGCCAGTTTATTCAAGAAAATGCAGAATATGCAGATTTAGATATCTAGGGAGGGAAAAATGGAAGAGAATAAAGAATTTGATCGCGTAAAATCGCGTAGTATTTCTGATGAAATGAAGAAATCTTTCGTTTCATATGCAATGTCCGTTATTGTCTCACGTGCCCTTCCAGATGTACGTGATGGATTGAAACCTGTTCACCGTCGTATTCTATACGCGATGAGTGATTTGGGTATGACGAGTGATAAACCGTATAAGAAATCAGCACGTATCGTTGGGGACGTAATTGGTAAGTATCACCCTCACGGTGATATTGCTGTTTATGAATCAATGGTTCGTATGTCACAAGACTTTTCTTATCGTTACATGCTAGTTGATGGCCATGGTAACTTTGGGTCCATTGATGGCGATGGCGCTGCTGCGATGCGTTATACAGAAGCTCGTATGTCCAAAATTTCGATGGAAATGATGCGCGATATTAATAAAGAAACTGTTGATTTTCAACCTAACTATGACGGAGAAGAGACAGAACCTTCGGTTCTACCTTCACGTTTTCCGAATGTTTTAGTTAATGGTGGAACGGGGATTGCTGTCGGGATGGCGACGAATATCCCTCCTCATAACTTAGGAGAAGTCGTTGATGCTACAATTGCATTAATTGATAATCCAGAAATCACAATTAAAGAATTGATGGATGAGTATATTTTTGGTCCAGATTTCCCAACAGGAGCTTATTTACTTGGACGCTCAGGTATTAAGTCAGCATTTGAAACTGGTCGCGGATCTGTAGTTATGCGTGCTAAAGTTGATATCACTGAGTTACCTAATGGGAAGCCGGTTCTTACAATTTCTGAAATACCTTATCAAGTAAATAAAGCGAATCTTGTTGAGAAAATCGCTAGTCTTGTTCGGGATAAAGAAATTGAAGGGATTACTGACTTAAGAGATGAGTCAAACCGAGTCGGTATCAAAATAGTTATTGAATTACGTCGCGAAATACAACCAGAAGTTGTATTAAACCAACTATATCGTTTAACAGCAATGCAATCGACATTTGGTGTAAATATGTTAGCGTTGGTTGATAATAGACCAAAATTGCTTAACCTTCTTGAAATACTAGGATATTATCGAGATCACCAAATTGAGATTATCACACGAAGAACACGATTCGAACTGCGAAAAGCTGAAGAACGTGCTCATATTCTCGAAGGAATGATCATTGCGCTCGATAATATCGATGAAGTAATGACAATTATTAGAAATTCAAATGATGATGCTGAGGCAAGTAGTCGTCTCAATGAGAGATTTGGTCTTACAGCAATCCAATCTAAAGCTATCTTAGATATGCAGTTCAGACGTTTGACTGGATTGCAACGTGAAAAACTCGATGCAGAATACGCAGAGTTAACACTGACAATAGAAGATTTAAAAGATATTCTTGCAAATCACAGTCGTGTTTTAGATATCATTAAGACAGATTTAGAAGAAATTAAGACTAAATTTGGTGATCCAAGACGCTCTGAGGTTATAGAAGCAGATATCGATATGCTTGATGAAGATTTGATACCTGAAGAAGATATCGTAATTTCGATGACCATGAATGGTTATATTAAGCGTACAACTATAGACTCCTTTAATGTTCAAAATAGAGGTGGTAAGGGTGTTAAAGGTATGGCGACATACGATGAAGATGAAATTGATCAATTCCTAGCTCTTTCAACTCATGATTACTTACTAGTCTTTACTAATAAAGGTAAAGTGTATAGAATGCGCGGATTTAATGTTCCAGCAGCAAGTAGAACTGCTAAAGGAATTCCAGTCGTCAACTTACTCTCTCTGGATGAAGGTGAAGAAGTACGTACACTGGTGAAAGTACCTAGAGATGATGAAGACTCTAAATATGCATTCTTCGTAACTCGACAAGGTATCGTCAAACGTGTTGCAGTGAGTGAGTTTGAGTCAATTCGACAAAATGGTAAAATTGCAATTACGCTACGCGAAGACGATGAACTCGTGGCTGTCAAAATGACTGATGGTTCAAATGAAATTATCATTGGTGGAGACAACGGTAAAGCAGTTCGCTTTGACGAAAATGAAGTTAGACCAATGGGACGTACCGCATCTGGTGTTCGAGGATTCGATGTTGATGGTGGAATCGTTGTAGGGGTTGCAACTGACCGTGAAGGTAAGTATATTTTAGCCATTACTGAAAAAGGTTATGGTAAACGTACTGAATTAGATGAGTATCGATTAACAAAACGTGGTGCTAAAGGTGTTAAAACAGTTAATATTACTGAGAAGAACGGTAATCTCGTATCACTTCGAGCTGTGGCAGGTGATGAAGAGCTTCTTGTTATTTCAAGTGATGGAACTGTAATCCGAACAGAAGTTGCAAATATAGGAATATATGGTCGCTCAACGATTGGTGTTCGAATTATCAATGTTGGAGAAAATGACGCTGTTGCTTCAGTCGCTGTGTTGAAAGTTAGTGAAGAAATTTCTGACTCTGATATCGATGATAAGTCACACGATGATACAGTAGTTGAAACAGAAACTGTAGATTCAGAATAATATAGTACAAAAGCATACGATTTATCGTATGCTTTTTCTTTATTCATAATCAAAACTCACTAATTTGACAATAAATACAGTAATGGCTATAATTATCTTAAACTCAGTGAGAGGGAATAATATAGTCGTAAGTTATTTAAAGAGAGATACTGTTGGTGAGAGGTATTATTAATTGATTATAGATCTACCCTTGAGAGATTAAATTCGGAAGACAGCCGTTATCTGTTAAAGGAATGTTTCACGTGAAACATTCGAAAAAGGGTGGCACCACGGTAAATCCGTCCCTTAATGAGGGTGTTTTTTTTATTTTAGGAGAGATAGTTATGTTAGATATTAATCTATTTAGAACTGATGCGGATATTATTCGCGAGAATATCAAGAAAAAATTCCAAGATCACAAACTACCAATGGTCGATGAAATCATTGCATTGGACATTGAATATCGTGGTTTAAAGACACGTGCAGATGAATTACGTGGACAAAGAAACTCATTAAGTAAGGAAATTGGTAAACTAATGGGTCAAAAGAAAATCGATGAAGCAAACGCCATTAAAGAGCAGGTTCAAGCATTTGCTAAAGAACTTGAAGAAATTGAGCAGAATGAAGAACCAGTATTTGAGAAATTACAACAACTCTTAATGCAAATACCGAACTTAATTGCTGATGATGTTCCTTTAGGAAGAGATGACACCGAAAATGTCGAGCGTTCACGTCATGGTGAAATGGTAGAAAAACCGTTTGAAGTCCCTTATCACGTAGATATTATGGAGTCATTCGATGGAATCGACTTAGATGCAGCGCGAAAAGTTAGTGGACAAGGCTTCTACTACTTACAAAAGGATGTTGCGCGTCTTCATTCAGCTGTCACTGCATACGCAAGAGACTTCATGATTGATCGTGGCTATGACTATGTCATTCCACCATATATGATCCGTAGTCATGTTGTAACTGGTGTAATGAGCTTCGAAGAAATGGAAAATATGATGTATAAGGTTGAAGGTGAGGATCTGTACTTAATTGGTACCAGTGAACACTCAATGATTGGTAAGTTTATTGATACAATCAACCCTGAATCAAAGATGCCACAACGCCTCACTAGCTACTCACCTTGCTTCCGTAAAGAAGTAGGTGCACATGGAATAGAAGAGCGCGGAGTATATAGAATACACCAGTTTGAGAAGCAAGAAATGGTTATTGTATGTAAACCGGAAGAAAGTGCTGCATTATTTGAAGAAATGTACAAAAATTCAGTTGATTACTTCCGAAGTCTAGATATTCCAGTCAGAGTTTTAGAGTGTTGCTCAGGAGATTTAGCTGATCTGAAACACAAATCTGTTGATGTTGAAGCATGGAGTCCTCGTCAAAAGAAATTCTTTGAAGTAGGAAGTTGCTCAAACCTTACTGATGCTCAAGCAAGAAGACTAAAAATAAGAATTGATACAAAAGATGGACGCGTATTTGCACATACCTTAAACAATACTGTTGTTGCACCTCCGCGTATGCTTATCGCATTTTTAGAGAATAACCTTCAAGAAGACGGTTCGGTACTAATTCCTGAAGCGTTAAGACCTTATATGGGATTTAAAGAGAAAATGGTTCCTGTATCTAAATAAATCACAAAGAAAAGGAGTTAATCGTAAGATTATCTCCTTTTTTAGGTTCATTATTTATTGTTTTGCTAAGTATTCTTTAATAATTCGAGTAACAGGGGCAGAATTATTGTCTTCAATTACAAAATCAGCAATTTGTTTGACATCATCATGTGCATTTTTAACAGCATAACCAATACCCGCTAGCTCAAGCATTCCAATGTCGTTATGATAATCACCAAATGCGACTACGTCATCTCGATCTATATTCATTTCTTCGAGTAGATGTTTAAGACCTTCGCCTTTATCGACATTGCTATGCATGACATCAATCCAGATTTTACCGGCAGTAACAGCATTATAACTGCTTGATAGGGCAGGTTCTATAAAGTTTTTGTAATTATCAACTGTATTATCAAGACTTAGCATAGTGACTTTGATTATATCATCATCCACCTTTGATATATCGTCAACTATATTATAGTCGAGATAATATTCATACAGCTTTTGTTTATGGTCATCATTGTAGACTTCAACATAAGCACTCGTTAGAGACGATGCAATGATTGAAGTTTCTTTTGCTTTACGAATGGGTACTAGGACTTCTTCAATATCTTCCTGAGAAAATACAGACTTATAGATAATTTTACCGTTATACTCGACAATTGCGCCATTGTCTGAGATAAAATTGATCTCATGTTTAAAATCTTTAACTTTGTTTTTAATACTAAAGAGTGTTCTTCCGGAAGCTAGAACAAGTCCGGAATCACTACTGTTTAGTAGGTCTAGTGTTTCTTTGAAATCTTTTGGCAACTCTGAATTATCGTTCAGAAGGGTGTGATCCATGTCACTTACAAATAGTTTTGGCATATGCTACCTCCAGTGAAATTATATCATAAATGTTTCACGTGAAACGTTGCATTTATTTGCATATTTGTTATAATAACTATGCTACTACAACATAATCTAATGAACCAGGTCAGGGTAGGAATACAGCAGCCTTAATTTAGCTCTTATGTGTGTAGTGGCTTTTTTTGTATCCAAAATGAGGTGATAAATCATGAATCACGAAATGTATATGAGAGAAGCTATAAAACAAGCTAAAATGGCATATGAGATGGATGAAGTACCTGTCGGTGCTATTGTAGTAAAAGACGGGAAAATTATAGGTAAAGGATTCAATCTAAGAGAGAGTACCAATAGAACAAGCGCACATGCAGAAATTGAAGCCATGAATGCCGCGGGGAAATCACTTAATAGTTGGAACTTAAGTGGTTGTACTGTTTATGTAACTGTCGAACCTTGTCAAATGTGCGCAGGAGCAATGATTCAAGCTCATGTAGATACTGTAGTATTTGGTGCTAATGAACCAAATAGTGGTAGCTATGGATCAGTATTGAATATGTCTGAAATACAGGGATTTAATCATTACCCGAAGGTAATCCCAAACATACTCGAATCTGAAGGGAGATTACTTATGAAAGAATTTTTTAAAGAAAAACGAAATAATGAAGTAAAAATCAAACGTGTTGATGATGAATCTTATAATCTATACTTAGATGTCAGGAAGAAAGTGTTTGTTGAAGAACAAAATGTTGATATAAGCCTTGAAATAGATGAATACGATTCACCTAATGATGAGAACGTAATGCATGTAATGGCGGTTGTTAATAATCAAGTTGTTGGAGCTGCTCGATACGTGAAAAAGGGAGATACCCTCAAGGTTGGAAGAGTTGCAGTGCTCAAAGAGTACCGGAAATTCAAAATAGGGACAAAGTTGCTCCAAGATGCAGAGAAACAAGCGAAAAATAATGGGTTTAAGCGACTAGAATTGGGTGCGCAGATTCAAGCAATACCATTCTATGAAAAAAATGGCTATAAAGAATATGGTGAAGTCTTTGATGACGCAGGGATTGATCATATAATGATGGAAAAGGAAATCAAATAAAAAAACATCAATCTTAGTGATTGATGTTTTTTATAGCATAAACTTATGTGTTCGGTACTTCACTGATTTGTGTTGCCTTGACGATAGTTCGCCATGGATCAACAGTCGTTTGTTCTGTACATGTAATTAAAGTAAGTGTTCTAGCATCTGGAGTATCATTCAAGACCGACACATCCGTATGATGAACGGTAGAAATATCTTCAATACGATAAGTATAAGTATTCTTTTTATCGTTAAGTATTACTTCATCACCAATTTCAAGTTTATCAAAATCTCTAAAGACACAGCTTGCACAGTTTCCATTGTGGCCCGCAATAGCGAAGTTTCCGTTACCTGTAGGTTCAGGAGAACTTTCATATGCAACTACATAGCGAGAAAGATAGTCCCAATCATTAGTTTTAGCAATCAAATGATTAACACCTAGTTTTTCAATAACTATATAGCCCCATACATTGGCATCAACAGTCTCAGCTGGAAGTTCTGAGTTTTCAGATAATAAAGGAGCATTCATAAAATTTTGTAGTTCCTGTTCCTGTGATTTACGTTCAAAGTATTTGATACCGACATCGTAAACAATGATTGAGAGCCCCAGCACAGTCATTAGTATCCCAATGATACCAAGAACATTTACTTTTTTCTTCTTTTCCATACCTTAATTATATGGAATCAAATAAGTAATTACAACCAATAGACCGTATGATATAATGAATAATAGGTGATAACATGGCATATCAGTCATTATATAGAAAATACAGACCTTCTACGATGGACGAAGTAGTCGGCCAACAACATATTGTTGAAGTCCTTACAAATTCAGTGAAAAAAGATAAGATATCGCATGCATATCTTTTAACAGGTCCCCGAGGTACCGGAAAAACCTCAACAGCAAAATTGTTTGCACGTGCAGTAAACTGTACAAGTGAAACCGAACTGATCTGTGGTCAGTGTGATAACTGTGTTGCAGTACAAAATAATACACATCCTGACTTAATTGAAATTGATGCAGCAAGTAATAACGGTGTAGATGAAATTCGAAGTTTAATCGAACGTGTTAAATACACACCGATTTTAGGTAAATATAAAGTGTATATTATTGATGAGGTCCATATGTTGACGCAAGGTGCATTTAATGCCCTATTAAAGACATTAGAAGAACCACCAAGTCATGTTGTCTTTATTCTTGCGACTACAGAGATTCATAAAGTGCTTCCAACCATCATTTCAAGGTGCCAAAGATTCGATTTTACAAGAATTCCTGAATTGGCAATTGCAGAGCGTTTAGACAGTATTTTAGATCAAGAACATGAAAGTGCAGAACCTGGTGCAACGGAATTGATTGCGTCATTATCGGGTGGTGGATTGCGAAATGCACTAACTATTTTAGAGCAAGCAATTGTGCTATCTGATGGTCCGATTACAAAGCAACAAATCTATGCATCAAATGGTGTACTATCAGTTGATGGAAAAATGGAAATGTTTAGAAATATTGCAGCAAGTGATATGCAGCAACTTATTGATAATATTCAAGGTATGAAAATGCAATCAGTCAGCTATGATCGCTTAGTGATGGATATTACAAAAAACCTTAAAGATAGTCTGATTTATACGTATACTAAAATGAATACAATAACTGAAGATACGTTAGTCCATTATTTATCAGAAGCATTTACAACAGATGTCCGTCTTAAAATGATTGATATCTTGTTAGAGTATGCAGAAAAGATGCGTTTCTCACAACAACCTGAAATGTACTTTGAGATTGCTATGTTAGACATATTTAATCATTTTTCGAATAAATCAGATAGAGTGCAAGGGCAGCAAACTCAAAAAGATACGCAGTTTGTTACAAATAAACAAGAGACTGTAGTTGAAACTCCAAAAGACTTAAAACCGATAGTGGAATCCGTAAATTCGAAAGTTGCTACAGACTTAGATCCAGTAGTACTCACAAAAGATGTAAATAAACAACCAGAAGTTGTTATATCAAATCCGGAAGACGCAATACAGTTTGAGTTTGATGATACTGAACATGAAATAATCGAAGATGTCGTAGATGATTCAGAAAATTCATCAAATATTGCTCCTGTACATACAGAAAATAGTATTGGCCTAAAGAATATTGATACTGATATGGTTATAAGATTTATGGTAACTGCTGATAAGTCACTGAGATTAGCGGATGAAGAGCAATTTACGCAAATTCAGAGGTATCGAAATATACCACAATGGGCGCGATCAGCGAGATTACTATCTGGCGGTAAAGTAGTGTTAAGTAGTCCATTCTTTGTTGTTGTAGCGATGCAGTCTGAAATTGAAGTTCGTGAAATTGGTGAAGCACGGAATCGTCACGAACTCAATAAATTTAGCGAAGTGATTTTCAATAAAGATAAAACAATCTTAGCAATCTCAGTAAATATGTATCAAGAAGCGGTCGCAAAATTTATTGAACTTAATAAAGCAGGAACATTACCAAGTCCTGTTCTACCTGAAGAACTTACAGTAACAGAAGATAATGCGGAAGATGCCCGAATTGTTGATGAGTCACTTGATAGTGTCTTAAATCTATTTGGTGATTCCGTAGAAATTATTGAATAGGAGTTATAATGTATCCGAAAACACTGCAACAACTCATAGAATCATTTAAGATGCTACCTGGAGTTGGTCAAAAAACAGCAGAACGTTATGCACTTACAATGTTGGAATCAAACATTGAAGATCTCAACGAATTTGCTAGCAATCTGATGAATATAAAATTAAACATTAAAACATGCAAAGTATGCCATAATCTTACAGAAACAGAAATTTGTGACATATGTGCAGATAACACTCGCGATCAAAATACAATTTGTGTTGTTTCAAGTGCTAAAGAAGTTTTCTCAATCGAAAAAACACAAGAGTATCATGGTGTCTATCATGTGCTTGATGGCCTGATCTCAACGAAAAAGGGCATAATGCCTGATCAATTGAATATTGAAAGTTTGGAAAAACGTCTATCTCTAGAATCAAAAGAAGTGATTCTAGCATTGAATGCGACAGTTGAAGGTGAAATGACTTCATTATATCTTGCTAAAAGGCTTGAGGATAAAGTTGATGTTACACGTTTGGCTTTTGGACTTCCAATTGGAGGGCATCTCGATTACGCCGATGATATGACATTAATCAAGGCTTTTGAAGGACGTAATAAAATTAAGTAAAGGAGGATAACATAATGAGCTCAATCGCATATATTTCGGACGAAAGAATGATAGAATTTCATAGAAGTAATGGTCATCGTTCTATCAATTTTTGGCGTCTTAGTACGAAGCGATTTGAACGCTTTGATGTGGGCTCATTGTTGTTCTTTATAGACAAGCGTTATATTCACCCCTTAACAAAGGAAAAGGGAATTATTGGATATGGGCGTGCTCGTAGTGTACGAACGATGAGTATCAAGCGGACATGGGACGAGTATCAACACATGAATGGATACAAAGATTATCCTTCGTTTCATGAGTCCATTATGAATGCAACTAAAGATGGGGAAGCGCCCAAGCAAATTCAATCAATCGAATTAGACCATGTCGTATTTTTCAAAGGACCAGTCTTTCTAAGTGAAGTTGACTTCGTCTTACCAAGTAGACTTGAATCGTTCTTGTATCTTGTAGATGGTGGCAGAGATGTTGCGATTGACCTCTTAAAGAAGGCAGAAACAATTGGTATCGATCAATGGTTTGCAGCAATAAATGCTCGCGTAGAGATGAATTTAATTTATGAAGATATCCACGAACAGACAATCCGAAATGCAATTTCTGATATAGCCGTGACATGGACACAATTACAAGAAAATTTGACCTACAATATTGAAAATACATCGCGAATTGGTCCTATCGCATATCATTATACGGAGCGTTTAACTAAAATCTACTTGCCAAGCTCATCAATAAAAAATCACTTTTATGAACTTCTTGGTATTATAACGTGGTTAAAAAAAGAACTCGAAGTTTATCAACTTGAGTTCGTCATTGTATCGAAAACTTCGATGCGTGATTTTGAAGATCAATTTAAGCGCCTGAAGTTAACGCCCTTATATATTTAGGTTTTGCTTCACGGTATTCAACATCTAACTCATTGAGCATATCTACATAGTGTGGATATGCTTTTTCGTTTGCTTCATGTAGCTCATATTCCAACTCGAAGTCGTTGTGATTCTCGAATGAGGATGCATCGAGGCACCAAGATCCGTACGCATCATCATACGTATAGCGTTGAGTATCACTATATGCAATGCAATCCAATTGGCTAACGTCCAAGTTTAACTGATTAAAAAAATTAATAACGGAAGGGTGGTCTAAAGTCTTTGTTTCTAAGAGCACCTCATGTTCCATGACCCCATCCTCTTGAGGAATTTTAACTGTAAACTCGAAGCGATTGTCGACTGTGCGAATACGGCACATGATGCCCATACTATACAGTTGACGATCGGGTGTATCGTAGTAATCATTGCGTTGGTTGACACCAGAATCGAAAGGCAATTTCGACTTAATTTTGTCAAATAAAGGTTCATCCAACATTGTTTTGTATTCAATCTCTAGGTTATGTTTCATATTACTATGTTACAATATGTCTAAAGGAAAAGGAAGTAACTTATGAAACGATTTATAACAATTCATCGTGGTGATAATGCATCAGAAAGTATTTGCCAATTGGTAACACGCAAATTAACTGAAGGTGGGATGGTTCGTGATGAGCATCAACCAGAATTAGTGATTTGTGTCGGTGGTGACGGTACTTTGTTGAAAGCCTTTCACGAGTATATTGATAAAGTTGAAGACGTCTCGTTTGTGGGTATTCATACGGGAACTTTAGGGTTTTCAACTGATTATACACAGGATCAAATTGATGATTTCATTGCGGATGTATTAACAAAACAACCAATCATTGATGAGAAGAGAATCTTAGAAGTCACTTTAAAAAATACTACGAAAGTGTCCCATTACTACGCACTTAATGAAGTTCGCGTGGAAAACATTGTAAAGACGCAAACGATGGATATTCATATTGATGATTCATATTTTGAAACCTTTAGAGGAAATGGCGTATGTATCTCAGGACAATACGGATCGACTGCATATAACCGTTCTATTGGCGGAGCTGTAATTTATCCGGGACTTGATTTATTACAGATGACGGAAATATCTGGAATTCATCATCGCCATGCCCGAAGCTTAGGATCACCTTTGGTAATGAATCCACATACAACAATTAGACTTACAAGTGACTCGTTTGATCATGCATTGCTTTGCTATGATCATCTACATGTTCATTTAGATTCAATCCATGATATTACGATTCGAAATAGTGACCACATAATGCGTTTTGCTCGTTTCAAAGAGATACCTCATATTACTCGCTTAAATGCACTATTCTAAAAAAAAAACAGGATATAATCCTGTTTTTTAGTGTCTATGTCTATTTTGTGTTTCGCTGTACATATGAAATGCAACGGCAAGCGGAATCATATAAGAAAGCAATGATGATCCCCCATACGAAATAAAGGGTAAAGTAATTCCGGTAATCGGAAGCACTGCCATGATCATCCCAATATTTTCTAGATGCTGGAAGAAAATCATTCCAATGATTCCCATCATCATATAACGTTCTTTTGGTAAATCACTGTTTTTAGTAATGGAGACAAGTTTAATATCAAATAAGAATGATAGTGCGATAGTTATTGAACCACCGATGAAGCCAAAGTTTTGAGAAATAACTGCAAAGATGAAGTCTGTTTGTGCTTCAGGATAGTGGGCAATCATCGTTCCGAGAGGATGTCCATTAATACCAGCAGTTCCGTAAGAAATCATTGATTGGAAAAGTTGATACCCATGGCCCATAGCGTACTTTTCATAGTCAAGCCAACCATAGAAACGATCCAAGCGATATGACGTCGAACCACCACCAAGCAAAGTATTCAAGATATCTGGGTAGTTATAGTAGAGGAAGACAATTCCTAATAATGCGCCAATACCTAATGTTGCAATGATAATGAACCATTCGCGTCGTACGCCAGAAAGAATAAACATAGTTGCTAAACTAAATAGAATAACAATTGGAACTCCCGTATCTGGTTGTAAGAAAATTAGGATAAAAGGTGGGAGTGCAAATTTAGCAATTTTGAAAAATAGTTGAAAATCACTTTGAAATGTATACCCTTCTTTATCGGTATTATGTTGATGAATGACGTTTGCAGCTTTGATAACTAAGACAATTTTCATGAACTCACTAGGTTGGAAAGAACCAATTCCAGGGATCATATACCAAGCCCGTGTTCCGTTAATGGGTGCAACGATACTGCTGTTGATATTTGCAAAACGTGCAATTACAAGACCAGCTAGAAGAACCATTAAGATCCAATAAGCTATATCTATCGCAGTAAACAGTCGGTCTATTCCGATTTTAATTAGAAATGCGATAACTGCGAATCCAATCGCAAACCACATTAATTGTTTCTTAACTAAAGAAATTGCATCTGCTTGACCATTATCTAAAAGTGGTGCGGATAGATAGATGGCCACAACACTTATCGTTGCGAATGCAATCATAATTCCGAACAAAACTTTGTCTAAGGTAAAGTAGCGCTTACTTTCATTGATGAATTTGTTCATTGTCGCTCCTTTTGTGAATAGATAGAATAGTGTATAATATATAAAGATAAATCAAGAGGTGTTCCACATGAATCGTCTTCAAACTTATTACGAACAATTACAATTACCTTTAAAATCATTATTCTTTGGATCGTTGCTAGTCGCAATTGGTACGATTATACCCAATCCATATGTGAATAGTGTTTTAAAATTGGACAGCCCAATACTCCTTACAATATCACGTGTGTTATTGATGAGTGGTGGTATCATTTTAGCATATTTCCCACTATATGTTTTTATCAAGTTACTCTCTCATGAGAAAAACGAACCGAACATAGTAGTCACAGGAATTATATCATATCTAGCATTTTTAGTATCTATGCTACTCTTGTCACCAACGACATCACCTACAGCTACTTATATTAGCGCATTAGTGATCAAATTAGGTGATAAACAGTACATGTTATACCGTACAGGGATATTTGGTTTAATTGCAATCTATCTCTTTGTTAAAAATATATATCGTAAAACTTCAGAAAAACGTCACATAAGTAATGTCTCTTTTGCGGATCGTGAAACAGTTAAGATGGTTTTCGCAATCGTTGGATCATCTGTGATCGGTATGCTCTTTGCATTTGGATGGCCATATTTTATGGAAATGATGTACAGCATCATGGAATTTATTTCGCAAGATGTGAATAATCCAATGAGTCTATTTGCCTATGGGGCGCTAGAGCGTCTCATGGCACTAGCTAACCTTGATGTTATATTACACCAAGAATTCTGGCTCAATACCTTAGGTGGAACCTGGATGAACCTTGCAGGTCAATCATTCGTTGGTGATGTCAACATCTGGGCCGGACAGTTAAAAGAAACGGTGAATGTCTTTGGTGCTGGTCGTTTTACAAGTGCATATTATGTGATGAATATCTTTGCAGTACCAGCTTACTTAATTGCTATCTCAACGACCATTTCAAACAAACGTGCACGTAACCGTAATATTGGATTATTAATTGCTGCGATTCTTGTATCGATGGTTGGTGGTACATTGTTACCAATAGAAATTCTAATGTTACTTACAAGCCCAACACTATACTTCTTCCACCTGTTTGCAACAAGTTTTATTTATGCAATTCTGAGTGGATTCTCGGTGGCACTGGGATTCTCTTTCTTTGGAAATTTACTCTCAGCAACACCTGGAAATATTATCGATTTGATGGGTATTTCTTATAATACTGTATTAGTAAGTAAAGTCTTTATCTTATTGCTTGTAGGAATCATTGTCTTCTTAGTTTACTTCTCATTCACACGCTTGTACTTCAATAAACTAGCATTGGATGTTCTAAGTATTACGAATAAGCAACAACGTATTGAAGACTTTACAGAAGGCCTTGGTGGTGTTTCAAATATCGAAACAGTATCAAGTACATTAACGCGAATTCATGTAGAACTAAGGGAACGCGAAGACTTAAATATTGCTGCGCTTCACCGTCAGGGTGTTACTCGAATTGTTGAGACTCGCCAAGGCTTTGTCTTATCCATTGGTTCACCAGCATATATGATTCAAAAAGCTATTAATAAAAATATTAAAACATACAGAGCAATACACGAAGTAGAGGAAGTTGAAGAGAATGAAGGATAATTCAAAACTGACACCTATGCTCCAACAGTATATGGAAATAAAACAAAACACCAATGATGCGTTGGTGTTTTATCGATTAGGTGATTTTTATGAACTCTTTTTTGAAGATGCCGTAGTTGCATCAAAAGTTTTAGATCTTGTGCTAACAGCACGATCAGCAGGTGGTAATGAGAAAGCACCCATGGCGGGTGTACCCCATCATGCCGCAGCATCTTATATTCAAAAACTTGTGAATGCGGGTTATAAAGTAGCGATTGTTGAGCAAGTTGAAGATCCCAAATCGGTTAAGGGGATTGTGAAACGTGAGGTTGTTGAAATTGTAACTCCGGGTACATATCTCGAAGTTGAAGATCATGAAACACGTGAGATTGCAGCCATTCATACAGATCTCGTTTATGCGAGTATTGTGAGCTGCGACATCGTTTCGGGTACAGTTCGTGCCATAAGAGTTATGAATGATTTCGTAGATATCATTAAAGTACTCCAACAATTTCAAGTTAAAGAAATCGTAGTTAGCGAAGACTTTGACCCCAATATTTTAAAAGAAGTTAAAGCCAAAACAGATATTTATGTATCATATCAAGAAACAATTGATGAGACCATGAACCATGACGATAAAGCGATTGGAATGGCCTTAGCACGTTTGAGTGCCTATCTTAAGTATACACATAAGCGGTCATTGCAACATTTATCAGATGTTGTCGTTTTGAATGACCAAGCATACCTTCGTATGGATTATGCAACAATGACAAACCTTGAACTGATAGATCATCAAAACGGCAAAGAATTGTCCTTGTTTCACTACCTCAACAAAACCCGCACGAATATGGGAGCACGAGCTTTAAAACAAGAATTAATGCAACCGATGGTGAGTAAGTCAGACATCTACAAACGTCATGCACAAATTGAAACACTAATTCAAGATTATCTATTAAATGATAAATTAGTAGCAAGTTTAAAAGAAGTCTATGATATTCATCGTGTCGTTGCCCGGATGGCGACAGGAAAACATAATGCCCAAGACCTAGTTCGTTTGAAGAAAACATTGGGAGTCTTTCGCACAATTCAAAGAGATATTGAAGGTTTTGATGAGTTCCAATTCATCAGTGAATTAGATCCCTTAGAAGCAGTTTTTGAGGTGCTTGATAATACTATTTTAGATGATGCTCCGGTTCAATTAAAAGAAGGGCGTACATTTAAAACGGGGATTCATGAGACCTTAGATGAACTTCTTGAAATTTCAAAAAATGGCAAGCAATGGCTCGTTGCGTATGAAGCCAAACAACGGGAAAAAACAGGAATTAAAAATTTAAAAGTGGGATACAATCGTGCGTTTGGATACTTTATCGAAGTGTCCAAAGGACAAGTCGATAATGTTCGTGATGATTTCGGTTATATCCGAAAACAAACACTAACAAATGCGGAACGCTATATCAGTGAAGAACTTCAAGAATATGAAGTGAAGATAAGCCAAGCAAGTGACCAAATTCTACAGATAGAGACCGAACTCTTTGTGAAGTACTCTGAGTATGTTTCGGAACATGCGAAATCCATCCATGCGATTGGAGATGGTCTTGCGACATTGGATGTACTTGTTGCTTTAGCAGAAATTTCGGCGCTTCCTGGTTTTACGAAACCTGAAGTTGTAGAGGGACGTTACCTCGATATTCAAGAAGGAAAGCATCCCGTATTACAAGCAACGCTTAAAGACCAACAGTACATAGCAAGTGATACACTAATGGATGAATCGATTTATACATTGATTTTAACTGGACCGAATATGGGTGGTAAGAGTACCTATATGCGAATGGTCGCATTAAATGTTGTGCTCGCACAAATGGGATGTTTTGTACCGTGCGACCGTATGGTGTGGAGTCTTGTTGATCAAATCTTTACACGCATGGGTGCTAGTGACGATATTCTCATGGGTCAATCTACGTTTATGGTCGAAATGATTGAAGCTCAAGCAGCTTTATCTAATGCGACTGAACAGTCATTAATTTTGTTTGACGAAATTGGTCGTGGAACCTCAACCTATGACGGGATGGCATTAGCCCAAGCAATTATTGAATATATTAATAACTCGGTTAAAGCACGGACGATTTTCTCAACACATTATCACGAACTGGTTGCACTCGAAGAAATGTATGATGGCATTAAAAATATTCATGTTGAAGTTCATGAAGAAAATGATCATGTAACATTCCTATATCGTGTTTTAGATGGGCGAGCAGATAAATCATATGGGATAAACGTTGCCCGTCTTGCACATTTACCGCAAAGTATTATTGATCGCGCAAAGCAAAATCTTGAAGTTCTCGAACTTTCTAAAAACTCAGTTAATATTGATAGTAAAGTAATTCAAGTAGAAGTAGAACCGCAAGGTTATGGTTTTGTGAAGCAACGTCTGCAAGGGATCGATGTTAATCAACTGACACCGATTGAAGCGTTAATGCTTGTTTCTGAACTCAAAAAAGTTTTAGAAGGTGATTCACATGAGTAAAATTCACGTATTAGATACACATTTAACAAATATGATTGCTGCTGGTGAAGTTGTTGAACGTCCTGGTGGCATTGTAAAAGAACTTGTTGAAAATGCGATTGATGCTAAGGCTACAACGATTGATATTAAAATCATTGAAGGTGGAATGCAATTAGTTGAAGTATCTGATAATGGTGAGGGTATGAGTGCAGATGATTTGTCACGTGCCTTTGAACGTCATTCAACAAGTAAAATATCAGATACAGATGATTTAAACGCAATTCTGACATTTGGATTTCGTGGGGAGGCATTGCCGTCGATATCGTCAGTTAGCCAAGTTGAAGCGACAACGAATAATGGCGATACGGGACATCGCATTTTTATTGATAATGGAAAAAAACGGGATGTCGTTCGTTTTGCACGAAATAAAGGAACAACAATTCACGTTCGAAATCTCTTCTTGAAAACTCCTGCGCGTCTTAAATACATTAAAAACATTCATTATGAAAACTCAATCATACAAGATACGGTGCAAAAATTTGCACTTGGGCGCCCGGATATCGCATTTTCCCTTACCCTTGATGACCGCATGGTGTTTAGAAGTTATGGAACTGGTGATGTCATGGATGTATTCCACCGAATTTATGGGGGAACCATTACAGAAGATTCACGCCGTTTTGAAGCATCAAATTATGATTTCAAAATCGAAGGTGTTGCTGCTTTACCACAGCACAATCGCTCGAATCGATATGCAATTTGGTTATATATCAATGATCGAATGATTCGTTACCCGAAAGCGCAAAAAGCAGTCGTTGATAGTTTCAGACGTCATATGCCAACCGATCGTTATCCAATCGTTGTAATGAAGATAACAGTAGATCCGCAACTCGTTGATGTTAACGTTCATCCAAGTAAATGGGAGATACGTTTGTCGAAAGAGGAACAACTCGTATCCTTAATTCAAAATCATTTAGAGGCTTTATTGTCAGAAGGTATGCGTCCACAAAAAATCACGATAAAACCGAGTTTGCCAGAACAAACGGATATGCGTGAAGCACTACAAAATGCGATTATTGAAACTCAAAAGGAAATATTTATTGAAGAAAGTGTTGATAAAAATACGGTTTTACCAAACACACACAATGATGAATCGGAAGAAGTATCAGAACCAATAAACATTACAGATATGCCAGTTATTGATACGCCGGTATTTATTCACGATTATCGTGTTGAAGAAAAGGAGACTGCTTTTATACCTCAAACTCCATATCCGTCAGAACCAAAGCCCATCGAAGTTTTGATTGAGCCATTGACAGTTCTATCACAGTTAAGTGGTAAATATATCTTGGCACAAGGGGATGCGGGATTATATATAATTGATCAACATGCAGCAATGGAGCGTGTTCGTTATGAATACTATCAAGATAAACTTTTAAATAAAGACGTACCGATGCAAGACTTTTTGATTCCTATGGTAATTGAAGGGCGTCAAAAACTTATCACTCAGATCAATGCTATCAATGAAGTTTTTAGACCATTTCAAATGCAACTCGAAATTTTTGGAGATGATGCATTTATCCTTCGAGCAGTTCCAGTTTGGATTGATGAAGCAGAGGTCCATGAATTTGTGAATGAAGTATTGGATATGTTTGAAACAGATAAAGTTGTACGTGAGGAAGATATGCGTCGTAATGTCATCGCAACATTGGCGTGTCATTCTTCTGTGCGCTTTAATGAGTTTATGTCAATGGATGCGATGGAAACGTTGGTTGAGCAATTGCGACATACACAACAACCGTTCCATTGTCCTCATGGACGTCCGACATTTATAACAGTCGAACACAATCAACTCATTAAGGAATTTAAACGATGAAAAAAATAGTAGTTATTGCAGGTGTAACTGCATCTGGGAAAACAAAAATGGGTGTTGCGTTAGCCCATCGTTTTAACGGTGAAATTATAAGTGCCGATTCGGTTGCGGTTTATCGCGAATTGAATATAGGTTCTGCGAAGCCGTCTGTAGAAGAACGTGAGGGTATCATCCATCATTTAATTGATGTTACTTCAATTGTGGAACCGTATCATGTTGCTCAGTTTCAAAAAGATGCGCGCGCAGCGATTGCAGCGATTCATGCAAAGGGAAAACTACCAATCATTGTAGGTGGTACGGGACTATACATTAATGCTTTAGTAAATGATTATCGTTTCGAAACGGAAGTAACGCCTACGATGGAAACGTTTGATGATTTTGATGATCACACACTGCATCAAATGCTTCAGGACCGTGATTCGGAGGCCGCGCAAACAATCCATCCCAACAATCGTAAGCGTGTTGTACGCACGTTAAATATGCTTCAAGATGGTAAGACAAAGACAGGCATTCACGAAAACCAAAAGGATGTTGCATTGTTTGATGCGTGCATTTTTTTCTTGCAAACAGATCGCGATGTACTTTATGAGCGAATTAATAAACGCGTTGATATGATGATTGACCAAGGTCTTGAGACAGAGGTCGCGGATTTGCTCAGCCATCATCAAAAACTCTTCGAACTGCAGGCTTTACAGGCGATTGGTTACCGTGAATTTGAACCTTTTTTTAACCATGAGATTAGTGCGGAAGAGCGCGATGAACTCATAAAACGTAACACACGTCGTTTTGCTAAAAGACAGATTACGTGGTTCAAACACCAAACTCCGAGTCAATGGATTGATATTCAATCAGAGAATGCTTTCGAAACAGTATCGCAAAGGGTTGCACAATTTATACAAGGACCTACGGAATCGTAGGTCTTTTAATTTCCCAGGAAATAGTACGTGTGAAGTATCTTTCATTAATCGAAGCGTAAAACTATTGAAAGCACAATGTCACTGTGTTAATATATTGATACAGCGGAAGGAAGTTAGTTTATGCTTAAACTGAAGAATATTACAAAGAATTATGGACAAGTTCAAGCACTCAAAGATGTTAGCCTTACATTTAGAGATACTGAATTTGTATCTATCCTGGGACAATCAGGAAGCGGAAAAACAACATTATTAAATATTGTAGGTGGGTTGGATCGTTATACATACGGTGATCTAATTATCGATGGGCAGTCCACAGAAACCTATACAGATAAACAATGGGATGCGTACCGAAATAGCTCTGTCGGCTTCGTCTTCCAATCCTATAATTTAATCCCCCACTTGACAGTACTACAGAATGTCGAGCTATCTATGAAGTTATCGGGCATTGGAAAACAGGAAGCGCACAAGCGCGCGGAAGAAGCACTGATTAAAGTTGGTTTACATGACCAAATCAACAAAAAACCGAATCAAATGTCAGGTGGACAAATGCAACGAGTGGCGATTGCAAGGGCATTGGTGAATGATCCAGATATTATCTTAGCGGATGAACCAACTGGAGCACTTGATAGTAAAACAAGTGTGGTGGTCATGGACCTTCTCAAAGAAATATCAAAAGAAAAGTTAGTTATTATGGTAACGCACAATGCGGAACTTGCGCATACCTATAGTTCACGAATCGTTGAATTTCTCGATGGAGAAATGGTTTCTGATAGCAATCCTGTAAGTAATGATATTGAAGAAGAAAGCAATCATAAACAAGTTATGACAGCAATGCCATATCGTACAGCATTAACATTGAGCGGACGAAATCTATGGGCTAAAAAGGGTCGTACCATTCTAACAAGCATTGCTGGAAGTATCGGAATCATTGGAATTGCCTTGGTATTAGCACTTTCAACGGGATTGTCGAATACGATCAAAACGATGCAAGAAGAAACATTGGCATCATCGCCAATCACAATCGAACAAACGGCGATGGATTATGGCATGGCGATGAATCCAAACATATCGAACCCTGGTGAATCTTATCCAGATTCTACATCAATCAATGTCTATGACCCAATGGAAGGTTACGAAGCGAAGAAGAATGTCATCACTGCAGACTACATTGAGTATGTACGAAAACTTGATCAAAACCTCTATATTTCCATTCAAGAGTCAACAGGTGTTTCCATGAATTGGATTACACAAAAAGGGTCAAACTATGAATTAGTTCAAACGGGCCAAGATGGTGTTGGGGAACTTCTAAACAACGATGATTTTAATAATCGCCAATACGATGTGATTGCTGGAAAGATGCCTACCAATCAAAATGAAATTGTAGTTGTCGTCGATGAATACAACCGAATCCCTAAACAATCGCAACGTATTTTAGGGATTGAAGGGGAATCGTTTGATGCAACTTCCATTGTTGGTAAAGAATACAAACTTATTGAACATAATGATTTCTATCAAGAAACGGCTATGGGCATTTTCCCACCGGCAAATACATCACAATACGAAACACTCTTTTACAGTGATGCTGCAACAACATTAACAGTGTCAGGAGTTTTACGTAAGAGTGAAGCATCGTCAGTTTCAATGTATAATCCAGGACTTTATTACACTGAGGCACTTTCTAAAGATTTCGCAACACGTGCACGTCAATCGAATGTTGTGGCAAAACAATTAGAGGTTAAAGATCTTTACTCGGTTGTGTCTGGACAACCCATTGCGAATGCAAATCCATTCATGGACTCAGAACAAGTTTACAATGAAGTTCTAGCATCATTGGGTGGTTCAGATGTAGCAACGAAACTCGCAATTATTCCCAAAGATTTTGAAACGAAGTCACAAATTCGCGATTATCTTGATGCATACAATCAAGGTCACGAAAAACCTGATCAAATTACGTATACAGATATGTCAGAAATTATGACAAATATTATGGATACAATGGTTAATACGATTTCTTACGTATTAATTGGTTTCTCATCAATTTCATTAGTTGTATCATCATTCATGATCGGTATTATTACTTATGTATCGGTTATCGAACGTACAAAAGAAATTGGCGTCCTCCGTAGTTTAGGAGCTCGTAAAAAAGATATCTCACGTGTCTTTAATGCGGAAACATTCCTCATTGGACTTGTATCCGGTACGTTCGGAATCGTAGTAACATACTTACTCCAGTTCCCAATTAATGCAGTCGTTTATGACTTAACGGGAGCACAAAATATCGCCAACCTAAGTATTAACCACGCATTAATTCTGATTGCAATAAGTATTACATTGACCTTTATTGCAGGATTCATTCCTTCAAAAATGGCAGCTAAAAAAGATCCAGTTGTCGCACTTCGTAGCGAATAATTGTGATTGTGATCAAACCTTGAGTTTCATAGCAAATTCAAGGTTTTTTAATGACTTAGATATCAATCATTAATGTTGAATAACAGTTGATCTAAAACGGTGTCCGACAAGCATAAATATGCACAGATTTGAAAGTATACTTTAAGGTAACCTGATAAGTGCGATCACCAGAAATAAGGATTTAGAGTCGAAACAAATTGCTAAAATAGAAACCCTCAAGCTTCAACAGAGCTAGAGGGTTTTTTGTGTGCATTCAAAAAGAGAACACTAATTCGTATCGAAATTCCTATAATCTATGACTGTTAGATATCGCCATAAAAACCTAAACTAAAAGAAAAGGAGTCAAGTATGTTAGAAGACAAAATAAAAATACTATATCCTCATTATCGGGAAGTACTCGATGTTGCCATCGACCCGACAGTAACAGGATATATCATTAATGGTAACACGATACGCGGATCATCTGACGTGATGGCTTTTTATGGCGCACTGGATCGTATTCAAGGCGTTGAAGCAATTCACCAAAAACCGTGGATTCAAGAACGTGGCGTTCATATTGATATGGGACGTAAATATTTCTCGAAAACGTGGTTTTTTGATTTGATTGAAGTCATGGCCAAACAAAAACTGAATACCTTGCAAATTCATATATCAGAAAATGAAGGTTTTCGTCTTGCATTGGATGGTTATGAATCATTATGTTCTCCAGAGCATTTAACCACATTTGAGATGCGCGATATCATTCGCTATGCTAATTTCTTTTATATTAAAGTAATTCCGTCCTTTGATACACCTGGACATTTAAAATACATCCTTAAAGATTATCCACAGTACCAATTAAAGGGAAACGAAACAGCTTTAGATATTACGAATCCTAAAGCACGTCGATTCATCAAGGGGATGTTAGGGAGTGTTATGGAGTGTTTCTATACATCCCAAATTATTCATATCGGTGGTGATGAGTTTATTCCATTTGAAAATTATGGTGATTATCCGCAGCTTGAAGCCTATGCAAAAGCTCACATTAGTCCTGATGCGACGGGTGTTGATACCTACATTGATTACATCAACGATATTGCAAACTACGTCTACGAATATAAAAAAGAAGTTCGTGTTTGGAATGACGGTTTGTATCGAACGAATCAGAAACCCATTGTTAAGCTGGATAAACATGTTCAAGTCACATATTGGACGAGTTGGAATCAATACATGGCACCGGTAGAAACGTTTATCAAACATAAGCATAAAGTACTTAATTTTATGGACCAATATCTCTATTTTGTATTGGGTGAAAAAGCAGGATATACGTATCCAACGGTAGATAAAATACAGGCTTCATTTGAGCCACATGTATTTCCATTACGCCATGAACTTGCTTCTGAGCAGCGTGATCAAGTCATGCTAGACACATCAGAGCAATACTTAGGAAGTTTCTTTGCGGTCTGGTGTGATGACCCTAATGCACTGTCACAGACAGCTGTATTAGCCATGATTACACCATTAATTGAAGCGTTTGGAGGTAAATTATGGAGCGACTAAATATATGTATTCTACGTGTAAAATCTATAGTTTGTGCTTTTTTACATATATTTTGTCCCTATATTAAACAAAATGTAAGCGGTACAATTAGGATGTCACAAGGCAAACTGTATAACAACTGGGGTGATAGATGATGAAACAGTTTATAAAAGACATGCGCAAGAATTGGGTCTTGCTACTAATGGCATTACCTGGTGCGCTTTGGATGATTTTCTTCTTCTACATTCCGGTATTCGGAAACGTAGTCGCATTCAAAGACTTCCGATTCTCCAGCGATGGTGGATTCTTACGAAGTCTTTACGAAAGTGAATGGGTAGGACTTAAGAACTTTGAGTTCCTATTTAGTTCCGATAATGCATGGATCATAACCCGTAATACCGTACTCTACAACCTGGGATTCATAGTGATTGGTACAGCCTGTGCTGTTGCCCTTGCTATAGTCATGAGTATGTTACGGAATAAACGCCGCGTGAAAACGTACCAAACGGCAATGATGTTCCCATATTTTATCTCATGGATCATAATTTCATCCTTCGTATATTCCTTCCTTAGCCCTGACAAGGGTATTGTAAACCGCGTGATGGTAAATATGGGATCGTCGCCAATTAATTGGTATACAGATCCAACCTACTGGCCGTTTATTATTATCTTTATTGGGATTTGGAAGAACCTTGGTTATCAAAGTGTTATCTACTTTGCATCAATCATGGGAATTGATCCAACATATTATGAAGCAGCTAAAATTGACGGTGCTAACCGTTGGCAACAAATTCGACATGTTACAATTCCACAAATTGTCCCATTAATTAGTATCTTGATGATTCTCGCAGTTGGTAATATCATGCGAGCAGACTTCGGTCTCTTCTATAACGTACCTCGAAATTCAGGACCATTAACACCAGTAACACAAGTTCTCGATACATTCGTCTATAAAGGATTAGCTGCATCGGGTGACTTAGGAATGTCGTCCGCGGCGGGACTTTATCAATCTGTCGTCGGTTTGGTGATCTTGGTAGGAGCGAACGCAATTGTTCGAAAACTCGACCCTGATTCAAGCTTATTCTAGGAGGACATTATGGATAAAAAAACTAAGAAACGAATTGCAAGTGTAGAAGTTCGAAGTTTTGGTAGAAAAACAGACCTATTCTTCTCAATCTTCCTTGGAATCATTGCATTATCGTGTTTATTCCCGTTCTTCTTTATTATCGCAGTATCCTTTACCAGTGAGTCAGCATTAGCGATTCAAGGGTATCGATTGATACCTGGAGAATTTAGTTTAGATGGATATAAATACTTGTATGAATTCAAAGGACAACTTCTATCGTCATTAGGTGTTACCGTATTTATTACTGTAGTGGGTACAATTATCAATACAACATTTACCTCTACATATGCATACGCAATTTCAAGACAAAACTTTAAATATCGAAAATTCTTTACGAAATTTGCATTACTTACGATGTTATTCTCAGCAGGGATGATTCCAAACTACTTGGTTGTTACCAAGATGCTGGGACTTCGTAACTCGATTTGGGCCTTAATTTTGCCAATGGCACTGAGCCCATTCAACATTATGGTTATGCGTACTTTCTTTAAAAAGACAGTACCAGATGCCATTATTGAATCAGCCCGTATTGACGGTGCAAGTGAACTTCGAATCTTTGTACAGATTGTTGTGCCACTTGCAGTTCCAGGAATTGCGACAATCAGCTTATTTGCCGCATTAGGATTCTGGAATGACTGGTTTAACGCACTCTTGTATATCACTTCTGATAACTTATACCCACTTCAATATCTGTTGATGCAGATCCAATCAAACTTGGATTACATCGCGAAGAATGTTGGAAACGCGGGAATCAGTGCTGGGATGTCAATCCCACGTGAAGCTACACGAATGGCAATGGTCGTAATTTCGACATTACCAATTGCACTTACATATCCGTTCTTCCAAAAATACTTCGTCTCAGGATTGACTATCGGTGGCGTTAAGGAATAAGAGGATATAAAATATTGCCTATTTATGAAGTTTTAGAGGAAGAGGAGGACTATCATGAAAAAAGGCGCATTAAAATTTGCAGTAGTAGCATTAGCATTCTTGTTAGTGTTGACAGGCTGTGGTTCAAAGAAAGGTGCTGAAGGAACAGGTTCAGGAGAAACTGTAACTTTACAAGTTTACCAAATTGGGGACGCACCAAAAAACATTAAAGAGTTAACAGACAAAATTAACACAATTTCAGAGAAAGAAATCGGCGTTAAAGTTAACTTCACATATATTGGTTGGGGAGACTATGACCAAAAAATGTCTGTAATGGTTACAGCAGGTGATGAATTTGATATCGCATTTGCTCAAAACTATACAGTTAATGCTCAAAAAGGAGCATATGCTGACTTAACAGATCTTGCAAAAACACATGCAAAAGAATTCTTTGATTCAGTAGACCCAATTTACTACGACGGTAACGTTGTTAACGGAAAACTATACGGTTTCCCAGTAAACGGTAACGTATTTGCGGCTCAAATGTTATCATTCAACGGAGAGCTTTTAGACAAATATAACTTAGATATCTCAAATGTTAAAACATATGCAGATGCTGAGCCAATGTTACAAACAATTAAAGACAACGAACAACAAACTGTACCATTCGCAATTGGTAAAACATTCAAAGCTAACTTAGGTAACTTTGACTACATCTTAGGTGATGCACTACCATTCGCAGTAAACATCGATGGTGATCAAACACAAATTATCAACCCATTCGAAACAGAAGTTGGTATGCAACGTCTTCGTGAATTACACGATCTATACAACAAAGGATTAATTCCTACTGATGCAGCAACAAACGATACATCATACGACTTGAACAACAACACATGGTTCATGCGTCAAGAAACTCAAGGTGCTGCTGACTACGGTGATAACTTATTAACACAAGTTGCTGGTAAGAAAATCGTATCACGTCCATTAAACAATAACTTAAAATCAACAGCTCAAGCTCAAATGGCTAACTTCGTTGTTGCTCAAAACTCAAAAAATAAAGAAGCAGCAGTTAAATGGTTAAACCTCTTGAACACAAATGCTGAAATGATGAATACATTAGTATACGGTATTGAAGGCGAATCATGGGAAAAAGTAGGGGATAAACACCTCAAATTCTTAGATGGATATAAAGAAGGTTTCCACATGGCAGCATGGAATACAGGAAACTCAGAATTATTACTTCAACCAGAAAATGTAACAACAGAAATGATTGAAAAACGTGAAGCAGATACTAAAGCAGCTACAGTTTCACCAATCTTAGGATTCAACTTTGTTACAGATTCAGTTAAGACAGAAATCAGTAACGTTACAAACGTTGTTGATGAATACTATGCAGTATTACACACAGGTACAGTTAACCCTGATGAAGTCGTTCCAACATTCATTGCTAAATTAAAAGAAGCAGGATACGAAACGATTCAAAAAGAAATGCAAAAACAATTTGACGAATTTAGCAAAAAAGCTTAATGATCAAATGAAGGAGGGGGCATTGACCCTCTCCTTTTTCTTCGTAAAGCGCTATCATCAAAAATAGTATATAATTATAGAAGTAAGGAAGATGATGATTATGGGAACCTATGTAAGTGATTTTTTTGACCGAATATATGTATTGATCAAATTATCGTTAATGTTTTGGATTATGACGATGATGGGTGGAGTCGTTCTAGGCATTGGTCCTGCGTTCTCAAGTGTTATTCAGTTGTACACCGATCATGAATGGACGCATCGTGATATGCGTTGGAAGCAGATTGGTACACTCTTTGTAAGTAATTTTAAAAGAGGAAATATGATATTCTATACATATTTCTTGATTATCGCAGTTTTGGCATACAATATGTACCTTGCAGTACAAATTAGAGGTATCGCAATTTTATTCGTTCAATTCTTGATTGCTGCCGCATTTGTACTAACAGTCTGTGCATATTTATATGCGGTCTTAATTGATAATAATTTTGAAATTTCATATAAAAACTTATTGAAGCTAAGTGCAATCGCAGTCATGGGGAACTTCTTTAGTGTCTTAAAATTATTGCTAGCAATGATTGTGGTAGGGTTTATTACGTCGAAATATATGGGTCTTTTACCATTCTTAACAATCGGTATGATTACAGTATTAGTGTCCCGAATTGGGAAGCCAATGATTGTAACCATTGATGAGCACATCGGATAGTTATGCAAAAGAAAAGCCTGATGAAACGTTTGATTCATACCTATGCCGCGATACTGATTGTCGTTATACTCATCTTTTCGTTGATGGTGAGTTATGCAACAACACAATCCGATCGAACGGCAGTACAGAATCAAGTGGATCAAATAACGAAAAAAGTATCAGCAGTAACAGGGGGATATCAAACAGATTTACGACGTATGATCAATGATCTCTTTCCCGATCAGGCGCGTCTTGATAGTATGCGTGATTACTTTTATATGGATTTTAGTAAGTATTATACGCAACAGTTGGGACGTCCACAGTTCCAACTTTTTCCGCGTGATGTCGAAAAACTCTACGAACGCTACGATGCGATTGAAGGGTTTGTAATTTCGCTTGAGGCAACCAATGATATATATCATTCAAGCCGAGAGAACAAAATGGGGAGTAAACCGGAGCAATTACCTGATATCTCCGATTACATGGTCTTTTCCAGACCGATTATTAATTATGATGCATACCTACCGCTAGGAAATATCTATCTATACATTGATTACTCGGTATTTGATTCGATTGTACAACAGGAGCAACGCTTTGTAGAACCCATTGTATTCCTACTTTCGAGTACGGGAAATATTCAATATCAATACAATACGGGGAATGGTGATGTCTTACAAGAACACATCAAAACGCAGTATGAAACCCGTTCACCCTTAGATTCAGCGATATTTGAACAGTATGTCTATAATCGTGTTGAGTTATCAGATGGTTCGGTACTCATTGTAGCTGCTGATAAGCACGATATCTTTATGAAGTCATTCTCTACATATGCGTTGATTACTGCGGGAGGGACGTTCTTAATTGTGATTCTACTGTTTGTCTTGTTCAGGACATTTGGACGTTATGATACACAAGTGAACGATGTGTTGGGAACCATGGAACGCGTGCGTCGTGGTAATGTTTCAGATCGTATTGAAATTCAAAATAAAGAGGATGAGCTTCTTACGATTTCCCAGGCAATTAATGAGACGTTGGACAGTATGAATCGATATGTTAAACAAATTTATCAGATGGAGATTCGCCAACAGGATATTAATATGCGTGCCTTACAATCACAAATCAATCCTCATTTCTTATACAATACATTAGAATTTATTCGTATGTATGCTGTCTCAGAAGGTGTTAATGAGTTAGCGGATATTGTCTACACATTCTCTACATTGCTTCGCAACAACATTTCGTTAGAGAAGACAACGACGTTAGCGAAAGAACTGGAATTTGTTGAAAAGTACGTCTATCTTCATCAAATGCGATATCCCAATAAAATTGCTTATAAATTTGATGTTGCAGAAAATTTTGAAATGATTAGTATTCCTAAATTTACGCTGCAACCTTTGATTGAAAACTATTTTGTACACGGTGTAAACTATCGTCGAGTTGATAACGCCATTAAAGTTGCAGTCTACAAAGACAATAAACGAATTCATATTAAAGTATCGGATAATGGTCGAGGGGTCGCGGATGAAGTCTTAACGACAATTCGTCGACGCTTGCAAGAATCGGAATTTGATTTGGATAATGACAAGTCAGTAGGGCTTGTGAATGTTCATGAACGATTGAAAGTATTCTACAAAGACAATGACTATCGTATGGAAGTCGCACATAGTGATAATGGAGGATTTGAGGTTTTAATTAGTTTTATAGAGGAGGAATCGGATGTATAAAGTAATCTTAATTGATGATGAGTATATGATTTTACAGGGGTTACAAAAGCTAATTCAATGGGAGCAACTTGGTATTGAATTAGTAGGGACCTTTGATGATGGCATCGATGCTTTGGATTATGTTCGCGAAAATCCTGTAGATATTGTTATTACGGATGTGAGTATGCCCGTAATGACGGGTATTGAGTTTGTCGCACAATCGCAGGAGGAAGACATCAACTTTAACTTTATTATTTTGTCAGGGTATCAAGAGTTTGAGTATGTCAAAGAGGGGATTCGCCTTGGTGCTGAAAATTTCATCCTTAAACCGATTGATACGGTTGAGTTGAATGGATCGATTCGTAAAATAGTTCAAAAGCTCGATGAAGAAAAGTATCACGAGCAAGGCGATGAAATTCTCTTTAGGAATACAATTATTCGTTGGTTAACGGGGGAGATTGATTCCGTTGATTTACGTCGTATCTTAAAACAATTGGGACATCGTCTTGAATTAACAGATTTGTATTCGGTGATTGCAATTGGTGGCGTAACTGAAGCCCGTAAAGCAGTTTGGAATCACTTCATGAAAGAGATGATGATTCCATACTATGCTTATATGGGGGAGGAACTGTACATTGTTGTTGAGGGATCTAACCTACGTTTTGATCAGGTTCGTAAGGGAATCATTCATCTCATTATAAAAGAAGATGAAAAGATTGCGATTGGCGATTTGTTTGTAAAGTTTGATCAAATTCATCGTAGTTATGACCACGCCTCAGCACTTTTGGAAATTGTTGAGTTTTATGACGATGATTCGTACTTGCGTGATCAAAGTATTAAAGATAGTACGAGTATCGAAATGAATGCCAAGATATCGTTTGAGAAATTTCATCAGTCACTTGCTTTAGGCGATGGTGCAGGAATTCGTGAAGAGATGAAGGGTCTTATCGATGAGGCGATTGCAACCAATCCACAACCAGAGTATATACGCTATATTGCGTTTATTGTTTTTTCAGACATTTACCGTCATTATAATCGCATGTCGTCAGAGCATTACTATTCAAATCTTAAATTGCTACATGGCGCAAATTCAATCGGTGAAATTTTAGATGTCCTTGAGTCATCAATTGAAGTTAATCATGCGCAAACTGATGTCAAACAATACAATGTAAATGTGCAAAAAGCACTGCAAATGATTCATCAAAATTACACTGATGATTTAACAATCGGAACAATCGCAGACTCATTGCATTTAAATGCGATGTATCTCGGACAAATTTTTAAAAAGGAAACGGGACTTAGCTTCTCACAATATTTAAATCAACATCGTATTAAGAAAGCACAGAATCTATTGATGCAATCAAGTCACAATGTCAATGAAATAGCGGAACTTGTTGGATATACAAGCTCTGGATATTTCTACAAAAACTTTAAGAAGGAATGCGGAATCTCTCCTCGAGAGTTCCGTGAACGGTGGCACAAAAACGGCGACGTCCTTCACTTAGACTAACAAAAAGGAAGAACAATCATTGTTCTTCCTTTTTTGGTTTATTTTGACATTGAGTACGGAAGTTCATCATCCGTGTATTGATGTTGACGAGGAACAATTCCTAACTCGAAATCAAGCCGCGTACCTTGGATAAGGTCACTGTGTTTGAGATAGAGTGGTGTATACTCAGTACCATCTTTCATCATCTTGGAAACGAAATTATGATGACACGTGTTATTTTCAGTATTGATTTGTAATGCTTCACTATTGGGTAGATTTACTGTAACAGTATCAAAGAAAGGAATACCTACGACATATTCTTGTGTTCCGGGACTAACTGGATAGAATCCCATAGCGTTGAAGACATACCATGCGGACATACTGCCATTGTCTTCGTCGCCGGGGTAACCTGTGAATGTAGGCTTGAATGTTTCGCGCATGAGGCTTCGTAAAAGTACTTGTGTTGAAGCCGGTTCGCCACCATACGTGAACAGATAAGGAATATGGAAACTTGGTTGATTTGAGATTGCCATTTGGCCAAAATCAATCGCAGCGACTTCGCTCATTTCGTGAATTTCAAAGCCATAACTTCCTGATGTGAAGTACGGTTTTTGGTTCACAAGATGGGTGATTTTATCAAGATATGCTTGTTTTGAATCATATAACTTAATTAGACCGGCAAAGTCGTGATAGACAGCCCAAGAGTTTTGCCAAGAGGAACCTTCGGTATACGCATGTCCCCATTCTATATCGCTAAATGAATCACTGAAGTTGCCTTCTGTATCTTTCGCGCGCATCAATCCTGAGTTTGAATCAAAGAGCTGTGCATAATTTTTTGAACTATCCATGAATTTTTGGTAATCATCGGTACGTCCAAGCATTTTTGCAACTTGTGCGATACAAAAATCACTGTAACTGTTATCTAATGATTGGTTGACACTTTCATGGTAGGATGATGGAACGTAACCATATTTCCAATAATCATTAACAGCACGACGGCCATACTGTGGATTCTCAGACTCGACTGTTGCAGATTGTTTCATTGCCTCATACAATGGCTCAATGTTATCGTGAGCGAGACCTTTTGTGAGCGCATCACTGATAACTGCATCGACAAGAGTGCCAGGCATAAGTCCACGTTCATCGGGTGAAAGCCATTTTGGAAGGTATCCGGCTTCACGGAAACTGTTGAGGAAACCTTCAAGCATCAGCTCATAGTGTTCAGGTTCAATAAGAGAAAAGAGTGGGAAAAGTGATTTATAAGTATCCCAGAATCCGTTATTAGTAAATAAAACTCCAGGTGCACTCGATTGCGTAATTGTATTGTAGTGGATAGGTTCGTTGTTAGCATCCAATTCATAGAATGTTTGAGGGAAAAGGAAACAACGATAAAGTGCCGCATAAAACATTTTGACGGCTTCTTGGTCAGTGTGAGTTACTTCAACTTTGGATAGTTTTTGTTCCCATGCATCTTTCGCATTTGTTAGCATGCTTTCAAAGGTTGAGGGTAAGCGCGATGCATTGATTTTTGCTTGTTGCGAATTGATAAAAGAGGTCGCAACGGTAATGGTTGGATGTGATGAAGTTGTACGAATAATGATAATGTCAGTACCATCTTCAAAAGTACTTGCTTCAGCAGTAAATGGAACATCTAACGTCATGTGCACATACATTGTGAAGTTTGGGTCTTCTGATCCCGAAGCATTCACGACAGCATATGAAATGGTGTCTGCGTCAATACGTATATCATGGATGCCTTTGATTGCTGATATCACGAAGCCGACTGCTTCAGAACGTAAACTCGTGTTCTTAAGTTTCATTCCGTAAGTTGATGCAGTAAGTTCTGATTCAAGGGCATAGCGTTGGCTCGTAAGTTTGAGATATCCTGGATTGTATACAGCTTCTTCAATACGATAACTGCTTTGAAGGTGAAATACACTTCGGATAAGTGGATCAGTTGTAAAGGGAGTTATTAAAAAACTACTGAAGTCACCCATCCAAGGACTCGGTTGGTGAGTACAGCGAAAACCTGCAAATAACGGTTTGCTTGGATTAAACCACCATGACCCTTCATCATTTTGAGGTGCAAAGTAGTTCATGCCAAAGGGAACTCCGGTGAAAGGGAGGGTGTTACCGTTTGAATAACCGGGATAGTTTTGTGTCCCGACGCGTGTATCAATTGTATCGTGTGTCATAAAGTCTCCTAATTGTGCGTAGATTCGCGTTTGATGAGTGAAACATCAATAATCAGTCGTTCTTGTGGTGTGTTTGGATCTTGGATAATTTTAAGTAAGTGTTGCATTGCACGCATCCCAATTTGCTTAAAGTTCTGTTCAAGGGTTGTAAGTGGCGGATTGACGAATTGTGAAGCCTGGGTATTGTCGAAACCAACAATCTTGAAATCTTGTGGAATCGAATAATTCAGATGTGTTAAGGCATTCATAATAGAAATTGCGAGAATATCGTTTTCACACACAATACCATTGATCTCTGATGCAATCAGATCGTGGATCAAATCTTTAAAGTCATCTGCATGCTTCGTTAAGTTACAATAGATCGGTTTGGCATTATGATTCAATCCCGAATCACTTAGAGCCTTAAGATATCCGAAATAGCGCTCGCGAACTGATGAAACATCTTCGATGCGTGTGGTACTTATGTAAGCAATATTTTTTAATTCTTGATCAATCAGGTGTTGTGTTGCAAGATATCCCCCTTGAAAGTTGTTGGAAATAACACTTGAAAAGGGAACACCGGATACTTCTTTATCTAAGATTACGGTTGGAACATTGAGCAAATAGAGAGGGTAAGCATATTCTAAAATATCATTGTTATTGAATGGATAGAAGATAATACCAGCATAATTTGTCGCAATATCTTGAAGTTGTTCGGCTGAAATTTTGCTGTTTTGCTGAACTTGCAGACGATAGGGTGTATCTTGAAGTGCTTGAAGAATGCCTTGCGTATAATTCCCGAAACTGTAAGTATCGGGGAAAGGCATAATAAATAGAATATCGGTTAAATCACGCGTAGACGTAATTTTTTCTATTGGACTTACAAAACTTCCAAGACCACGTTTGCGGTAAATAAGGCCTTCTTGCTCAAGGTCGTTTAAAACACGTTTTGATGTAATACGACTGACATTGAATGTGGCAGCAATATCATTCTCACTTGGTAACTGGTCGTGAGCGTGGTATTTGCCATGGTAAATGTCGTTTTTTATGTGCTCTTTAATTGTTTGGTATAGAGGTTTGGTCATAATGCCTCCTGGTTGGTATATCATCTACATTTTACTTGTTATATCAAGAAAAATCAATCCAATAATTCGTACACAAAGACCTATAGTTTGTCCATTAAAAACCTATTGTATAAAGAATAAAATTGAAGTGTAACTGGTAACTATATCTTGGTATATCAACTTTAGGAGGAACTATGACAGTCTATAAAGAAATGCCAAAATCCGTACGTGATTTTATGAATGAAATTGCTGAACTTTGTGGTGAAGAACACAAAGGGTGGTCAGAAATATTTGAAAACGTGTATTCAAATACACTGCTTACAACAATCAAACGTATCAGTGAAGACGATACATATGTACTGACAGGAGATATTCCGGCAATGTGGCTTCGTGATTCAACAGCCCAAGTACGTCCATATCTTCCTATTGCTGAACGTGATGCAGATATTCAAGCCATGATTCGTGGTGTTATCTCGCGTCAATTTGACATGATTCTACATGATCCTTATGCCAATGCATTTAACGAAGATGCGAATGGTGCAGGTCATCAAACTGATGATACAACCATGACCCCTCTCATTTGGGAACGCAAATATGAAATCGATTCATTATGCTACCCAATTCAACTTTCTTATCTTTACTATCAACATACTCAAGATGCAACAATCTTTGACGATCGCTTCAAACAAGTCGCACAAACAGTCATTGATTTATGGGTAGTCGAGCAAGACCATACGCAATCCCCATACAACTTTGAACGTCCAACAGACCGAAAAGAAGACACATTAACCAATGGTGGTCGTGGTGGTGAAGTTGCCCGCACGGGTATGACTTGGTCAGGATTTAGACCAAGTGATGATGCGTGTGAATACAACTACTTAGTACCATCAAATATGTTTGCGGTTGTTGTTCTAGAATATATGGAAACGATCTTTACGACCATAAATGTTGATGCAAACTTAGCAAATCAAGCACAACAACTCAAACTTGAAATTAAGAAAGGTATCGAAGACTTTGCCGTATTCTCAAATGGTGAAAAAGATATTTATGCCTATGAAGTTGACGGCTTAGGTAATGCCCTATTAATTGATGATCCAAACGTACCAAGCCTTCTTGCAGCTCCATACTTGGGATTCTGTGATGTCGATGATGTTCTGTATCAAAATACGCGTGATCACATATTAAGTCCTAAAAATAAATATTTCTATGAAGGACAATTTGCACGTGGATGTGGTAGTTCACATACCCCAGAAGGTTACATTTGGCCAATCGCATTATCAATCGAAGGCTTAACAACCAATGATAAAGATGCAAAAGCAGCAATCCTAAATACACTAGTAGCCACCGATGGTGGAACAAAAATGATGCACGAAAGTTTCGATGTCAATAATCCTACCAACTTCACTCGTGAGTGGTTCTCATGGGCAAACATGATGTTCTGTGAACTTGTCATGGATTTCTTCGATATAAAGGTTAAACGATAATATGAAAAAAACAGTACATATCATTTCACATAGCCACTGGGATCGTGAGTGGTACATGCCATATGAGCAACATCATATGCGCTTAATCGAACTCTTCGATGACTTATTCGACGTTTTTGAAAATGATCCAGGATATAAAAGCTATCACCTCGATGGTCAAACAATATCATTGGATGACTATCTTGAAGTGCGTCCAGAAAACCGTGAAAAACTAGAAAAACTTGTTCGTGACAAAAAACTCTTCATTGGACCATTCTATATTCTACAAGATGATTTCTTGATTAGTGCTGAGGCAAATGCACGAAACATGCTTGTTGGTCTCGATGAGAGCTATAAATGGGGTGAACCCGTAAAACTTGGTTATTTCCCAGATACATTTGGAAACATGGGACAAGCACCACAAATGATGAAACAAGGAAATATGGATGCAGTTGCATATGGCCGCGGGGTCAAAACGACAGGATTCAATAACGTTGTTGTCGATGAAGATTACACATCAAAGTACTCTGAAATTAACTGGGAAGGTGCTGATGGTACTGAAATCTTCAGTATCTTATTTGCCAACTGGTATAGCAATGGTAATGAAATCCCAGCTGAACGAGAAGCGGCAATTGCATTTTGGGATAAGAAACTTGCTGATGCAGAACGTTATGCATCAACACCACACCTTCTCATGATGAATGGTGTTGACCATCAACCAATTCAAAAGGACGTGGCAAAAGCCATCGCTCTTGCCAATGAACTGTATCCAGACTACGAATTCGTTCATAGTAACTTTCCGGATTATATCGAAGCTGTCAAAGCGACACTTCCTGAAGATATCGGGACCGTTAAAGGTGAATTAACAAGTCAAGAAACAGATGGTTGGTATACGTTAGCGAATACATCATCATCACGAATTTACTTAAAACAAGAAAACGTTGCGGTTCAAAATCTTCTAGAACGTATAACCGAACCTTTAGCTACAATTGCGACCGATGTAACAGGTCACTATCCACATGAAATGTTGCGTTATGCTTGGAAAAAGCTAATGCAAAACCATCCTCATGATTCAATTTGCGGATGTGGTGTTGATAGTATTCACCGTGGCATGATGACTCGTTTTGAAGATGCAAAACAAGTTGGTAATTTTGTGCGTGACGAAGCACTTCGCCATATTGAAACTGCTTTAAATACAGACGTTTTCCCGGAAGCATCACGTCCCTTTGTTGTTTTCAATACAGAAGGTCAAGAAAAGTCCGGTTTAGTCGAAGTTGAAGTAGAGTGGGAACGAATCCCATTTAATGATCGTAAACCGCAGGAAAACTACTATGAACTTGTCGAAAAAGGGACGCCAGATGTCCTCGTAATCAATGAAAGTGGGAAATCGGTACCTTTTGAAATCGTAAGTTCAGATGTGAAGTACAACTACGATTTACCAAAGGATGCTTTCCGTAAACCTCATTTTGCACGCTACATCACCGTACGTCTAAATATGACAATGATGCCGTCTTTCTCATGGGAGACATTTGCACTAGTTGAAGGAAAACCTGAACCACTCACATCATCATTCGAAGGATTGGAAAACGCATCATTACGCGTATCCATCTCGAATACTGGACAAATCGATATTGAAGATAAAGTACACGGTCATACTTATGAAGATGTTCTTTATTTTGATGATGCTGGTGATATCGGCAATGAGTATATCTTTAAGCAGTCGCATGACGGAACATTCATCACTTCTAAAGGACTGGATGCAACAGTAACGGTACTTGATGATACTGCTTTAGTGAAACGCGTGAAGATGACCCAAACGATGATGATTCCTGAAGCGGCTGAGGATCTGCTCAAAATTGAACAAGAATCAGTGACGGAAATGCGTGAGCGCTTATCAAAACGCTCAACAAAACTTATCCCATTGACACTCGAAACAATGATGACACTTGAGGCAGACAGCCCAATTCTAAAATTTGAGACACGCTTTAATAATCAAGCGAAGGATCATCGTGTGCGCGCAATTTTCAACAGTTCAATGTCGGTACCAACACATGAATCTGAAAGTATTTATGAAGTTGTAACACGTCCCAATGCAGTCTCAAAATCATGGCAAAATCCAACAAACCCACAACACCAACAAGCTTTCTCCGCCATTACAACAGACGAAAAAGGAATGATTGTTGGAAATACAGGATTGCATGAATATGAGGTATTGGATAATCAGTATCTTGCAGTCACAATTCACCGCGGTACTGGCGAAATGGGCGATTGGGGATATTTCCCAACACCGGAAGCACAAGTTCTTGGTGAAACAACGGTGTCTTATGCTGTAAGTTTCCATGGTCGTGATGACAAACATGATTACTACCGTGCGATGAAAGGAATTCAGGTTCCATTCATCACTACACAGGCTGCTGTTCATTCAGGAACATTCGCAAGTAAACATCAATACCTTGTTGTCGATGCACCAGACGCATATGTAACATCACTCAAACGTAAAGAACACGAAACTGATATCATGGTTCGCCTGTTCAACTTGAGTAATGACGATGCTACAACAATTCATGTCGATTTTGAAGGCACACAACTTTATGATTCCAGTCTCCTTGAAATCGTCACGGACAAACCATACGATACAACGCTCAAAGCCGCTGAGATTCGTACAATTCGTATTCCAGATGTCAAATAAAATGAAATTTCCAAAAGACTTTCTGTGGGGTGCAGCGGCTTCTGCACCTCAAACAGAAGGGTCTAACCTAAGTGGTGGGAAGTCATTAAATACATGGGATAAATGGTTTGAATTGAGCCCTGAGCGGTTTGATCAAAACGTGGGTCCGCAAACAACTTCAGACGTCTACAAACTTTACAAAGAAGATGTCCAGCGCATGCGCGATATGAATCTAAACTCGTATCGAACATCGATTTCGTGGACCCGATTATTGCCGGATGGCAAAACACTGAATCAAGAAGCAGTCACATACTATCGTGATTACTTCCAAACAATGATTGATAAAGGCATTCATCCAATTATTAACTTATTTCACTTCGATATGCCGTGGTGGATGATGGAAAAGGGTGGATGGACCAATGCAGAAGTTACGGACCATTTTGCCTTCTATGCCCAAACATGTATCGAAGAATTTGGAGATTTAGTCAAAGACTGGACAACATTTAACGAACCCATTGTTCACGTTGAATGCAGTTATTTGTATGAATTTCATTATCCCGCGATTGTTGATTTCAAACTTGCTATTTTGGCGGGATACAACACGATTTTAGCCCATGCGAAAGCTATCAAGGCAATGCGTAATGTTCGTTCAGACATTCGTATTGGAACCATTTTAAACTTAACCCCGGTCTATGGTCGCTCTGATTCAGAAGATGATATCCAAGCAACTCGGATTGCGAATGCTTTAAACATCACGAGTTTTATGGATGCAATGGTCAAAGGAACGTTTGATCCCTTCATGGTCAATCTTCTAAAAGAACATGAACTACTTCCCGAAACTGATGCAAAAGATTTAGAAATTATTCGGGAAAATACAGCTGAATTCTTAGGCGTTAACTATTATCAACCACGCCGTGTTCAAGCACCTTCGAAGAAACTCGTGGGTCTTGCAACAATGCCAGAAGATTTCTACGAAGCCTATGCTTGGCCAGAACGTCGTATGAATCCATATCGCGGTTGGGAGATATATCCTGAAGCGATTAAAGATATCGCTAACCTCATCACAACGAAGTATGACAACATGCCGTGGTATGTATCAGAAAATGGCATGGGTGTCGCAGATGAGGCCCGCTTTAAGGATGAAGATGGCATGATTCAAGATGCCTATCGAATTGAATTCGTTGAAGAACACCTACATTACCTATCTGAAGCAATTGCTGATGGCGCAAACTGCTTTGGCTATCACATGTGGACATTTGTGGATTGTTGGTCATGGCTCAATGGCTACCGTAACCGTTATGGATTCTACAGTGTCGACCTAGAAACACAAAAACGAACACCTAAAGCAAGTAGCTTCTGGATGCGTGACTTTATTCAATTTCAACAGGAAGGGGAATAGGAACATGGCAATACTAGCATTTGATATGGGAGGAAGTGCAGTCAAGTACGGTATCTGGAATAATGATACGCTCGAAATGACAGATCAGTTCAAAACACCGGCAACATGGGATGAAATGAAAGAAATCCTCAAGCAAACTTATCAGAATCTCAAAGCAACTTTTGATATTTCAGGTATCGCCCTTTCAGCTCCAGGAAGTGTTGATGTTGCGAAAGGGGTTATCGGCGGGATTTCAGCAATCGAATATATTCACCATTTCCCAATTGTGGAAGATCTTGAATCCGTTTTTGGTTTACCGGTAAGTATCGATAACGATGCCAACTGTGCCGCCCTTGCGGAAACATGGAAAGGTGTTGCACGTGGTGAATCAAACGTACTATTTGTAGTTGTTGGAACAGGAATTGGAGGTGCGGTCATCGTCGATGGCGAAATCCAAAGAGGTCATAATCTTTTTGGTGGTGAATTTGGCTGCATGATCCTTGACGGAAAACAATCGTTTAGTATGCTTGGGACCGCTGTCCATATGGCTGAACGCTACGCACGTCGTCTCAAAATTCCCGAAGATAGCATAACGGGTGCAGAAGTATTTGACCGCGCAAAAGCAGGAGATGCACTCGCTATAGACGAGGTTAATAATTTCTACGATTATCTCTCGTTAGGTCTCTATAATTTACAATTTACGACAGACCCAAGCTCCATCATTATTGGTGGCGGTGTTAGCCAAAACCCAGATTTAATACCTGCAGTTACAACACGAATACAAGATATGTTAAGCAATGCAGGTCTTGAAAGTGTCGATGTATCGATTAAGGCGTGTCATTTCCTCAATGATGCTAATTTAGTCGGAGCAGTGGCTGCATTTCAAACACAGAAGGGAGCACAATAATTATGAAATATGCTGCAAGCGTTGATATTGGAGGAACATCCACTCGTGTTGCTCTAATAAGTCAAACAGGCGAAATTATTGAACGTCAGTCCTTCACCACGTTGGGCGACAATCCACACGCGACACTTGAAGGAATTTACGATATTATTCAAGGTTTTAGTGAGCCCTGTGTTGGTGTTGGTGTGTCCTGCCCGGGCCCTTTAGATTTAAAGAAGGGAATCGTCCTCACGCCGCCAAACTTAACAGGATGGCATTACTTTAAATTTAAAGAAGAAGCTGAAAAGCTTTGGAATTTACCCGTAATTTTAGAAAATGATGCAAACTTAGCGGGGTATGCCGAAGCCATGAAAGGTGCTGGTGTTGGTGAAGATGTAGTTCAGTACTTTACCATAAGTACAGGACTGGGTGGTGGCTTGGTCATCAACGAAAATATCTTTCTAGGATCACACGGTTTTGCGCAAGAGGTGGCCAATGCTATTTTATGGAAAGACGGCCCACAGTTGGGTGATTTAAAACCCGGGTCCGTAGAATCGATTTGCAGTGGGACCGCAATTACACAACGTGCCAAACAACAAGGACTCGATGCCCAACATGCTGGGGATGTTTATCAACTTGCACAATCAGGCAATATGGTCGCAGAAGCTATCATTGATGATGCAATTGAATATCTTGCGAACATGATTGCGATTGTGATTGGAGTCATCGATCCCGGTGTTGTTGTGTTGGGTGGTGGTGTTGCGTTGAAAATTCCAAACTTTGTAGAAAAAGTCACTGAACGTGTTCAAACCAAAGTCTATGCTGTCCAAGTTGAAAATGTAAATATTAAACGCGCGGAACTAGGCGACGACAATGGTCTAATCGGCGGTGGTTTATATGCCTTCAATGTATTTGCTGGAGGTATGATATGAGCGTAATCAAGCTATCACCATCTTATAAAGACTATCTTTGGGGTGGTAGTAAACTCAAAGAATTCTATCGCAAAGAAACATTATTAACGCCACTTGCCGAAAGCTGGGAAATATCGACCCATAAAGATGGACCCAGTTATCTTGTGGACTATCCAGGTGTAGAGAAGACATTACCAGAATACATTGCTGTCCAAGGTCGCCACGTTCTTGGTACCAAAGGACAAGCATTTGAATACTTTCCAATCCTCGTTAAATTTATTGATGCTAAACAAGACTTATCCATTCAAGTCCATCCTGAGGACGCGTATGCTAAAGTTCATGAAAATGAGTATGGTAAAACAGAAATGTGGTATATCTTGGAAGCAGAACCCGGTGCATCCATCTACTATGGTACAAAGACATCACTAAGCAAAGAAGCATACAAGGAAGCGATTGAAACGAACACCATCCTCGATGTTCTCAATAAAGTTCCAGTAAGCAAAGGTGACGTAATTTTCGTTGAAGCGGGTACGATTCATGCAATTGGTGCCGGAATCGTTATCTGTGAAATCCAACAAAATTCAAATACAACGTATCGTGTCTACGATTTTAATCGTAAAGACGCAAATGGTAATTTACGCGAATTGCATATTCAACAAGCAATCGACGTATCAAATCTAGAACCCAAAGATACATCATTTGAAGCTCAGGAACCCTTCGTTGTTTCCGATGGCTACCAAAGTCGAATTCTTGTAAGTTGTGACTACTTTACAACTACGGAAGTCATTCTCGATGACTTCAAAAACTATTATCTTGATGATACATCATTTGAAGGAATTGTAGTTGTTGATGGCTATCTCACCATCACTCAAAATGGCACAGTCGTTGAGCTTAAAAAAGGCGAATCAGCTTTCATTGATGCTAATACGCCAAACATTAAAATAAGTGGTGTTGCCCGTTACTTATCAATAAGAGTATAAAAAAGAAGACACACGCATTAATGCGGTGTCTTCTTTTGTGCTTCCTACACAATTATACGCGGTGTGGGTTTTCGCTCCAGCGATAACCCTTACCACGTACAGTGTAGATTGAAGAAAGATTTAATTTCTTTCGGATATTCCGAATATGTACATCAACTTTACGTTCGAGCTCTTCAGAATAGGGCTCGTTCCAGATGTTATCAATAATTTGACGCCGTGAAACGACATCACCACGGTTTGCTAAGAAATGGCCAATAATGCCAAGTTCAATCGGTGTCATTGGAATATCAACACCATCTTTTGTGATGACTTGATTATCAACATCCATCAACATATTCTCTGAAATAGAGAACAATGAAAGTTGTGTTGATTTATCGAAGTAAGAATCGAACATGCGTTCCATATATGCAAGTAGAACATTAATGGATTTATTTTTTTCCCAAACGACATCGATATCTTCAGCAAGTGCTTCAATTTCAATTGCATCTGTAAGTGATGCTGTCATAAGTACAGTACGTGCTGTTGGTACCATGCGTTTCACTGATGCTAAAAGTTTGATTCCGTTTGTATCATCAAGATCATATTCGGAAATGACGAGTAATGAATTTTTCATCGCAAATTGCTCAATGCCTTCCATGGCAGACGATGCGGTTAGCACTTTGTAGTTGTTTGCTTCAAGCCCTTTACTTAATGTTTCTAAATATTTTGAATCGCTATCAATAATTAATGTTGTTATCATAATGACTAACCTCCTAACATCATCATATATAAACAGATTATAAAGTTATGCAATCTGTCATTAAAGTATGAATTGGTGTTATAGAAAACAAAAAAACCGCATTCCGCGGTCTAAATTATAGGGTTTTTCATGTATTGGAAAGCGATAGATCCGATTCCAACATGAACACTAACTGTAGAAATTAGAGGTCCTGTATGAAGTTTTGCTTCTGGGAAAGCTGTCTTCAACTTCTCAATCGTTGTTTCTAATGCCTCGGGTGCATCAACATCAACAATCGTTATCGTATAACCAGCACCAACGCCGACATCTTGCATATGAGCGATGACAGTATCAATCGCTTTAGACATTGTGCGAACCTTACCGAATGGATCAATGACACCATTTGTTGTGTGGTTTAAATGCAAGATAGGTTTGATTTTAAGGAATCCACCCAGTGTTGCTGCAAGCGGCGATAGACGACCACCACGTGAGAGATGTTTCAAATCATCAGGAATAATATAGGTATCACTATTCTTAATGGAATCATCTAAGATTTCGCGAATTGCTTCGATTGATTTGCCTTCATCCAATAAATCACGTGCCGTCAATGCTAAGTCCAATTCAATACGCGCTGCGGTAAAGCAGTCGATATATTCAAATTTAATATCTGCAAATTGTGCAGCTGTAACCATTGCATTGATTGTTCCTGAGATTCCGCTTGTAATTGGAACGGCTAAGATTTGCTCGTAGCCCATTTCTTTAATTTCTGTAAAAAGTTCCTCAATTTTCCCCAAAGATGGTAACGATGTTTGAAGAAGTTTACCAGATGCGAGTTTCTGGTTTACTTCATCTATTGATATTTCAACGCTTTCTAAGTAAGCGTGATCTCCATCTATTATTTGTAGTGGAATAGCAAAGAGTCCTTCCTTACGATCTACTTCGTTGTAATAGTTGCTTCCGCTGTCAACGACTACTGCAGTTTTCATAATTCAACCTCCTAGTATCCTAATATTATATACCATAAACGCATGTTGTGCTCATATTTAGAACTTTGGTGCCCATTGAATTGCAATCGTTCCAAGCCCTGCATGGGCAGCGACAACAGCCGGTAATTTAGAGGCATGTGTTTCAAACGTTCCTAACGCTTCGGTAATTGCAGTATTAGCCCGTTCAACAATTTCTTCACCCTCATTGTCTAAGTAATAAATAACATGAGTTTCCGGTGTTACGTTGTCATCACGCATCGCTTTGATAATAATGTCGAAGACTTTTGTTTCAGTACGAGCTGTCCCAAATTTTTCAATCGTATCCAAGTCACTCTTTAAGTATAGGATTGGTTTCACTTTGAGTAGAGACGCTAAAGTTGCCGCACTTTTTGAAATCCGACCACTAATTTTTAATTGATCTAATGTTTGTGGGTAGACAAAAGAAGTAATTTTTGGAATCATGGCATCGATTCCTGAAAGTATTGCTTCGACAGAACTGTTGACGGCTGCTTGTTCGTTTACGAAGCGAACAAGATGTTGTACTGCCCCAGCAAGTGAACGGGTATCCACGAGTGAAACATTATCTAAACCAACTTCTTGGATGGCTTGATTCATGGAATTGTAAGTTCCAGATAATGATGATGTCAGCGCTAATACGAAAATATGATCGTAGTTTTGAGCTTTCAAAGTTTCAAATGTTGTAATAAGGAGTCCGAGATTTGGTTGAGATGTTTGAAGATGCTCTTTGTTACGTAGTAAATCGTTGACAGCATCGTAGCCCATTTCAACTTGATCGAGATATTCTTTATTGTTGTGAATAAGTGTAAGTGGTGTGATTGTGACATTCATTGCAGCCGCTTGTTCGGGTGTTAATGAGACTGATGTGTCACAGACAATTGCATAATTTTTCATGGTAATCCTCCAATGCGAGCATTATATAATTAAATACTTTGATTGTCAAACTATCTCCTAAAGTCGCCAGTCTTTCAACTGAAATCAAAATGCTTTATAATGTATACATGGAACCAATAGACTACAAAACAATTAAAGAATCAGTAATTACGGAGCAAGAAATCCAAAAATCGAAATTTATCACCTATTTGGCACCAGTACAAACAGAAGCTGAAGCAAAAGAGTACCTGCGTGCGATAAAAAAGGAACATCCGAAAGCAACACACCATTGTAGTGCATATGTTGTTGGTGAGATTGAACGATCGAATGATGATGGCGAACCGTCTTCAAGTGCAGGACTTCCAATGCTTCAGGTCTTACGTGGAAATAAGATGAACTATGTCATTGCAGTAGTCGTGCGTTATTATGGTGGAATCTTGTTGGGTGTTGGTGGTCTTATCCGTGCATACGGTTCAAGTGTCACGCTTGGAATCCAAGAAGCGGAAGTCTTAGTGCCTCAACGTGTCTTTCTATTCCGTGTGTCATTCCCATATGAGTTTACCAATGATGTGGAAGTCTATGCAGGATCAGTAGGTACAGTTATAGAACGCCAATATGATACACTAGCAGTCTATGATGTCCGGGTCCTTTCACCAGACGCTCTAGACAAGCTTAGCGATGTGACACGAGGCATGGGTCACAAAGAGCTGATACAGGAATCAATTGAACTTATTAAGGAGGTGTCGTAGAGATGCGAGAAGAGCTCAAGAATCATAAAATTAAGTACACAAAGCAACGCGATGAACTGTTATCGCTTTTAAAAGAGAGTAACCAACCACTGACCATTAATCAAATTTTTGAATCATTAAAGAGTACGTTAGATCTTTCGACGATTTACCGCACCCTTGATTTGTTTGTTGAAAAGGGATTAGTATCCAAACTATTGGTGAGTGAACCCAGCCAAACTGTCTATGAATTTAAACACCATGGTCATAAACATCATCTTATTTGTACCGAATGTGGTCTCTTTCAAATTATTGAAGGGTGCCCACTGCATAATTACGAAGATCGTGTCGAGGAAAGCACCGGCTTCATCATCGCACGACATCAATTGGAATTGTATGGAATTTGTCCTGCATGTCAATTATTGATGGCCAATGCATAATAAAAGAGCATTCATCTACACGATGAATGCTCTTTTTATTTTTTATTTGTCTGATGTCATGATTTCTTTTGCACTTGCAAGGAGTGAGGCCATATTTTGAAGTTCCGAAGGAACGATAATCTTTGTTGCTTTACCATCGGCGACTTTTTCTAAGGCTTCAAGGCTCTTCAATTTGATATAGGCATTATCTGCAGATATAGCTTCAAGTTTCAATGCTGCACTTGCTTGAGCTGTAAGAATCTTGTCGATTGCTTCTGCTTCCCCTTCCGCTTCGGCGATCATTGCAGCTTTCTTAGCTTGTGCACGTAAGATAGCAGCTTCATTTTCCCCTTCAGCGATTAGGATTGCAGAACGTTTTTCCCCTTCAGCACGAAGAATGGATTCACGACGTTCACGTTCAGCACGCATTTGTTTTTCCATCGCCTCTTGAATATCACGTGGTGGAATAATATTTTTAACTTCAACACGTTGAACACGAATACCCCATGGATCAGTTGCTTCATCAAGAATTGCACGCATTTGTGAGTTGATGATATCACGTGATGTTAGGGTCTGGTCGAGTTCTAGGTCCCCGATAATATTACGAAGTGTAGTTGCTGTAAGGTTCTCAATCGCATTAATTGGATTGTGAATACCATATGTAAACAAGACTGGATCTGTAATCTGGAAGTAAATAACTGTATCGATTTGCATCGTGACGTTATCTTTAGTAATAACAGGTTGTGGCGCGAAGTCTTGGACACGCTCTTTCAATGAAACACGATTAGCGACACGGTCTACGAATGGTAGAATCAAATGCATCCCTTTATCTAATGTATGTGAGTATGCCCCTAAGCGCTCAATGACATACGCATTGGATTGCGGAATTACTCGGATACAGTACCCAATAATGAGTAACGCAATAACCAAAATAAGTCCAATAATAATCATTGTTGAAATTTCCATTGTTTCTAGTTCTCCTTGATCTCTCTAACAATTAATTTAACACCCTCTATTGCTATAATCTCAACACGCGTTCCTTTTGGAAGCTCTGAATAATCCGATGTTGTTGCGGACCACTCAGTACCGTTGAGACGTATCATTCCCCACTTGTCTTCATCAATTGCTTCTGACAAGATTGCTTTCCGACCAATAAGACTGTCGGCATTTGTTGCGATAACATTTCCTCGTAATAAACGCGTCGTAAATGGACGAATTAAGATTAGAGAAACAATCGAAACTAACGCAAATATAATGACTTGGATGAGAACGCTATCTGTAAAGAATGCCACAGCAGTTGCTGCAATTGCCCCAATCGCAAACCATATAGAAACTAAATTCCCTGCAGTTAGTAATTCGATGACAATCATCGCAATAACCACTACAATCCAAAACACTGTCATACAAGTACCTCCTCCCCATTTGATAAAGCATCAATGTCGAAGATAAGAACATTTTCTGTTTCATCAAATCGAGCATAGATCTTTTGTCCTGTTAACGGTTTTCCAACTTTAGCAGAAATTAAATCACACAGTGCCTTATTATTTATTTTAGCATATCCTTTACCAATTGATATCTTATGTAGGTTCTCTTTTGGATATGCATTTAAATCCATATCACGTTTTGAGACCGGTTTAATTCCAATCTCTGAATTTTGTGAAAAACCAACCAAAACATACTGACTTGACTGAAAGTGAGATGCAGCATTTTGGTTTAGTGTTATGTTGTTACTGTTTAATGTCACAATCTCGAGTTGTGCATTACCAGTTACCCAATTAAACATAGCGTCCCTCCTTTATGTTTCAATCATACGCCTTATTTTCGAATATTTCAAGTTCTTCTTTTTCTTCGAAAACTTTTTCTTTTTGAATTTTCGAAATTTTGAGTGTTTCAAAATAGAAATATTAAACATACTGTGATACTATGTTATTGAAAAGAAACGAGGACTACTTATGCTATTAAATAATGAAGCGCTACTTGGATACGTCACGCTCCGTGTCAAAGATTTAAAAATGATGACGCAATTCTATCATGAAACAATTGGTCTACAAATTATCAATGAAACAGAATCGACTACGATGCTTGGGGTTGATAATCGAAAAATTGTAGAGTTGATAACATCGAAAGATGTAAAACAAGCAACCAAAGCTTACAATGGCCTCTACCATCTCGCAATCTTATTGCCAGATGAACGATATCTAGGTCAAATTCTGTATCACTTTGACGCAGTTGGATTTGATATTGGGGGTGCTGGTGACCACATTTATAGCCAAGCACTATATATGAATGATCCAGAGGGAAATGGTATTGAAATCTATGCCGATCGTCCACGCTCAGAGTGGCTTGTGAATGAAGATGGGACAATGGAAGCTGCCACCGAACCGGTAGATATTCAACGTTTGGTTTCATTGGTAACGGACCCAACATGGTATGGTATGCCAGCAGGAACAATTCTGGGTCATGCTCATCTTCAAGTGAATGCGATTCGTGATGCACGTGCTTTATATTTAGATATACTTGGCTATGATTTGATTACTGATATGCAACATGCTATTTTTATTTCCAAACGTGGTTATCACCATGATATCGCCTTGAACGTTTGGTCAGGACCATCATTAACACCACTCCCTGAAGATACAACTGGACTTGCTTCAGTAACAATCTTTGTTGACAATCTCGAGACAATTAAAGCAGATATTCAAGCACTCGAAAATTATAGTTATACAGTTTCAGACGATACGGTCGAAATAGTTGATAAAGCAGGGATTCATCTAAAACTGACTGTGTTATAATAAATACATGGAAAACTTAAACGAAAAAAACAGAAACAAAGAAGGTATTAAAGTAGGTTTAGCGGGACTCGCGATAAACCTACTTTTGTCTGTCTTTAAGATAACGATTGGAATTATTGCGAACTCACAATCTATCATGGCTGATGGTATTAATAACTTTTCGGACTCTATGTCGTCAGTTATTACAGTGGTCGGCTTTATTGTCACTGGTAAACCAGCAGACCGCGAACATCCGTATGGACATCAACGCTTTGAATATATAGCGGGATTTGTAATGGCTTTAATTATGGGTGTTTTAGGATTAGAAGTTCTCAAAACATCGATCGCTAATATTATTGAACCACAAACTACAACATTCTCGATGCTTGCCATCTTTATTCTGATATTTTCAATTGTTGCTAAAGGATTCATGGCATATATGTACGATGTCCAAGCACGTAAACTCAAATCAGACATGTTGCTAGCATCGCGGCAAGATAGTCTCAATGACATGATGACCACCGCAGGCGTTCTGATTGGTGTTGGCTTTCAATTTTGGACGGGTTATACAATTGATGCCTACTTAGGACTGGGCTTATCCTTGTTTATTCTTTGGTCAGCTTTGAAAATGGTCCGTGAATTCATGAACAGTCTTCTTGGAGAACGCCCTGATGCATCAGTTCTTGACGAAATAAAAACTATCTTGGATACGAATTCCGAAATTCTAGGTTATCACGATTTAATGGTTCATAATTACGGATCAAATACGACATACGGAAGTGTTCATGTTGAGATTAATCAAACAATGTCTTTGATTGACGCACATACGATTGTCGATACTTTGGAGAATACAATTCTTAACAAAACAGGGATTTCGTTGGCGATCCATATGGACCCATTAGATATCGAGAGTCCCGAAATGAAAGAGATTTATCAAATTATAAAAAAACACATACGAACGTTCTATGGTGGTGTTGATTTTCATGATGTTCGAATTATTCACGACACGCTGATGTTTGATCTCGTGATTGAACCAGATAAACTCAATGTAGTAGACACAATCAAAACCACACTTAAAGAAGAGCTCGCGCGTAATGGTTTTACCTATCCCCTAAAAGTTACCGTTGATACTCAGCAATTAATATAGAATGAGGAACACCTGTGAAAGAAACTAAAAAATTTGGACTGTTTACAACCATAGCCATGATTGTCGGAATTGTGGTAGGGTCTGGCATCTTTTTCAAAACTGATGATATTCTATTTGCCACCCAAGGAAGTGTCCTTCTGGGAGTCGTACTTTGGGTCGTCGGAGCATTCGGCATTATCTTTGGAGGCCTCTGTGTTGCCGAGTATGCTAAACGAACATCAGAAGCTGGTGGACTCATAGCCTATGCGGAACTCGCATGGGGAAAAACAATGGGATACCTTTCCGGATGGTTTCAAGTTGTTTTCTATTTTCCAGCAATTGTTGCGATTCTATCGTGGATTTGTGCTATTTATATTGGCTTACTCTTTAATATTACAGATCCAACAGACATCAGACTGTGGATCATAACATTGACCATTATCGTCGCAACATTTGTCTTGAATATATTTAACCGTAACCAAGCAGGGCTATTCCAAAATATTACGCTTATTATTAAAATAGGTGCTTTGCTAGGATTAGCGTTATTGGGGCTAGTTTTTGGAGAACCTTCCAATCTTGCAGCACCGATAATTGAAGAATCACGGTTAAATTCAGGGCTGTTTGTCGGTCTAATTGCATGCGCATTCTCTTACGATGGTTGGTTCGTTGCACCGGCAATAGCACATGAAATTGAGAACCCGAAGAAGAATCTATCGAAAGCATTGATTGTCGCTCCAATTATCATTCTTGCGATCTACCTTGCGTATTTTATTGGAATTAATGCTTTGCTAGGACCAGAACAAGTGATGGCCTTGGGTGATGGATCTGTTGGTTACATTGCCGAAATGATTTTTGGACCAATCGGAATGAAATTGGTCTACCTTGCGGTGATTATTTCAATTTTGGGTTCCGTGAATGGCTTAATTTTAGGTTACATCCGATTACCTTATTCTTTAGCAATTCGCAATCGCTTTCCTCATTCGGAGCGATATAAGACAATGAATGACCATCTTGGGATACCGGTAGCGTCAGCATGGCTTGCATTTGGGCTTGTAATGTTGTGGTTGATACTTCATGCAATGAGTGTCTTTCAAGTCACTGTGGGTCCGTTAGCGTTAAGTGGACTTCAGATTGATAGTTTACCGATCGTGATTACTTATGTCTTCTATAGTTCGTTATATGTTCGGACATTATATGAAGAGCTAACTCGGAAACGCTTGGGTGTTCTCAAAGGATACGTGTATCCAGGACTTGCGTTACTCGGTGCTTCGTTTGTATTGTATGGCGGACTAACGCAACCACAATCAGTTGCATATTTCATTATTTCGTTTATGGGAATTGCCTTAGGTTATGTATTTATGAACAAGGAAGCATAGGAAAAGGAGCAGTCTACAGGTCTGCTCCTTTTTTGATGGGATGCAATATTATTACATCAATAATATGTGTGATATACATTGCTTGGTATTAGAGGGGTAAACACACAAAGCTGTATACCAAATCTGAGAGGTAGTAAAACTGAGGAGAGTACTTGAAAAAGTACGAATCGTAAGAACTTGCTAACGCAGGCATGTTAGGACAATCAATAATTGATGTCGATAACAAGGAGAAACTAGCGATTGAAGTATATCGGGGATTTCAAAAGCATGTGCGTACAATTTACGGGATTTGATAATGACCAATTATCAAGTTTGCGGATATTAGTGTAAATTGCGAATAGAATCGTTGATATCCTCTCAGAATATCGGCGGATTAAAAAAAGATGAAACGAATGCGGATAAATTCAAATGTGATTTGAAATGCGGACTTATTCAACACTCATCGTATGTTAGACATATGTTAGGAAATCATCTTTTGGCTTCAAGTGCTATACGAGACAGAGTATATGACATCAAGTTTCATGAGTGCGGATATTATGATTGCTTAATTGCTATTTGATTATTGTAGGATTAAGGTAACAATAATCAAAAACTTGATACAATTAAGTGCATCTGAACTGATGAATTTTACTCTGTTACTATAATACAAAATGTACGGTTTCAATAACATCGATATACGGGACAAAATTCTTACAAAAATGTAAGAAAAGCATATAAATACAATGATTTAATGTATTATCGCAATAAAATTTCACAAAACGATATAATTAGTCGAAAAACGCAATCAAAAACAATCATTTTCGAACAAATGTGATTCGATGCGTATTACTTTTCTCTTACGAGCGAGTTCGTAGAATGTCTTGGAACATTGATTGACATTGTGTGGGAATTAGATTATGATTTATTCGAAAAAAGAATCCTTTAAACTGATCCTGAGAGATCAAGAAGGAAAGAGCAACTATGATCATTATCAACGAGCCTCTTTCTGTGAGTGGCTCTTTTTTTATGGAGGAACGTATGTCGAAAATAATTCTGAATGAATCGGAAATGATGCGTGCAATTAACCGTCTTTCTTATGAGATCGTTGAACGAAATCAAGGCATCGAAAATTTAGTGATTGTTGGTATTGAGACACGTGGGGTGCCGATTGCCAAAAGAATTGCTGAAAAAATTGCATCTATCGAAGGACCTGTTGATGTCGTAAGCTTAAACATTTCAGGTTATCGTGATGATCAAGAAATCCACAGCAGTGCATCATCTAATGATTCGCTAACAGGGAAACATGTCGTATTGGTCGATGATGTACTGTTTACAGGAAGAACAATTCGTGCAGCAATGGATGCAACGATTGATATGGGTCGTCCTGCAGAAATTTCGCTAGCAGTTCTGGTTGATCGCGGTCATCGAGAACTTCCAATTCGTCCAGATTATATTGGTAAAAATGTTCCTACATCCAAAACAGAACGTATCTTTGTTCATATTAAAGAAATTGATGGCGAAGATTCGGTAAATATTTCATAATTAAATTCACTTTAAAGAGTACCAGAGAGTTCTCGAAGCGAATCATATCTTTTAAGATACGCGCTTGAACTCTATGGGTTCAAGCTTTTTATTTGAATTGCTTTTCAATGAAGAAAAAGAAAGAGGTTATTATGTCAGAAGTTATTATTGCACTGGACTTTCCAGGAAGAACAGAAGTTATGGAATTCTTAGATCATTTCGAAGAGTCCCTTTACGTTAAAATTGGTATGGAACTATACTACCAAACCGGACCAGAAATGGTTCGTGAGATTAAGGAGCGCGGTCATCGCATTTTCCTTGACCTGAAATTGCACGATATCCCCAATACTGTTGAAAGTGCAATGCGTGGCTTACGCAAACTTGGTGTCGACATGGCTAACGTTCATGCAGCAGGTGGCATTGAAATGATGGAAGCTGCACGTCGTGGTTTAGGAGAAGGTCCAATTCTTCTTGCGGTAACACAACTGACATCTACTTCTGAAGCACAAATGCACAGTGATCAACTAATTGAGGTTTCGCTCGAACAATCAGTGCTCCATTACGCAGCGTGTGCTCAAAAAGCAGGTTTAGATGGTGTTGTATGTTCACCACTCGAAGCACAACAAATTGCGAATGAGTGTGGTGAAGAGTTCTTGCGAGTAACACCGGGAATTCGTCCAGCAACTAGTGATGTAGGTGACCAAAAGCGCGTCATGACACCATCTCGAGCACGTCAAAATGGGTCTTCTTATATTGTGGTAGGTCGTCCAATTACAAAAGCAGATAATCCATATGAAGCATATATAGCAATTAAGAATGAATGGGAGCACGCATAATGAACACAGCACAACGCATCGCTAAATATTTACTTGACGTCGAAGCCGTCACCTTGAGTCCACTCGAACCATACACATGGGCAAGTGGATTAAAAAGTCCAATTTACTGTGATAATCGCATCACGATGAGTTACCCTGAAGTACGCATGAATATTGCACGAGGTTTAGCTGATATCGTACGTCAAAAATACCAATTTGTTGATATGATTGTTGGTACAGCAACCGCTGGAATCCCTCAAGCATGCTGGGTATCTGAAGCACTCGCTTTACCAATGGCCTATGTTCGTGTTGCGGCAAAAGATCATGGCCGTAGCAAACAAATCGAAGGATTCATTCCAGAGAAATCAAAAGTTATCGTGATTGAAGATTTGATATCAACAGGTGGATCGAGTATTAAAGCATGTAAAGTACTTGAAGATGCAGGTCATGAAGTAGTTGCGGTACTTTCCGTGTTTGATTATGAACTTGATAGTGCACGTCAAAATTTCGAAAATGCAGGAATCCCCTACGAATCACTTTCTAACTACTCAACACTCATTGATGTAGCAGTAAGCTCAGGTACTATAAGTCAAAGCGACCTTGCTTCTCTAAAAGCTTGGCGTCAAGATCCGCAGGCATATACTGAAGCACATCAGTAGTGTCATGACAAACCCTCATAAATCACGTATAATAGAATGAAGATATGAGGTATATTATGGAACGTGAACGGCAATATTTATTGGGGATTAATAAAGAAACAATTCGAATTAAGATTACGGCATGGGTCATTGTGTCAGTGTTGGTTATCGTTGTTGGGACCTTGGCATCACGTCAAGCCTTTCCAGAGCAGACGCTCGTGACAACGGCACTAATGCTTACGGCCGTATGTGCTATAGTTGTAGCATTTCAAAGCTTTCGATTGTATCAGAATACTCAAAAGATAGATCAAGTGATTCATGCAATGGACAAACCATCGATTGCACTTAATTTTAATTTGTATATAAAAAATAGTGTTTCGGAATTTCCGATTCTCATAGATGGTGACCGCTTGATCCTTGTTGATACTGGCAAAGCAGTCGTATTAGAAGATGTTGCCCACGTTGCATATCGCAATCAACGATACACAGGCAAGAACCATGATATCTTTACGCTGACCTATCAGGACAAAACGAAAAAGACATTTAAACTGCTGACCCATCCCGAGATTCAAGAAATGATTCTTAAATACATCAAAGTTTTAAATCCACGTGTTCAAATCGAACACTAAAAAAGCTGGACCCATTTCGATGCAAGAGCGCATTGAATAGGGTTCAGCTTTTTTTTACGAATTTTGCGGCAAAATACTATAATAATGCGGCAATGAGTCCGAGGAGGAATCCAACAACGCATAATCCAGCAAGTACAATGATAACTTTGGTGGTGTTATACTTTGGTTGGTTTTCATCTCCGTTTTGGCGCTGATAGTCATTACGCATTTTGACATATTTTATAATTGTATAAAATAGTAATCCAATAAGTAGCATTCGTAGAATAATGGATATAGCATTAAGTACGGGCATATTTGTACTTGAAAGGATATCGCCATCAATAAAGAGTAATGTCAAGGATGATGTTGCCAAAACAACTAGAGTAAGAATATTCAATTTCCTTTCCATTGTTTTGACGTCAGAATCATTAATTAATTTTTCCATAACTTTTCGGTCTCCTTTTAGTAAGTCATCGAGGGAGATCTGGTAAATGTCACTTATCTCAACAATACTTCTTAAATCGGGAAGGCTCCGATTGTTTTCCCAATTAGACACAGTTTGTCTTGAGACGCCGATTGCATCCGCAATATCTTCTTGTCTAAGTTCTATGCGACTGCGAGCTTCCTTAAGTCTTGTTCCAAAATCCATTAACCGTTCCTCCTAACCCCACATTAAAAGAGTTTCGTTTACTGTTCAATCTAAAAGTTCTTTACATTGTGCCTCGCATGTATGTAAAAGATGTTTGACGATGTTTACAGAGGCTCTATTCAAAGGTTAAAGTACGAAAGAGGACCTCCACAAACGTATTAATTTCTTATAGTTTTGCATAAAAAACTATGGAACCATTTAGTGAATCCTTTAAGAGTTGATTCGCTAAACGGTTCCACAGGCGTTCTATTATTGATATTTCTCTTGGAAACGGTTCATAAAGTCGACGAGCTTTTCAACCGCTTCAACTGGCATCGCATTATAGATGCTGACGCGCATACCTCGAGAACTACGATGAGCCCCCAAATTAATCATGTCCTCCTGTGCTGCTTCTTCCACAAACAGCGTATCCAATGTTTCATCATTTGTTGTAAAGACAACGTTCATCGATGAACGATCCGAAGGTTTGACCCAGTTGGAATAGAATCCCGAGCGATCGATAAGTTCGTACAGCATTGCAGCTTTTCGCTCGTTTTGTTGAGAGAGTGCTTCGACACCACCCTGTTCTTTAACCCATGTCAACATTAAATCGGTGACATAGATGGCGAACGTTGGAGAGGTATTATAGACTGAATTTTCTTGGATATGCTTTTTGTAATCGAAGATATAAGGAAGTCCTTCCACATCGTGGAGCATATCATTACGAATGATTGCAAGTGTAAGTCCTGACATACCTAAATTCTTTTGCGTTCCCGCGTAAAGCATTGCAAAGTCATTAATATCATAGGGAAAGCCCAAGATATTAGAGCACGCATCACCAATCAATGGGACACCATTGGTATCAGGGAGATCACGATACATGAGACCTTCTGATGTTGCGTTTGTTGTGATGTGGACATAGGCACAATCTTCGGGTACATTAAGATCCATTGGAAGATAACTGTAACCATCTTCTTTGCTTGATCCTACAACCAGTGTATCGTTGAGAATATGGGCTTCTTCAATCGCTTTTGCTGACCAAAAACCTGTATCGACATAAGCAACGCGTCTTCCTTTCGCAAAGTTCATGGGAATCATTGCAAATTGCTGACTTGTCCCCCCTTGAAGAAATACAATTGAGTATGTATCGGGGATATTCATGAGTTCTTTCAATGTTGCCTTAGCATGATCGATAATTCCGAAGAATTCTGACGAACGATGATTCACTTCTAACATTGAAACGTTGGATCCTTGATAACTTAATAGTTCATCTTGGATTTTAAGTAATACTGATTCGGGCAACATAGCTGGCCCGGCTGAAAAATTATATACAGGTCTCATAGACATCCTCCACTTTTATATATTATTATAAAACGAATTTATGAAAAAAGAGTAGAAAATTCTACTCTAATTCTAGAAATATGTTTAATCGGTCTTCATTGGTTCGTGGTGTATCAGGATCGTCCACAATACCTATTAACGGATTATTGGTGTTGAAAATATGGATTGTTTTCCGTTCTGGAGCCCATGATATTTCAGGGTAATTAACGAGTAACATGTTCCCTAATGGTTTTCGATTGGTATAATCTACAGAGTCAATATCAGCAAGGTATCCCCCTTCGAAGAAATTAAAATCAACAATCCAAGGATCATACTCATGTTCGATAAGTGCACTGACAAAGCCGTCACCGAGGGTCATCGCATCTTCGTATGTAATATAAAAATTGGTTTTTGTGGGGATTTTAACGACATCTAGGTCTTTTACCGGTATTGAGTATTTCTTTAAAACATGGGTGAACCCTTTAAGTATAAAAATATAGTGATTGGTGTGTCCGCAACTTAATTGATGATTATTGATGACACGATTGATGCGTTCTTGTAACATAAAAAGCCTCCTTTATAATTCAATTATTTCGCCAATTTCAGGAACAAGTCCACGATTGTCGTGAAGCATGTTTGTGAATTCGTATGGATTTTGTTCAATAACAGGAAATGTATTGTAGTGAATCGGAATGTATAGTTCAGACTGAATTAGTTGGGCAGCGTGTAATGCATCGCGTATTCCCATCGTAAAATTATCACCAATTGGCAAAAAAGCTGCTGTGACAGGTCCAATAAGACTCATGTCTGTAAAGCGTGCAGTATCTCCTGCATGGTAAATGGTAGAACTCACATCATCGACAATAACACCCGCTGCAAGTCCCATATAGTGACCATCATATGATGAGCTATGAATTGCGGGTGTTAATTTAACAGTTCCAAACGGAAAGTTAAAACTTCCACCAATATTCATACCGTGAGTTTTAACGTCGATAGACGCCAGATGGTCAGCTAACTCAACAACAGCAATGATCGTTGCTTCATTATTCCGTGCAATGGCTAAAGCATCACCAACATGATCTTCATGACCATGTGTCAAAATAATATAATCGGTAACAACCGATTCGACATCAAGATCGGAATAAGGATTACCATTGATAAAAGGATCAATAATAATTTTGGTTCCATCGAGTGTTTGAAGTTGGACACAGGCGTGTCCATGCCAGGAAAATTTCATACAAAAACCTCCTTAGTGTAATTCTATTATACCATGTGAAAAAGACTGTGCGTACGGATCCCATATCTTGTTTTTCACTGATATTTAGTGATATAATGGTATTAATTAGGCACGCCTAAGAAAAGAGGTAAGAAATGACACCAAATCGCGAAGACTATATTAAAATTATATTTGCAATGAATCAAAGAAATATTAAACTTACAAACAAAGAATTAGCAGCTACTTTAGATGTATCTGCCGCATCTACGAGCGAAATGATTCGAAAACTGACAGAATCAGGACTGGTAGTTAGACATAAAGATTTGGGTTTGACATTGAGTGACGAAGGAACCCGTGAAGCGCAGAATCTTGTCCGTAAGCACCGACTTTGGGAAGTATTCTTGGTAGAACAATTGGGATACTCATGGACCGATGTTCATGATGATGCGGAGGTCTTAGAACATGTTACCTCCAACAATCTTGCGCAAAGATTAAGTGAATACCTCAATAATCCTAAGTATTGTCCTCACGGAAGCATCATTTATGGAAATGGTGGTTTAGATCGTGATGGTGTTACCCCACTTGCTTCATTACAAGTGGGTGATACGGGTACATTCTCTCGTGTTCGTGATGATTTAGAACTGCTCAAGTACTTGGAGACGATATCCTTTAATTTAGGTGAACCCTTTGAACTTGTTCGTATTGATCCGTATGAAGGACCGTTTGTTGTTAATGTTAATGGTAAAGAGGTTGCCATTAGTTATCGTGCAGCACATGATATTGAAGTTGAGGTAACACAATAATGGATATGGCAATTCTGCAGTGGATCCAAACATGGGCTACCCCATTTCTTAATCAGTTTTTCGCGATATACACACGTTTGGGAGATCATGCAGAGCTGTGGATAGCTATCGCCCTTATCCTTATGATTAATAAAAAAACACGGAAAATTGGTTACTTCGCATTGTTAGCATTACTCCTTGAATTAATCCTTGTGAGCGGGATTTTGAAACCAATTGTGATGCGGGTTCGCCCCTTTGAAGTAGCGAACTTTGATATTTTGATTCCAGTACCACGTGGTTCTTCGTTCCCGTCAGGACATGCTGCAAGTGCATTTGCAATGGCAGGAACATTCTTCCTCTTTATAAAAGATAAGAAACGGTGGATCTTTCTTGGGTTGGCAGCATTGATGGCCTTCTCACGCTTGTATGTCTTTGTTCATTACCCAAGTGATGTTCTCGTAGGCTCGCTGCTTGGTTTTGGAATTGCTTATGGCCTTTATCGAAACCAAACAAAAATTAGTGAATATGCCGCTCGCACACTTCAATCTCTTAAGAAATAATCGAATCATACCGCAACACTTTGAGCTAGCAATTTTTTAAAAACATTTGCTTGCATAAGGTGTTTTATTTATGCATAATATATAAGCGTATGTTTAAGAAATAACGTACAACTATATGTCTTAACATATGTCTGGAGGAATTCATGAAGAAGTTCTTAAGAACACTGTGCTGTATGATGATCGTATCTGGAGCATTGTTTGGCTCGTATCGAGTCTTTGCAAATGAAAAGGATACCGAAGCAACAGCCGTCGTCACAGCGACTTCCGCTGAAGAAGTACCTGTCATAAAAGGTGTTTCGAAAGCGCCAAGAGAAGATGGTCAAATAGGCTCGACAAAACGTCAAGTCCACGGTGGTATCTTAGCTGTGTTGGTGATTGTATCTGGATTGGGAATGGTTTATCTTAATTACCGCCCTGATACAAAAAAATAATAAGTTGGTGTGGTTATCCACAGGCTGCTGAGCGATTAAGAAACTTCATTGATTCGAGGATCGCTCCTTAATAATAAAAAACAGGTAGAACGTTGTTCTACTTTTTTCATGCTTCAAAGCATCAAAGTGCTCTTATTACAAATAATTTAAGATACAGTATCTCCCGGAAAAATCGTCTGTTGGTAACGTTAATCGATGTTTTAATATCATTTACAACTTAATAGAGACCTAATTTGTTAATTTAGGAATAGATAAAGAGGTGGTGCTATGAAAAAGAAATTAAAGATTTTTATGGTATTAAGCTTGGTACTCATTTCGGTGCCTTTCTTAAATATCAATGCAGATGAATCAAACACTAACCAAGGAGTATCAACACCGATAACTGAAACAGAAATCGGCAATGATACGACCGGTGAAGTGTGTGCGGATGAGGATGAAGGTTCATCATGTGATGAATTACCTGAGACTGAGCAAGACAATGAATCTGAAAATGTAACTGGTGACGTTACAGAAGGTGATACAGAATTAGATCAAGACGCATCTCAAGAAGTTGAAACAGATGTTGTGTCCGAGACACAAGAGTCAGAAGACAAGCCGAAAGATGTAGATTCAGTAAGCCAAGAAGTACCAACTCCTGAAACAGAAACGAGAGCGGTCAATTTTGACGCAGTCGCAACCGTAGATGAACTGATGGAAGCCATCGCAACTGCCACTGAGGGCCAAGTTATTACACTTGCACCTGATTTTGTATCAGGACCTATGACGGTTACGATTCCCAATGTATCATTTGTAATTGATGGTAATGGTGTTATTTGGGATGGTGGAAACATCAAGTTACAAGGAAACCAACCAAGTACCGTTACAATCAAAAATTTAAAGATTGATGGACAATCACGCTCTGGGTACTTATTTGACGATAGTCGTAGTGATGGATCATTAGAATTTTATAATTCTTCTGTTTACAATGCGGGATCAGCAGTTATTTATCTTGGTGTATCGTCCAAGTTAGATAACATGCATATCTACAACAATAAAAGCATGAACTCGGCATCCGCAATTAAAGTTGCAGAGCGTGCCCCACTTACAATTACCAATTCAACAATTGAGAACAATCATGGATCAGGCTATGGTTACGAAGCGGGAGCAATTTCTGCTAAAAATTACCGTTCTGTCATGACGATTGAAAATACGGTTTTCCGTAACAATATCAACACAACAAAAAATACCGGATTACTGGGTGGAAGCGGTGGTGCCATCACCGTTAATGATCTCTTCGGTGTCATAAATATTAACCACTCAATTTTTGAAGGAAATATAGCTCAGGGTGATCCAACGTCACCAACATTCGCCGCAGATGATGGTGGTGCACTCTATGTTCGTGTCTATAATGGCGATGGAAAAGTAAATATCGATGGATCATCATTCATCGGCAATGAAGCAAACGATGATGGTGGTGCGATTCTGTTTGAGGCAAGTGGTAATGGAAAATTAGCAACATCAATTACGAACTCAACATTTATTGATAATGTCGCGCATGGAAAGAGTGGAGGAAACCGTTCCGGTGGTGCCATTCAATACTTCCGTGGCGGACTTAAATCAACATCTAATAATATTATTAAAACATCCACATTTATTGGAAACCAATCTGGTGATGGCTTATCGTCTGTTAATCAACAAGGTGGTGCCATTGGCTTGAGCCAAACGTCATTTCTTGGACCATCCACAACATTAGATGCCAATATCTTTGCTGGAAACCGTGTGTATGATGAAAATGGAAATTTAAACGAATCCAGTAAATACAAGGATATCAGTAACAGTACGACAGTGGATTTAGGAAAGAGAAACGTCATCAACTTAGAGAATGATTCGACGATTGATGATTCATTGTTTGAAGTCCTAGGTGTTACAACACCACATGTCGCAAAAAACGAATCCAATGTACGTGCAGGTGTGAATCGTGAAGTCGTTCCGACTGTAATGATTAGACCAGGAAGTATTGCTGATAATACATATCAAGGACAAGCAAACCTTGGAGACATTGGTCAACGTGGTTTACCACGTGATAAAGATCACGGCTCAATTCAAGTTGCTTCAATTTTGTATAATTCAAACCATGGAGCCTTTGATTTAGCCCCGCTTGGTGAATATGATGGAACAGAGTTCTATTTACCAAATGAGGATGGCGTCATTGAAGAGTATTACCAAGTTGGATACTTAAATAAAGTCGTTCCGGTGATGAATCATCAGGATTTAGGATTGAAGCGAGACGGTTATACGTTTGGTGGATGGTCATTAGAACCTACTGAAGACGGTACGCGAAGTACTCCAGTAACAGAAGTTGAACTAACGAGTGCAAACCAAAGTGTCTATGCAATTTGGATTCCAGATGCTGTAACGTACACAGTTACATATCACGGAAATGGTGAGACTGCAGGAGCAACACCAACAGATATAACTGAATATGTTGAAAATGACACAGTCACAATTTTAGATAAAAATACGCTTGAAAAAACAGGTCATACCTTTTCTGGATGGAATACACAAGCAGATGGAAAAGGAACACACTATGCTGTTGGGGCTACTTTTGATATCACTGGAAATACAGAATTGTATGCACAGTGGGATGTAACGCCAGTTGTTGAAAAATATACTGTTACCTATTATGGAAATGGTGAGACAGCAGGACTAACGCCAACAGATACAACGGAATATCTTGAAAATGACACAGTCACAATTTTAGATAAAAATACGCTTGAAAAAATAGGTCATACCTTTGCTGGGTGGAATACTCAAGCAGATGGAAAAGGAACACACTATGCTGTTGGATCAAGTTTCTCAATCACTGGAAATACAAAATTGTATGCACAGTGGGATGTAACGCCAGTTGTTGAAAAATATACTGTTACCTATTATGGAAATGGTGAGACAGCAGGACTAACGCCAACAGATACAACGGAATATGTTGAAAATGACACAGTCACAATTTTAGATAAAAATACGCTTGAAAAAACAGGTCATACCTTTGCTGGGTGGAATACTCAAGCAGATGGAAAAGGAACACACTATGCTGTTGGGGCTACTTTTGATATCACTGGAAATACAGAATTGTATGCACAGTGGGATGTAACGCCAGTTGTTGAAAAATATACTGTTACCTATTATGGAAATGGTGAGACAGCAGGACTAACGCCAACAGATACAACGGAATATCTTGAAAATGACACAGTCACAATTTTAGATAAAAATACGCTTGAAAAAATAGGTCATACCTTTGCTGGGTGGAATACTCAAGCAGATGGAAAAGGAACACACTATGCTGTTGGATCAAGTTTCTCAATCACTGGAAATACAAAATTGTATGCACAGTGGGATGTAACGCCAGTTGTTGAAAAATATACTGTTACCTATTATGGAAATGGTGAAACCAATGGTACAAGTCCAATTGATACACTGGAATATCTTAAACATGATACCGTTACGGTTCTCGGGTTCAATACGCTTGAGAAAGCAGGTTACAAATTTGTAGGTTGGAATACTCAAGCAGATGGAAAAGGAACACATTATGCTGTAGATTCAAACTTCAAAATTGAAGATAACATGAATTTGTACGCACAATGGGAAAAAGTAACAACGATTGACGAGACGGATGAGCTACCAAAAACCGGAGTTCAAAGTTCCAAAATTGGATACATTCTTGTAGCTGCAGGATTGGGTTCTTTATTGTATGTTGCAAAAACACGTAAAGAAAAAAAGAAAATTTAACCGATTAAAAAGCTTACAGAATGATGATGTCAAAAAAATAAATCATAGTAAAAGAAAAGCCGGATAGCAAATATCCGGCTTTTTTGTGCATTTTAAAACCCCCAGATAGTCTGGGGGTTCGATTATAGCTTTAGCGATGTATTCTGTTTTAAACCTCCATTTGATAATATTTAAGTGTAGTCTGCAAACTATCTAAAATTATCAAA